>NZ_JBHXMN010000002.1:47985-704268 GCF_042720495.1 Nocardia sp. NPDC058480 | reverse complement strand
CACATGAGGTGGAGTTGGTGTTCTTACCGACGTATTCGTCGTGGTTGAACTGGATCGAGTCCGAGTTCGCGGCGCTGCGCTACTTCGCGTTGAACTGCACCGATCACCGCAGCCACGGCGAGCAAGATGCCGCGATCGGTGCCTACATCCGCTGGCACAACCAGCACGCCCGACCCAAGCGAGACTTCGCCGTCAACTCCAAGATCCGGCTACCGGATTACCTACCGAAGGTTGCTTGACGAGGCACTAGCTCACCCCGGCGGTGGGTCAGAAAAGGAAGTAGCGCTGGGCCATCGGGAGTTCGGTGGCGGGTTCCTCGGCCCAGACCTCCCCGTCGATGCGGACGGTGAAGGTGTCGGGGTCCACTTCGATGCGTGGCATGGCGTCGTTGTGGGGCATGTCGGCCTTGGTGACACGGCGAGCGTTCTTGACCGGCACCAGCTTTCGGCGCACGTTCAATCGGTTCGCGAGGCCGTCGTCGATGGCCTGTTCGGAGACGAAGTGCAGGGAGGTGGCCGCGGCGGCGGGGGCCGCGGCGCCGAACATGGGGCGCGGGAGTACGGGCTGGGGAGTGGGGATGGAGGCGTTGGCGTCGCCCATCGCGGCCCAGGCGATCATGCCGCCCTTGAGGACAGCGTGCGGCCGGACGCCGAAGAACGCGGGCTCCCACAGCACCAGGTCGGCGAGTTTGCCGACTTCGATCGAACCGATCTCGTCATCGAGCCCGTGCGAAACCGCCGGGCAGATGGTGTATTTGGCGATGTAGCGCTGCACGCGGGCATTGTCGGCCGCGCCGTCGCCGGGCAGGGCGCCGCGGCGGCGTTTCATCACGTGCGCGGTCTGCCAGGTACGCATCACCACTTCGCCGATGCGGCCCATCGCCTGGGAGTCCGAGCCGATCATGGAGATGGCGCCCAGGTCGTGCAGGAGGTCTTCGGCGGCGATGGTGGACGGGCGGATCCGCGATTCGGCGAAGGCCAGATCCTCGGGGATCGACGGGCTCAGGTGATGGCAGACCATCAGCATGTCGAGGTGCTCGTCAAGGGTATTGATGGTGTGCGGCCTGGTGGGGTTGGTGGAGCTCGGCAGCACATTGAGATGGGAAGCGACAGTGATGATGTCGGGCGCGTGGCCGCCGCCCGCGCCCTCGGTGTGGTAGGCGTGGATGCCGCGGCCCGCGATGGCGGCGAGGGTGTCCTCGACGAAACCGGCCTCGTTCAGCGTGTCCGAGTGCAGCGCCACCTGCACGCCCGCCGCGTCGGCGACGGTGAGGCAGGCATCGATCGCGGCGGGGGTGGAGCCCCAGTCCTCGTGCAGTTTGAAACCCGATGCGCCGCCGCGCAATTGCTCCCACATCGATTCGTGGCTGACCGTGTTACCCTTGCCGAGCAGCACGATGTTCATCGGCCAGTGATCGAGCGATTCCAGCATCCGCGCCAGATGCCAGGAGCCCGGTGTCACGGTGGTGGCCTTGGAACCTTCGGCGGGGCCGGTGCCGCCACCGATGAGGGTGGTGATGCCGCCGCCGAGCGCTTCGTCCATCAGCTGCGGGCAGATGAAGTGGACGTGGCAGTCGATGGCGCCCGCGGTGAGAATGCGGCCGTTACCCGCGATGATCTCGGTCGACGGCCCGACGACCAGGTCCGGGTGCACGCCCGACATCGTGTCGGGATTGCCTGCCTTGCCGATGCCGCAGATGCGGCCGTCGCGGATGCCGACGTCGGCCTTGATGATGCCCCAGTGGTCGACGATGACCACGCCGGTGATGACGGTGTCGGGGGCACCGTCGGCGCGAGTGGCGCGCGACTGACCCATCGACTCGCGCAGCACCTTGCCGCCGCCGAACACCGCTTCCTCACCGGCGAGTCCCGGTCCGCCACTGCGGTCTTCGGTGATCTCGATGAGCAGGTCGGTGTCGGCCAGGCGAATACGGTCGCCGGTGGTCGGCCCGAACAGTTCGGCGTAGCGGGCGCGGCTCAGTTCCGTCATCGACTCTCTCCCGGATATCGCGGTGAATCATCTGCATCCAGCTGCCCCGGCGGGTTCACGCTGATGCCGTATACCTCGCGGGTGCCACCGAGTGGAACCAGCGAAATCCGCTGCGGCAGACCGGGTTCGAAACGAACCGCGGTGCCTGCCGGAATATCGAGCCGGTGCCCGTAGGCGGCCTCGCGGTCGAACTCCAGCGCGGCGTTGGACTGCGGGAAATGCACGTGGCTGCCCACTTGGACCGGGCGGTCACCGGTATTGACCACCTCGAGTTCGACGCGTACCGCGCCCTCGTTCAAGGCGATCGTGCCCTCGGCACACAGATATTCACCGGGAATCATGCGCGTCGCCTATCCGATCGGGTGGTGCACGGTGACGAGCTTGGTCCCATCGGGGAACGTCGCCTCGACCTGCACGTCGTGAATCATCTCAGGCACCCCGTCCATCACATCCGCACGGGTGAGCACCGACCGCCCCGAGGACATCAATTCCGCGACGGTTCGCCCGTCGCGTGCACCCTCGAGCACATGATCGGTGATCAACGCGATCGACTCGGGATGGTTCAGCTTCAACCCACGCGCCTGCCTCCGGCGCGCCAGCTCGGCCGCATAACTCAGCAGCAACCGTTCCTGCTCGTGCGGCGACAGGCGCATACGTTCTCTCCTCGGCGGGTGGTGGTCGGTGAGCGACATTCTGGCACGTCCCGCGTCCGCGCGGCGACCGCCGCCGAGCGCGACCGGGGACGACCCCGAGGTGGTTAACGAGATGTTAACGATGGGCCCACGCTCGGCTCCGAAGCAGCCACGTCACCGGTCGAGCAGCGGTTGCGCCGACTCCACGCCCGCGAATATCGCTGGAGCGCGCCACTACCCGCCCGTACCGTCACACCCATGAACGAATGGACCGGCCTGCTCAATGTGGTCGACGTGGAGGCCACCTGCTGGGCAGGCGATCCGCCCGCCGGGCAGACCACCGAGATCATCGAGATCGGGATCACCGTGGTCGATCTCGCCACCCGAACCAGAGTGAGCAAGCACGGGATCATCGTGCGCCCGACCCGGTCCACGGTGAGCGATTTCTGCACCGAGCTCACCACGCTCACCCAGGAGCAGGTCGATGAGGGCGTCGACTTCGGTGCGGCGTGCCGTCTGCTGGCGAGCGAGTTCGCGGCGAGCGAGCGGCCGTGGGCGAGTTGGGGCGACTACGACCGCAAGCAGTTCCGCGCCCAATGCGCGGCGACCGGCGTCGAATACCCGTTCGGCCCCGAACACACCAACGCCAAACAGGTCTTCGCCGAGACCCACGACCTGCGCCGACGACCGGGCATGGACCGCGCGCTCCAGATCGCCGAGATCGCCCTCGAAGGCACCCACCACCGCGGCGACGACGACGCGTGGAATATCGGCGCGTTGATCGTCGATGTGCTCGACCGCGGTGGGTGGCGGATCACCACCTTCGGCTGACGCGCAGCTCTACCGAGGGGACTGCTAGGCGGCCAGGTTCTGCAGGCGGACCTGGCCGCGGGCGACGGTGCGGCCGTCCGTGTCGGTGATGACGACGACCCAGAGTTGCTGGCTGCGGCCGCGATGGATCGGGGTGGCCTCGCCGGTGAGGACACCCTCGCGGACGGCGCGCAGGAAGTCGGTGTTGTTGTTGACGCCGACCACCGAGCCACGCTCGCCGAACCAGACGCCGCCGCCGACGCTGGCGAGGGTTTCGATGACGGTGCAGTAGACGCCGCCGTTCTGGATACCCGCGGGCTGGTACAGCGCGGGGCGCACTTCCCATTCGCCGCGCACCCGGTCCGGGGAGACCTCGGTGTAGCGCAAGCCGATGAGGTCGGTGAAGGTGCCTTCGCTGGCCTTCGTCATCAACTCGGGGGTGACGTCGGCCAGGGACAGGGACAATTCGCTCATATGATCCGGTTTACACCATCAGAAACCGTGCGAGGCAGCCGGGAAGACGTAGCGGCGAGCTCCGTCTCGAAAACGGAGCCCGCCGCGGCAGGATGGCGGAGTCGACCGCAGCCCTCGGGACTACCGGCTCATCCGTACGCCGAGATCAGAGTAGGTCAGGCTTACCTAAGTAGTCAAGTGCTCACACTTTTGTCTGCTCAGGTGCGTGACGCGCCGGTGGCCCGGCCTCGGGCTTGCTCAACACGATCGCAATACTCCATGATCGCTGTACCTCTATGTTTCCGAGGCTTGTGTCGATGGTGAAAGCTCATGTTCTGGGCGTACGACGACCAGGGGTGGGCGCGGCGAGAGAGGCAAGATTTCGTGAGTAGTAGTCGTATTCCCCGGTGGGCCGTGCAGGCGGCGATGTGCGCGGCGATGGTCGGAGCCGCGGTCGCAGCACCAGTGCAGGCCGAACCACTGTGGCCGGGCGGGCCCGATGTGCCCGGCGTGCCCGCCATCATTCCCGCCCCGCCGCCGGAGCCCGTGGTGGCCCCGTGCAGCGAGAAAGCGCGTGCGTGCCTGCAGCTGTCGACCAATAACGCGTGGTTGATGGACAACGGCAACGTCACCTTCGGGCCCAGCCCGATGTCACACGGCCGTCCCGGCTACGAAACGCCCCCCGGAGTGTTCAACGTGGCGTTCAAGAAGCCGTTCCACTGGAGCACTTTGCACAACGCACCCATGGAATACGCGATCTTCTTCAACGGCGACATCGCCTATCACATCGGACCCACCGAGGAGCAGTCCCACGGCTGCATCCGATTGACCCCGGAGGGCGCGAAGGCGCACTACGAGTGGCTGGAGCCGGGCGACATCGTCGAAGTTGTTCCCTGAGTTCTGATTCGAGAAAGGGGAGGCCGGTCATCGGCCTCCCCTTGTCGCGTCACCGAGTCGCTCAGGGCGTCGAAGAGCCAGAGTTGGGCGGCACCGGAGGTGACGGCCTCGCCGGTGAATCTTGTTGTCAGTTGCCAGTATCGGCGGACTCGGTGGTCCGCGCCCGCAGCGTCGGTGAGGAGTTGGCGACGGAAGATGGGGGTGTCGTGGCGGCCGCGGGCGGTGGCGTGGACATCGACGTAGTGGTCGAGTTCCGCGCCGGGGCAGGGTGGATGGCCCGCGGCTACGCGGGGTGCTGCCGCGACGCAGGCGTCGGCGACGTCGAACAGTAGGCGGCGTTCGTCGCGGACGCCGGGGGTGCTGCGGTGGCGGATCGTGTCGTACATGGCGGTCGCGATATCCGGGTTCGATACGGCGGCAATGAGTTCCGCGTAGGCGATGAGGTGTTCGGGGTTGGCGTCGGCGCTCAGTTCGGGGACGTTCATGCCGAGGAAGCCGTCGACGGCCGCGGCCGGTAGCGGGGTGAGCTGGCGGCGCCAGAACGTGACAAGCACATCATGGGCGGCTCGCGGATCGATCACGGCGGCAAGCAGATTCAGGTGCTCGTCCTGGGTATCGGGGGCTGCCGATTCGACAGCGCGCAGGAGCGCCCGACGCCGGTTCAGTGCGTCGAGTTCGTCGTCGACGGCGACCCGTTCGGCCGCGATCACCTCCGCGATCGACCGGGTGCCGTCCAGCACGTCTTCGATCGCCGTGAGTCCGACGCCGAAGGAACGCAACCGGCGCAACAGCAGGAGTCGATCGACAGCGCCGGGTTCGAACACTCGGTGGCCGGTCGGCGAGCGCGCGGCAGCCAGGAGGCCCGCATCGCAGTAGAACCGGACCGTTCGCACCGCGACACCGGTTCGGGCGGCTAGCTCGCCGATCGTCAGATATGTGATGTGAGTCACTTTCGCTGGCACCTCCACCTCGGTGGAACTCCTACGGTACCGAGAACGCCCCTTTGAAGGAGACTCGACGATGACCGGACACGACACGATGAACGACACGATCTGGCAGGCGGTGGCCGAGGAACGAGCCACCCTGGTCGAACTGCTGCGCGACCTGCCCGAATCGGCGTGGGATACCGCCTCGCTGTGTACGGGGTGGCGTGTTCGCGACGTCGTGGCCCACCTCGTGTTGGCCACCCGCGTCACGATCGTCTCCTTGCTGGTGAACCTGATCCGTGCTCGCGGCAACACCGACCGTCTCATCCACGACACCGCCGTCCGGCACGCCGACCGAACACCGACCACCGAATTGCTCGCCCAACTGCGCGCCACGACCGACTCCAGAGCCATCCCGATCGGCACCACACCGATCGACCGGCTGATGGATCTGCTGGTCCACGGCCAGGACATCGCCATCCCGCTCGGTGTCGACCGGGTCATGCCGCCCGCAGCAGCGCGACTTTCGCTGGACCGAGTGTGGACGATGGGCGCACCTTTCCACGCGCGAAACCGTCTGGCCGGATACTCGTTGACCACCACCGACACCTCCTGGACGGCGGGAAACGGCACGCCGATCACCGGCACGGCGGCAGAACTGCTGATGATGGTCACCGGCCGCACCTCCCCTGATGATCTCGGCAACCGGCAGTAGTCACCGATGGCGTCGGCGCGCAACTCCAACGCTACTGCGGCGCAAGGGCATCGGGGCCCGGTAGGACAGCGATCCGCAGCACCTGTGAACTGGTGCTGCGGATCGCTGAGGTCGGCGGGATCCCGCGAGGGTCAGACAGCGACGGTGGTTCGCTCGGTGTCACCCCCGGCCGCCGAGACCTCCGTTGTCGCTCCAGTTTCCGGAACGGAGGTCGCACCGGCCGGGATCCGGCGCAGCAGCGCCACCGCCAGCACCGCACCCACTGCGGAGAGCACAGCGGCAGCCCATGCCGCGGCGTTGAGGCCGTTGGTGAACGCCTCGCGGCCGGCGGCCACGACGGACTCGGCGACCTCGGTGGGCAGGGACTCGGCCGAACTCAGCGCGCCGGGCAGGGTTTCCGCGGCGGCGCCCGCTTCGCCCGACATTCCGGCCCGGTAGACCGCCGCTCCCATACTGCCGAGCAGGGCGACACCCAGTGCCACACCCAGATCGCTGGCGGTGCTGTCCACCGCCGACGCCGCGCCCGCCTTCTCGGCGGGCGCCGCACCGATGACCAGGCCGGGGATCAACGCCATGGCGGGGGCGATGCCCGGGTACAGGATGTAGAAGCCGACGATGAGCAGCGGCAATCCCGCCACGCTCTCGACCTGGGTGAGCGCCAGATAGCCGACGGTCGACAGCGCCAAGCCCGCGGCGATCACAAACGCCGGACGGACACGGCGGGCGATGGCCGGGGTCACGGTCGAGACGATGACCAGCGCGATCGCGGCAGGCAGGATCCACAACCCGGCCTGCAGCGGCGACTGGGCGGCGACCAGCTGCAGGTACTGGGTGAACAGCAGGTACACCCCGCCCAGGGCGATGGCGGCGAGCATGTACACCGCGAGCGATCCGCTGAAGGTCCGGTTCGCGAACAGCCGCACATCGAGCAGCGGGTCGGTCAGTCGCAACTGCCTGCGGACGAAGACCACCGCGAACACCACACCGGCGAGCACAGTGACCACGGATTCGGCGGTGAACCCGGTCTCGGCCAGTTTCTTCACGCCGTAGACGAACGGCAGCAGCGCGGCCAGCGACAGCGCGACGCTGATCGGATCGAGCCGACCCGCCTGGGGCGCACGGTATTCCGGAATCAGCACCGGCACGCCGAGCACGACGAGCGCCATCACGGGCACGCCGATCAACATGGACGCACCCCACCACAGCGAGTCGAGCAGGAGGCCGCCGAGCAGTGGGCCCAGCGCCACACCGGCCGACACCGAAGCCGCCCACAGACCGATGGCGGTGGCGCGCTGCCGGTCGTCGCGGAACATCGTCGTGATCAGCGACAACGTGGCGGGCATGACGGCGGCCGCGCCGAGACCCATCAGCGCACGCGCCGCGATCAGCAGGTCGGGGCCGGGCGCGAACGCGGCCAGGATCGAGGCGATGCCGAACAGCGCGGCACCGGCCAGCAGCAGCCTGCGGCGGCCGAGCCGGTCACCGAGGGTGCCCATGGTGACAAGGAACCCCGCCATCACGAACCCGTAGATGTCGTTGATCCACAACAGCTGGCCGCTACTCGGCGACAGGTCGGCCGCGATATAGGGGGTGGCCAGGAACAGCACGGTCATGCTGAGGAACAGCAGCACCGTCGGCAGGAGCAGTACCGCAAGTCCCAGCCATTGGCGGGTACCTGCCCGCTCGGGGATATCGGTGAACTCGGACATCAGGAGTTTCCCTTCGAGGACGATTCGAACTGGGACCGACAGTGCCGGGCCGCACTTCAGGAACCCTTCGGGTCGACTCCAGACGACCTCGAGCTGCCGTCGCCGGCACTGTGTTCGAGGCGCAGCGCAATCCACCCGCGCCGAGGCGCGTGTTGGCGACCGCCACATCACCTTCGTGGTCGGTGCCGCAGATGCCCAGTGAGATCCCGTCGACGAGCAAGGCACCGCACGTCGCCGCACTCATACCCGGGCCGTTTAGGGTGGGTGACATGCGTTTCGGAGTGCTCGGTCCGTTGGCGGTCTGGACCGACGATGGACAAGCCGTCCGGGTTCCAGAACTCAAGGTGCGGGTCCTGCTCGGCGCACTGCTGGTCGAACCGGGCCGGATCGTGCCCGCCGACCGCCTCGTCGAGGATCTGTGGGGCACGGCGTTGCCTGCCAACCCGGCGGGTTCGTTGCAGACTCGGGCCTCGCAATTGCGCCGGGTCCTCGGCGACGCCGAAGCGGGCGGGCGGGAGTTGCTGGTGTCGCGCTCCCCCGGCTATCTCCTCGAGGTCGCCGAGGCCGCGGTGGACTCCCAGGTGTTCCAGCAGTTGCTCCACCAGGCGCGCGCGAGCGAGGATACTGCCGCTCGGGCAACGCTTCTCGCGCAAGCGCTCGCGTTGTGGCGCGGCGAGGTCTTGGCCGACCTCGCCGATCACGACTTCGCGCGGATTCCGGTGCTGCGCCTCGAGGAACAGCGACTCACGGCCGTCGAGGAACTCGCGCAGGCCCGGATCACCCTCGGTGAACACGATCAGGTCGCCGACGAACTCGGTGAGCTCACCGCACTACATCCGCTGCGCGAACGGCTGCGCGCCGCCCACATGCTGGCGCTGTACCGGTCGGGGCGACACGGCGAGGCCCTGGATTCCTATCGGCGCCTGCGCGAACACCTCGCCGAGGAACTCGGACTCGACCCGAGCCCCGAACTCGCCGCCCTGCATCGTGCTGTGCTGGAACAGGATCCGGCCCTCGGCGCCCGGGTTCGGCCCGCGCCCACCGCACCCGTGACACCGCGCCCCGCACTGCCGGTGCCCGCGACCTCGCTCATCGGCCGCGACGACGACCTTGCCGCGATCGCCGCGTTGATCCGTGCCGAACGGCTGGTGACCCTCACCGGACCGGGCGGAGTCGGCAAGACCCGCCTCGCTTCGGCCACCGCCGCCGAGCATTCCGCGCGTGAGGGCGTGTTGTTCGTCGAGCTCGCCGGGCTGTGCCTCGGTGCCGACCCGGACAGCGCGTTGACGACACTCACCGAGGTTGTGGCGGCCGCCTTCGATGTGCGTGACGATTCCGCGGGTTCGAGCCCGTTCCCGGTGCCCGACAACGGAACTCAGCTCGCTCATCTCGCCGACGCGGTGCGCGGCAAGCAATTGCTGCTCGTGCTGGACAACGGTGAGCACGTCGCCGAGGCCGCCGCCACGCTCGTCTCGCGGCTACTGGCCACCGCCCCCGATCTACGAGTACTGGTCACCAGCCAGGTCCCGCTGAACATCGCGGGCGAATTCATCTGGCACGTGACACCGCTGGCCGTGCCGGCCACCCGAACCTCGGGCGACTCCGAGACGGCGGAAACGTCGCCTGCCGCACAGCTTTTCGTCGAGCGTGCGCGCTCGAGCGCACCCGGCTTCACCGTCACCGCTGACAATGCCGCCGCGATCGCGACCATCGTCACCCGTCTCGACGGCCTGCCGCTGGCCCTGGAACTGGCGGCGACCCGGGTCCGCGCACTCGGCGTACACACCCTCGCCGACCGGATCGAGGACCGTTTCACGCTACTGTCGTCCGGGTATCGGGACGCACCGGATCGGCAGCGCACCCTGCGCGCGGTGATCGATTGGAGCTGGGAACTCCTCGACGAGCCCGAACGTGCTGTGCTGCGGCGGCTTTCGGCCTATGCCGACGGCAGCACAATGGAATCGGCCGAGGCGGTCTGCGCGGGTGGCGCTATCGCGGGTACCGAGGTCGCGGAGTTGCTGGCCCGCCTGGTCGATCGTTCCCTGATCATCACGCCCGCCGCCGATGTTCGCCCGCGCTATCGGCTGCTGAAATCGATCGCCGCCTACGGCGTTGACCGGCTGCGCGACAGCGGCGAGGAATCCGGCACGCGGCTGCGGCATCTCGCCTACTACCTCGCCTTCGCCGAAGGCGCCGACCAGCACCTCCGCACCGGCGACCAGCGCCGCTGGCTGTCTCGGCTGGACGCCGAATCCGCCGATCTGCGCCGGGCACTCGAAACCGCCCGTGCCGCGGGCAGATCCGCGGATGCGTTGCGGTTGGTCAACGCGCTCGCCTGGTACTGGGTGATGCGGGGACGCCTCGCCGAGGGCATCCGGTCCCTCGGCACCGCTCTCGCGGTGCCCGGCGGGGCCGATTCCCCTGCGCGCCGGGTGGCGCTGCTGTGGCGCGACGCGCTCGAAGTCGGTGTCGGCCGCACCGTCGACACACTGCCCGCCGTCACCGCGCGACCCGCACCGGCGGAGCTGCGCGCTCGCTGGTATCTCGCGCACGTGTACTCCGGATTCGCGGCCCAGCAGGGGATGGACGACGCGACCGACCTGCGCAATGCCTTCGCCGACAACGCAGATGACTGGGGTATCGCGGCGGCCTCGGTATCGCTGGCGCGGGACGCGTTCGCCCGCGGCGACCTTATGGGGCTGTGCGAGCACGCCGAACGGAGCCGGGATCTGTTCGCGCGGGTAGGTGATCGCTGGGGCCAGGCCATCGCGGGTTTCCTGCTCGGCAGCTATGCCGAGGTGACCGGCGACCTCGATGCTGCCCGCGACTATCACCGCAGCGCGCTGGCCACCGCCGAAGAACTCGGGCTGTGGACCGAAGTGGGCGAGCGGCTCACCTCGCTCGGCCGGATCGCCCTGCTGCGCGGTGAGCTCGACCGCAGCGCCGAGCTCCACGAGCGAGCCCGTCGGGTGGCGGTCGATCAGGGACACCTCGTCGGCGAAGAATCCGCGGTACTCGGGCTCGGCCTGGTCGCCCGGCGCCGCGGCGATCTGGCCGCGGCCCGCGAGTACCTCAGCACCTGGCTGGACTGGCATCTGCGGTCCGGATCGCATTTCGGCGCCGCCCTGATCCTCGCCGAACTGGGTTTCACCGCCGAACTCGCCGGTGACGCCGACGAAGCCGAACACCGGCACCTGCGCGGACTCGACTCCGCCCTGCGCACCGGCGATCCCCGCGCCCACGCACTCGCTCTGGAAGGTCTCGCCGGCGCGCGTTCGCTCGCAGGGTATTCCGCGCACGCGGCTCGGCTACTCGGCGCCGCCGACACCCTCCGCCGGTCGACCGGCGCTCCGCTGCCCGCGGCCGAACGCGGGGATGTCGACCGGATCGAGGCGCGCATCGGCGCCGACATCGGCGCCGACCGGCTCACCACCGAACTCGACGCGGGCCGGGCCGCCGACCCCCACACGTTGCACACGGCGCACGCCCGAAGTCGATCCTGAGTCCGTCCGAAGTCCACCGGTGCACGGTGAACCCATGACTCACACCGTGACCGACAGCCCCGATCCCTCGGCCTCCGGACGACCGGCCGCGCAGCCGATTCCGGCTGTCGTGCTCGAACACGTCGAGGTGCAGCAGTGAGTAACCGCACGCGCGCCCACGTCCATACTTTCGCCGATATCAAACCCGACTTCGACGCCATCGTCGGCGCCATCAACTACGCGACCATGACCACCGTCGACGCCGAGGGCCGACCGCGCTCGCGGGTCCTGATTCCGGTCTGGGAAACCGATACCGACCACCCGGTTGGCTGGCTCGGGACGTACCGCACTCCGGTAAAGGCCGCCCACATCGCGGGAAATCCGCACGTCACGTTTTCCTATTGGAGCCCGGCGCAGAACACCGTGGCCGTCGACACGGTCGCTGAATGGACCGATGATCCCGGCGAGCGCGCACACGTGTGGGACCTGTACCGGCACGGCAGCCCGCCCGGCGCGGGCTACGACCCCGGGCAGTTCTGGCAGGGACCCGACGACCCGGCCTTCCAGGTGCTTCGCCTCGACCCGTGGCGGATCCAGGTGCTGCGGCGCCGGGATCTGGTCAGCGGAATTCCGGCGCGCATCTGGCGCGGCCGACTCCAGGGGGATTGACAGATTCGGCGGCGAACGTGGCCGTTCGCCGTCGATCTGACGGGACTGGACATCCGTACAGGTCACGGCGCGATCCTTAGTGACAGGTACCAACACCGTCCGGCACTTCCACCGGGAAGGATCTCAGTCCGAATTGCGCGAATCGCACGATTTTCCTGCCGCAGAAAATGCGCGGAGCTACGTTGTCCACATCACAACAGAGATCTGATTGTGATCCACATCCCGGTCGACGGTACCCCCATTTTCCGGCGGGATGCTTACCAATCATGCAAGGAGATTCGCCATGGGTTCACTGACCGAGATAATGATGGCCGCAATTGCGGGACTGGGTTCGATGGTCGAGGGTGACGGCCTTCTCGCGGTCTTCCTCGGCTCGGTCGAGGCCTTCTTCCCGTAAACGCTACACCCGAAGAACATCGCCGAACTCCAATCGAGTTCGCTGATCATTCCCTCACCCAAGGAGAAGACACATGGGATCCCTCTACGAATTGATGGCGACCGGCGCGGGCAGCCTGAGCGAAGCCGTTCTGCCTTTCATTCAGGCGCTGATCTCGGTCAGCGGCGGCACGCCGACGCCGGGTAAGTAATACGCGGTAATGCAGTCGGGGGCGGGCCGATTCCCGGCCCGCCCCCGACCCATTACTACCGACTTCCCAGCGCCGTGTCAACGCCGCATTTTGATAGCTAATGCACATGATGAACCGTCGGCGGCCATGAGAAATAAGAGGATTCCCGGCAACGTCGCAACCGCTGGGAAGTCAGGCCCTGGCGAACCGCCCGACAACCTGCAGCTACACCAACATGACCGATTCGACCACCGCAACCAGAACACAACCGCTCGCGAACCGCAGCGCGCCGAGCATCAAGTCCGCTTACGAGCGCCTCGAAGTAGCCGCAGATCATCCCGATTTGCCGTTGATATCAATCCCCCTTGACACGCCCGCGGCGAACGAGGCCGTTCACAACGAATCGCTCAGTTACTGTGCCAGACAGTCGCAGTAACTACAGGTCGCACGCAGTCTGATCGAACGCCGCGGCAACCATCTAGACGCTTCCATCAGGAATGAAAAAAATGAACAAATCACACTGAGTGAAACATCGGGTTGCCACACTCCGGCGACGGCGCTACGTTACGGGCATCACATCAGCTACTGATTGTGATACCCACCCGAACCGAGGGGAAACCCCAGTTTTGGGGGCTGGACAACTGTGCAAGGAGATACAGCATGGGCTCATTCGAGGAGCCGTTGCTCGGCGTCCTGGGCGGAATGGCGTCCGCGAACTCGGGCGATCTGCTCCTCGGGACTTTCCTGGGCTCGGTGGAAGCCTTGTTCCCGTAGTTCGACAACCCGTCGACACCTGACGATTCTGCCCAACGCTGAATCGGCCCCGTCAGGAGTACCAAGTGGGATCGTTTTACGAATAGTTGGCGACGGGCATGGCCGGCCTCGGTAAAGGCGCACAGCCCTTCGTCGACGTGCTGCTCAGCGCGAGCGGCTCCCCACCCTCCGGCGGCATCTAGCCACCACCGGCTGGAACAGACAACCGCATTCCCGATATCACAGTGGTTACGCGGCTGTGATATCACTTCTCATATCACGCAAGGAGATTCACCATGGGTTCACTGGAAGAGATCATGATGGCCGCGATCGCCGGACTGGGTTCCGCGGCCGAAGGCGACGGCCTGCTCGGCGTCTTCCTGGGTTCGGTAGAAGCCTTCTTCCCGTAATCCCAGCCGCAACAGCACTTCGGCTCGCTCGGCGAGCCTGATTCACCTCACCACCAGGAGTTAAGCATGGGTTCCCTGTACGAATTGATGGCGACCGGCGCCGGCAGCCTGAGCGAAGCGGTCACGCCGTTCATCCAGGCGCTGATCAGCGCGAGCGGTGGCACGCCCACCCCGGGCAAGTAGTTCCAGCGCAGGTAGTTCAGCGCGGTGAGGGGGTCGGCCATCGCGGCCGACCCCCGCTCCCGCCCGAGAAGTCAGCAGGCTCGCAACCCATGAAGAACGAAATGCTCCGTGCAATCATGTCGGCCGTCTGCGTCCTGGCGGTGGCCTCGACGCCCGTCTTCGTCGACGGCGCGCAGGCATCAGCCGCGCCCGGCGCGCGCCTGGTGAGCCAGACGCAAGCCAACCAGGTCGCCGACATCAGCGTCTACTCCCCCGCGATGGATCGCACGATCGCGCTGCGAGTGCTGCGACCGGTCGACACCTCGGTCCCGGCACCGACGCTCTACCTGCTCAACGGCGCGGGCGGCGGCGAGGATTCGGCCAACTGGCCAGGACAGACCGATGCCGGTGGGTTCTTCGCCGACAAGCACGTCAACGTCGTCATCCCGATGGAAGGCGCGTTCAGCTACTACACCGACTGGCAGCGACCGGACCCCGGCCTGGCGAAGAACCTCGAGAACAACGGCAACAACATGTGGACCACGTTCCTGACCGAGGAACTGCCGCCCGTGATCGACGCGGCCTTCGCCACCAACGGCATCAACTCCCTGGCCGGCATCTCGATGGCGGGGACCTCGGTCCTCGATCTCGGGATTCAGGCACCTGACCTGTACCGCAGCATCTCCGCCTACAGCGGCTGCGCGATGACCAGCGATCCGATCGGCCGAGCCTTCGTCTCGCTCGTCGTGCGGATGGGCGGCGGGGATGTCGAGAACATGTGGGGACCGGAGACCGACGCCGCGTGGCGCGAGCACGATCCCTACGTGCAAGCTCATCGTTTGCCGAACATCCCGATCTATATTTCCGCCGGCACCGGATTGCCGGGGCCACACGACACGCTGTCGAATCCGCGCGTGCATATCAACGGAAAGAATCCGACGTCGATTCTGACGAATCAAATGCTCGTCGGCGGCGGTATCGAAGCCGCGACAGCGTATTGCACGGCGAGCTTGGCGCAGCGGACCCGGGAACTCGGCCGCACGAATATCACCTACAACATCCGCCCGACCGGCACCCATTCCTGGGGCTACTGGGAGGACGACCTCCACGCCTCCTGGCCGATGATGGCGACAGCCCTGGGCATATGAGCGCCGAACTCCGGGTGGGCGCCCAGCGACTGAGCCCACGCGACGCGGTGTTCGTCTACGACGAGACCGACCGGCACCTGTCGAACATCGTCGCGGTCTACTTCGCCGACTCGTCGGGGCACCCACCGTTGACGTTCGAGCAGGTGCTGGACTGGGCGCGGGCGGGTATCGGGCACGCCGAACTGTTCCACCGGCGCTTGCGGCACGTACCGATGGACCTCGATCTGCCGTACTGGGAGCCCGATCCCGACCTGTCGGTGCGCGACCACCTCACCCTGGAGGGCCCTGGTACCTGGGAAGACGCCCGCGCACGGATAGCCGAGATCACCTCGGCCCGGATGGATCTGACGCGACCGCCGTGGGAAGTGCACGTGCTGGATCGCGTCGAGGGCGTACCGGCGATGCCGGGCACAACCACGATCGTGGTGCTGAAGTTCCATCACAGCGCCGGCGACGGGGTCGCGACCAGAGCGCTCGAGCAGCGCCTGTTCGGCACGCGATCCGCGCCTTCGGTCCAGCTGGACATGGCACGGCCGCTGACCACCGCGGTGCGCACGGCCGCCGCGCTCGCGTCGGCGCCGGTGCGCTTCGGCGCCGGTCTGCGTCGCGCGCGGGTGGCGCGGGAGGAACTGCGGGCGCTGGTCGACGCGGGCACGGTCCACGATCCCGCCCCGCTGCGCCCCGCGACCCGGTTCAACCGCGACATCGACGCGGCGCTGACCTTTCACCTGGTCCCGATCCCGATGTCGGAGGTGCTCGCCGCGAAAGGCGCGGCGACACAGCGGGTCACGATCAACGACCTGATGCTGACGACGATTTCCGGCGCGCTGGCCACCTACCTCGCCGAGCACGACGAGGTGCCCGACGGCTCGCTCGCCGCGATGGTGCCGATGTCGATGCGCGGTGTCGCCGAATGGGATTCGGCGAATCAGCTCAGCCAGATGATCGTGGACCTGCACACCGACATCGGCGACCCGATCCAGCGGCTCACCGCGATCAAGCAGTCCGCGAGCCGTGCCAAACAACGCACCGCCGATCCGGTGGTGCAACGCACCGAACTGCGGGTGGAGACGGCACCTGCCCTGCTACTGCGCGCCGCCGGATGGGCAAGGGCGCAACGGCGTTTCGACGACTCGGCGACGGTGCCGTTCTGCAACACCACGATCAGCAACGTGCCGCCGGTGACGGACACCCTGATCTTCTGTGGCAGGCCGGTTCGCCGAGCGGTCGGCTCGCTGCCGATTCTCGACGGCGACGGCCTGCGTCACCTGATCAGCTCGCAGGGTGACGAGATCGTCATCGCGATCACGACGAACGCCGCGATGATGCCGGACCCCGACCATTACGACGAGCTGATCCTCGCGTCGTTCCGCGAACTCGCCGCCGCCCTGCACGCCCTCGGAAATCCGGCCCCGCCCGGCGCCTGAGGGCCAGAGCAAACCGATCTGGCCCTCGATCAGTGGGCTGCTTCGCAGATTCACGCTCAGCGAATGCTCATCCGACATCCTGATGATCAACCGTCCAGGTTATTCTCGCTAGCGCTGCAGGCAACTGCTGCGGCGAACCGGGAGGCCGCGTTCCTCGAAGGCACCGAGCACGAGTTGGCCGCGACGCGCGCCCGCGGCGATGTCGGCGCGTGCCAGGTCGGGGACGTAAGTCGCAGCGCCGATGATGGATTCACCGACGAGAGTCCAGAAACGGCGAGCGGGCAGGCCGGAGCAGCGGGTGAGAACCGATTGCAACGGGATCAGCGAGGAGGCGCAGCGTTGGGCGAGCCAGACCGCCATGGCGGCTTCGCAGGGGAAGGCCACCGCACCGGGTTCAGGGTCGGAGTCGACGACGCGGATCGTCGTGTCGGTCAGCCCTGCCCAGTCGATGCCGCCGTCGTTGTCGTGGTGGATCCACAGGTTGTCACGGCCGGGGTCCCAGGCCTGCGCGTCCATGACGAACAGCGCGGTGACCCGGCCCGCTACGGCGTGGATGAGCGCGGTGGCCACCACTTCGGCGGCGATCTCGTCGTTGATCATTTCCGCGGCGTGGCGTCGGTACATCAGTTCCACGCGGCCCTCGGACAGCCCGTTGGGCACATGCCACCATCGCCGTTTGCCCTGCCCGCTCATATCCGCGACGGCGTACACCCGCGGATGCTCGGGTTGCAGCGATTGCAACCTGGCACAGGCGCGGTCGAACGCGGCGGTGGTGCGGGACGTGGCGGTGGTGACGGGCTCGGACATCGAACCTCCTCGAACGTTGGTTCCCGTGACGATGATGTCTCGGAACATAGGTTAGGCTTACCAGACTTCACAAGTCGTGTCCGGTTTCGAGGCAGGAGAAGTTCGTCGCCGTGATCCACCCTGGCACCGTCAGACGTCGTCGTCTGACCGGGCTTCTGCTGCTCGTTGTCTTGCTCACCGTGGCGGTGGTGGCGAGCATTGCCATCGGCACCCGCTCGCTCGCACCCACCACGGTGTTCGACGCCGTCTCGCACGCCCTCGGCTGCGACGGCGGCCCGTTCCGTTGCCCGGCCCGCTCCACCGCCGAGGAAATCGTGCGTGAGCTTCGTCTGCCGCGCACCGCATTGGCCCTGATCGCCGGGATGGCGTTGGGCGTCGCGGGCGCGCTCATCCAGGGGTATACCCGGAATCCGCTCGCTGATGCCGGATTGTTAGGACTGAATGCGGGCGCGGGCTTTCTGGCAGCGCTGAGCATCTTTCTTTTCGGTTTCACCGCGCCCGCGCAGTACATCTGGTTCGCCTTCGCCGGGTCGGCGATCGCGGGGGTGATCGTGTTCGGGGTGTCCTCGATCGGCGGGGGCAAAGCGAGTCCACTGAGCCTGGTGCTGGCCGGCGCGGCAGTGACCGCGTTCCTGCAGGCGATGACGAACGCGGTCATCGTGCTCGACAACGCGGCGCTCGACACCTACCGGTTCTGGGTGGTCGGCACCGTGAACGGGCGTGAGGCCGGGGTGTTCTGGCAGGTGCTGCCGTTCCTGGTGGTCGGGATGGCGATGGCCGTCGCGGCGGCGCCGGGGTTGAATCTGCTGAGCCTCGGTGACGACGTGGCGCGTGGGCTCGGGGTCGACGTCGGACGGGCGCGGGCGTTCGGGTTGTGCGCGGTGGTGCTGCTCAGCGGCGCCGCGACCGCCGCGGTCGGGCCGATCGCGTTTCTCGGGCTGGTGGTGCCGCACATCGCGCGCACGATCACCGGGCCGGACAATCGGTGGCTGATCCCCTACTCGGCGCTGCTGGGTGGGTTGTTGCTGCTGGTGGCCGATATCGCCGGGCGGGTTATCGCGCGGCCGGGAGAACTGCAGGTCGGGGTGATGCTGGCCGCGGTCGGCGCGCCGTTCTTCATCGCGTTGGTGCGTCGCAAGAAGTTGGTGTCGCTGTGAGCAAGATCGAATCGAACACCGCCACCGATTCGGGCGACGCCGATCGTGCGGGCACCGGCCGGGTGGGCACCGATCAGATCGATCCAACGGCGGCCGTAGATCACGCGGTCGCAGAACCGGCCGGGCTGCGGAAGGTGCGTCCCGCGTTGCGGTTCGGGCCGGTGTCGCTGGTCCTGCGGCCGGTGCTGCTCGGTGCCGTCCTGGCGCTGGCGGTCGCGGTATTCCTGCTGTTCTGCCTCGATATCGCCGTCGGCGACACCCATATCCCCTTCGGACGGGTACTCGACGTGCTCGGTGGCGGCGGTTCCCGATCGCAACGCTTCATCATCATCGAATCGCGGCTACCGCGAGCGCTCACGGCCGTCGTGGTCGGCGCCGCGCTCGGCCTCTCCGGCGCGCTGATGCAATCGATCCTGCACAACCCGCTCGCCGGGCCGGATGTCCTCGGCATCACCACCGGCGCCAGCGTGGGTGCGGTCGCGGTGCTGGTCGGCAGCGGTGGGGCGACGACCGGGTTGATCGCGACCGTGGGCACACCGCTCGCCGCGCTGGCCGGTGGACTGCTCACCGCCGTCGTCATCTATCTCCTGGCCTGGGGACGAGGACGCGGCGGCGACCGTGGTGTCACCGGGTTCCGTCTCGTCCTCATCGGCATCGGCGTGAACGCGGTGCTCATGTCGGTGATCAGCTGGCTGCTCACCCGGGCCACCCTCACCGACGCCGCGCGTGCCCAGGTCTGGCTGAACGGGTCGCTGAACTCGGCGGATATGGCTCGGGTCGTGCCCGCCGCGCTCGCGCTGACGGTCGTGACCGTCGTATCGCTGGTGTCCGCGCGGACACTGGCCGCACTGCGTCTGGGCGAAGAGTCGACCCGGGTGCTCGGCGTGCGAATCCAGTCACAGCAGGCGCTACTCATCGGGGCGTCGGTGGTGGCGGCCTCGGTGGCGACCGCGGCCGTCGGGCCGGTCGGGTTCGTCGCGCTCGCCGCGCCGCAGATCGCCCGCATGGCACTGCGGACCCCGGGCGAACCGCTGATCGCCTCGGCACTGACCGGCGCCGCGCTGGTCGCGGGCGCCGACATCATCTCTCGCGCGCTGCTTCCCGTCGATCTGCCGGTCGGTATCGTCACGGCGGCGCTCGGTGGACCGTTCCTGCTCTACCTGCTCGTCCGCATGAACCGGAAGGCCACGCTCTCATGACCAGCCCCGTCCGCCGCCTCGCCGCCGACGCCGTCTCCCTCGGCTACGGCGAGCGGGTGATCGTCGACGAGCTCAGCCTCGACATCGCGCCCGGCGTGGTCACCACCGTCATCGGCCCCAACGGCTGCGGCAAGTCGACACTGTTGAAGTCACTCGGCAGGCTGCTGCGCCCACGGGCGGGCCAGGTGGTGCTCGACGGTAAGGCCATCTCGTCGATGAAGACCAAGGACGTGGCCCGGGTGATCGGCATGCTGCCGCAGACCCCCGTCGCGCCCGAAGGACTCACCGTCGCCGACCTCGTCGCGCGCGGACGTCATCCGCATCAGTCCTGGTTGCGGCAGTGGTCGGCCGACGACGAGACCGAGGTCGCCGCCGCGCTGGCGCAGACCGGCATCGCCGACCTGGCCGACCGCACCCTCGACGAACTCTCCGGCGGCCAGCGTCAGCGCGCCTGGATCTCCATGGCGCTGGCCCAGGGCACCGACATCCTGCTCCTCGACGAGCCAACCACCTACCTCGACCTCGCGCACTCCCTGGAAGTCCTCGACCTCGTCGACCGGCTGCACGCCGAGTACGGGCGCACGGTGGTGATGGTGCTGCACGATCTCAACCTCGCCATCCGCTACAGCGACGAGCTCGTGGTGATGCGCGCGGGCAAGATCGTCGCGCGGGGCAAACCGGCCGATATCGTCACGGCCGACCTGCTGGCCGCGGTGTTCGGGCTCGAGGCCACAGTGCTGACAGATCCGGTCTCGGGGCGCCCGATGATCGTCCCGATCGGCACCCGACACGTGCACGGCGCGGCCGGCTATGACGAATGACACACAGCAAACACCCCGTTACGACAATCTGTAGTACGCATGTTTGTCGTTGAGGCCGTAAAATCGGTGGGATGGCAGGTCTGGGCGAACTCGAAAAAGCGGTCATGGACCAGTTGTGGTCGGCCGATGAGCCACTCACGGTGCGGCAGGTACACGAAGCGCTGGCCGCGCGGCGCGAGCTCGCGTACACCACGGTGATGACGGTGCTCCAACGACTGGCGAAAAAGGATCTGGTGGTACAGCGACGCGACGATCGCGCGCATCGATACGCACCGGTTCACAGCCGCGACGAACTGGTCGCGAGCCTGATGGTCGACGCCTTGCAACAGGCCGACGCCGCAGGTAGTCGCGCCGCGGCGCTGGTGCACTTCGTGGAGCAGGTCGGCAAGGACGAAGCCGATGCCCTGCGCGAGGCGCTCGCCAAGCTCGAATCCGACGAAAACAGCGGCTAGACTCCCTGGCGGCTCTCACAATGGGGTGAGTGCCCCTGGTCCCACAACGCAGTGAGCAGAGTCGATGAACGCAACCGCGGCAGTCTTTGCTGGTCTCGCCCTGCTTCTCGCAGGGCCGGTACCAGCGCTGCTCAGTCGCGCTACCTGGGTGCACAAAAGCCCGCGCGCGGCACTGGTGTTGTGGCAGGCGATCGCGCTGGCCGCGGTGCTCAGCGCCTTCGGATCCGGGCTGGCCATCGCCAGCTTGCTGCTGGTCCCCGGCCCCGACGGTAGGCCGACCACCTCGCCCACCAAGGAGATCGACGCGCTCGGTCTGCCGCTGTGGACGGTGTATGTGCTGGTCTTCGCGCTCACCTTGATGGTCGGCGCGCGGCTGATGTTCTCCATCGTGCGCGTCGGTGTGCACACCCGGCGCCGGCGCTCCCGCCATCGCATGCTGGTCGACCTGCTCGATCAGAGCGGCCCGGTGCGCCGCGCCGCCGATATCCGGGTGCTGGCCGCCACCGAACCCATCGCCTACTGCCTGCCGGGCCTACGCCAGCGGGTCGTGATCAGCGAAGGGACGCTGACCAGCCTCGACGACTCCGAGGTCACCGCCATCGTGAGCCACGAACGCTCGCATCTGCGCGCCCGCCACGATCTGGTGCTCGAGGCGTTCACCGCCGTCCACGAGGCCTTTCCCCGGGTGGTCCGCAGCAAGGCCGCGCTCGGCCAGGTGAAACTGCTGATCGAACTGCTCGCCGACGACTCCGCCGTGAAGGTCACCGGCCCCAAGCCCCTCGCCCGCGCCCTGATCGCCTGCGCCAAGTCCACCGCACCGCAGGGCGCGCTCGCCGCGGGCGGACCGAGCACGCTGATCCGCATCCAACGCCTCGCGAGCAGCACCGGAGACGTGAGAGTCGCCACCGCCGCCTACCTCGGCTCGGCCGCGATTCTGGTCGTGCCGACACTGGCCGTCGCGGTGCCGTGGCTACAGGAACTCAACCGGCTCTTCCACGGCTGACCTGGCGATCCCCCGTCCCCGCTCCCCCGCGTTCGCGGCGCCGCGATCGCGCAGTCGCTCGCTGTTTCGCGGCGGAACAGACGTTGCCACAACCGCTTACCTGACCAGCCTGTTTACCCAACAGAGGCAGAACACGCCTATCCTGGGAGACCGGTCCTTCCTGCTGGGCCGCACCCCGTCCACGCCGAGGCGTGTATTCGGGTAATCGGCGCCGATCATCGTTCGGCGCGATTCGCAGCCCAACGAAAGGCCACCTTGACCAACTCTGCCGTGCCCAACGAACCGACCTTCGCCGAACTAGGCCTGCCCGTCGAACTGGTGCAGACCCTGCGCAACGCGGGCATCGACAAGCCCTTCCCCATCCAGGCGGCCACGATCGGCGACGCCCTCTCCGGGCGCGACGTGCTCGGCCGCGGCCCGACCGGCTCGGGTAAGACCCTCGCCTTCGGCCTGCCGATGCTGACCCGCCTGGCCAAGGGCTCGCAGTCCAAGCCGGGCCGCCCGCGCGGCCTCGTGCTGGTGCCGACCCGCGAACTCGCGACCCAGATCGAGAAGGCCCTCGAAGAGGCAGCTCGCTCGCTGGGCCTGCGCGTGGCCTCCGTCGTCGGTGGAGCGCCGATCAAGCGTCAGGCCGATCGCCTCGCGCGTGGTGTCGACCTGCTCATCGCGACCCCCGGCCGGCTCGACGACCTGATCAAGCAGCGCGCCGCCGACCTGTCGGACGTGACGATCACCGCGCTCGACGAGGCCGACCACATGGCCGACATGGGCTTCCTGCCCCAGGTCACCCGCCTGCTCGACCGCACCCCCAAGCAGGGTCAGCGTCTGCTGTTCTCGGCCACCCTCGACGGTGACGTGGACAAGCTGGTCAAGCGCTACATGAACACCCCGGTGACCCACTCGACCGCGCCCCCCGAGGCATCGGTCAGCACCATGACCCACCACCTGCTCTACGTGCGCGACAAGAACATCAAGCGCACCGTGGCCACCGAGATCGCCGCCCGTGAGGGCCTGACCATCATGTTCGTGCGCACCAAGCACGGCGCCGACCGCCTGGCCAAGCAGCTGCGCGGCGCCGGTGTCGACGCGGGCTCGCTGCACGGCGGCAAGGCCCAGAACAACCGCGTGCGCACCCTGGCGGCCTTCGCCGACGGTTCGGTTCCGGTGCTGGTCACCACCGATGTCGCCGCGCGCGGCATCCACATCGACGGTGTCTCGCTGGTCGTGCACTTCGACCCGCCCGCCGAGCACAAGGCCTACCTGCACCGCGCCGGCCGCACCGCGCGCGCCGGTGAGGACGGTGTCGTGGTCACCCTCGTCACCGACGAGGAGCGCAAGGACGTCGCCGCGATGACCCGCAAGGCGGGCGTGCGGACCGACGGTGTCGACGTGCGCCCCGGCGACCGGAACCTGGTGGAGATCACCGGCGCCCGCAAGCCGAGCGGCATCGCACTGGCCGCACCCGCCGCACCCGCGCAGCCGACCAGGTCGGCGGCCGGTGGCGGGCGGACCCGTCGTCCGCGCACCGGTGGCGCGCCTGCCGCCGAGGCGGGACGTGGCGGTGCACCGCGCCGCGAGCGTCCGGCACACGAGTCGCGTAGCCGTAAGCCCGCGGGGACCGGTGGACACGCCCGCAGTGGCGACACGCCGACGAATTCTCGTCGTCGTGCCGCGCGTCCGGCATCTCCGGCCGTGACCCGCAACCGCACGGCAAACTGAATTATCGCGTGGCCGAACCGATTACGGTTCGGCCACGCGTCTTTTTCCGGGTGCCCGAACATCGCGACTTTCCGCTCGTAGATCAGCGCCGACCAGGATCGGATCCCGCACACTGAGCCCGTGACGAACCATCAGATCGCCACCATCGTGTGCGCGCTGATCGCGGCCATGTTGATCGCGCTGGCCGCTGTCGCGCAACAGCGGGCGGCCGCGGCAGTGCCCGAAGGCACGTCCCTGCTGCGCAGCCTGCTCCGCAGCCCACGCTGGTGGTCCGGCGTCGTCGGCGACGCCGGTGGTTACGCGATGCAGGTGCTCGCGCTGGCGTTCGGCGCGGTGCTGGTGGTCCAACCGATCCTGGTGAGCGCCTTGGTCTTCGCGCTCCCGCTGTCCGCGCGGCTCAACGGGCAGCGGATCACCGCGCGTGCCGCCACGACAGCACTGATCCTCGTCGCGGCGCTCGCGCTGTTCCTGATCGTGGGGCGACCGACGGCAGGCGAGGACACCGCGCCCTTCCGAGAGTGGTTGGTGCCCTTGGCGATTCTGCTCGGAGCCATCGTGGCCGCGACTCTCACCGGGCTGACGATCACCAGCCCATCGGGACGCGCGCTCGCTCTCGGTCTCGCCGGTGGCGCCCTGTTCGGCACGGCCGCCGCACTCACCGATCGCGTGGTCACCCTGTTCGGCGACGGGATCGGCGCGGTCCTCGGCGGCTGGCAGACCTGGATGCTGGTGGCCGCCGGGCTGCTCGGCGTGTACCTGCAACAGCGCGCGTTCCAGGCCGGACCCCTCGCTGCCTCGCTGCCCGCGGCCACCATCGCCGAACCGCTGGCCGCCGCGTTCCTCGGTCTCACCGCCCTCGACGAGCACCTACGCACCGACGGATTCGGCCTGGTCGTCGTCGGCGCCTGCGTCATGGTGATGTGCGCGGCGACGGTGGCTCTGTGCCACACCCGAGCGGTCACCGACGAGCCCGCACGCTGACGCGCTGCGGGGATTCCCACGCCGCGGTGCTCACAGGGCTACTATCAATCAAGTGCGATTTCTTCCGGGACCCCAGCCGCCGTATGACCTGACCTACGACGACCTCTTCCTGGTCCCGAACCGGACCGATGTCGCGTCCCGGTTCGATGTGGACCTTGCCAGCGTCGACGGGTCAGGCACCACCATCCCCCTCGTGGTCGCGAACATGACCGCGGTAGCGGGCAAGCGGATGGCCGAGACCGTCGCTCGCCGCGGTGGCCTCGTGGTGCTCCCCCAGGACCTGCCGATTCCGGCGGCCGCCGACACCATCGCGTTCGTCAAGAGCCGCTCGCTCACCGCCGATACCCCCGTCACCCTCGACCCCGACCGTTCGGTGTCCGATGCGGTGGCGCTGATGCACAAGCGTGCGCACGGTGCCGTCGTGGTCGTCGAGGGTGGTAAGCCGGTCGGTGTGGTGACCGAGGCCGCCTGCGCCGATGTCGACCGGTTCGCGCGGCTGCGCGAGGTAGCGGTCACCGATTTCGTCCAGGTGCCCGTCGAGGCGTCCCCGCGCGATATCTTCGACCGCCTCGCCGAAGCCCACGCCCAGCTCGCGGTGCTCACCAACACCGACGGCACTCTCGCCGGCGTGATGACCCGCACCGGCACCGTCCGCGCGGGCATCTACACCCCCGCCGTCGACGCCGACGGCAAGCTGCGCGTGGCGGCCGCCGTCGGCATCAACGGTGACGTCGCCGCCAAGGCGAAGGCACTGGCCGAGGCGGGCGCCGACGTGCTCGTCCTCGACACCGCGCACGGCCACCAGACCAAAATGCTCGAATCGTTGCGCACTGTCGCCGATCTCGGCCTCGGCCTGCCGCTGGTCGCGGGCAACGTGGTCTCCGCCGAAGGCACCCGCGAGCTGGCCGCGGCGGGCGCGACCATCATCAAGGTCGGTGTCGGCCCCGGCGCCATGTGCACCACCCGGATGATGACCGGGGTCGGTCGCCCACAGTTCTCTGCGGTAGCCGAATGTGCCACCGCGGCAAAGGAACTCGGTGTGCACGTCTGGGCCGACGGTGGCGTTCGGCACCCCCGCGACGTGGCCCTCGCACTGGCCGCCGGCGCGTCGAACGTGATGATCGGTTCCTGGTTCGCGGGCACCTACGAGTCCCCCGGCGACCTGCGTATCGACCGCGACGGCAACAAGTACAAGGAAAGCTTCGGCATGGCGTCCAAGCGTGCCGTCGCCGCCCGCACCGCCGCCGACAGCAGCTTCGACCGCGCCCGTAAGGCGCTGTTCGAAGAGGGTATCTCCAGCTCACGGATGCGCCTTGACCCCGAGCGCCCCGGCGTCGAGGACCTCATCGACCACATCTGCTCGGGTGTGCGCAGCTCCTGCACCTACGCCGGTGCTCGCTCACTGCCGGAATTCCACGACAAGGCCGTGCTCGGCGTGCAGTCCGCCGCGGGCTTCGCCGAAGGCAGGCCGCTGCCCCGCGGCTGGTGAACTCCACACGCGGCGGCCGATCGAATCCTTCGATCGGCCGCCGTCGTCGTCGCCGGGCGCCGCCGCTGACACCTCATGGGTGGGCACGGATTACTATGGGGTTGCCGATCACGGCACCTGCTCTACCCCCGCCTCGAAAGGATCCAGTTGTCACCCGCGTCCAAGGGCGCCACACAGGAGGGCTCCTCTACGGAGCCGGGTGACAAACCCGGCGTCCTCCTTTCCGCAGCCTCTGTTCGATCTCCCGGTTTCCCTGCCGCACCACTCGGGTGGTGCTGAGGATGTCCATCGTTCTGACCGTGCTCAGCCTGCTCGGCTTCGTAGCCCTCACCCTCGGAACGGCACTGTTCGTCGCCGCCGAGTTCTCTCTGACCGCACTGGAACGCAGCACCGTCGAAGCGGCCGCCCGCGAGGGTGACACCCGGTCACGACTGGTGAAACAGGCCCATCACACCCTGTCCTTCCAACTCTCCGGCGCCCAGCTCGGTATCACCATCACGACCCTGATCACCGGCTTCATCGCCGAACCCGTGCTGGCCCGCCTGCTCGATCCGCTGCTGAGCGGCATCGGTGTGAGCGAAAGCGCCTCGCACGGCATCGCACTGGCGCTGGCCCTGATCATTGCCACCTCGCTGTCGATGATCTACGGCGAACTGGTACCGAAGAACATCGCCATCGCCGAGCCGATGATGGTGGCCCGCCTCACCGCGGGCCCGATGGTCGGGTTCTCGGCACTGTTCAAGTGGCTCATCCGCTTCCTCAACGGCTCCGCCAACTGGGTCGTCCGCAGACTGGGCATCGAACCCGCCGAGGAATTGCGCTCGGCCCGCTCGCCCCAGGAACTCGGCTCACTGGTGCGCACCTCCGCCATGCGTGGCGCGATGGATCAGCGCACCGCGCTGGTGATGGACCGCTCGCTGGAATTCGGTGAACGCAGTGCCGAGGACCTGATGACACCGCGGGTGAAGGTCGAATCGCTGGACCGCGACGACACCATCGCCGATCTCATCACCGCCTCCGCGCGCACCGGCTACTCCCGGTTCCCGGTGATCGACGGCGACCTCGACAACACGCTCGGGGTGGTGCACGTCAAGCAGGCGTTCACCCATCCCGGCGAGTTGCGCAAGCAGATCCCGCTCAGCAAGCTGGCCGTCGCGGTGCCGATCGTGCCCGCCAGCCTCGACGGCGACGAAGTCCTCGAACGGGTCCGCGCCGACGGCATGCAGGTGGCGCTGGTCGTCGACGAATACGGTGGCACCGCGGGCATGGTGACCATGGAGGACCTGATCGAGGAGATCCTCGGCGACGTGCGCGACGAGCACGACGAGGAGGAACGCGATGTGCGCCGGGT
Source organism: Nocardia sp. NPDC058480 (assembly GCF_042720495.1). Lineage (NCBI taxonomy): Bacteria > Bacillati > Actinomycetota > Actinomycetes > Mycobacteriales > Nocardiaceae > Nocardia > Nocardia sp. NPDC058480. Next base: position 676,541 of record NZ_JBHXMN010000002.1, on the reverse strand, counting down.
CTCCGACGGCTGGGACTGCTCGGGTCTGCTGCGCATCGACGAGGTGTCGCGCGCGACCGGCTACGACGCACCCGAGGGCGAATACGAAACCCTCGGCGGGCTGGTACTGACCAAGCTCGGCCGCATCCCGGTGACCGCTGACGAAGTGGTGCTGCCCGCATCGCGCGGCGCCGGTGGCGGCTGGATCGCCAGGGTGGAACGCATGGACGGACGACGCATCGACCGGGTGCGGTTGATCCCCGTCGACGCGGCCAACCTCTCCGCACGGGAGCACACTCATGGGTGATCTGTTCGGAATCTTGCTGACCGTCCTGCTCCTGGCGGGCAACGCGTTCTTCGTCGCCGCCGAGTTCGCGCTCATCTCGGCCCGCCGCGACCGCCTCGAAGCCCTTGTCGCACAGGGGAAGAAGAAGGCGCAGACGGTGATCGAGGCAGGCGAGAACCTGTCGATGATGCTGGCCGCGGCCCAGCTGGGCATCACCATCTGCTCGATCCTGCTCGGCCGGGTCGGCGAGCCCGCGATCGCGCACCTGATCGAGCGTCCGTTCGAATTGCTCGGTCTGCCGGAGCAATTGCTGCACCCGGTCGGCTTCGCGCTCGCGCTGACCATCGTGGTGATCCTGCACATCTTGCTCGGCGAGATGGTGCCCAAGAACATCGCTCTCGCCGGTCCGGAACGCTCGGCGCTGCTGCTGGTGCCGATCCACCTGATGTGGTTGCGGATCGCCCGACCGCTGATCGCGCTGTACAACCTCGCCGCCAATATGACGCTGCGGATGTTGCGGATCGAGCCGAAGGACGAACTCGACGCCACGGTATCGACGGTGGAACTGGCCGAGATGATCGGCGAATCCCGCTCCGAAGGACTCCTCGACGAGGAGGAACACCGCAGGCTCACCCAGGCCCTCGGCACCTCCGATCAGGTCGTCGGCGATGTGATGGTGCCGTTGGCCCGAGCCAGATCGGTGCCACTGATCGGCAGCGGAACCACCCTCGGCGAGGTCGAAGCAGCGGTCTCCGAAACCGGGTTCTCCCGCTACCCGGTCCGCGCCTCCGACGGCTCCCTGGTGGGGTACCTGCACATCAAGGACGTCCTCGACGAGGTCGCCGACGACCACGCGGGCCCGGACACCGTCATCCCCCGCACCGATATCCGCCCGTTGCCCACCGTGAGCACCGGGACTCCGCTGTACGAAGCGCTGGCCCGATTGCGCCGCACCAGTAGCCATCTGGGACGGGTGGTCGACAGTCGCGGCAACACCGTCGGTGTGGTCGCCCTGGAGGACCTGATCGAGGAGTTCGTCGGCACCGTCCGCGACGGAACCCACCGCATCGCCGACTGAGTTCCGTGCCCGGCGCCGCACCAGGGCGCCGGGCCGCACGTCCGGGTCAGAGCCGAGCTTGCGAGCGGCGAACGGTTTCGGGGTCGATCTCCTGGATCTGGATGACGACACCGTCGGGATCGGTGACCCGGATGCTGCGTCCGAAGTCCTCCTCGACGAGGGTGTAGTCGTAGCCGCCGTCCGCCAGCCGGACGGCGACCTCTGTACGGCCGCAGCATCGACGTCATCTGTCGGCTCGATGTTCGTCCCGCGTCCCTGCGGACCCTCGGCCGACCGGTGCGTCAGGCTAGGCCGTTCGTAAAAACGACCGTCCGGTCTGGCGCTGGTCCTACCCTGGTGTCCTCACTTGCGCAGTAGCGGCTGGGCACTATGGGTGCCCGCCCGGCGCCCGGAGAAAATACAGTCGGCCAGCGACAGCCCACTGACGTAGGAGTTCGAACAGACCCCGACCGCCGCACGCCCAGCGGCGAAGAGCCCAACGACGACTCCCCCGTCCTCGGTGCGCACAGCCCCGGTGTCCTCGTCCACCAGCAGACCGCCGAGGGTGAGCATCGGCATGGGATAGGAGACCCGCGCCTTGAACGAGATGTCGAGCAGGGCGAACGGTCCGGTGCGAACCGGACGACGGATGTCGTCGGGCTTACCCAGCGGATCGGGGCGGTCGTCTTCGATGGCCCGGTTGTGGGCGTCCACGGTTTCGCGCAGCGCGGACTGGTCGATCCCGGCACGTGCGGCAACCTCTTCGACGGTGCTGCCGGAGACGCGCCCGATCCGCAGCAAACGCTCGGTCTGCATTCGCTGGAACCACACCGACTGTGCACCGATCTGGCTGCGGGCCTCGGCCTCGAGTTCGGCGTCGACGAGCAACCAGGCGCGGTGACCAGGACTGGCGGCGATGGCCGCGCCCAAAGCCGCGCCATAGCGGGATTCGTCGATCATGCGGCGGCCAAGGGAATTCACCGCGACAGCGCCGAAAAAGGCGCTGGGCGGAGCGATGAAACGCCATGTAGAGAGCGCGTCCATCTTGCCGCTCGCCGCGCCGATGTCGAGCGCCATGGTGATGCCGCTGCCGTCGTCACCGGCGCTGCCCAGCGGCAGTCCCTGCGACCACGGATACGCGGGGGCGTGCCGAGCGACCATCTCCCCGTTCGCGATGAACCCACCCGTGGTGAGCACAACGCCGGTTTTCGCCTGGATCCTGACCGGCCGGCCGTATTTGCGCTCGATCCGAGCCAGCAGCGCTTCCACCGCCCGGCGCAAACCCTGGTGATACACACCAGGTTTCGCCGAGAGCCGCGCGAGGGCGGCGAAACGACGGCGCACCGCCGCGGGCGCGCCGTCGATCGTGACCACCTCGATCCCTGTCACACGCCCGTCCTCGACCACGAGCCGAGTAGCCCTGGTACCGGTCCGGACGCGAACGCCGTGCCCGGCCGCCGACTCCGCCAGCGGCCCGAACAGCGCCTTGCCCGAGACACCGGGACCGTGGGCGCGGTGACCGCGTTGGCGCGGCTTCGCGAGATCCCGGTAGCCACCGGAGTTTTCGCTGCCCGAGTAGTACAGGTAGTAGTCATCGGTCGGGTAGGACGTCTTGTACGGGCACACCGAGGGCTGGAAAGGAACGCCGTGCTCGGTCAACCAGTCGATCATCGCCGGGGATTCCTCGCAGAATCGGCGCAACGTCGCGGCGCTCACGGCGTCACCGACCTCAGCCTCCAGATACGCGAGCATATTGTCGACGTCGTCGTCGATGCCCGCGTCGCGTTGCACCCAGGTGCCGCCGCCCGCGTAGATGATGCCACCGGACAGTGCCGTGGCACCGCCACCCAGATACCGGTCGACGGCCAAGACCTCGGCGCCGGATTCCCGCGCGGCCAGCGCCGCGGCCACCCCCGCCCCGCCGTATCCGACGACCACGACATCGGCTGCATCATCCCAGGCACGCACTTGTATCACCTTTCGAGCAGAGGCCGACCGCATCGCCGCCGACTGTAACGTGTTCTAGTCGAACTATAACGTGTTCTAGATTCGGCAGGCGTCGAGTCGCCGGATCGAGCCTCGATTCCCGGCTACATCAGCCTGCGGCCGGTAGTCAAGGGAAGGTCGGTGGCGGTCAGGTGCTCCCTTGGATGACGCGGTAGGTCATATCAGATCCTTTGTGCGGGAGTGGATCACAGGTCAGGCAGGCCGATTTCGAAATTGGGGCTTTCGATGCCGCCATCCACCTCGAGAACCTTGCCGGTGACGTAACTGCCCGCACGCGAACTGAGGTAGACGATGGCAGCCGCGATTTCCCATGGTTCGCCGAGTCGACCCAGCGGGGTCGCGCCTTCCATGGCGGCCTTGATCTCCGGTTGCTCCGCGACGACATCCAGTGCGGAGGTGAGGACCGAGCCGACCGCGATGGCGTTGACGCGGATGCGCGGGGACAGGTCGGTGGCGGCCAGCCGGGTCCAGTGCGCGAGGGCGGCTTTGGCGGTGCCGTAGGCGAGGAAGCCACGGCCGGCGGTTCGGCCCAACATCGAGGAGATGCTGACGACCGATGCGCCGTCCGATTTCAAGAGGTGCGGCACCGCGGCCTGGGTGAGGGCGTGCGCGGTGGACACATTGAAGCGGAAAGCCTCCTCCAGAAACTCTGGGGAGGTGGTCAGGAAGGTATTGGGCATGGTGCCGCCGACATTGTTGACCACGATGTCGATGCCGCCGAGTTCGGCGGCAGCGGTGTCGGCGAAGGCTTTCACCGCGGCCAGGTCGGAAAGGTCGGCCGGCACGGTGACAGCACGGCGGCCGAGTGCCCGGATCTTCCCGGCGACCTCGTCGAGTTGCTCGGGGGTGCGGGCGGCGATGGCAACGTCGGCACCGGCTTCGGCCAGCGCGAGCGCGGTGGCCGCGCCGATGCCGCGGCCCGCTCCGGTGACGATGGCAACGCGACCGTCCAGTCGGAAGGCATCCAGGATCATGGCGCAAGTTTCCTCTCTGAGATGGCCGCATGTGGCTGCGGTCACACAGCAGTTTTAAGCGCATACTCTTAACTGTCAAGGACTAGTTCTCATCCTTACTGGTGAACGGCTACTGTGCGGACTGTGGCAGCAACAGCAGCGCGGGAACGCATCATCGTCGCGGCGGAACGTCTGATCGCGGAGCACGGACGGTCGGTACCGCTGCGCGATATCGCCGCTGCCGCAGGTCAGCGGAACAATTCGGCGATCCAGTATCACTTCGGATCCCGCGACGGGCTCATCGAAGCGGTGGTCGAGTTCCGGCTGGCGACGTTGGAGGTGCGGCGGCTGGAATTGCTCGCCGAACAAGCGGGTTCGGGTCGGCCGCCAGGCGTGCACGGACTACTCGAAGCCCTCGCGGTACCGATGTTCGAGCTCGGCGAGCGGCACGGAATTCGGCACTACGCGCGATTTCTCGAACAGATCCACCCGCATCCGGTGCTCTCCGATGCGGCCAATCTCGGTACTGCGGAGCGCACTTCGGTGCGCGTCATCATGGCCGGCCTCGACCGCGAGCTCACCGCCTTGCCACCGCGGCTGCGCGAGCGGCGGCTGCGGGCGTTGACCACCATGCTTTTCGCACTGTTGGCCGATCACGAACGTGCGGCGGAAGCGGGCGACGCACGGGCCGGGAATGCGCGGGCTTGGGGAGAAATCATCGATATGCTCGCCGGATCACTCGCCGCTCCCGTCAGCGCACCTGGCGTCGTGTCGCGCGGCGCTCGGATGACATGACATTGCCGATGCGCCGCAGACCTCCACCAACGTGGACAGTTCCCGCACAGCCCCGAACCTCTGCACAAGGACATCGGCGAGCACGGTTACCGGTGTCGCATTACGAATCGAGGCTTTCGCGCTGGGCCCGGAAAACGCGGCATTGGGAGGTAGCCGATGCCCGCGCGGGCCCGGTCGTGCCGCGCAGGGTCCCTTGCATGGTGGCCAGTTTGTGGTCGATTCGTCCGTCGGCTTCCAACAGAGTGGGAGCGGGTGCCTCATGTCCTGCGGACCAGATGACGGACAGATCCAGGCTGATCATGCGGGTCTGCGGAGACTCGGTCCGCATTCCGGCATCCAGAAGAAACGCATCGAAGAACATGATGTCGGTCAGGCGCCCGGAGATCTCGGCGATTCGCGGATCCGCCCCAGCGGGGGCGTCCGGTACCGCCCACATCGCGACACGGGCCTGCCCATCATGGAAGTCGTCGTAGGTCAGCGGGTAGTCGACCGCCCGCACGTTCAGTCCTTTCAGAAACGGCGCCAATTCGGTGACCCACGGCACGCTGTCGCAGCCGTCGTAGGAGATCGGCTGCGTGGCGGTGCCCGCGGGGCCGTTCATCATCCGCGGGTCGACGAACCAGGCCAAGCCGGTCAGAACCAGGGCACCTCCCTGTTCGAGCGTGACCTCACACAGTCCGCTGCTGCGGCCGGTGGACAGCACGCGCGCCGTCACCTCCAATCTGCCCGGCTTGGCGGGCGCGGTGAACACCGCGTGCATACTTCGCAATGCGCGACCGGGCATCCGCGTGAACCCGGCCAACGCGGCCACCGCCGCGGAGTACCCGCCGAAACCCAATCCCTGGAAGCACAATTCGGGCGGCATCTCCGACCGGAACCCGGAGCCGTCCTCTTCGAGGCACACGTCCCCGAGCGGGGTCGGAATCTGCAGCGACAACGTCATAGTGAACCGCCCATCAATAGCATGCGAGAAGGTGCGAGTGCCTCGATCAAGCTTGCCCTCCCCGATCGTGTGCGCGAACGCCTGGCTGCGGAGGTCTTCCGCACGCTCGAATCTGGCCCTGTCCAGTGCATCCGCAAGTTGATCATCGTTGCGCACGAGGCCGACCGGGTCCACATTCGCGGAGTCGACAACTCCCAGCTTCTGCAACTGGCGCGCACCGAACCCTGATTCAGGCCGGTTCAGAGGTTCCTCGCCGGTGCGGGACAATGGCTAGGTGAGCACCCCCGACTACCTCGACCACCCCACTGACCTGCGCATATTGCCGGTCACGGAGTGGCAGGCCGCGGCTCGCGCACACCGGGACCGGCTCGATCGGCTGGTCGGGCCGTATCTCGAGCGGCGGGCGGCGGGCACCGCCCATCCGGTCGTGGATTTTCTGTTTACTTACTATGGCAACAAGCCCGCGCAGTTGCGCCGCTGGCATCCGGGGTTCGGGATCGGGCTGCGCGATGCGGGCGACTACAAGGGGGCGCGCGGGTACTACGAGCTTGCGCAGGAGCGGGGCGTGTTCACTGCCGATCCGGCATATCTGGCGAAGCGGCGCGAGACGATCGAGTTCGTCTCCCGGCTGCTCGCGGCCACCGCACAACGCCCGGCACAGTTGTCGTGCTTCGGGCTGCACGAGTGGGCGATGGTTTACCGCACGGACGAGGTGCGCCATCAGCAGGTGCCGTTGCGGCTCGGATCGGCGGGCACCGACGCGGTGGTGGAGTCGATGTCGTTGCGGTGCACGCACTTCGACGCGTTTCGGTTCTTCACGCCGGAGGCGGTGGGGCGCAATGCCGAGCCGCTCACGCGCGCAGACCAAGTGGCGCGCGAACAGCCCGGGTGTCTGCACGCGAATATGGATCTCTATAAATGGGGTTTCAAACTCGCCCCGCTGATCCCCTCGGATCTGCTGCTCGATTGCTTCGAACTCGCCTGCACCGCACGCGAACTCGACATGCGCGCCAGCCCTTATGACCTGTCCGAATTCGGCTATGAACCGGTCTGCATCGAAACCCCTACCGGCCGAGCCGATTACGTCCGCGCCCAAGCAGCGATTGCCGAATCCGCAGACACACTGCGAGACCGCATGCGACTGGCCTGCGCCGAGTTGTCCTCAGCGCAGGCCGGATTCGACGCTACCGACTAGCCTCGATCAGCGGACCGGGGCTCGCCCTTGTCGAGGGTCGGACCTTCCGCCTCCTCCGCCGACGGTTCGGTGACGAGGGCGAAATCTCCGTCGTGCATTTCGGTGCCCTGGTCGACAGCGACCTCGACCAGTTCGATGCCTCGATCCATGCGCACGATCAGCGGGTCGTCACGCAGGTCCTTGTACAGCGACACGCACATCGCCACCATCACCACCAGGAACGGCAGTGACACCACCGTGGTCAACGCCTGGAGGCCGGTCAAAGCGCCGCCGAGATCGTCGGAATCGGCGATCACCAGCATGATCGCGGCGACCGCACCGGTGGCCGCGCCCCAGAAGATGACGACCCACTTCGACGGTTCGATATTGCCGCGTTCGGACAGGGTGCCCATCACGATGGAGGCGGCGTCGGCGCCGGAGACGAAGAAGATGGCGACGAGGATCATCACGACGACCGTGGTCACCGAGGTGATCGGGTACTGGTCGAGCAGGTGGAACAGCGCGAAGTTGGAGTCCACCGAGCCGTCTGCTTCGGTGAGCGCACCGTCTTTGGTCTGTTCGGCAATGCCGGCGCCGCCGAAAATCGCGAACCACAGCAGGCTCACCACGCTCGGCACCAGCAGCACGCCGGTGACGAACTGGCGAATGGTGCGCCCTCGGCTGATCCGCGCGATGAACATGCCGACGAACGGCGTCCACGAGATCCACCAGGCCCAGTAGAAGATCGTCCAGCTCGACAGCCACGTCTGCATCGCCTCGTCACCGGCGCCGGTGCGCGAAGCCATGGTCGGCAGGCTCTCGATGTAGTCGCCGAGCGAGGTCGGCAGCATATTGAGGATGAACAGCGTCGGCCCCGCGATGAATACGAAGGCCGCGATGGCCAGGGCCAGCACCATATTGATGTTGGACAGCCACTGGATGCCGCGCGCGACACCGGACACCGCCGACAGTACGAAGGCGACGCACAGGCCCGAGATGATCGCGACCAGGCCGATTTTGCCGATGCTGTCGATCCAGCCGTTGAATTCCATGCCCGCGCCGATCTGCAACGCCCCGAGACCGAGGGACGCCGCCGAGCCGAACAGGGTGGCGAAGATCGCCATCATGTCGATGACACGGCCGCCGATGCCGTCGGCGTGGCGACCGAGCAGCGGCCGGAACACCGCGGAGATCAACTGCGAGCGGCCTTTTCGGAATGTGCCGTAGGCGATGGCCAGACCCGCGACGGCGTAGATCGCCCACGGGTGCAGTGTCCAGTGGAACAGCGTGGTGGCCATGGCGACCTCGGCGGCTGCCGGTGAACCGGGCTCGGCGGTGTGCGGCGGCGGATTCACGAAGTGCGACAGCGGTTCCGCCACACCCCAGAACATCAGACCGATGCCCATGCCCGCGCTGAACATCATCGCGATCCATGACACGGTGCGGAATTCGGGTTTCTCGTCGTCGGCGCCCAGCGGAATCCGGCCGTAGCGGCTGATCGCCAGCCAGATCACGAAGAACACGAACGCTGTCGCGGTGAGCACGAACAACCAGCCGGTGTTGGTGATGACCCATTTCTGAGCGGTGCTCGCCGCGGAGGCGAGGCTCTCGTCGTCGAAGACACCCCAGGCGACGAAGGCGAGTGCACCGATCGCGGTGGCGCAGAAGATGAGCAGATCCAGCCTGGGTTTCCCTGGCGACCAACCCGCTACCGATCCTCCGGGCGGCGGTGTGCCACCGGAACTTCCTACGACATCGTTCGACATGGATCCGAGTCCTCTCCGAGCGCGGAAACTCCCCGCCTTGACAGACGCTGGTCGTGCAGAGCAACCGTACAGCGTATCGGCGGACACCCTAGGTAAGCACGAGCCCGCCCAACACCCTGTTCCCCGAAACACCCCTCCGCAATCATTCGTCCGGCATACCATTCGTTTCATGGCACAACTGTCTGAGCCAGTTGTGTTGTCCGCATCATTGATTCGGGAGGGCAACGATGCCATCGGAACCGCGCACCGACACACCGTTCGACGCCGAGGCCACCATCCGGCCGAGCCGACCAGGGGCAAGCACATTGCAACCCCCTGACCGGCGACATTCACTGGTGCGACTGGTGGCAGCGGCCGCGATCACCGCACTCGTGGCGCTCGGCCTGCCGTCGGGTGCGTCAGCGGATTTCGGCGCGGACCTGACCGGCGCGGTGCAGGAATTTCTCGAGGTGGGTCGAACGGCGGTGCCACGCGCCGACTGCGGGCCTGGTTCGCTGCCGGAGACCGGCTTGCAGGGTGACGTGCCCGCCGGTGACCGAGACAGTGGCCGCAGCACCCAGGGTTATCGCTGCAACATGTCCATGATCGGGGGCTATACCGGCCGGGGCGCGGGCATCACCTCCACCAGTTTCGAGCACTGCGCCTACGTCGGCACCTTCTTCCCTGGGAACATGCTCAGCGAGCACCCCGGCGTCCAGGTCCTCGATGTCTCCGATCCCACCGAGCCGCGGCACACCGCGACGCTCGCCGAGCCCGCCATGCTGGCCGGGACATGGGAGACGTTGAAGGTCAACACGACTCGCAAACTGCTCGTCGGGACGGGCGTGCCGGTGGGCATCGGCGCCGGATACCTGTCGGTGTACGACATCTCCGATTGCGCACATCCGCGGCTGCTCAATCCGGGGACGGGCTCGAATCTGCTGATGCCACTGCCGATCACGACGCACGAAGGCGGCTTCTCACCCGATGGACGCACGTACTGGGCGTCGGGCCTCGTGCCCGGATTTCTCAGTGCGATCGATCTCACCGATCCGGCGAATCCGCGGGTGATCTGGCAGGGACTGACGGGGATCGAGGCACACGGGCTCGGCGTGAGTCCCGACGGGAACCGGCTCTATATCTCCGCGCTGGGCGGATTCACCGTGCTCGACGTGAGCGCGGTGCAGCGGCGCGACCCGAATCCGCACGTGCCGCATCTGGGCCGCACCTTCTGGACCGACGGCTGGGCAACCCAGCACAGCGTGCCCGTGACCTATGACGGCGTGGCACATCTGTTCACCGTCGACGAGGGCGGTTCCGGTGGGGTGAAACTCATCGACGTGTCCGACGACAGCGCGCCCCGCATCACCGCGAAGATCAAACTCGAGATCAACCTGCCCGACAATATCGACGCCGGTATCGGTTCGTCGATGGGTGGTTCGGCGTTCGCCTACGAATCGCACTATTGCACCGCCGACCGCCCCGACAACCCGACCGCGCTGGCCTGCGGCTGGATCTCCTCCGGTATCCGGGTTTTCGACGTCCGCGACCCCGGCGACATCCGCGAGATCGCCTACTTCAACCCGCCTGCCCGCACCGGGCGCAACCTCGAGATCTGGAACTCGCCCCACGCGCTGGCCTCGATCATCGGGATTCCGGTGATGAGCGCCCCGGCGGCACTGCGGTCGATGGCCGAGGGGTTGTTCGATCCGGCGCAGGTGCTGACCGCCCGAGCCGGCGATATCGCGTTCGGTGACCTGTCCACGGACTGGTGTCTGTCGCCGCCGGAGTGGCGTGGCGATCAGCTGTATGTCACCTGTTCCGACAATGGGTTCATGGTGTTGCAACTCGACAACGAGGTGTACACACCGCCCGCGAATCAGCAGTCCACGGTCGGGTCGTGACCGTGAACCGGGTGATCCGCCTGGCGTTCGCGGGCGCCGCCGCCCTGTTCCTGCTGGCGCTCGGTGCCGCCCTGCGGCCGCTCTTCGTCACCGAAACAGCCACGCCCGCTCCGGTTCTCACCGCGACGGAGCTGGGTTTCGTCCAGGACATGACCGCCCATCACCAGCAGGCGCTGATCCTCACCGAACGCCTCGACCCGGCCGCCGACCCCACCGTGCGCAGACTGGCCGACCAGATCGCCGACACCCAGCGGATGGAGATCGGCACGCTGCTCGGCTGGACCCAACTCGCCCGCGCCGCACCCACTGCCGCCGTCCCGATGACCTGGATGGCACACACCCACCAGCACTCGACCACGGCCTCGGCCACGATGCCGGGCATGGCTACCACCGCCGACCTCGACGCCCTCGCCGCGGCCCGCGCGGCCGACGCCGAAACACTCTTCCTGCAACTGATGTACCGCCACCACGCAGGCGGCATCACGATGGCCCGCGCCGCCGACACCCTCCTCACCTCGGGCCCCGTCAAACAGGCCGCTCGCGCGATGGCCCAGTCCCAAAGCCAGGAACTGGGCTACCTCGGCATGCTCCTGGACCTCCGGGGTGCCCGGCCCACCTCCTGATCAAGATCGACAGGCCCTGGCGCAGATCGGCTCTCGGGCGATGCTTACCTGAAGTCCTGGTCATCAATCGTCCAGGTTGTCGTACCTGTGCCTTCGCCCGCGCTCTGTGCGAAAGACCGCGGAACGCTCCGACCTGGCACCGGTCAGGTGTGGTCGGTGAAGTGGTCGTTGAGCACGGATTGGGTGAGTTGGCTGTTGCCGTAAGTGAAGGTCCCGTGGTCGGCCAGTTCGTTGGCGGCGTCGAGGAGGTGGCGGTAGAGCAGGCGCGCGATGCTGCCGCCTACGGTGACCCGGCGGACGCCGAGGTCGGCGAGTTCGGCCATCGACAGGGCGCCACCGGTCAGTCCCATGACGACATTGAGTGGTCCGTCGAGCGCGTCGACGAGGGTGGCGATCGTGGTCGCGTCGGCGGCGCCGGGGACGAAGGCGCAGTCCGCGCCCGCGGCGAGGTAGGAGTTGGCGCGGCGAATCGCTTCGTCCAGACCCGCGTCCACGAGCAGAGCGTCGGTGCGGCCGACGAGCACGAACGGTGCACCGCTGGCAGCCACCGCCGCGCGCGCCGCCCGAACCCGGTCCACCGCGTGTACCTCGTCGAACAGTGGGGTGGTTCGGTCGCCGGTGAAGTCTTCGATATTGCCGCCCGCCGCGCCGGCGTCGAGAGCGAGCGAGATCGTGGTCGCCACTTCCTGCGGGTCGGGTCCGTACCCCTCCTCGAGGTCGGCGCTCACCGGTACCCGCACGGCGCCGGTGATCTCGTGGATCCGGCGCATCATCGTCGAACGATCGACGCGACCGTGCGCACCGTGCTCGGTGAAGAAGTCGTGATCGGGACGACCGAAGGAAAACGCGACGCCCGCGCTGGTGGTGGCGATCGCCGGAAATCCCACCGACTCGAGAATCCGCGCGCTGCCCGCGTCCCAGGCATTCGGCAACAGGAAACAACCCGCGCGGTGCAGGTCGACGAACGCCTGTGCGCGTATTCGCTGTTCGTTGTCCACGAGAGCTCCTGCCGGAATCGCCAGTGTCCTTACCGAGCCCATTCTGCCCGCACCACCGGAGTGATCGACAGGACCTAGCGCGCACGCAGGCGACGCACGGCGTCGTCCATGTGTTCCACGAGCAGGGCGCGCGCACGCTCGGGCGAGCCGGTACCGATCGCTTCGCGCAGTTCGACGTGTTCGCGGGCTTGTTCGCGCAGGTCGGGGTAGGTGGTTTGGAGTGCGCCCAGGCACATGCGGGTTTCGATGAGCAGCGTGCGGGCGGCGCGGACGAGGCGGGGACTGTCGGCGGCGGTGACCAGGGCTTCGTGGAAGGCCTGGTCGGCGTCGGAGACGCCGGGGGCGTCGCCTGCTTCGGCGGTGAGCCGCATCGCGGCGACGCTGGGTTGGAGTGCGGCGTAGGCGATGTCGCGGCGGCCGTCGAGGATGAGGTCGAGGGCGCCGCCCTCCAGGGCGGTGCGGGCGCGGTAGATGTCGATGACGTCGTCGGTGGTGAGTTCGATGACGAAGATGCCGCGATTGCGAATGCTGAACAGCAGGCCTTCCTGGACGAGGCGTTGCATCGCCTCGCGCACGGGTCCGCGGGAGACGCCGAAACTGGTTGCCAGATCGGCTTCACCGAGTTGGGCGCCGGGCGCGAGCGCACCGCGCATGATCGCCTCGCGCAGCCGGTCGGCGATCATCTCCGCGGTGGACTGCTGGTTGACCGGCTCGAAATCAGTGATCGACATGCCGACTCCCCTCCGCGAATAACGCACCGAGTTCCGGGGCGTAGGCGGTGACCCCGGCCAGCCGCAAGCCTTCCCAGATGGTGACCTGGTTCGCCGTGAGCACCGGCTTGCCGAGCGCGGCTTCGAGTTTCGGGAGCACCTCGAGAGTATGCATGGCCGTATCCGGAATGAGCAGTGCATGGGCGTCGGGGTGGTCGTTGGTGACGGCCAGGGTCAGGACCTGGTCGGTTGTGAGGGTGCCGACCTCGGCGGCGGTGTCGATGCCCGCGCTCGACATCGACACCACCTCGATGCCCGCGTCGGCGAGGAAGTCGACGAACAACCGCGCCACCTCCTCCGGATAACTCGCGACGACGGCCACCCGCCGCACACCGAGCGCCCGCGCCGCTTCGACGAACGCGAAACTCGTACTCGAGGCGGGCACGCCGGCCGCCTCGGCGAGGCCCTCGACCTGACCGCGAGCGCCCTCGGGTCCATAGACGAAACTGCCCGAGGTGCACGCCCATACGACCGCGGCGGGTTCCTCGGGTGCCAGCAAGGACGCACCGTGACGCAGCTTCTCCGGGCTGCCCAGGTCGAGCAGCTCGGCGACCGCGTGCAGATCGGTGCCGTAGACGTGGGCCACCGGCAAGGCGGCGTCGAGCAGGGCCGCGGCGCGGGGGTAGTCGTCCTCGGCGGCGTGGTCGGGGTAAATGAATCCGATGGTCGGCATAGACATCTCGCTCCGTTCAGAAGACATTGACGAGCCACTTTCCTGGGCAGAATGTCGCGTCAGTACCCGTTCAGAAGACATTGACGAGCCACTTTCCTGGGCAGAATGTCGCGTCTGGACTTCAGACTGCTCAGAAGACATTGACGAGCCACTTTCCTGGGCCCATCATCGGCAGTTTCATCCGGCCGAGGCAGGCCCACATGGTCAGCTGGTTGGCGGTGAGAACGGGTTTGCCGAGTGCCTGTTCGAGCGGCTCGATCACGTCGTAGGTCGGCAGGTTGGTGCAGCTGACGAAGATCGCTTCCGAGCGGGGGTCATCGGCGCCGAGTATCCGTTCGGCGATGGTGCGGTAGTTGACCTTCCAGATACCGCCGCCGAGCCCGAGGTGATCGGACTTGATCGTGGTGCATCCCGCTTCGTCGAGGAAGTCGTGCAGCTTGCCGGTGAGAACCTCGTCATACGGCGTGATCACCGACATCCGGGTGATGTTGAGGTGCTTGATCGCCTCCACCAGAGCACCGGAAGTGGTCACCGCGTCGGGTGCGCCCGCCAGACAGATCGTTTCCCGCAGGGATCGTTCGTAGGCGAGCCCGTTGATGAAGCTGCCCGAAGTACACAGGTAGGCAACGACTTCCGGCTCCACGTGCAGCACATCGTGGGTAGCCGCGGTGAGGTGCAGGGGGTTGGACACCAGCTCGGCCATGGCCAGCGACACCGGCACCGGCTCATAGGGGGTGCGGGCCAGGTGCAGACTCACCTCCAGGGGCGCCCACCGCCACAGTTCCCGCTCGAGGGCGAGGTCGAACGGCGCGATCACGCCGATGCCTCGTTGGGCTACCGGCCCGTCGATGTCGGGGAAGCTGAACTCCACTGCGGCCCCTCTCGCGCTCAGCCGGGCAGACCTCCGAACACGATCGGATTGTTGACAATCATACGATCTGATCGTACGGTGTCAATGTGGAAAACGGGCCGATTGTCACCGTCCTACATCGTGACAGTGTGCCCGAATCGGACCTCATGGCCCCCATTGCCGAACGCGCCGACGTGCGCTACACCGAGGCCGACGGGCTCGCCGATGCGCTACGCGGCGCCGATGTGCTGTTCGTCTACGACTTCCAGACCCGCGCCGTACCCGGTGCGTGGCACAGTGCCGACCGTTTGCGCTGGCTGCACATGGGCGGTGTCGGCGTGGATCCGGTGATGTTCCCGGAACTGCGGGCATCCGATGTGGTGGTCACCAACACCCGCAATGTCTTCGATACGGCTATCGCCGAATATGTTCTCGGACAGATCATTTCGTTCGCCAAGGATCTGCCGGGGTCGATCCGTTTGCAGCAGCGGCACGAGTGGCGGCACCGGGAATCCGAACGTGTCGCCGGCGCCACCGCGCTGATCGTGGGGACCGGCTCGATCGGCCGGACCATCGCGCGACTGCTGCGCGCCGCGGGAATGACAGTGCGCGGGGTCGGGCGCCGTGCGCGCACCGGGGACCCGGATTTCGACACCATCAGCGACGATCTGCACGCCGAATTGCCCGGCGCCGACTACGTGATCGCGATCGCGCCGCTCACCGCGCAGACCAGGCACATGTTCGATGCCGCCGCGTTCGCGGCGATGAAACCGCATGCCAGGTTTGTCAATGTCGGGCGCGGGGAACTAGTGGTTACCGACGATCTCGTCGCCGCGCTCGGCAACGGTTCGATCGCCGGGGCCGCACTGGACGTGGTCGACCCGGAGCCACTACCTGCCGATCATCCGCTGTGGGATCTGCCGAATGTGGTCCTCACACCACACAATTCGGGCGATTTCCACGGCTGGCGCACCGAGATCGTCCGCGCATTCACCGACAACTTCGGCAGGTGGGCAGCGGGTCTGCCGCTGCACAACGTTGTCGACAAGACGCTCGGGTACGTGCCCGGCTGAAGGAGCCCCGCCATGACGCAGCCCGATCTCCCCACCGATCCCACCGCGATGACGGCGGTTCAGCTGGTTTCGTCCTACGCGGCCGGGGAGCTCTCCCCCGTCGAGGCCGCGCAGGCCTGCCTGGATGCCATCGCCGCCCGCGACGGCGCGCTCAACGCGTTCTGCCTGGTGGATCCGGATCGGGCGCTGGTTCAGGCCAAGGACTCCGAGGCGCGCTGGCAATCGGGCAATCCGCGCGGGTTGCTCGACGGTGTGCCGATTTCGATCAAGGACATCTTTCTGACCGAGGGGTGGCCGACCCTGCGCGGTTCCACCTGTGTCGACGCGGGCGGGCCGTGGCTGGTGGACAGTCCGGTCGCCGCTCGGCTGCGCGAGGACGGGATGGTGTTCGTCGGCAAGACGACCACGCCGGAGATCGCCTGGAAGGGCGTCACCGACAGCCCGCTGACCGGTGTCACCCGCAATCCCGCCGATCCCGCGACAACGGCCGGTGGATCGTCGGGGGGCAGTGCGGCGGCGGTAGCGGGTGGGATGACGCCGGTGTCGGTCGGCACCGACGGCGGTGGCAGCATCCGGATTCCGGCCTCGTTCTGCGGGATCGTCGGTGTCAAACCGACGCACGGGCGGATTCCGCTCTACCCGGCCAGCCCGTTCGGACCCCTCGCGCACGCCGGGCCGATGACGCGCACCGTCGAGGACGCGGCCCTGCTGATGGACATTCTCTCGCTGCCCGATCCGCGCGACCCGACCGCGTTGGCGCCCACCTTCACGCCCTTCCGCAGTCAGATGCAGCGGGATGTGCGTGGGCTGTCGGTCGGCTACTCCGCCACGCTCGGGTACGCGCGGGTCGACCCCGAGGTCGCCGAGATCGTCGCGAGCGCGGTTGCGCGGTTGGCCGAGGCCGAGCTGACCATCGACGCGGTCGATCCCGGATTCGCTGATCCGCGGGAAGCTTTCGAGACGCTGTGGGCCGCGGGTGCGGCGACCATGCTGGCGAAGTTCCCCGCCGGATCCCGCGAGAAGGTGGATACCGGTTTGGGCGCGGTGTGGGCGCGCGGTGAATCCGTCAGCGCCATCGACTATCTCGACGCCCGCCACGTCGCCGCCGAAGTCGGCATCACGATGGGCAACTTCCACACGGCCTACGACGTCCTGATCACCCCGACCATGCCGATCACCGCGTTCGAAGCCGGACACGATGTGCCGCCGGGCAGTGGACTGAACGGCTGGCCCGACTGGACCCCGTTCACCTACCCGTTCAACATGACGCAGCAGCCCGCCATCAGCATCCCCGTCGGCAGAACCCGGGCCGGAATGCCGGTAGGCCTACAGATCGTCGGACCACGGCACTCCGACGACTTGGTTCTCGCGGTCGCCAGGCACGCCGAATTCGTACTGAACTCCTGAAATAGACTGGGCACCAGCCAATTTCGGCACCGTATCGGTTCGGCTGCGCCGAAGAATGCCTTCAAGCGCGGGCGAAGGCCAACGTCTCGCCTTCGACTCCGCGCAACCACAGCCCGTTGCAGGCAGTCGCCAGGTCGGCGAGGCCTTCCTCGATGGTGGCGAAGACGCTGCCGGGGACCCAGCCGAGGTCGCCGTTGATCAGCAAATTGTTCCGGCCGTAGAACAGGGCCAGGTCGGTGGCGCCCTGGGCGTGGTGGGCGGCCGAGCCGGGTTCGTAGCCGTAGGCGGGGTTGCCGATTTCCCACGGTTCGAAATCGAAGAGGCACACGTCGCCGGGAATCGGTGTGACGGTGGGGTTCTCACGATGCGGTGATGCGGTGATGCGGGGCACCAGCGCGTAGACCTCGTTGCGGGCGTATTTGGCGTGGAAGGCGTCACCCTCCTGCGGGAGCGCATCCCAGACGGCGGCACACGTGAGCGGGGCTTCGTCGTCGAGGAGGCGCGCGCGGCAGGTGACGCCGGCTTTGGTGAGGGTGATGCTCATGTAGCGGGCCATCGAGTCCTGCTTCCTGTGCGATGCGAGCAGAGCCGGGTCGCCGCGGGCCCTGCCGGTGTGAACTGACCGACGCGGCGGGCGTCAGCGTGCGAACTACCCATCGAATTCCGGAGTACCCGGATTCGCCCCCTGATCCCGCTAGGAATCCGAGGCGGGATCAGGGGGCGGGACTACAGCTCGGCGAGGACCTCCGACCAGATAGCCAGAGCGTCCTCGACTTGGGTATCGGTGACGATCAGCGGCGGGATCATGCGCACGACGTTCATCTGCGCGCCGCAGGTGAGCAGCAGCAACCCCTTGTCGACGGCCGACTTCTGCGCCGCCGACGCGGTTTCGGTATCGGGTTCACCTGTCGCCGTGGTGAATTCGGCGCCGACCAGCAGGCCGAGACCTCTCACATCGCCGATCGCCTTGGTGGCGAGCTCGCGGACACCGGCGAGCAACTGTGTGCCGCGCACGGCGGCGTTGTCGACCAGCCCCTCGGCCTCGATCACCTCGAGTGTCGCGACAGCGGCGGCACAGGCCACCGCATTGCCGCCGTACGTGCCACCTTGGGACCCCGGCCAGGCCTTCGCCATCAACTCCCGCGACGCCGCGATGCCCGACAGCGGGAAGCCACTGGCCAGACCCTTGGCGATGGTGATCACGTCGGGGCGAACATCGAAGTGCTGGTGGCCGAAGAACCGTCCGGTCCGGCCGAAGCCGGTTTGGATCTCGTCGAAGACCAGCAAGATCCCGTGCCGGTCGGCGCGCTCGCGCAGACCGTGGAAAAACCGGGTGTTGCCCGGGATATAACCGCCTTCGCCCAGCACCGGTTCGACGATGAACGCGGCGGTTTCCGCGGGCGAGGTGAGGGTGGCGAACAGATAATCGAGCTCACGCAGCGCGAAATCGGTGGCTTCCTCCTCGCTCCAGCCGTAGCGGAACGCGGTCGGAAACGGGGCGACGTGCACACCCGACATCAGCGGGCTGAATCCCGCCGAGAACCGGGTCCCCGAGGTGGTCATGGTCGCGGCGGCGACAGTACGGCCGTGAAAACCGCCGTGGAAGACGATCACATTCGGCCGCCCGGTGGCTTGGCGCACCAGGCGCAGCGCCGCCTCGATCGCCTCGCTGCCGGAATTGGCGAAGAACAGCGCGTCCAAACCCTCGGGCAGGACGGCGCCGAGGCGCTCGGTGAGTTCCAGCAGTGGCCGGTGCAGCACCGTCGTGTACTGGCCGTGGATCAGGCTGGCGACCTGGGCTTGCGCGGCCGCGACCACGGTGGGATGACAGTGCCCGGTGCTGGTGACGCCGATCCCGGCGGTGAAATCCAGGTAGCGGCGACCGTCGGTGTCGTAGAGGTAGCAGCCTGCGCCGTGGTCGACGTGGACGGGCGTGGCCTGCTTGAGGACGGGAGACAGCTCGGTCATCAAAGACTCCCCAGATTGTCTATTGTCGGATTGTTGACAATATGCATAACATGGCGGCAGGGTTCACAGCAATGGGTGATCCACCGCGTCGGGAGGCAGGCACCGCATGGACGAGGAACAAGGGCTCCTTACCAACGAGGAACAAAGGCTCCTTACCAACGAGGAACAAAGGCTCCTGACAGCAGAGTCCGGGCGCAGCGCGCTGCTGCTCGACAGCCTGAGCGCCGCCGAGCGCGCGGCGATAGACAGCGTCCCGAAGGGGTTGTTCATCGGCGGCACATGGAACGACTCCCCCGCCACGCTGCCCGTCCTCGATCCCGCGACAGGCGTGGAGCTGTGCTCGGTGGCGGATGCGACCGCGACCGATGGACTCGACGCACTCACCGCCGCGGCCGGGGCCCAGGCGGACTGGGCGAACACCCCAGCGCGCACCCGCAGCGACATCCTGATGCGCGCCCACCACGCGCTTCTCGCCGACACCGAACGCCTGGCCCTGATCATGACTCTCGAGATGGGCAAACCGCTGACCGAGGCGCGCGGCGAAATCGCCTATGCCGCGGAGTTCTTCCGCTGGTTCGCCGAGGAGGCCGTTCGCCTCGACGGCGGGTACATGCCCGCACCGACGGGCGGTTCACGGTTTCTGGTGACGAAACAGCCGGTGGGGCCGAGCCTGCTCATCACGCCGTGGAACTTCCCGATGGCGATGGGTGCCCGCAAGATCGCGCCCGCCCTGGCCGCCGGGTGCACCTGCGTCGTGAAACCCGCCGAACAGACGCCTCTTTCGATGCTGGCGCTCGCGGCGATACTGGCCGATGCGGGCGTGTCCGCCGGGGTGGTCAATGTCGTCACCACCGCCGACCCCGGCGCGCTGATGACACCGCTCATCGCCGATCCCCGCTCCCGCAAACTCTCCTTCACCGGGTCGACCGCCATCGGGAAACTCCTCCTGGAGCAGTGCGCACGCACCGTCATGCGCACCTCCATGGAACTGGGCGGCAACGCACCGCTGCTGGTGTTCGACGATGCCGATCTCGACGAAGCGGTCGAGGGTGCATTGGCGGCCAAAATGCGCAATATCGGCCAGGCCTGTACCGCCGCGAACCGAATTCTCGTGCAGCGCGGCATCGCCGATGAGTTCGCCGCACGACTGGCCGCCCGGATGGCGGCTCTGCCGATGGGCCGTGGCACCGAGCCCGGCGTCGTTGTGGGGCCACTCATCGATGCCGACGCTGTTGCCAAGGTCGAGCATCTGGTGGCCGACGCACGGCAGCGCGGGGCCGAGGTGCTGCTCGGTGGCACGGCCATCGCCGGACCCGGCACCTTCTACCCGGCGACCGTGCTCACGGCCGTCCCCGACGCCGCCGAGTTGTGCCGGACCGAGATCTTCGGTCCCGTCGCCGCGATCGCCACTTTCGACACCGAGGACGAGGCGATCACCCGTGCCAACGACACCCCTTACGGGCTGGTCGCGTACGTGTTCACCGAGAACCTGCGACGGGGACTGCGCGTCTGCGAAGCTCTCGAAACGGGGATGGTCGGCCTGAATCAGGGCGTGGTCTCCAATCCGGCCGCACCGTTCGGTGGGATGAAGGAATCAGGGCTCGGCCGCGAGGGCGGATTCACCGGGATCGACGAATTCCTCGAGACCAAATACATCGGCGTCAAGGTTTAGGGAGACACTGTGCGCACATACCGGATCGCGACCATTCCAGGCGACGGAATCGGCGTCGATGTGACCATCGAGGCGGTGAAGGTGCTCGACCGGGTCCTGCCGGGAATCAGCTGGACCGAGTTCGACTTCTCGTGTGAGAACTATCTGCGGACCGGTGCGATGATGCCGGCCGACGGGCCCGAGCAGCTCGCGGAGTTCGACGCGATCCTGTTGGGCGCCGTCGGATTCCCCGGAGTGCCCGACCATATTTCGCTGTGGGGCTTGCTGATTCCGCTGCGGCGGGCCTTCGGCCAGTACGTCAACCTGCGGCCGGTGCGGCTGCTGCCCGGCACGGAATCGGCACTGCGCGACCGTACCGCCGACGACCTCGACATTCTGATCGTCCGCGAGAACTCCGAGGGCGAGTACTCCGAGATCGGCGGCATCCACAACCCGGGCAGGCCGGATGAATTCGTGCTGCAGGAATCGGTGTTCACCCGGACCGGCTGCGAACGGATCATCCGCTACGCCTTCGACCGCGCCGCCGAACGCTCGGGAAAGCTCTGCTCGGCGACGAAATCCAATGGCCTGATCCACTCGATGCCCTACTGGGACAGCGTTTTCGAACGCATCTCGGCCGAATATCCCACCGTGCGAACACGGCAGATGCACGTCGACGCGCTCGCCGCGGAAATCGTGCTGCACCCAGACCGCCTCGACGTGATCGTCGGCTCGAACCTGTTCGGCGACATCCTCTCCGATCTCGCCGCCGCCGTCACCGGCGGACTCGGGCTCGCACCCTCGGGCAATATCAACCCGGCGGCGGACGCACCGTCGATGTTCGAGGCCGTGCACGGCAGCGCACCCGACATCGCGGGTCAGGGAATCGCCAACCCGGTCGCCCAGATACTCGCCGGCGCGATGCTGCTCGAGCACCTCGGCGAACACACCGCGGCCGCCGCCGTCGACCGCGCGGTGTGCGATGTGCTCGCAGCGGGCACGGTCCGCACACCCGATCTGGGCGGTACGGCCACGACCGCCGACCTCGGCACTGCCATCGCCGACCGCGCCGCCGAACTCGCGAGCGCGCTGACCGAGGCCTGACACCGAGTTCGCCGATGGCTGACCGGCCGGGTGCGGCGCCGACCGATGTGGCGCGGCGTTGGCGGGCGCTCGCACCGAAGCGTGGCGCCGAACTCGCAGGCCCATCGCCGAGGCCGTGTCGACCGAAGTGTGACGCGGCCCGTCGCTGATGCGCGTGCCGAGGTGTGACGCGTTCCGTCGCTGATGCGCTCGGCGAAGTGTGCCTGCCGAATTTCGCACCATGCGGTGTGCCCGCTCGTGAGCACAACGTCATCGCGAGGCAACTGCCAAGAAAATCGCAGGCAATCGGTGGTGCGCACGATGAGTCGCAGTGTCGGTGACGGTTCCTCGGAAGGCGAGACGTGGTGACGAGCGCACGGGTGGGCGTAGTTCCGGCGAGGCAATGTGGGCTGGGTCGGGTGCGCGCGCAGATAGCCGCCGATCTCGAACCGATCGCGGTGCGGGAGCGGCCCGTGGCCGAGGCGGTCGGGGCGACCCTCGCCCTCGCCCTCGCCGCGGGCACTCCCCTGCCACGCGTGGACAGCGCCGCCATGGACGGCTACGCGGTCGCGGGCCCTGGGCCGTGGTGGCGGCTGCACCAACAGGTCAGCTACGCCGGACGCGGCTGCTCGGTGGTGCTGGCGCCCGGCGAGGCGGTGCGGATCGCGACCGGGGCCGCGACCCCGCTGGGCACCACCGCGACCCTGCGCGACGAACACATCGTGACCACGACCGTGTCCGGCAAGCCGGTCGTGATGCGGGCGCCCGGCGCCCCGGTGCGCGACGACACGCGCCGGCAAGGCGAGCACTGGAGCAGCGGAACAGAATTGGCTCGCGCCGGTGCCCGGGTCTCGGCGGCACTGGCTTCGGCGGCGCTCAGCGCCGAGGCCGAAACCGTCACCGTGCGTGGACCTTTGCGGGCCGACGTGGTGATGACCGGCGACGAGATCCGCGCCGTCGGCCCGCTCGGCCCCGGCGAAACCCGCGACTCCCTCGGCCCCGTACTGCCGGAGTTCCTGCGCTGCTGCGATATCGAGAGCACCGGCCTGTGGCACCTCGCCGACAGCCGTGACCTGCTGCGCTCCTGGCTCACCCTGAAATCCCACGCCGACCTGGTCGTGATGGTCGGCGCCACCGGCCGCGGCGCCGCCGACCACCTGCGCACCCTGCTCGCCGACCTCGGCGCCCGCATCATCGTCGAACGCGTAGCGATCCGCCCGGGCGGCTCCACCCTGGTCGCCCAGCTCCCCGACGGCCGGGTCCTGCTCGGCCTACCCGGCAACCCGTTCGCCGCCGTCGCAGCCCTGCTGGCCGTCGGTCCGGCCATCGTCGACGCGCTCACCCTGCGCACCCCTGGACCCACCATGTGGGGCCGCCTCTCCGACGCGGGCGTCATGGAAGGCGAAGCCACCCGCATAGTCGGCGTCCAGCAACACCCCGGCGGCGTCTGGCGCAGCACCGGCCCCGCCCACACCCCCCACCTGGCCGGCCTCATCGCCTGCCAAGCCCTTGCCATCCTCCCGCCCGGCACCGGCCGGGGCTCCCTCGTGGAACTCCTCCCCCTTCCCCACTGACTCAACGGCGTTGCCGCACAACAGCAGCGGCCCCGGTGCGGTACTCGCACCGGGGCCGTAATCTGCTCGATCCGACCGGATCAGCCGTGTTGCGGCGGCTGCCAGGGGCGACCGTACGGGTCCTCGGGGCGAGGGGCCAGCTGTTCCTGAGGGGCGATCGGGGGCGGGGTCGGCAGCTCCGGGTCGGCCTTGGCCACCGAGGTTTTCGGGCGCGGCACGGGTGTGTCGAAACCTTCGACGGGGGTGCGCGCGGTGGCTTCCGCCGCGCGGACGGCCTCGGCGATCTTCGGGTCGGAGGCGGTTTCGAACCAGTCGGCCACATCGGCGTCGTCTTCGATCTTCACCGGGGCTTCTTCGGCGGACGGCTCGTAGCGGAAGACGCCGTCCTCGCCCTTGGTGGCGAAGTTCTGGGCGAAACCTTCCAGGGCCTTGCCGAAATCGCTGGGGACCAGCCACACCTTGTTCGCGTCACCCTTGGCGACCATCGGCAGGGTCTGCATGTATTGGTAGGCAAGCAGTTCCGGGGTCGGCTTGCCGTTCTTGATGGCGGCGAACACCTTCTCGATCGCCTTCGCCTGACCTTGGGCCTGCAGGTAGGAGGCGGCACGTTCACCCTGCGCGCGCAGGATGCGGCTCTGGCGTTCACCTTCGGCCGACAGGATCGAGGACTGCTTGCCACCCTCGGCGGTCAGGATCGCCGCCTGCTTGGCGCCCTCGGCGGTCTTGATCTGCGCTTCACGGTTGCCTTCTGCGGTGAGAATCGTCGCGCGCTTCTCGCGATCGGCCTTCATCTGCTTCTCCATCGATTCCTGGATCGACGGCGGCGGATCGATGGATTTGAGCTCCACCCGGGCCACGCGCAGCCCCCAGCGGCCGGTGGCCTCGTCGAGCACACCGCGCAGCTGGTTGTTGATCTGATCGCGCGAGGTCAGCGTTTCTTCCAGGGTCATGCCACCGACCACATTGCGCAGGGTGGTGACGGTGAGCTGCTCGACCGCGGCGATGTAGTTGCTGATCTCGTAGACGGCGGCCTGCGGGCTGGTGACCTGGAAATACACCACCGAGTCGATCTGCAGGGTGAGGTTGTCCTGGGTGATCACCGGCTGCGGCGGGAACGACACGACCCGCTCCCGCAGATCCACCTTCGCGCGGATGCGATCAGCGAACGGGACGAGGAACGTCAGCTGACCGGAGACGGTGCGCGAATAACGCCCGAGCCGTTCGATCACCGCCGCCTCGGCCTGCGGGACGAGTGCGATCGATTTGAAAACCACCACCACGACCAACAGGACGAGGACGGCGGCCACGATCAAGGCAACCATTACTAGGGACCCTTCCAGACGACGGCGGTAGCGCCATCGATCTTCATCACATAGACAGTCACACCGGCTTCGTACACTTCGGTCGGGTCGAGCGGACGCGCCGTCCACACTTCCCCGCCGAGCTTGACCTGACCCGAATACTCGCCGACCTGCTCGAGCACGAGCGCCGACTTACCCGGCAGCGCATCGGCATTCGTCGGCGTGGGCGGCGGGGTACCGAACTTGCGCCGCAGCAACGGGCGCACCCCGAGAAAAAGCACACCGGCCATCGCGGCGAACACCAACGCGTCGCCCCACACCGGTAGGTCGGTAGCGGCGCTGACGCCCGCGGTGCCGAGTGCGGCCACGCCCAGCGTGAGCAGCATGAGATCCCCGGTGAGCATTTCCGCCGCCGCGAGAACGATGCCCGCGATCAGCCAGACTATTGCGGCCACACTGCCAGCCTAGCCCTGATGACCCGTTTACGGGCGGCCTCGCGTGATCAGTGGGTCCGGTGCGGCGGTGCGGCGAAGTGGGTTCCGTGCGCGGTAGTTTCGGGGCGTGAGTGCACGAGACAGCTACGGCGATATCTATTCCGGACATGATCGGACCAAGAAGAAGCCGGTGCCGACAGTGAGCGCCGAGCGCGACCTGGTGGTGGAGGACGCGGCGAGCGGATTCTGCGGTGCCGTAGTCGGTTTCGACCGCAGCTACGACGGCGAGTTCGTGAAACTCGAGGACGGGCGCGGCGCGGTGCGGTTGTTCGCGATGCGGGAAGCGGCCTTCCTGATCGACGGGAAACCGGTCACGCTGACCCGGCCGACCACCACCGCGCCGAAACAGCGGACACGGTCGGCGTCGGGCTCGACTCGCGTCGAGGGCCTGCGCGCACGGGTCGCCCGCACCAGCCGGATCTGGGTGGAGGGCGTGCACGACGCGGCGCTGGTCGAACGGGTGTGGGGCCACGATCTGCGGGTGGAGGGCGTGGTAGTCGAGCATCTGGAGGGCCTCGACAATCTCGGTGCCCGGCTCACCGAGTTCGAACCCGGTCCGGGCGCGCGCGTTGGGGTGCTCGTCGACCATCTGGTGACCGGCTCGAAGGAGACGCACCTGACCACCGGCCTCGGCCCGCATGTGCTCGTGACCGGCCATCCCTACATCGACGTGTGGCAGGCGGTTCGCCCCGCCGCGCTCGGCATCGACGCCTGGCCGACGGTGCCGCGCGGTGAGGACTGGAAGACCGGAATCTGCGCACGTCTGGGCTGGGGAACACCACAGCAGGGTTGGCGCCGTGTCTACGATGCGGTCGGCTCGTTCCGGGATCTGGAATCCCCGCTCATCGGCGCCGTCGAACGGCTCATCGACTTCGTCACCGAGCCGCAGTGATCGCACAGCAGGTCAGGGCGGTCCTCGCGCCGAAAACAACGGCCCGCGTTCACACCATCTGCGAGCTCAGTGCGCGCACGCGATCGTCGGCGAACCTTTATGCTCGATGATTATGTGCTCTCCCAGTGCCACGCTGACGCTGTGGGCCGGCTCCTGGCTGGCCGGTACCAGCGCGCCCGACGACGTGCTGGAGGCACTCCATGCCTGGGCGCCGCGGCACACCATCGCGGCGGGTGACCCGGTCACCGGCGGACGCACCGATCTGCCGTGGACCTCACGCGGCGAAGCGGGCACCGGCGCCATGCCACTGCTCAAAGTGATCCGCGAGGCGATGGCGCCGACCGGTGCGCACTTGCGCTTGGTCCTGCCCGCGCCGGGTGACGTCCGTGGGCTGCCGATCGGCACCGCTTTCGCGGCCGACGCGATCGACGCCGAGGAAGGTCTGCTGCTCGGTGTGCCCGGTGAGCCGGGCACCGGCCTGATCCCGCAGTGGGACGACGACGAGACCCTGCAGTGGACCGTCTACGGCGTCGACCTCCCCCGCATAGCGGGTCACGATATGTCGCTCGGTGAGGCCGAGTACACGATGCGCGAATCGGTCCGCGATGCCGCCGACGCGCTCATGCAGCTGCACACCACCTCGGTCGGCAACGGCGACGACGATCCGCGCGAGCAGATCGAGGCGCAGCTCGCGGCCTACTCGCGCCACGCCTACCCGGACTCGATCCCGTTGCGCGCCAAGCGAATTCTCGATACCGCCGACCACGTGGCCGCGATCCTCACTGTCGCCCAGCACGAACCGGCGTCGTCACCCACCTCGGTCACCGCGATCGGCGCGCACGAGTCCCTGTTGCGCCCGCTGTGGAACACGATCCGGGAAGCCCGCCTCGTCGCGGTCCACGCCGCCGCCCGCCGCGACAGCTAGACCGGCCGCCTCGGGTCGGCGCGCACTCGCCGAAGTCCAGCAGCGCACGCCGAATCCGAGGGATCCGATTCGTCAGCGGCGGTAGGGCTGCTGGTACTGCGGCTGCGGGTACGGGGCCTGCTGCGGGTACGGCATCGGCTGCTGCTGCGGGTACGGCTGGGGGTACTGCCCCTGCGGATACTGCGGCGGGTACTGGGCCTGCGGATAGCCGGGGCCGGACGGATGCTGCTGCGGGTACGGCTGCTGATACTGGGCGGGGTACGGCTGGGGCGCCATCTGCTGCGGGGGCATCTGGTTCGGCGGCATCTGATGTGGCGCAGCCTGATTCGACGAACCGCTGTTCGCGCGGATCACCACGATCACCACGATGAGCACGATCACGGCGATGATCAGGAGCCAGACCCAGCCCGGGACAGCGCCGCCACCGCCACCGCTGCTGCCACCCCCACGACGGGCCAGCACCGCCTCCGCATCGCCGGTGAGAAGACCACCTCCCCGGGATCGTACGGTCGCTGTCATCTCGGCATAGTTCATCGGGCCCTCCCCGTAGCGTCACCGGACCTTCGGGCGAAGGTCCGCGGCGATGCTAACGCAGAGCTGACTCGAAGTGGGAAGTGCCAGTTCAGAATCCGCCGAGGGCGGTCTTCAGGTCGGGGACATCGAGCGACTTCAACGTGGCGTCACGGACACGGGGGCAGGTGCGGATGGTGACGGTGTCGACGATGCGGCGGTTGTAGGAGATGGCGGCATTGGCGACGAGGTCGTTCACTGTCCACAATTTCATCGCGCCGGTGAACGCCACCCGCGCGACCTTCGGGCCCAGTGCCTTCCACGTGCCCTTCTGACCGTCGAGGATGCCGCACAGTTCCTGCACCGAGGCTTGCGAAATCGTGGGCTCGGTGGGCTGCGGGGGCTGGGTTTGGTAGCCGGAGTCGTTGCCACACCCGGTCAGGCCGAGCGCGGCGGCGGTCAGTACCAGGGCGAACCCGGCAGCGCGGTGCGGCGGTGTCGAGATCATCGACAAATCCTCCGATCAGTCGAGCGCAACTGTGGAAAGGCTACTCCTCGAACTGGGGACCACCGGTGAATGGTTATCCGGTTGTGTTCAGCGCCGGACCGGTCGCGCGGGCAGTTCGCAGCAACCGGGAGCGCACAGGGCACCATCGGCGGTGCAGCCGTAACCGGGGACTTCGCCGAGTTCACGCACGGGGCCGCCACGCACGCGTTCGGCGATCAGTTCGACGATCATCCGGGAGAACCGCGGGTCGGTGCCGGGCGTCCCCGCGCGAGCGAAGGCCATGCCGAGTTCGGCGGCGCGGGTCGACGCCTCGTTGTCGAGGTCCCAGATCACCTCGAGGTGATCGGAGACGAAACCGACCGGGCACACCACCACTGCGTCGATGCCCTTGCCGTGCAGCACATCCAGGTGGTCGACGATGTCGGGTTCGAGCCACGGCACCTGCGGTGGGCCCGAGCGCGACTGCCACACCACGTCGTATTCGGCGAATCCTGTTGCGGCAGCGCACAGTCGGGCCGCTTCGGCGACCTGCCTGCTGTAGAGGCGGCCACCGTCGGCGGGCGGTCCCGCGGCGATGTCGGCAGCGACCGGGATGGAATGCGCGGTGAACACCAGACGCGCACCGGCGCGGCGATCGGCCGGAATCTGTTGCACCGCAGCGGTGATCGCGTCGGCGAAGGACTCGATCAGCAGCGGGTGATCGAAGTACTGGCGCAGTTTCACCAGCTCGGGGGCATCCGCACCCACCGCCGTGCGGGCGCGGCCGATGTCCTCGTCGTACTGGCGGCAACCGGAATATCCACCCCAGGCGGAGGTCGGGAAGACTAGCGCCGAGCGCACACCGTCGGCGGTCATCCGCGCGACCGTGTCCTCGACCATGGGGTGCCAGTTGCGATTGCCGAAATAGACCGGCAGATCCATTCCGGCTGCTGCGAGGTCGGCCTCGAGCGCGGCGATGATCTGCTGATTCAACGCGTTGATCGGCGAGATCCCGCCGAAATGCAGGTAGTGCTGGGCGACCTCGGCGAGCCGTTCCGGGGGTACCCCGCGGCCCCGAGTGACGTTCTCCAGGAAGGGGATCACGTCCTCGGGACCTTCGGGGCCGCCGAAGGACAGCAGCAGCAGTGCGTCCGGCATCAGCTCAGGGACATGTTCTCCGGGAACCACATGTTGTGGCTGGCGCCGCCGTCGACGTAGATGATCGAGCCGGTGGTGGCGGGCAGCCAATCCGAGAGCAGTGCCACGATCGACTTGCCGACCGCGCGCGGGTCGTTGCCGTCCCAGCCGATCGGCGACGCACCGTCCCAGTACTGGTCGAGCTGGACGAGCTGCTTGGCATCGTCGGTGGCGGTACCGGCGATGGCCTTGGCGGCGAGGGTCTTGATCGGGCCCGCGGCGATCAGGTTGGAGCGCACCTTCTTGGCCGCACCCACCTCACGCGCCACGTAACGGTTCACCGACTCCAGCGCGGCCTTGGACACGCCCATCCAGTTGTAGTACGGCATGGCCACGCGCGGATCGAAGTCCATGCCGACCAGCGAACCGCCCTCGTTCATGACGGGGAGCACGGCGCGAGCGAGCGAGGCGTAGCTCCACGCGGAGATCTCGAACGACTTGGCGACATCGGGGCCGGGGCCCTCGAGGAACGGCAGCGCGCCGGGTCCCATGATCGAACGCGGCGCGAACGCGATGGAGTGCAGCGCGCCGTCGATGCCCTCGGGCGCGAGCTCACGCAGCTTCTCGGTGAGCGCGGCCAGGTCCTCTTCGTTGGTCACGTCGAGGCCGATGGCAGGCGGCACTTCCTGCGGCAGCCGCTTGGCGATGCGATCGATGAGCCGCAGGCGGTCGGGGATACCGGTGATGAGCACCCTCGCGCCCTGCTCCTGCGCGATCGCGGCCGCGTGGAACGCGATCGACGAGTCGGTGATGATGCCGGTGACCAGGATGGTCTTGCCTTCGAGCAGTCCGCCCATGAGTTTTCGGTTCTCCTGAGATAAGTGTGGTGTGCCGCCACCATGTCGGTGGCGCAGGGCAATCCGTTAGCGGATCAGTGACCCATACCCATGCCGCCGTCGACCGGGATGACCGCTCCGGAGACGTAGCGGGAGTCCTCAGAGGCAAGGAAGCTGACCACAGCGGCGATGTCTTCCGGCTGGCCGAGACGCTGCAGCGGAATGTACTTCTTCGCCATGGTCTTCAGATCCTCAGGCAGGTCCGCGGTCATGTCGGTCTCGATGAAGCCCGGGGCGACCACGTTGGCGGTGATCGAACGCGAGCCCAGCTCCCGAGTGAGCGACCGAGCCATGCCGATGACGCCGGCCTTGGACGCGGCGTAGTTGAGCTGACCGGCCTGACCAGCCATGCCGACCACGGAGCCGAGGAAGATCATCCGGCCCCAGCGACCCTTGAGCATGGCGCGGTTGGCGCGCTTGGCACAGCGGAACGCACCGGTGAGGTTGGCGTCGATGACCCGCTCGAACTGGTCCTCGGTCATGCGCATCAGCAGGGTGTCGTCGGTGATGCCCGCATTGGCGACCAGCACCTCGACCGCACCCTGGTGCTCCTCGACCTCGGTGAACGCACGATCGACCGAATCACTATCGGTGACATCGCATTTCACACCGAACAGACCCTCGGGCACCCCCGATCCACGATGGGTGACAGCGACCTTGTGGCCGTCGGCCTGCAGACGCTGCGCGACCGCGAGACCGATTCCGCGGTTACCGCCGGTGACCAGGACCGACCGGGATGTGACGTTCGACATAGGGTCCAACCTATCTGTTCGGATTCGTGCGCCCCGCGTCAGGGTCGCGCCGTTGCGACAGCTCACAACGCGGGGCGGTAGGGAGCTAGGGCAGGCGTTGACGATAGAGCAAACTGACCACGACTCCCGCCGCGATGGCCAGCATGCCGAGCAACAGCCAGGGCCTGCTCGCATCGCCACGCGTGGTCTCGTAGCCGATCTGTTCCTCGAGGGTGTCGTAGACCGCGGTGAGCTCGGCCAGCGACGAGGCGGTGTAGAAATCACCGCCGGACAGCTCGGCGATCTCGCGCAGCGAGTCGTTGTCCACGGGCACCTTCACCCGCTGCGAACCCTTGCCGTCGGAGTCCGGGATCTCGACCGTGCCCCATTCGGTGCCGAAGGAGATCGTCGAGACCGGGATGCCCTTGTTCTTGGCCAGGCGCGCGGCGGTGAAACCGTGCCGCGGGTTGTCGACGTCCTTGTCGTCGGGCACGGTCTGCTTGCCGTCCGACATCAGCACCACGCGCGCGGGCGGGGGCGTCTCCGCGCCACCCAGCACGGCGGCCAGGGTGTCGATCGACTGCAGGGCGGTGAGGATGCCCTCGCCGGTGGCGGTGCGCTCGGCCAGCTTGATGTTGTCGATCGAGTGCTTGACCGCTTCACGGTTGGTGGTCGGTGACACCATCACCGAGGCCGTGCCGGCGAACGTGACGAAACCGAGGTTGATGCCCGGGGTCAGGCCTTCGACGAATTCCTTACCGGCCTTCTGCGCGACCTGCAGCCGGTTCGGCTCCACATCGGTAGCCTCCATCGACAGCGAAACATCCATCACCAGAACAACAGTCGCGCGGTTGCGCGGCACCTTCTGCACGGCGGTCGGGCCCGCGGCGGCAATGGTCAGCAGGACCAGCCCGACCAGGATGAGCGCGATCGGCGCGTGCCGCATCGGACTCGGTCGCGCCGGGGCGACCCGCTCCAGGATGGCCATATTGCCGAACTGCAGCATCCGCTTGTGCCGGGCGCGCTGCACCAGCACATAACCGAGCACGAGCAGGGCGACGACCGCGAGGAAACCGAGCCAGACGACGGCCGTGAAATGCGAAATACTCACTGGCGAGGCACCCGCCCGCTCGGGGCGCCGAGGCTGTGGCGCCGGGTGGACACGAACCGGACCACGTCGGCGATCCAGTCCCGGTCGGTCTGCAAGGTGAGCACCGGCGCGCCACAGGTGCGCAGCGCCTGCGCCACCTGCTCACGCTGGGCTCCGGCCGCGGCCGCGAAATCGGCACGCAGCTGGGGGGTGACGCTGAACTCGCGGGTGCGGCCCGATTCGGGATCGTGCAGCACCACGTCGCCGCCGTCGGGCAGGGCGACGTCGAGCGGGTCGAGCACCTCCACCGCGAGCAGGTCGTGGCGGGCGGAGATCGCGCGCAGGGAACGCTGCCAGTCGACATCACCGAGGAAATCGCTGATCACCACGGCCAGACCGCGTTTGCGTTGCGGACGGCGCAGCGATTCGATCCCGGCTTTGAGGTCGCCGCGCACACCGTCGCGGGCGTGCGGGGTGGTCGCGATGCCGCGCAGCAGGGTCTGGGCGTGCATGCGCCCGCTGCGGGCGGGAATGCGCACCAGATCCTGACCGGTCGCGACGACGGCGCCGATCCGGTTGCCGCCGCCGGAGGTGAGGTGGGTGATGGCCGCGGCCGCCGCGATCGCGAGGTCGCGCTTGTGCACCCGGCCGGTGCCGAAGTCCAGGCTGGACGACAGGTCGACGACGAGCCAGGTCTCGAGCTCGCGGTCGGCGATCATCTGCCGCACGTGCGGATGGGTGGTGCGGGCGGTGACCGACCAATCCATCTGTCGCACATCGTCGCCCGGCTGGTACAGCCGCGCCTCCCCCGGTTCCGAACCCGGACCGGGGATCAGACCCTGGTGATCACCGTGCAGCACACCGTCGAGACGGCGCCGCACGGTCAACTCGAGAGTCTTGAGCGCGGCGGCCAGCTTCGGGTCGGTCAGTTCACCGGCACGGAACGACGGCGGAGCGTGAGACGACATGGGCACGCGGACAACGGGTTCCGGCGCACTCACTTGGATGCGACGTTGCCGGCGGGCTGGGACTGCTGCCCGTTCACCGGCTGGGGAACAGGCTGTTGCTGGGCGGGCGGCTGCGGTACCGGCTGCGGTGCGGCCTGACCGTTGACGGCCTGCGGGGCGACCTGTGGCAGACCGACGGTCTGCAGCACCCGCTTGATCACGTCCTCGGGCGAAACCTCGTCGGCCATCGCGTCATACGAGAGCACCAGACGGTGCCGCAGCACGTCCGGGATCACCTCGACGACGTCCTGCGGCACCACGTAGTCACGGCCACGGATCAGCGCGACCGAGCGCGCCGCGGCGATGATACCGAGGCTCGCACGCGGGGAAGCGCCGTAGGAGATCCAGCTCGCCACATCGTCCATGCCGAATTCGGCCGGGGTGCGGGTCGCGGTGATCACGCGGACCACGTAGTCGACGAGCGCGTGGTGCACGAAGACGTTGGCGGCCACCTTCTGCAGGCGGATGATGTCCTCGGGCTCGAGAATCTGATTCGGCTCGGGCGCGCTCACACCCATCCGGTAGATGATCTCGCGCTCTTCCTCGACCGAGGGGTAGTCGACGAGGACCTTGAACAGGAAGCGGTCGCGCTGCGCCTCGGGCAGCGGGTACACGCCTTCGCTCTCGATCGGGTTCTGGGTCGCCATGACCAGGAACGGATCGGGCATCGGGTAGGTCTTGCCGCCGATCGACAGCTTGCGCTCGGCCATGACCTCGAGCAGTGCCGACTGCACCTTGGCCGGAGCGCGGTTGATCTCGTCGGCGAGCACGAAGTTCGCGACGACCGGGCCGAGCTCGGTGTCGAATTCCTCGCGGCCCTGCCGGTAGATGCGGGTACCGATGAGGTCGGTCGGCACCAGGTCCGGGGTGAACTGCACCCGGGAGAACGAGCCACCGATGACCTTGGCGAAGGTTTCCACCGCAAGAGTCTTCGCGACGCCCGGCACACCTTCGAGCAACACGTGTCCGCGGGCCAGCACGGCGACGAGCAAACGCTCGACGAGCCGATCCTGACCGACGATAACCCGCTTGACCTCGTAGATCGCCTTCTCGAGAGTCTGGACGTCACGCTCCAGGGTGCTCGGCGTAGCCGTACCGGCGTCCTTCGCCAGCTTCGGCCCGCTCACACCTTCCGTCGAAGTCACCAACATCCCCGCTTTCGCTTTGGTCCTGTGCGTGCGGCACCAACTATTCCATTGAATCGCCCAGCGCGCCGCAACCGGCCGGGACTACACAGCATTTCGTCATATGGGCGGCGTGACGCGCCAGCACACCCACACCCCCTTGCGATCCCCCGAAAACACGGTCCGACCAGTGCGGCGAACGCATTGCAGTGGCCTCGACGACGCGCGGTTACCCACCCGCGGTCAGCGTGCGATCGATACGTCGAACATCCGCTCGGCGTTCTGCAGTGACTCGGTCACGATCGTCTGACCGTTGGCGATCACCTCCCGCTGGTAGGTCGTGAGGTCGGTGCCGGAGGTCAGCGCCTTGGTCAGCCGGGCCGCGTCCCACAGGGCGGTGTTGGCGCCCGCCCCCGCGGCCGGGGTCATCGGGTGCACCGCATCGCCGAGCAGCGTCACCCGAGACGACGACCACGATCGCACGGTCAGACAGGTCCGCAAGGTGATCGGGAAGGCCACCGCCGGGTCCCCCGCGTCGACCAGCGCGCGAATCGCCGGATGCCAGTCGGCCACCGACCGTGCGACCATCGCCCACAATCGCTCGGGACTCCTCGCGAACAGGTCATCGTCGCAGACACCGAGCTTGTCGTTCGTCCCGGTCAGTACCGCCATCAGATAGTCGCCGTACTCCGGCGGCGGCTCCCGGAACAGCACCGGCGCGACAGCGAGGCCGACTCCCGCGTCATTGCTGACGAAACAGAACCCGCGCAGGAACGCAGCGGGCGCCAGCTCGCGAACGGCCGAGGTCAACGGCACTTTCCCGTAGACGCAACGCACTCCGATGTCGACGATGTCATTGCCGGGCACCAGCTGAGCACGCACCTGCGAACCCCAGCCGTCCGCCCCGACCAGGACGTCGGCCGCCGCCGATGTCCCGTCCGCGAAAGTTATCTCGACGCCGTCGGATGTCTCGAGGAACGAGCTGAACTGCTTCCCGAATTCGAGCACGTCGTCCAGCCCGGTCATCAGGGCGCGCCGAAACGCGTATCGGTCGACCGAGGTCACCGCGCCGGGCACCGAGACCGGGAAGACCTGCTCGAACCGCGAGTTCAGTTGTGCGTCGAAGCCCGCGACCAGGTCACCCGGCCGCGTAGCGGTCGCGATCACCCGGTGCAGTACCGCGTCGGGCAGCGTCACCGCCAGCGCCCGCTCCCCCACCGAGCTGATGTGCAGCCGATATCCCTGCCGGCGAGACTCCGAGGCGCGATCGCGCTCGTACACCGTCACTCCGAGCCCGGCCGCGCGCAGCCCCTGCGCGAGCGCCAATCCACCGATCCCCGCACCCACGATCGCGACCTTCATTGCCGACCCTCCTTCATCCAATGGGTTGATTCATTCATCCATTTGGTTGATTAATTTACCATGCCGGGTGAGAGTCCGCTAGGCTGGCGTGGTGCGGAGATCACCGGACCCCGAGCAACGCCAGCGCGACCCCGAACGCAGTAAGCAGCAGTTGCTCGACGCGGCGATTGCCGAGTTCAGCGCGCACGGGTTCCGTGGCGCGCGAGTGAGCGCGATTGCCGCGCGGGCCGGTGTCAACAAGCAGTTGATCTCGTACTACTTCGGCGGCAAAGAGGGCCTCTACAGGGCGGTCGCCGACCGCTGGCGGGCCGGCGAGCCGGCGGTCACCGCACCCGAGAGGCCCCTCGCCGAGCTCGTCGGGGCGTACGCGGTCGCCGCGCTCGAGCAGCCCGAGTTGCTGCGACTACTGGTCCGCGAAGGCCTGGAGCACGATGCCGGCACTCCGGATCAGCAGGAACAATTCGCCCGATTCCACGTGATGCTCGACGACTTCCGTCGCCGCAAGGTCGACGGCGAACTCGCGGCCGACCTCGATCCGCGTTACGCCGCGCTCGCCCTGTTCGGGCTGGCCGCCGCGCCGGCGGTGTTCCCACAGATCGCCCGCGCGCTCGATCTGGATGTCGGCAATGCCGACTTCGCCACCGAGTACGCCCACCAGGCGACCACCCTCGTCGCGCATCTCGCACAGGGCTGAATACCGGCTCAGTCGGTGACGATGCGGACCGCGTACGGCATGATGCCGTCTTCGCGGACCGGTGAGATCCGAACGATGTCGCCGGACTGGGGCGCTTCGATCATCTTGCCGTTGCCCAGATACATCGCCACGTGCTCGCTGCCGCCGGGGCCCCAGAAGAGCATGTCCCCGCGTTCGCGATCCTCGACGTTCACCCGGGTGCCCGCGTTGTACTGGTAGCCGCTGTAGTGCGGCAGCGAGACGCCGATACCGGCGAAGGCGTAGAGCATCAGGCCCGAGCAGTCGAAACCGACCTTGTCGAAGTCGCCGTGTGCGTCGCCGGTGCCGCCGTCGCGGATGCCGAGGGTCGGCCCGTCCTCGTCGCCGCCGCCCCAGGCGTAGGTGACGCCGAGCTGCGACATCGCGCGGTCGACCACCGTCTCGATCGCGGCCGAACCGGTGACCTGCGGCTGGGAGGGGCGTGGCTTGGTTCTGCGCGGCGACGCCGGGGTCGACTCGAGGTCGGTGTGCGGGCGGCTGCCCTCGTTGAGCTCGGCGGCGCGGTCGCGGGCAGCTTTGTCGGCGGCGGCACGCGCGGCGGCGGCGTTGGCCGCGGCCAGCAGGGCCAGCACCTCGGCTTCCCGTTGGTCGTCCCAGTTCAGGAAGATCTCGCGCTGGCTCTGGAGCCCGGCTACGGTCGAGCGGGCGACGTCGAGGGCGGACTGCGCGGCACTGCGGTCGCGGCGCAGGCCGTCGCGGGCCACGGCCTGGGTGTCGAACTCGGATTTAGCGATGTTCACCGCGGTCTGGGCGGCATCGCGCTTCTGCTCCGCGCCCGCCGCGGCGGTGTCGGCGTCGACCTTGGCCTGGCGGGCCGCGGAATTCTGATTGGCCTGGGCCACCTGGGCGCGGCGCAGATCGTCGAGGACCTGTCGCTGATTCCTCGACACCATCCCGAGCACCTGCGCGCGGTCCATCGCGGCATCCGGGGTCGAGGAGGCGAGGTAGGTGACGACCGAACTGGTGGCGGGGCGCACGTAGGCCTGGGTGGCGACCTGATCGAAATCATGGCGTGCCGCACCGACTTTCACGCCCGCGTCGGCCAGTTGGGTCTGGCTGTCGGCGACGGCGGCCGCGGCCGCGTCGGCGGCGTCGCGCGCGGTCTGCAGGTCGACGAGCGCCCGGTTGACCGCTTCCCGTTTGCCCGCGAGCTCGTCGTCGAGTTCGCGCAACTGCTGGTCGGCCGCGGCGACACGATTGATCAGCACGCCGATCTCGCTCACCCGCGCGTCGACCTGGGCTCCCGCGCCGGCGATCTCGCCGTCGGACGGATTGGGTGGCGGGGGTGGTACCGCCGCGACCGGTCCCGCGCTGCCGAGAACAACCAGCACCGCCAGCAAACCGATCGCTATCCGTAATAGACCTGGTTCGTCCTGCCTGCCCGTACCGCGCACGGCACCTCCGAGTATCTCGACTCGACATACGCCACCGGCGCATCAGCCGAAACACCGACCACAAGAGTCGACCAATGCCCCCTGTACCACCGCATTCACGATCGCGATCACCGCCACCGTACGACACATAGTTCCCAAAGGAAACAACTGCCACAGTGGCGCGCGGCAACAATTCATCGATTGCTCAGAATTTGCCTGACGCAGGACAGTTTCCTACCCCGGAAAACGGACCGATGGTCTGGAAATGTGACTGGAGTGAAACCAGTCAGTTGGTGGAACTCGCATCGATGCGCGGCGATGTGACGACGGCCTGCACGTCCGCATCGGGACCGCGGCGGACCTTGACCAGGTACAGCCCGGCTATCACCAGCGCCATGAGAGTCAGCAGCACCGTGGTGATGACGCCCCAGGAGACACCCTCCGGCTGCTCGAGCCGGTCGACGAAGGCCTGCACGGCCTGTTCGGGATGGTTGCCCTTGTACTTGGCCGAGTCCTCGGCCCACTCGAGCCGAACCCGGCTGATGCTGTCGCTGTAGGTACCGACCCAGTCGTCGCTGAACACCGCGACGGTGCCGTGCGTACTCTCGCCGACCTCGGTTGCCAGATCACGTAGGCTCGAGTCGTGGCCGGGATTACCGGGAACGATAACGACGCTGAGCGGGATCCCCTCGGATCGCGCCTGCGCGACGATCGCCGCCAGTTTCTCCTGATCCTGACCCTTGGGGGCCGCGACGTGATTGTCGGCGAGGTCGGACGCGACGCTGCTCAGCACGGTGTTCGGCGGCAGTTCGGCCGCCATCGGCGCAAAAGTGGTCATGTTCCATCCGGTCTGTCGAGCCACGATCGCCGGTGTCGCGACGGGCGTCCAACACTGCCAAGGTGAGCGTCACTGCGTCTTCCCCGACTTCGCTCGTCAGGCACAGTACGCGACGTACCGCTCGACTACGCCTGCACGGCACCACCGATGGCCCCCGCGTATTTCATAGGACAAGCGTACTGTTAGGCTCGTACGGCGAGGAAACCGGCGCTTCACGGCGCCGGATA
This sequence comes from Nocardia sp. NPDC058480, assembly GCF_042720495.1. Lineage (NCBI taxonomy): Bacteria > Bacillati > Actinomycetota > Actinomycetes > Mycobacteriales > Nocardiaceae > Nocardia > Nocardia sp. NPDC058480. The sequence continues at coordinate 637,901 of NZ_JBHXMN010000002.1, read as the reverse complement.
CCCCCTCCGAAGACGCGAGCCGCCGGCACAGCCCCGCCGGCGGCACACCCTCACACATGAGTGGAGCTGACGTGACGAAGATTGATTCCTTCGGCGCCAAAGGCACGCTCGAGGTCGGAAGCAACTCCTACGAGATCTTCCGTCTCTCGGCTGTTCCCGGCACCGAGAAGCTGCCCTACGCCCTGAAGGTGCTGGCAGAGAACCTGCTGCGCACCGAGGACGGCGCCAACATCACCGCCGATCACATCCGCGAGATCGCGAACTGGGACCCCTCGGCACAGCCGAGCGTCGAGATCCAGTTCACCCCCGCGCGCGTGATCATGCAGGACTTCACCGGCGTGCCCTGCATCGTCGACCTCGCCACCATGCGTGAGGCCGTCACCGTTCTCGGTGGCGATCCGAGCAAGGTCAACCCGCTCTCCCCCGCCGACATGGTCATCGACCACTCGGTGATCCTGGACGTCTTCGGTCGCGCCGACGCGCTGGAGCGCAACGTCGAGCTCGAGTACGAGCGCAACGGCGAGCGTTACCAGTTCCTGCGCTGGGGCCAGGGCGCTTTCGACGACTTCAAGGTCGTCCCCCCGGGCATGGGCATCGTCCACCAGGTCAACATCGAGTACCTTGCGCCGACGGTCATGACCCGCAACGGTCAGGCCTACCCCGACACCTGTGTCGGCACCGACTCGCACACCACCATGGTCAACGGCCTCGGCGTGCTGGGCTGGGGCGTTGGTGGCATCGAGGCCGAGGCCGCGATGCTGGGCCAGCCGGTCTCCATGCTGATCCCGCGCGTCGTCGGCTTCAAGCTGACCGGTGAGATCAAGCCCGGCGTGACCGCCACCGACGTGGTGCTCACCGTCACCGACATGCTGCGCAAGCACGGCGTCGTCGGCAAGTTCGTCGAGTTCTACGGTGCAGGCGTTGCCGAGGTTCCCCTCGCCAACCGCGCCACCCTCGGCAACATGAGCCCCGAGTTCGGTTCCACCGCGGCGATCTTCCCGATCGACGGTGAGACCATCAACTACCTGCGCCTGACCGGCCGCAGCGACGAGCAGCTCGCGCTCGTCGAGGCGTACGCCAAGGAACAGGGCATGTGGCACGACGCCGACAACGAGCCCGCGTACTCGGAGTACCTGGAGCTGGACCTGGGCACCGTCGTGCCGTCCATCGCAGGCCCGAAGCGCCCCCAGGACCGGATCCTGCTCAGCGACTCCAAGAACGCGTTCCGCTCCGACATCGTCAACTACGTCGGCGAGGGTGAGCTCACCGCGCTGGACGAAGCGGGTAAGGAATCCTTCCCCGCGTCGGACCCGATCGCCGTGTCGGCCAACGCCGCCGACGACACCTACACCCCGGCCCATTCGGCCGCCAAGGGCGCCAACGGCCGTCCCTCCAAGCCGATCGAGGTCGTCGGCGAAGACGGCAACAAGTTCGTGCTCGATCACGGTGCCGTCGTGGTCGCGGGTATCACCTCCTGCACCAACACCTCCAACCCGTCGGTCATGCTGGGCGCAGCCCTGCTCGCCCGCAACGCGGTGGAAAAGGGTCTCGCGACCAAGCCGTGGGTGAAGACCAACATGGCGCCGGGTTCGCAGGTCGTCACCGACTACTACGAGAAGGCCGGTCTGTGGCCCTACCTCGAGAAGCTCGGCTTCTTCGTCGGTGGCTACGGCTGCACCACCTGCATCGGTAACACCGGTCCGCTGCCCGAGGCGATCTCGGCCGCGATCAACGACAACGACCTCTCGGTCACCGCGGTGCTCTCGGGTAACCGCAACTTCGAGGGTCGCATCTCCCCCGACGTGAAGATGAACTACCTGGCCTCCCCGCCGCTGGTCATCGCCTACGCGCTCGCGGGCACGATGGACTTCGACTTCGAGGTCGACGCCCTCGGCCAGGACACCGATGGCAACGATGTCTTCCTGAAGGACATCTGGCCCTCGGCCCAGGAGATCGACGACACCATCAAGGCGTCGATCAGCCAGGACATGTTCCGCAACTCCTACGCCACCGTCTTCGACGGTGACAAGCGCTGGCAGGGTCTGGCCACCCCGGAGGGTGACACCTTCGCGTGGGACGAGATGTCGACCTACGTGCGCAAGGCGCCGTACTTCGACGGCATGTCGATGGATCCCTCCCCCGTCACCGACATCTCCGGCGCTCGCGTGCTGGCACTGCTCGGCGACTCGGTCACCACCGACCACATCTCCCCGGCAGGCCCGATCAAGCCCGGCACCCCCGCCGCGCAGTACCTCGACGCCAACGGTGTGGCCCGCAAGGACTACAACTCGCTGGGCTCGCGTCGCGGTAACCACGAGGTCATGATCCGTGGCACCTTCGCCAACATCCGGCTGCGCAACCAGCTCCTGGACGACGTCTCGGGTGGCTACACCCGCGACTTCACCCAGGACGGTGGCCCGCAGGCGTTCATCTACGACGCCTCGCAGAACTACCAGGCCGCTGGCATCCCGCTGGTCGTGCTCGGTGGCAAGGAATACGGTTCGGGCTCCTCGCGCGACTGGGCTGCCAAGGGCACCAGCCTGCTGGGCGTGAAGGCCGTCATCACCGAGTCGTTCGAGCGCATCCACCGCTCCAACCTCATCGGCATGGGCGTTGTGCCGCTGCAGTTCCCGGCCGGGCAGTCCGCCGCGTCGCTGGGCCTGACCGGCACCGAGACCTTCGACATCGCGGGGATCACCGCCCTCAACGAGGGTGTCACCCCCGAGACCGTCAAGGTCACCGCCACCGCGGAAGACGGCAAGGTCACCGAGTTCGACGCGGTCGTCCGCATCGACACCCCCGGTGAGGCCGACTACTACCGCAACGGCGGCATCCTGCAGTACGTGCTGCGCAACATGATCCGCGGCTAGTTGTTCGACCCGATGGCGCGACATCGTAAGGTGTTGCGCCATAAGGGCATTCGTTGCCCATGAATAATGCGACAGCCCCCGTCTCGGTTCGCCGGGGCGGGGGTCCGTGTATCCGCTAGTTGGAGGAATCATGCCCAAGGTCAGCGACGACCACCTCGCCGCCCGCCGCAGCCAGATCCTCGACGGTGCACGACGCTGCTTCGCCGAATACGGCTATGACGGCGCCACCGTGCGCCGTCTGGAAGAGGCCATCGGCCTGTCTCGCGGCGCGATCTTCCACCATTTCCGCGACAAGGACGCCCTCTTCTTCGCCCTGGCCAAAGACGACGCCGAACGCATGGCCGAAGTCGCCGCCAACCAGGGCATCGTCCAGGTGATGCGCGATATGCTCGCCCGCCCGGAGGAATTCAACTGGCTCGGCACCCGCCTCGAGATCGCCCGACGAGTCCGCACCGACCCCGAATTCCGCGCGGGCTGGACCCAGCGCTCGGCCGAACTCACCGCCGCGACCCTGGCCCGCCTGGAACGCCGCAAAGCAGCAGGAGCCCTGCGCGATGATGTCCCCACCGACGTCTTGCTCGGCTACCTCGACCTGGTCCTCGATGGTCTGATAGCCCGGATCGCCTCGGGCCATACCAACGAAAACCTTTCCGCCGTACTGGATCTCGTCGAGGCCTCGGTGCGGCGCAAGGAATCCTGAGTTACGCTCGACACGGCCATGGAGTAGTTCAGTAGGTAGAACGCCGACTCCACAGGACGGATGTCGCGGGTTCGATTCCCGCCTCCATGGCCGCCGAACTTTCGCCGATTGCGCGCGGTGGGATCCTCATCGGAGGTCATTTCCCCGGCAGGGATCGGCTGGTCACCTCGCCCAACCACTGAGCAAGGCGCGCGAGATCCGGTCCAGGGCCGCACGATCCGCGGGCTCGAGCACCGACAGCATCGCGGTCTCGTTCTCGGTGTGCGCCACGACCACCGTGTCGACGAGTGCCCTGCCATCCTCGGTGAGCGCCACCCGCACAGCGCGTCGATCCTCACGATCGGCGATGCGCCGAACCAGGCCCGCCGCCTCGAGTCGGTCGATGCGGCCGGTCATCCCCGCTCGCGACAGCATCAAGGTATCGGCGAGCACTGACGGGTTGAGTTCGAAGGGTGTACCCGAACGGCGCAGTGCCGCAAGCACATCGAACTCACCCCGCTGCAAACCGTGTGCGGTGAACACACTGTCGATCCGCGCCGTGGCGATGTTCATCAGCCTGCCGAGCCTGCCGAAGACCGCCATCGCCTCCAGCTCCAGATCGGGCCGTTCCCGCTGCCACTGCGCCGTGATCGCATCGACGACATCCGGTTCGCGTTCATCCATGGACACGATTCTATTCGCTGAGATATAGTTCGGTAGCGAATTATCAACCGGCGAATGGAAAAGACATGACGAACGCCCGCGACATCGCCCTCTGCCTGCCCGAGGACGCCGAGACCCTCGGCACCGAGAACGTGCGGATGCGCCTGCTCACCGACGCGCATGCCAGCGACGGCGCGGTCAGCACGCTCGAGGTCACCATGGCGCGCGGCGCCGACGGCGCCGCGCCGCATTTCCACACCCGCTCCGACGAGCTGTTCTACGTCGCCGACGGCGAACTCCAGGTCATGGCGGGCGACCGCATCCTCACCATCGGCGCGGGCGGCTCACTGGTCGTACCGCGGCAGATGCCGCATGCCTTCGGCGCCACCCCCGACAGCGGCGCGCGCATCCTCATCGCACTGATGCCCGGCGTGCAGCGCTTCGAGTACTTCCGCCTGCTCGACCGGCTGATCCACGGCGAGGCGACCCATGACGAATTCATCGCCGCCCAAGAGGAATTCGACAATCACTTCGTCGACGCTCCCGCCTGGTGGGCCGAGCGCAACGCCCATCGCGGCTGACCCGTCATGCACTCACCCCGACACTGTGGCCGAGATTGCACACCGATCGGGAACAACGCCACCGGAGCAGCCGGTTGTACACCGTATGACGTTCTCCGTACCGGTCCTCGTCCGCGGCTATGAGCTCGACACCCAGGGCCATCTCAATCACGCCGTTTACCACCAGTACGGCGAACATGCCCGGTGGGAGCTGCTGCGCGCAGCCGGAATCCCGCAGGACAAGTTCATCGCCAGCGGTGTCGGTGCGGTGGTACTCGAGTCGACCATCAAATACAAGCGTGAGCTGCGCGGTGGCGACGAGGTCACCGTGACCTGCGCCTTCGATTGGCGCGAAGGCGAGAAGGTCTTCCGGTTCCACCACCAGATCATCAAGCTCGACGGTACCGTCGCCGCGGAGATCACCGTCGTGGCCGGCGCGATGGATCTCACGGCCCGCCGACTCGTTCCCAACCCGGCCGAACACTTCCGCGAGCTCGCCGAGAATCCCGAACTGCTCGGCCTCTAGACACCACACCCCGCGCGGCAGGCAACCTCCGGCACAGACCCGGGGATGCCTGCCGCGCCGTTGTCATCTACGTTTGCTGCCGGATTGCCCATGAGAACACAGTTCCCGCATCCGAGTTGTCCGAAATTCTTTCCCCGCAAGGCGATCACGCGCCGCTCGGCGGTTTGCCCGGCGCTCCGCAAATCTTGCGAACCCGGGCGGCGGACCACGCGTTCACGCTATGATCCGAAGCACCTTTTGGGGTTCTGGCAAATCGCGAGCAGACGAGAAAGATCGGAGTGAGTGCCCATGACCGACGCCATCCACCTCCCCGCTACCGCGTCGTCCCGAGATCGGGGCCCCGCCTTGCGCGGATTGCTGGTGGCCGAGTCCGATCGCGACATCTCGGTGCGCGTCGACGGTGGTACCTGGACTTTCGACCGCAACGACGTCCTGCGACTCACCGAAGACCGCGCGGGCGTGGGTGAACGTCAGGTCCGGGTCGACATCCGCCCCGGCGCCACCGCCGATTTCACTCGGCGCATGCGCGTCGAGCTCGTCGACCGGCCGATCACCCTCGCGCCGGAACCGTCGGAGGCGCTGGGCGACGAGCAGCTGGCCCGCGCCACCCGCGGCTGGGCGACGAAACTGCGCATCGCCGAACGAGGTGGTGTCACCGGGGCGACGTTCACCTTCCGCGACGGCATCAACTGCGACAGCCTCGACTGAAACGGCACAGAAGTCATGGAAGGCGCTACCGATGCCGTGCTCATCGTCTCCGAAACCGACGACCTGCACGCCGATGCGCTGGCGTCCACCCTGCGAGAACACCACGGGCTGGACCCGATTCGGCTCGATTTGCGCGACTTCCCCTCCGAGACCGGCAGTTTCAGACTGGACAAAGCCGGCACCAACCGCGCGCTCTCGCACGTCCACGGGCTCGACGACGTGCGCGCGGTGTGGTGGCGCAGGCCGCACCCATGCCAGGTTCCCACCGGCATGCGCGTGGCCGACGACGAGTTCCGCCAAGCCGAGTGCGACGGGTTCCTCCAGGGCATGCTCTGGTCTATCCCGGCGTACTGGGTCAACGATCCGGCCGCCGAACGCACCGCGACGCGCAAGATCGTGCAGCTCGAAACCGCGCAGCGGGCGGGCTTCACGATCCCGGAAACACTGATCACCAACGATCCGGACGAGGCGCGCAGTTTCGTCGAATCCCGGTGTGGCCCAGTGGTGTACAAACGGACCGGCACCGGGCGTGGGGAATTCTCCGAGACCAGGATCATCACCAGGCCCGAGCTGAGCAGGCTCGAGTCGATCCGCTCGACGCCCACCACATTCCAGGACTATGTGGAGGCCAGCTGCGATCTGCGGGTGGTGTGGGTCGACGGTGTCGAGTGGAGTGTGCGCATCGACTCCCAAGCGGGGGTCGGTCGCATCGATTCCCGGCTCGACACCTCGGTCGCGTTCGCGCCGGATCGGCTGCCCGCCTCGGTGAGCAAGTCTCTCGCGACCCTGATGGGCGCGCTCGGGCTCAGTTTCGGCGTGGTCGACCTACGCCTCGGCAGCGACGGCGAGTACTACTTCCTCGAGGTGAACCCGCAGGGGCAGTTCGCGTACCTCGAGATCAAGACGGGGCTGCCACTGTTCGCCAGCCTGGCGAATCTGCTGGTCCGCGGCGACGGAGCCGTCGCGGGCTGGTAGCGCCTGGCCTCGACGCCGCGCCGCTCAGTCGGCCGGATTCTTGCGCCGATTGGCGCCGCCGCGCCCACGCAGTTCGACATGTGACTCGACCAGCACATTGTGGATGAAGCCGTACGAGCGGCCGGTGGACCTGGCCAGGGTGCGAATAGACGCGCCCGCCTCGTACTGCTTCTTCAACTGGGACTGCAACCGGTCGCGGGACTTGCCCGTGACCCGGGTGCCCTTGCCCAGCGCGGCCTTGCCGATCGTCGATTTACCCTTGGCCGACCTAGCGGCCTGTCTGACACTGTCGCTCATGGCTTCCTCCGAGTCGCCGAGCACTCCTTCCAGGCTAGACACTCCGCACTCGGTGATCAACGAAAACAGTGATCAAACTCACGCGGCCCCGGCGAGTTCCTCCCCGACACCGCGTTTCACGCACGACACACCGGCCCTATGCAGGATCTGACCTTCGCCTGACTCCGGGGTCCTGCGTGGTGACGCTGCGCTACCGCCTCCGCGCCCTGACGGATCAGGCGAGATCGATGAGCTCCGCGTATTCGGCGGACCAGTGGTCCTCGGTGCCGTCGGGAAGCAGAATGACCCGCTCCGGGTTGAGCGCCTCGGCCGCGCCGGGATCGTGCGTCACCAGCACCACGGCGCCCGCGTAGGTACGCAGCGCCTCGAGCACCTGCTCGCGCGAGACCGGGTCGAGGTTGTTGGTCGGCTCGTCGAGCAGCAGCACGTTGGCCGCCGAGGACACCAGCCCGGCCAGCGCCAGACGCGTCTTCTCACCACCGGACAGCGTGCCCGCCGGCTGGTCGAGTTGCGGCCCGGTGAACATGAACGCACCGAGCAGGCTGCGCAGCTCCTGCTCCCCCGCGTCCGGGGAGGCATGGCGGATGTTCTCCCACACCGAGGCCTGATCGTCGAGGGTGTCGTGCTCCTGGGCGAAATAGCCGACCTTGAGCCCGCGCCCCTGCTCGACGCCACCCGCGGTCGGCGTCTCGACACCGGCGAGCAGTTTCAGCATGGTCGTTTTACCGGCACCGTTGAGCCCGAGCACCACCACGCGGCTGCCCTTGTCGACAGCGAAGTTCACGCCGGTGAAGATTTCCAGGGAACCGTAGAGCTTGGTCAGGTCTTTCACCATCAGCGGCGTCTTGCTGCAGGCCGCGGGCTCGGGGAACCGGATGCGGGCGACCTTGTCGCTCACGCGCACGTCGTCGAGCTCGTTGATCAACCGTTCGGCGCGACGCACCATCTGGTGTGCCGCAGCGGCTTTGGTGGCCTTCGCGCCGAGCTTGGCGGCCTGCTGACGCAGCGCGCCCGCCTTCTTCTCGGCATTGGCGCGCTCGCGGACGCGGCGCTGCTCGTCGGTCGCGCGCGCGTCGAGGTACTTCTTCCAGCCCATGTTGTACACGTCGGGCTCACCACGCACGGCGTCGAGGAACCACACCTTGTTCACCACGTCGCCGAGCAGTTCCACGTCGTGGCTGATCACGATCAGGCCGCCGTCGTGGCTCTGCAGGAACCCGCGCAGCCAGGTGATGGAGTCGGCGTCGAGGTGGTTCGTAGGCTCGTCGAGCAGCAGGATGCGGTCGGAGCGCCCACCCGAGCCGTCGGACGCGGAGAACAGGATGCGGGCCAGCTCGATGCGGCGCCGCTGACCACCGGAGAGGGTGCGCAACTGCTGGTCGAGGACGCGGTCGGGCAGGCCGAGGCTGTTGCAGATGCGTGCCGCCTCGCTTTCGGCGACATAGCCACCGAGCGAGGAGAACTGGTCCTCGAGGCGGCCGTACCGGCGAATCGCCTTGTCGCGGGCCGCATCGTCGGCGACCTCGGCCATCTCGACCTGGGCCTTCTCCATGTCGCGCAGCAGGACGTCGAGCCCGCGCGCCGAGAGCACCCGGTCTTTGGCGATCACATCGAGATCGCCTTCCTTCGGGTCCTGCGGCAGGTAGCCGATGTCGGTGGAGCGAGTGATCTTTCCGGCGTACGGCTCACCCTCGCCCGCGAGGATGCGCAAGGTGGTGGTCTTGCCCGCGCCGTTGCGACCGACCAGTCCGATCCGGTCGCCGGACTGCACCCGCAGCGCCGGCCCAGGGGCCGAGAGCAGGGTGCGGACTCCGGCCCGGACCTCCAGGTCGGTCGCCGTGATCACAGAGTTCTCCTCAGAGTAAGACAAGCGGGAAAGGTATTTCGGCAAGAACCACTTATTTTACCGTCGACGTCTCCGGAAGCCGAACCCGGCGCTGCCCGATGTGAGCGTGGTTACTCTCGTGCCATGACTACCGATCTCCTTGGCCGTACCGCCCTCGTCACCGGAGCCAGTCGCGGCATCGGCCTCGCGACCGCGGCCGAACTGATGCGCCGGGGCGCGAACGTGCTGATCACCGCCCGTAAACCCGAACCGCTCGAGGCCGCCGCGACCGAGCTGCGCGCGCTCGGCCACAAGGGCCAGGTGAGCACTTTCGCCGGCAACGCCGGCGATGCCGACGCACGCGCGGAGGCCGTAGCCAGAGCCGTCACCGAGTACGGCTCGCTCGACATCCTGATCAACAACACCGGCATCAACCCCGTCTACGGTCCGCTGATGGACGCCGATCTGGGTGGCGTCAGCAAGATCTTCGATGTGAACGTGGTGGCGTCGCTGGGCTATGTGCAGCAGGCCTACCGCGCGTGGATGGCCGAGCACGGCGGCGCCGTGGTGAACGTGGCCAGCGTCGCGGGCATCCGGTCCTCCGGTGTGATCTCGGCCTACGGCGCGTCGAAGGCGGCGCTGATCCGGCTCACCGAGGAGCTGGCCTGGCAGCTCGGCCCCAAGATCCGCGTGAACGCGGTGGCACCGGGCGTGGTCAAGACCAAGTTCGCCGACGCGCTGTACTCCGACAACGAGGAGCGCGCCGCGAGCGTGTACCCGATGAAGCGCCTCGGCGTGCCCGAGGACGTGGCCCGGCTGATCGCGTTCCTGGTCTCCGACGAGGCCGCGTGGATCACCGGTGATTGTGTGCGGGTCGACGGCGGGCTACTCGCCACCGGCGGCATCTGACACCGTGAATGAACGTCGAAGGGCGGCACCGGAACCGAACCGGTGCCGCCCTTCGGCCTTGCTTTACTGAACCGGGCCGGCGGCTCAGTCCGCGGTCTCGCGGCTTCCCGTCGACGCCGAGAGACTTTCCGGTACCCGCGCTCCGGCGCTGTCCTCGGTCCGTGCCGCCTCGGCCCGTGCCGCCTCGGCCCGTGCCGCCTCAGCTCGCGCGAGTGGATCAACGACGACGATCTCCTCGGGCCTGGCGGCGGCGAGCGGATCACGCACCACCACTTCACGTTTCGGCGATCGCGCCGTACCACTGTCGTCCAGGCCCCACCGGTCGTGCAGGCGGTGCAGGAATTCCGGTGCGTACCAGTTCGCCTCGCCGAGCACCTTCATCGCGGCGGGCAGCAGGAACCCGCGCACCAGGGTGGCGTCGACGATCACCGCCAGCGGCAGGCCGATGCCGAACGCCTTCATGAAGGTGATGTCGGAGGCCAGGAAGCCGAGGAACACCAGCGAGATGAGGATCGCGGCGGCGGTGACGATGCGCCCGACCCGTTCCAGGCCGAGCGCGACCGCGGTCTCGTTCTTGCCGGTGCGGTCGTATTCCTCCCGGATCCGCGACAGCAGGAACACCTGGTAGTCCATCGCGAGCCCGAAGGCGGCGGCGAACAACATCACCGGCACCGTGGCGGACAGATCCCCGGTGACGGTGAAGCCGAGCACGCCGGACAGGTGCCCGTCCTGGAAGATCCACACCAGCGCACCGAAGGTCGCGGTCAGGCTCAGCGCGCTGAGGATCACCGCCAGCACCGGCAGCACCACGCTGCCGGTGAGCGCGAACAGCACGATCAGCATCATGATCACCACGAAGCCGAGCGCCCATGGCAGTTGGTCCTCGATGGCGGCGACCGAGTCGGCATTGGCCGCGGCCACACCACCGACCAGCAATTCGCTCGGCGTGCGCACCGCGCGCACCTGCTCGACCAGACCGGCGAGGGCATCGCTGTCGCCGGTGGTCGGCACGATCGACAGGTAGACGGCCTTCTCGACCCGGAATCGCGCGTTGGCCGCCGTGGGTTCGACGAACAGCCCGCCCTGGGCGTAGCTGCCGGTGGCGGTGTCGACGCGGCGGACATTGTCCAGGTCGGACATGGCACGGGCGATGGTGTCGAGTCCCGCCGCGCTGTAAGCACTGTCCGGAAGCACCGCGACGAGGGTGTGCTGGTCGCTCTCGCTGAAGTCGCGCGCCACGATCTCGGTGACCTGACGGGAGTTCATCGATTCCGGCAGGGTTCGTTCGTCCGGGAAACCGAGTTTCACGCCGAGGAACGGTGCGCCGAGCAGGAGCAGGAGTGCGGTGACAGCGAGTCCGATGGAGATCGGCTTGCGCATCACGGCGCTGGCGAGCTTGTGCCAGGCACCCTCACCCGGTGCGGGACGCGGGGCGCGCAGGAACCACCAGCCGAGCTGACCCTTGTCGATGCGCGTACCGATCAGCAACAGCGCGGCGGGCAGCACGGTGAGCGACACCAGCGCCGCCAGCGCCGCGACGACGATGCCCGCGTACCCCATCGACCGGATCGCCAGCAGTGGGAAGAACAGCAACCCGGCCAGCGCCACCGCGACGGTGAGCGCGGAGAACGCGACGGTGCGGCCCGCGGTGCGCAGGGTGGTGGCCACCGCGCCGGCCGGGGTGCGGCCGTCGGCGAGCTCGTCGCGATAGCGGTTGACGATCAGCAAGCTGTAGTCGATGGCCAGACCGAGGCCGAGCAGCGTCGCCACGTTGGTCGCGGTGACCGACAACGGAGTGAACAGGGTGAGCAACCACAGCGCACCCATGGTGGTGAGCACGGTGCCGATCGCGACGAGCAGCGGCAGGCTCGCGGCGACCAGGCCGCCGAAGACGAACAGCAGCGCGATCAGGGTGAGCGGGAAGGCGATGGCCTCGCCCTTGGCGATATCGGTCTTGCTCTGCTGCACCGTCTCGTGCATGAGCATGGCGAATCCGCCCGCTCTGACCTGCAACGATCCTTGTTCACCCGTCAGCTCGTCGGAGATGGCGGTGACGCGTTCGTCGATCTCGCGTTCGCTGCCGAGCACACTCGCGACGATCAGACCCTGCTTGCCGTCGACACTGCGCAGCGCGGGCTGGTGGGAGGTCCAATACGACATCACCTCGGCGACACCGGCACGTTCCTGCAGGTTGGCGACCAATGCTGTTGCCGCCGCGGTGGATTCGGGGTCCTCGACCGACGACTCGGTCTCCACCAGCAGCAGCAGGTTCGGCGGCGCCTGTCCGAACTCCTCGCGCAACACCTCGAGCGCGTGGCTGGATTCGCTGCCGGGGTCGGTGTATCCGCCGCCGTCCACCCGCTCGAACAGCGTGGCGCCCAGTGCGCCGAGCAGCACCGCGAGCACCGCGAAAACGCCGAGCACCCAGCGACTGCGCCGCCTGGTGAATTCGAACACCGGATTGTCCCCTAACTCGTCACGCAACTGTGCATCACGCACATCGACGCGCGGGGGCTCGAAATACTTCCGGCCGTCCGCCTCGTCGGCCCGATCCTGTTGGCGGGTCGGCGCGTTCGCGAAGCGATCGTAGCAACTTCGTGGCGGCGCCGCCGGGCCTCTGGCATACCCTTGTTCTTCCCGGTCAGCTACCGGTCTCGGCCACGGCCGCACGGCGACGATCTCACCACCTCCGCAGACGGCGTCAAGGGCTCTCCGCGCCGAGTGCGGTGAGCGCCAAGGAGCACCCGGCACACCGTTTCGCGCCGAGGCGCCGGCGCTGTTCGGCTACCGGCCGGCCGCACCGATGACCGAGGTCACCACAGTGCGGCGCAGATGCGGCGGCAGGTCGGCGAACAGTGCGCGCATCGCGGCGAGGGTGCCGCCGAGGTCGCCATGGCCGGACAGATAGGAAAGCTGGAGGGAGGCAGGCAAACCGAAGAACACCTCGAAGAACACCGGGATCTCGCGGGGCGGAAGATCCAGCAGCGCACGTAATCCCGCGCGACGCAGCGCGGCCACCGCCCGCGCCCGTGGCGTCCACACCGTGCCACCCGCGACGACGGTGTCCGCCGCGGCGAGTGCGGCGGCGACGCTGTATCCGGTGGCGGGATGCGTCAGACCGCAGGCCGCACCGAATCGACCGTGCCCAGGTTTGCCGCCCTGCACCGGAAACCGCACTCGCTCAACAGGTTCGGCTCCGGTGAGCGCGATCCCGCGCGCACGCAGCCGATGTTCGAGTCTGCGCCGCAGCACCTCCGGCGCGAGCGCCGGCCGACCGGCGAGGCAGGTCTCCTCGAACAGCACGGAGTCGGCACCGAGCGGTACCGCGTACAGAAACGACGGCGGGTCGTCCGGGTCGGCACCGTTGTCGGGTCGCCAGTCCATGAACAGCGTCTGCTCGCGTTGATCACGGGCCACAACCACGCCGTACGCGGTCTGTTCGGCGCGACGCGGCGATCGCGCCAACCCCCGCGCATCGACGACCTGACCGGTACACGTCCGGCCGGCCGCCGTCCGCACTACTCGCGCGTCGACCTCGACAGCCCGGTCCGCGATCACGGTCGCGCCGTCCAGCGTCAGCGACGACTGCAACGCCGCCGTATCCAACACCTGATAGACGCGATCGATCCGATGCTCGCGCACCGCCCACGCCATCGGTGCGTCAACCGACGCCGCCACCACGCCGGAATCCAGCCACCGGGGCAACTCATCGGCCCACGCCGCATAGGTCGGTGTCCACACCCGATCCGGATGTGGATCGATCACCGTGACCTCGCGTCCCGCCGCCAGCGCACGATGAGCAACGGCCCGCCCCGCCGGACCGAGCCCACAGACGATCACCTCCACACCCACCCGTTGATTGGACCAGACGCACCGATTTCAAGCTCCGCCGGATCACGGACCAGCACCTATTCGGGATCGCTTGCTCGCCCCGGCGCGACATTTCGACCATGATGGGGTGCATGAGATCGATCTGGAAGGGCTCGATCGCTTTCGGGCTGGTCAATGTCCCGGTCAAGGTTTATACCGCGACCGAGGACCATGACATTCGGTTCCACCAGGTCCACGCCAAGGACGGGGGCCGGATCAAATATGACCGGGTCTGTCAGGTGTGCGGCAATTCTGTGCAGTTCGCCGATATCGACAAGGCCTATACCTCACCCGATGGCGAGCAGGTGGTGCTGACCGACGCCGATTTCTCGAAGCTGCCCGCGGCGGAGAAGCACGAGATTCCGGTGCTGGAATTCGTGCCGTCCGATCAGATCGACCCGGTGCTGTTCGACAAGAGCTATTACCTCGAACCGGATTCCGCGACGCCGAAGGCCTACCAATTGCTGGCGGCGACCCTCGAACGCATCGACAAGACCGCGCTGGTGCATTTCACGTTGCGCCAGAAGACCCGGCTGGCCGCGTTGCGCGTGCGAGACGGCGTGCTGGTCCTGCAGACGCTGCTGTGGCCCGACGAGGTGCGGGCCGTCGAATTCCCGTCGCTCGACGAGGTGCCTGCCCCGCGCCCGCAAGAACTGAAGATGGCCGAGACTCTCGTCGAGTCGATGTCGGGCGATTTCGACCCTTCCGAGTACACCGACGAATACCAGATCGAACTGCAGAAACTGCTCGACGAGGCGATCGCCAGCGGCACCGGCAAGGTCGAGCCCGCCGCGGAGACCGAGCCCGCCGAACAGGCTGACGCCGAAATCGTGGATCTGGTCGCCGCGCTGCAACGCAGTCTAGAGGCCAGCGGTCGCCGGGAAGCCGCCCCGGCGAAGCCCGCGAAGAAGGCCGCCAAGAAAGCCGCACCGCGCAAGGCCGCCACGAGCAAATCCACCGCATCGAAGACCGCGACCCGCAAGGGCGCGTAGGGCACACTGGCGGCTATGGACACCGCCATCGCTGTCGTGCCGATGGGATTGGGACATCTGCGTCAAGTCCTCGACCTCGGCCATCAGGTCTTCGATACCACCATCAAGCCGTACACGTCGTGGTCGCTCACGGCCGTCGCCGAGCACCTCGACAGCCCCGACAACGCCTGCTGGGTTGCCCTGGACTCCGACCGGGTAGTCGGGTTCGTACTCGGGTCGATGGAGTTCGAGCATCGCGACGACTGGGCGTATCTGGAATGGATCGCGGTCGCCCCCGATATGCAGGGCCACGGAATCGCGCGGCGACTGGTGAACGTGTGCTCGGAGGCGTTGTTCGCCCGCGGCGCCCGCCATATCGTCACCGATGTCGAGGACCGCAACAGCTCCTCGGCCGCGCTGATGACCAGCAGCGGGTTCGTGCCCGCCGCGACCGTCACCCTGCTGGTGCGGCCCAACCCCGCCGCCCCGGACGACGACGCTACGCTGCCGCCGATCACCAAACGCGACCTCGTCCGCCGCGGCAGATTGTCAATGGAGCACCCGCTCCGCTGATGTCCATAAGTTAGACGGGCGTCCCACTGTTCGCGAGGATTTCGCTCGAGGCAAGTCAAACCGTTGTCGGTGGGTGGTGACGGCAGCTTGGATGACCGAGTTCATCTTCTGCGAGCAATTCGGGAGTACAAGTGAAATTCCGTCGGACACTGGCGATCCCAGTGCTGATAGCGACCGCGGCCCTCACCCTGACCGCGTGCGGTTCCGATGACGCGTCGGGCACGGTGGTTCGGATCGGCACCACCGACAAGGACAAGGCTTTCGAGGTCTTCGAACAGAAGGCGAAGGAGCAGGGCATCACGCTGAAGGTCACCAATTTCTCCGATTACAAGCAGCCGAATACGGCGCTGTCGCAGAATCAGATCGACCTCAATCTGTTCCAGCATCTACAGTTCCTCGGCCAGTACAACGTGGCGAGCTCGGACACGCTCACCCCGATCGGCTCGACGTACATTGTGCCGCTGGGGCTCTACTCGAAAAAGCACAAGACACTCGCCGATATCCCGGCCGGTGGCGAGATCGCGATCCCCAACGATCCGACCAACCAGGCGCGCGCACTGTTCGTGCTGCAGGCCGCCGGGTTGCTGAAGATCACCGGCACCTCGGCCCAGCCGACCCCCGCCGACATCGACAAGAGCGTATCCAAGGTGCGGGTGACACCGGTGGATGCCGCCCAGACCGCGCTGTCACTGCCTTCGGTCGACGGTTCGGTCATCAACAACACCTTCCTCGAGCGTTCGGGCGTCGACCCGAAATCGGCGCTGTACAAGGATGATCCGAACAATCCCGCCGCCGAGCCCTACATCAATGTGATCGTCAGCCGGGCTGCGGACACAACGAATCCGACCTATCTGAAGCTGGTCGAGATCTGGAAAGATCCGGCGGTGGCCACCGCGCACGCCGAGACCACCAAGGGCACCGCGGTCGCGGTGAACCGGCCCGGCGCCGAGCTCGAACAGATCCTGGACCGGGTGCAGCAGGGCATCCGCACCACCAAGTGAGCACACAACCCGCCGCCGTCGAATTCCGTTCCGTCACCAAGGTTTTCGGCAGCGGCGACAATCGGCACACCGCACTCGACGGCATCGACCTGCGGATCGAGCCGGGTGAGATCTTCGGCGTCATCGGCTATTCCGGCGCGGGCAAGTCCACGCTGGTGCGGCTGATCAACGCGCTGGACAAACCGACCTCGGGCACCGTCACGATCTCCGGCACCCCCATCACCGGGGTGCCGGAGTCGGCGGTGCGCCGGTTGCGCCGCGATATCGGCATGGTGTTCCAGCAGTTCAACCTGTTCCGATCACGCACCGCCGCGGGCAATATCGAGTATCCACTGAAGGTGGCGGGCTGGAAACGGGCCGAGCGCAAGGCCCGCGTGGCCGAGTTGCTCGAATTCGTCGGGCTCACCGACAGGGCGCGCGCCTACCCCGATCAGCTCTCCGGCGGGCAGAAGCAGCGGGTCGGGATCGCCAGGGCGCTGGCGACCTCGCCCTCGCTGCTACTGGCCGACGAGGCCACCTCCGCCCTGGATCCGGAAACCACGGCCGAGGTGCTGCGACTGCTGAAGAAGATCAATGCCGAGCTCGGGGTGACCATTGTGGTGATCACCCACGAGATGGATGTGATCCGCGCGGTTGCCGACCGGGTGGCGGTGCTCGCCGAGGGGCGGATCGTCGAATTGGCTGCCACCTTCGATGTTTTCGCCGCACCGCGGGCCGCGCCGACACGGTCGTTCGTGGCGACCGTGCTGCACAACCGGCCCGACGCGGCGGAGCTGGATCGGTTGCGGAAGCTGCACGGCGGCCGGTTGGTCACTGTCGACATCGACGATCACCACGGGATCGGGGCGGCATTGGCCGCCGCTACCGCCGCCGACGTGCGTTTCGAGATCGTCTACGGCGGGGTGAGTACGGTGCAGGACAAGACTTTCGGCAGCGTCACCTTGGCGCTGCACGGGCCCGATCCCGCGCTGGATCGGGCGGTCGCCGACCTGGAACGGAAGGCGGGCTGATGGAGACCAACTGGGAGAAATTGCGGCCCACGCTGTTCGAGGCGATCGGGACCACCGTTTATCTGGTCGGCGTGACGTTCCTCGTCGCGGGGGTGATCGGGCTGGTGCTCGGCACCGCGCTCTACACGACCCGCAAGGGTGGACTGCTGGCGAACGGGCCGATCTATGTCGTGCTCAATGTGTTCGTCAATGTGGTGCGCCCGATTCCGTTCATCATCCTGCTGGCCGCGCTCGGCCCGGTCACCCTGGAGGTGGTCGGCACCACGATCGGCTCCGAGGCGGCGCTGTTCGTGATGATCGTCGCGGCCTCGTTCGGGATCGCCCGGATCGTGGAGCAGAACCTGGTGACGGTCGATCCCGGGGTGATCGAGGCCGCGCGTGCGGTGGGCGCGGGACCGCTGCGGATCATTCTCACGCTGCTCATCCCGGAAGCGCTGGGGCCGTTGATTCTCGGCTACACGTTCGTGGTGATCTCGATTGTCGATATCTCCGCGATGGCGGGCACTGTCGGTGGCGGCGGGCTCGGTGATTTCGCCATCGTCTACGGATATCAGCAATTCCAGTGGCAGGTCACGATCGTGGCGGTGCTGATCATCATCGCCGGTGTGCAGGGTGTGCAGTTCTTCGGCAATTGGCTCGCCAGGAAAGTGCTGCGCCGCTGAATCCAGTAGTGGCACGGGTCAATTCAGCCCGTGCCACTACTGGATTTGTCTAGATGTTCGCAGTGCAAGCCGCCAGGATGACGCTCGCCGCACGCGGCGACGCCGAACCCGGATCAGGAAACGGTGCCGCGCTGATGCCGAGCACATCCACCGCGGAGCGCTCGGCCGCGGCCAGGGAGTGATCCCACGCCCAGCCGAAGCGGTAGTCCGCGCCCTGCGCCACCGCACCGCAGGCATTGCGGAACTCGACGACGACCTGGCAGTCCCGCACACCGCACTCATCGAGCGCGGCCTGACTCGCCGCCGCCCAGCTGCCGTAATTCACCGCCGAGGCCACCACGGCCTGACCCGCCGACAATGCCAGCGCCCCATAGAGATCACCCGCCGCGGCCTGGAATCCACCGTCGCGCGACACAGCGGTGTACCCCGGCACCTCAGCGATGGCCACACCACTGGCCCCCGCGGCAGCAGGCCCAGCGTTCACCACGGTGAATGCCGCCACCGCGGACATGGCAGCCACACCAAGGGCATATTTGCCCACAACAGACATCAGAGATTCTCCCCGTCGAAATACCGACTCCGCGCCTCGAAGCCGACCAATCACGAACGGCCGCCCACTCCCCCGGAAATAGCTTTCCGGAATCGCCACGACGACCACTCGACGAGCCCCATCAGATCGCCGAGACATCCCCGGCAACAACAGTTCTCGCAGGTAGTAACGCCCGATTCCTCCCGAACCGCCCGTCCGCCACAGACTAACAACACCCTCCGACAAGTAGCGGCGCCCAGCAATCCACCTGGTTCGGAAGGCCGACCCCGAGGATGGGAACCAGGCTCGATCCGCTGTGCGACGCGACCTCCGGTATTCACCTGGCGGACTGTGGAATCGCGATCGAAGGCCCCGGCACCGCGGCTGTTCGGGGGTGCGGTGCCGGGGCCGGAGGTGCGGGTTGTCGGGTCAGGCCGAGCGGATACTGTCCAGGTCGAGGTAGGGGTGGCGCGGGATTCTGGTGGTGGTGGTTCGGGGGGCGGGGCCGGTGTGGAAGCTGCGGGCGATCATCGAGGAGCGCAGTTGCCACAGGCCCGAGGATTGGGCTGGGTCGAGGCCGGTGAGTTGGGCTACCCGGCGCAGGCGGTAGTCGACGGTGTTGGTGTGGATGTGGAGCAGGCGCGCGGTGCGCTGGCGGTTCATGTTGTTGGCGATGTGCACGCGCAGGGTTTCGTAGAGCTCGGGGTGGTTGTCGAGGGGGGCGAGCAGTTCGCCCAGCCGGGCGCGGCCGGGGCCGGGGCGGGTGAGCTGGTATTCCAAGGCCAGGTCGCCGAAACGGTAGAGCCCGGGGGCGCTTTCGAGACGCTCCACCATGTCGAGGAGTTCGTGGGCACGCTGGGCCGCGTCGGGGATCTCCTCGGTGGTGGCGGGCACCAGAGCTGCCGTGATGTCGACGTGGGCGGCCCGCGCCAGCGCCTCGACCAGTGCGTCGAGCTGCTCGTCGACCAGCAGATCAGCCGGGATCAGCAGGGTGCCGCCGTCGACCGACAGCAGCGACAGCACCAGCTCACCGCACCTGTGCGCCAACGACGTTTGCACCCGGCGCAGCTTGCGCCTGGCCACCACCGCACCGTTCACACGCGGATCGCGCTCGTCGGGATGCGCGCCGATCGACAGGGCGAGCACCGAATACGCGTCGGCGACGGTGATGCCGACCTCGCGCGCCATGGTGACGGTCGACTGTCCGGCCAGCAGCGCCGAGGTGAGGGTGTGCACGGCCGTGTGATGTTCGCCGACGGCCTCGCGGTGCTCGCGGACATAGGAACGAGTCACGGTGGTACACAACAGGTCCGAGATCTCGACGACCCGGCGGAAGCCGTGGATCAGGCCCGCGCGGTCGGCGTCGGCCACCTCGTCGCAGACCGCGTCGAAGGAGAGCCGGAAACCCTCATGGAATGCGTGCAGGATCGTGTCGATCGGCACGCCTTCGCGCGCCCAGCCCGCCGCCGACACCGCGAGCCGGTTCAGTTTCACCTCCTCGTCGCGGCCGTCCAGCATTCCGCCGACGATCTCCAGACACATCCGGGTGACCGAGGTGACGTCGCCGGCGATCGCATCGCCGGGTAGCGTCCGGCAAGTCGCGACATTGTCGACGAAATGGCCTACCAATCGGCTGGTCATCGTCCGGACGTCGCGCAGCGGCTGCCACAGGGCCGTCTCGTCCAGTGGGATCGTCATCGTCGACTCCTCCTCTACACCCCGGCACCGCCGGTAGTGGTCGCGCTTGGCGTGATGCCGGCCGATGTGATGGCCTACACTTCGGTTTCTCCGTGATCATGACTGTAGGGTGAGCGACCGCTCACCTTCTACTCTTCTTTCCGCCGAGGTCCATAGATGCCCCCGCAAGCCGATAAGCAGCGCAAACGCCCCAAGCAGGACCGGGCGAAAGAGACCAGGACCCGCATTCTCACGGTGTCCGCTCATCTTTTCGGCAGCCGCGGCATCGGCAATACCTCGACCAACCGGATCGCCACCGAAGCGGGCATGAGCATCGGCACCCTGTACCGGTACTTCAACGACCGCGACGAGATCGTCAAAGAACTCAACGACAGCCTGTTCCTGCAGGTAGAGGAGCGCTACGGCCAGCTGCTCACCGCTAGCTCAGGCCAATCCGCCCGCGATGCCGTGGTCGATCTGATCCGCTCCGCCGTCGACATCCTCGTCGCGAACGGGCCCCTCGTGCGCGCCCTCGTCGCCGATCTGCAGTTCCACGGCAGCGGCATCCCCGAATTCGAACCCCGGCTGCGGATGCTCATCAAGCTCTACATCCTCCAGTTCATCGGCCCGATCAAACATGTCGACATCGACGTCATGGCCTTTGTCGTACTCAACGCCGGCTTCGCCACCGCGTTGCGTTCGGTCGAACTCGATGACGTCGAGCTCGAAGCCATCATCGCCGGCACCGCCGACATGATCAGCGCCTGGATCGACACGGTCGCGGCAGCCGAAAATGCTTAGCGCACAACGACAAAGGCCCGGATCCTGCGTGAGGATCCGGGCCGTTCGCTACGCGACGATCAGCGCGCGTTCGCCGTGCAGATCACCTTGACGGTCTCGGCGCCACTGAAGTTGGACGAACCGAAGTTGGCCAGACGCGCGGTCGGGGTCATCTCCGAGAGCCGGTCGTAGGCAAGGCGCTCGGCCTCGGCCCTGGTCGCCGCGGAGGCTACCGCGATGCCCTCGTTGCTCTCGACAAGCACCCCACAACCGTTGGCCCACGAGAGAAACACCTCGCAGTCGGCCGCACCGCAGGCCTCGATGGCCTTGGCCTCGGCATCGGCGTAGTTCGCCTGGTCGACACTCACGCCGTAGACCCACTCGTCGCTGCTCACCGCGATCGACGCGTGCAGGCTCTGCGCACTCGCCGAACCGGCACCGAACACCGACCCGGCCGCAAGACCCAACGCCGCCACGGCGAAACCGGCCTTACCCATGAAACTCATTCGAAAGATCTCCTCGTGAAAGCTGTTCCGGAAGTCCGGAACCTTCAAGATCATCACCGATCGCCCGGTGATAGCCAACCGGACCCGGAAACGTCACACCGGCAACAGTCGACACATAACCGCAATATCCGGACAGTGCTCAGCGCCCGAGGCGAAGACGACGCAAGCCCGGACCGATGTGCGGTCCGGGCTTGCGCAGTTACCGTGCGGATCAGCTCGCGTTGTCGGTGCAGAGCGTGTTGATCACGCGACCGCCGGCCAGCTGCGACGAGCCGACGTTGACGAGCAGGTTCTGCGGGGTGCCCTCGGTCAGCGCGAGGTAGGCCTCCCGCTCCGCGTCGGCGCGGGTCGGTCCCTTGCCCCAGGCGATGAACTGATCGTTGTCCACCAAGGACAGGCACCCGTTCGACCAGGTGACCTCCACGAAGCAACCATCCGCGGCGCACTCTTCCAGCGCAGCGGCCTCGGCCTCGGCACGCGTCGGATAGTTGATCGACCGACCGAGATTCGTCCAGTTACTGTCGATGGCCATCGCGCCCCACTGGTCGCCCGCCGCATTCGCCGAACCGGCGCCCAGCAGCGACCCGGCCGCAAGACCGAGCGCCGCAACGGCGAGGCCGGCCTTACTCATGAAGTTCATTCGAAAGATCTCCTCGTGAAAGCTGTTCCGGCAAGCCCAGAACCTTCAAGATCATCACCGATCGCCCGGCGATTGCCGACCAGAGCGTCGAACATCACACCGAGACCCCTCGACACATAACTGCAACAAAACGGGCCCGGATCCATGCAGGATCCGGGCCCGAGATGTGCGGTGCTAGACCGTGAAGCCGAGGGCGCGCAGCTGTTCGCGGCCGTCGTCGGTGATCTTGTCCGGGCCCCACGGGGGCATCCAGACCCAGTTGATCTTCAGGTCCTCGACCAGACCGCTGCGCACCAGCGCGTTGCGGGACTGGTCCTCGATCACGTCGGTCAGCGGACAGGCCGCCGAGGTGAGCGTCATGTCGAGGGTGCAGATGTTCTCCTCGTCGACCGACAGGCCGTAGACCAGGCCGAGGTCGACGACATTGATGCCGAGTTCGGGGTCGACGACGTCGCGCATCGCCTCTTCGAGGTCTTCGATGTGCTGGATCTGTTCGGCCGTCAACTCGACCTCGACAGCCGCGACGGCTGTGCCTGCCTCGGCGGCTTCCGGGATCTGTGCGGTATCGGTGCTCTCACTCATGTGGCAGACTCCCCATTTCCCATCGGTGCCTTGGTTTCCTCGGCCGAACTGATCTGCACGACAGCGTCTTTGAACGCCATCCACCCGAGCAGCGCGCACTTGACCCGCGCCGGGTACTTGCTCACACCGGCGAGGGCGATGCCGTCGCCGATCATGTCCTCGTCGCCTTCGACGGTGCCGCGGCTGGAGATCATCTCGCTGAACGAGTCGACCACCTTCAGCGCCTGCTGCACCGGCAGCCCGATCACCTGATCGGTGAGGATCGAAGTGGCGGCCTGGCTGATCGAGCAGCCCTGCCCGTCGTAGGAGACGTCGGCGACCTCACCGGCGTCGTCGATCTGCACGCGCATCGTCACTTCGTCACCGCAGGTCGGGTTCACGTGATGCACCTGCGCACCGAACGGTTCCCGCAGCCCGCGGTGGTGCGGGTGCTTGTAGTGATCCAGGATCACTTCCTGGTACATCTGCTCCATACGCATGTTCTATGCAACCCCGAAGAAGCTCTTGGCCTTCCGCACGGCGGCAACCAGTGCGTCGACCTCGTCGAGTGTGTTGTAGACGGCGAACGAGGCACGCGCGGTGGCGGCGATACCGAACTTGCGGTGCAGCGGCCAGGCGCAGTGGTGTCCGACCCGGATGGCGACACCCTGGTCGTCGAGGATCTGGCCCACGTCGTGGGCGTGGATCCCGTCGACCACGAACGACACCGCGCCACCGCGATCGACGTTCTCGGTGGGCCCGATGATCCGCACACCGTCGATGCCGGACAGACCATCGAGCGCGGCACCGGTGAGCGCGTGCTCGTGGGCCGCGACGGCGTCCATGCCGAGGTCTTCGAGATACCGCACCGCGGCGGCCAGCCCGACCACCTGCGAGGTCATCGGCGTGCCCGCCTCGAAGCGCTGCGGCGGCGGCGCGTAGGTGGTCTTCTCCATGGTGACGGTCTCGATCATCGACCCACCGGTGATGAACGGCGGCGTCTCTTCCAGGAGCGCACGTCGGCCGTACAGTCCGCCCACGCCCATCGGGCCGAGCATCTTGTGGCCGGAGAACGCGGCGAAGTCGACACCGAGTGCGTGGAAGTCCACCGCCATGTGCGGCACCGACTGGCAGGCGTCGAGCACGACGAGCGCGCCGACTGCCTTTGCCCGACGGACCAATTCGTCCACCGGAGCCACCGCGCCGGTCACATTCGACTGGTGGCTGAACGCGAGAACCTTTGTCGCGGGCGACAGTTCGAGCGAATCCAGGTCGATGCGGCCGTCGTCGGTGATGCCGTACCACGTGAGCGTGGCACCGGTGCGACGCGCGAGCTCCTGCCACGGAACGAGATTCGCGTGGTGTTCGAGCTCGGTGATGACGATCTCGTCGCCGGGGCCCACCTTGTAGGGGAACCGGGCGTCACCGAACGCGTTGGCCACCAGGTTCAGCGACTCGGTCGCGTTCTTGGTGAACACGATCTCGCCGGGATCCGCGCCGACGAAGCGGGCGATATCGGCGCGTGCTTCCTCGTAGGAGTCGGTCGCCTCCTCCGCCAGCTGATGCGCACCGCGGTGCACGGCGGAGTTCCGGGTGAGCAAGAACTCGCGCTCGGCGTCCAGCACCTGCAGCGGACGCTGCGAGGTGGCACCGGAATCCAGGTACACCAACGGTTTCCCGTCCCGCACCGTGCGGTGCAGGATCGGGAAGTCGGCCCTGATCCGGGCCACGTCGAGGGCTGGCACCGTAGCGGTCATGTCAGGCTCCAGCGGTCGCGGACGTAAAACGCTCGTAGCCGTTCGCGTCGAGTTCCTCGGCCAGCTCGGAGCCACCTTCGGCGACGATCTTGCCGTTGACGAACACGTGCACGAAGTCGGGCTTGATGTAGCGCAGGATGCGGGTGTAGTGCGTGATCAGCAGCACGCCGCCCTCTTCGCGCTCCTTGTAGCGGTTGACGCCTTCGGAGACGATGCGCAGCGCGTCGACGTCGAGGCCGGAGTCGGTCTCGTCGAGGATCGCGATCTTCGGCTTGAGCAGACCCAGCTGCAGGACCTCGTGGCGCTTCTTCTCGCCACCGGAGAAGCCCTCGTTCACCGAACGGTCGGCGAAGGCCGCGTCGATATCGAGCTCCTTCATCGACTCCTTCACCTCCTTGACCCAGGTGCGCAGCTTGGGGGCCTCGCCGCGCACGGCGGTGGCGGCGGTGCGAAGGAAGTTCGACATCGAGACGCCGGGGACCTCGACCGGGTACTGCATGGCCAGGAACAGGCCGGCGCGGGCGCGCTCGTCGACCGACATGTCGAGCACGTTCTCACCGTCGAGGGTGATGGTGCCCTGGGTGACGGTGTACTTCGGGTGGCCCGCGATCACGTAGGACAGCGTGGACTTGCCCGAGCCGTTGGGGCCCATGATGGCGTGCGTCTCGCCCGACTTCACAGTCAGGTTGACGCCGTTGAGGATCTGCTTGGACTCACCCTCGGGGGTGGTGATCTCGGCGTGCAGGTCCTTGATTTCCAAGGTGGTCATCGAATTCGAATCCTTCGTGGGAAGTAGGTGAGTCAGATACCGACAGTGGCGAGTTCGGCCTCGATGGCCGCCTCGAGCCGCTCCCGGACCTCGGGGACCGTGACCTTCTGGATGATCTCGAAGAAGAAGCCACGCACCACCAGGCGGCGGGCGACGTCTTCGGGAATGCCGCGAGCGCGCAGGTAGAACAGCTGCTCGTCGTCGAAACGGCCGGTGGCGCTCGCGTGTCCGGCACCGGCGATCTCGCCGGTCTCGATCTCCAGGTTCGGCACCGAGTCGGCGCGCGCGCCGTCGGTGAGCACCAGGTTGCGGTTCGCCTCGTAGGTGTCGGTGCCCTCGGCGGCCGCGCGGATCAGCACGTCGCCGATCCAGACAGTGCGAGCGTCGCCCTTGGCCGAGGCCGGATCGCCCTGCAGCGCACCCTTGTACAGCACATTGGACTTGCAGTTGGGCTCGGCGTGATCGACCAGCAGACGCTGCTCGAAATGCTGGCCCGCGTCGGCGAAGTACAGGCCGAACAGCTCCGCTTCACCACCGGGACCGGCGTAGCGCACGGTGCCGGACAGGCGAACCAGGTCACCGCCGAGGGTCGCCGACACGTGGCGCAGGTTCGCGTCACGGCCCAGCTTCAGGTGATGCGCGGTGACGTGCACGGCGTCTTCGTTCCATTCCTGGACCGCGACGACGGTGAGCTTGGCGCTGTCACCGAGCACGAATTCGACGTTCTCGGCGAAGGTTCCGCTGCCGCGCTGGTCGATGACCACGGTGGCGACGGCGAAGTTGTCCAGGCGCACCTGCAGGTGACCGTAGGCGGTCTTGCCCTCACCGGGACCGGTGATGGTGACGGTGACCGGGTCCGAGACCTCGGTTTCCGGGCCGACGGTGATCACGGTCGCCGATTCGAAGCCCGAATAGGCTTGGGCGGCAACACGATCCGCGGGGGTACCGGCCTGTCCGAGACGAGAGTCGGTGCGACCCACCGTTTCCACGGTGACTCCGGCGACCTCGCTCACCTCGACGGTGGCTACACCATCGGCAACGGCGGTGCCGTCGTGCAGGCCGCGCAGGCGGCGCAGCGGGGTGAACCGCCACGCCTCGTCGCGACCCGACGGGATCTCGAACTGGTCGACGTCGAACGAGGTGAAGACCTCGCCCTTGTTGACCGCGGCGCCCGCGCCAGGGTTCTGGGTCGGCGTCTCGAGCGTCGACATCAGCCCACGGCCCCTTCCATCTGCAGCTCGATGAGCCGGTTCAGTTCCAATGCGTATTCCATCGGCAATTCCTTGGCGATCGGCTCCACGAAGCCGCGCACCACCATCGCCATCGCCTCGTCCTCGGTGAGGCCGCGGCTCATCAGGTAGAACAGCTGCTCCTCGGAGACCTTCGAGACGGTCGCCTCGTGACCCATCGTCACGTCGTCCTCGCGGATGTCGACGTAGGGGTAGGTGTCGGAGCGGCTGATGGTGTCGACCAGCAGCGCGTCACACTTCACGGTCGACTTCGACCCGTTGGCGCCCTTGTTGATCTGGACCAGACCGCGGTACGACGCGCGACCGCCGCCACGCGCCACCGACTTCGACACGATGGTCGAGGAGGTGTGCGGGGCCAGGTGCAGCATCTTGGCGCCGGTGTCCTGGTGCTGGCCGGGGCCCGCGAACGCGACCGAGAGGACCTCGCCGTGCGCGTGCTCGCCGGTCATCCAGACCGCCGGGTACTTCATGGTGACCTTGGAGCCGATGTTGCCGTCGACCCACTCCATGGTGGCGCCCGCCTCGGCCTTGGCCCGCTTGGTGACCAGGTTGTACACGTTGTTCGACCAGTTCTGGATGGTCGTGTAGCGGCAGCGGCCGCCCTTCTTCACGATGATCTCCACGACCGCGGAGTGCAGCGAGTCGGACTTGTAGATCGGGGCTGTACAACCCTCGACGTAGTGGACGTAGGCGTCCTCGTCGACGATGATCAGCGTCCGCTCGAACTGGCCCATGTTCTCGGTGTTGATCCGGAAGTAGGCCTGCAGCGGGATGTCGACGTGCACGCCCGGCGGCACGTAGATGAACGAGCCACCCGACCAGACGGCGGTGTTGAGCGCGGAGAACTTGTTGTCACCGGCGGGGATGACCGAACCGAAGTACTGGTGGAAGATCTCCGGGTGCTCCTTCAACGCCGTATCGGTGTCGAGGAAGATGACGCCCTGCTTCTCCAGGTCCTCGCGGATGGAGTGGTAGACGACCTCGGACTCGTACTGCGCCGCGACACCGGACACCAGACGCTGCTTCTCCGCTTCCGGGATGCCCAGCTTGTCGTAGGTGTTCTTGATGTCCTCGGGCAGGTCTTCCCAGCTCTCGGCCTGCTTCTCGCTCGAGCGCACGAAGTACTTGATGTTGTCGAAGTCGATGCCGCCGAGGTCCGAACCCCAGTTCGGCATGGGCTTGCGGTCGAAGATGCGCAGCGCCTTGAGGCGCACGTCGAGCATCCACTCCTCTTCGCTCTTCTTCGCCGAGATGTCGCGGACGACGGCCTCCGACAGGCCACGTTGCGCACTGGCGCCTGCCACATCGGAGTCGGACCAGCCGTAACCGTAGGTGCCCAGCGAGGCGATGGTTTCGTCCTGGGTGAGCGGTTGCACCTGGTCGGTAGAGGTCGTCATTCGGCACTCCTTCCGGAGTCGTTCGTTCGTCCCGCTGCGGGCTGTGCAGCGGATGGGATCTTCGGCACCGCGACCAGCGGTACGTGGGTGGTGCAGGCGCAATCGCCGTTGGCGATGGTCGCAAGTCGCTGCACGTGGGTGCCGAGCAGGTCGCGGAAAGCGTCCAATTCGGCGGCGCACAGCTGCGGGAACTCCTCGGCGACGTGGGCCACCGGGCAGTGGTGCTGACAGATCTGCACACCGGCGCCGACCTGACGGGTGGTGGCGGCGAAACCGGCCTCGGCGAACGCTTCCGCGATCTCCTCCACCTTGGCTTCGATCACCGGTGCGGTGTGGTCGGCGACGGGCTCGATGCCGTCGACGATCACGCGAACCCGCTTGCGCGCGAATTCGGCGATCGCGGCGTCGCCACCGATCTCGCCGAGCTGGCGAATCGCCGCACCGGCCAGATCGTCGTAGGCGTGGCCGAGATTGCCCCGGCCCGCCGCGGTGAGCTGGTACTGCTTGGCCGGCCTGCCGCGCCCTTTCTGCTGCCACGGCGCCGAGCGGTTCGCCCGAGCCTGGCCCGCGTCGATGAGCGCGTCGAGGTGCCTGCGCACCCCGGCGGGCGCGAGACCGAGTTCGGTGCCGATCGCCGTCGCGGTGATCGGCCCCTGCTCCAGCAGCAACTGGACGATAGCCGCCCTGGTCTGCCCTTCGTGTGCGGTCGCCGCGGGGACAGCAGACGACCGAGTGCCGGTCGTCTTACGACCGTCACTTTCCACGTCTGTCCGCAAACCCACGGTTTTCACAACACCAGTGTGGCGGAATTGCTTCCCTAAATCTAATAAGGGTCACCTGACAAAGGGTGCCCTGACCTGCGATGAAGATCATCGGGACGCCCCCTCACCCGATAAAACCCCAGGTGCGGCCCTTTCGAGCCGATCGCCGACGCTCAGCCAGGTGACCCATCGCACAGGTCTTCCACCGCGACCGCCTGGCGGCAGGCACCGCCGCGCCCGGCGCCGGACAGCGCGTCACCACGCTCTCACGGCGTTGCTCGCGAGCGATCTTCGCACCACATCGTAGCGATCGGCGGTCCGGGTGCGCGGTGGCGAACGAGGCGGTCGGGGGCCGTGGTCTGGCACGATGGCAGGGTGTCGAACCCGCTCACACCAACGTGTGTCCGTCATCCTGATCGGCCTACCGCACTCGCGTGTACGCGATGCGGGCGGCCCGCCTGTCCGGAATGCCTGCGCCCGGCTTCGGTCGGGCAGCACTGTGTCGACTGTGTGCGGCAGGGGCAGCGGGACGTGCGGCCGGTACGGACCGTCAGCGGGGCACGCCAAGGCGGGGCCGTGCCCTATGTGAGCTACGGGTTGATCGCGGTCAATGTGCTGGTCTATGTGATCACCGCGGCGCAGGCCGGAAGTCCGATGGACAACTATCGCGGATCGTCGGTGTTCCGCGAGTTCGTCCTGGTCCCGCTGCTGGTGGCCGACGGCGAGTGGTGGCGACTGCTCGGATCGGGGTTCCTGCATTACGGCGCGATCCATCTGCTGGTCAACATGTTCGCCCTCTATGTCGTCGGTCGCGACCTCGAGCAGGTGCTCGGCCGGGTCAGGTATGGGTGCGTCTATCTGGTTTCGCTGCTCGGTGGGTCGGCGGCGGTGATGGCGCTGTCGGACTCGGTGACGGCGACGGCCGGTGCCTCCGGCGCGGTATACGGCCTGTTCGGCGCTGTCACGGTGACGCTGATCCGGTTGCGGCAGAGCCCGACGCCGATGTTGGTGGTCATCGGTGTGAATGTGCTGATCAGTTTCTCGATCCCGGGGATCTCGCTGTGGGGCCACCTCGGCGGTCTGGCCGCGGGCACGTTGAGCGCGCTCGGCATCCTGTTCGTGCCCGGCTGGCTGTCGGCCCGCGATCAGCAGTCCGCCCAGCGCATCGGCTGGGCGACATTGGGCACGGTCGCGGTGATCTGCGTGGCCGTGATCATCGCCGCCGTACTGTCGCTGCGCTCACAGCCGGTATTCGTCGGACCACCTGCCGTGACCGCGCCGACGCCCGTCGAAGCACCAAGGTAGTTCGCTGCGACCGTGCGTAACCGGCCGACGAGCGCTGTCGCCCTGCACCCATTGGGCGCACCTTCACCTTCGCTCCCGCTGTGCGCGAATGAACCCTGCCGGGTCCGCGCACACTAGGCTCTGACTTCGTGGCGGTACTGGAGGGCGCGGCGCGCAAGACACTGGCGTTCGGGCGGCGAGCTCTCGGGCTCGACGTGTCGACGCCCGATCACACCGTCGCGGTGCTGCATCGCGACGAGACCGAGGTCCCCGGGCTCGACAAGCGCGAACGCGCGCAATTGGACCGGATCCGGCTGATGGGCGCGACCGGCACGGTGCTCATGGCGATCGCGGCCCTCGGGATCGGCGCCCAACCGGTGCATCAGAACCCGGTCTCGGGTGTGCGGGTGCTCGGTATCTTCGCGCGAGCGCACACCGGGTCACTCGCGATGTGCATGTTCGGCACCGCGCTGGTGATCGGGGCGTGGTTGCTGCTGGGGCGGTTCGCGATCGGTGGCCTCGCGGGATCACCGTTGCACCGGCTGACCCGCTCGCAACTGGATCGCACCCTGCTGCTGTGGATCATCCCGCTGTCCGTGGCTCCACCGATGTTCAGCAACGACGTCTATTCCTATCTGGCGCAGAGCGAGATCGCCGCCCGCGGGATCGATCCGTATTCCGAAGGGCCGGTCGCCGGACTCGGGATCGACAATGTGCTGACCAACAATGTGCCGACGATCTGGCGTGATACGCCCGCGCCGTACGGTCCGCTTTTCCTGTGGATCGGCCGCGGGATCGCGGAACTGACCGGAGAGAACATCATCGCCGGCGTATGGGCACACCGGTTGCTGGCGTTGGCGGGGGTGGCCTTGATCGTGTGGGCGCTGCCGCGGTTGTCGGTGCGGTGCGGGGTGGCGCCGGTAAGTGCGTTGTGGCTCGGTGCGGCCAACCCGCTGGTGCTGCTCCACCTGGTCGGCGGCGTGCACAACGACGCGATGATGCTCGGCTTGATGCTCGCCGGTGTCGAGTTGACGCTGCGCGCGATCTACGGCGAAGGAGGCAGACCCGACCCGCTGATGGCAACGAATCGACCACCTTTCGACGCCCGCGCCTACGGCCTGCTGATCTGTGGCGCCATAGTGATCACCCTGTCGTCCTCGTTCAAACTCACCTCGATCATCGCGCTCGGCTTCGTCGGGATGGCGCTGGCCAGGCGTTGGGGCGGCACCTTCACGGCCGTCGTCAAGTCTGCGGCGATGTTGGGCGTCATTGCTGTGGCGACAACGCTTTTCATCGGATTCATCAGCGGGCTCGGCTTCGGCTGGGTCCATACCCTGGGAGTCGCGGGCGCGGTGCGCAGTTGGATGTCACTGCCGACCATTGTCGGGATCGTCACAGGATTTGGCGGCGTACTGCTCGGCCTGGGCGACCATACGACCGCACTGCTGTCGATCACCCGCCCGATCGCGGGGGCGGTGGCGGCCTTCATCACCGTCCGCATGCTCGTCGCCACCGGCCTGGGCCGACTCCATCCGGTCGGCGCGCTCGGTGTCTCCCTCGCGGCGATCGTGCTGCTGTTCCCGGTGGTCCAACCCTGGTACCTGCTGTGGGCGATCGTGCCGCTGGCCGCGTGGGCGACTCAACCCGCGTTCAGAGTCCCCGCCGTCGCGTTCTCGGCGATACCCTCGATGCTGACGATGCCGCGCGGCGCGGAGTTCCAGGTTTTCCAGATCGTCGGCGCCGCACTGGCGGCCGTGGTGTGCTTCGCGCTGTTCTTCGCGCTCACCCGCCACACCCTGCCCTGGCGGGCACAGTCGGGGGTGTCGGCTCCGTCACAGGAGGCCACGCCTTACCGTGTGACAACGTGAGGGAGCGCAGCGAGCGAACCAAGGGCACAGCACCTTTTGGCGCGACGGAGCCGAGTGTCAGGCAGGCGCGGTCGTGACAAGTCGCCCTGGACCCGCCGTGAGCGTCGACGGTGTGGTCAAGCGCTATGGCGAGACCACCGCAGTAGACGGTCTCCGGTTCGACGTAGAGCCCGCCCAGGTGTTCGCTCTGCTCGGTCCCAACGGCGCGGGCAAGACCACCACCGTCGAGATGTGCGAAGGCTTCGTGCGCCCGGACGCGGGCACCGTCCGCGTCCTCGGCCTCGACCCGATCGCCGACTCCGAACAGCTGCGCCCACGCATCGGCGTGATGCTCCAGGGCGGCGGCGCCTATCCCGGTGCCCGCGCGGGCGAGATGCTCGACCTGGTCGCGGCCTACTCCGCCGATCCCATCGACCCCGACTGGCTGCTGTCGACGCTGGGCCTGCAGGACAATCGCCGCACCCCCTATCGTCGCCTGTCCGGTGGCCAGCAACAGCGGCTCGCCTTGGCTTGCGCGCTCGTCGGCAAGCCCGAGATCGTGTTCCTCGACGAACCAACCGCCGGGCTGGACGCCCAGGCCAGGCTGATCGTCTGGGAACTCATCGACGCCCTGCGCCGCGACGGCGTGAGCGTCGTGCTCACCACGCACATGATGGACGAGGCCGAACAGCTCGCCGACCAGCTCGTCATCATCGATCACGGGCAGATCGTCGCCCAGGGCACCCCCGCCGAGGTCACCGCCCACGGCGCGGCAGGCCAGCTGAGGTTCTGCGCACCGCCGAAACTCGACCTGAAACTGCTCACATCGGCTCTGCCGGAAGGCTTTTCGCCACGCGAGACGACGCCGGGCACCTATCTCGTCGAGGGTGAGATCAACCCGCAGGTGCTGGCCACCGTCACCGCCTGGTGCGCCAGGATGGACGTGCTGGCCACCGACATCCGCATCGACCAGCGTCGCCTCGAAGACGTCTTCCTCGAACTGACCGGACGGGACCTGCGCGGATGAGCGAGACCACCAGCCGTTTCCTGCCCGGCACCTTCACGCCCGACCCGCGTCCCGCCACGCGTACCGCGATGCTCACAGCGCAGACCGGGCTCGAGCTGAAACTGTTGCTGCGCAACGGCGAACAGCTGCTGCTCACCATGTTCATCCCGATCACCCTGCTCATCGGGCTCACCCTGCTGCCGTTCGGCGACCTCGGCGAGCACCGGGTCGACCGGATCGTGCCGATGGTGATGATGACCGCGGTGATGTCGACCGCGTTCACCGGCCAGGCCATCGCCGTCGGCTTCGACCGTCGCTACGGCGCCCTCAAACGGCTCGGCGCAACACCGCTGCCCCGCTGGGGCGTGATCGCGGGCAAGTGCGCGGCCGTGCTGATCGTGGTGGTGCTGCAGGCGATGCTGCTGGGTGCGATCGGCGTCGCGCTGGGGTGGCGGCCGGGCATCGGCGGACTCGCCCTCGGCGCGCTGGTGATCGCCCTCGGCACGGCCACCTTCGCGGCGATGGGGCTGCTGCTGGGCGGGACGCTCAAGGCCGAGGTCGTGCTCGCGCTGGCCAATATCTTGTGGTTCATCATGCTCGGCATCGCCAGCCTGGTGCTCGTCGGCGACACCCTGCCCACCGCGCTGACCGTGATCGCGCGGCTCATCCCGTCCGGCGCGCTGGCTTACGCGCTGGACACGGCCCTGTCGGGATCGATCGACTGGTTCGGGGTGGCGGTGCTCGCGGCGTGGGGCGTGGTGTGCGGGTGGCTCGCGACCCGGCTGTTCCGCTTCAGCTGACGTGACCAACGACGCACTGTAGTAGCCCTGGTATCAGCGCCGAATTCCCGGCCGGTACCATTCCTGACGTGCTGTATCGCGCCTTCGTTGGCCTCGTCGACCGGCTGCCGCTCCCCTCGCTGCGGGTGCAGCGGCTCATCGCCATCGCGGTGATCCTCAGCCAGGCGGGAATCTCGGTGACCGGCGCGATCGTTCGCGTCACCGCCTCCGGCCTCGGCTGCCCGACCTGGCCGCAGTGCTTCCCCGGCAGCTTCACCCCGATCGGGGTCTCGGAAGTACCGGTCCTGCACCAGACCGTGGAGTTCGGCAACCGGCTGCTCACCTTCGCGGTGACGCTGTGCGCCGCGTTGATCGTGCTGGCCGTCGTCCGGGCGCGCAGGCGCAAGGAAGTTCTGGTCTACGCCTGGCTGATGCCCGGCGGCACCGTGGTGCAGGCGATCATCGGCGGGATCACCGTGCGCACCGGGCTGCTGTGGTGGACCGTGGCCGTGCACCTGCTCGTCTCGATGGTGATGGTGTGGCTCGCGGTGGTGCTGTACGCGAAGATCAGCGAACCCGACGACGGCATCGAGACCGTCCAGGTGCCCGCTCCCCTGCGCTGGCTCACCGCGCTGTCCGGCGTGGCGCTCGCGGGTGTGCTCATCGCGGGCACACTGGTCACCGCGGCCGGGCCGCATGCCGGCGACAAGAGTATCGAGCGGCAGGTCGAGCGACTCGAGGTCGAGATCGTCACGCTCGTGCACCTGCACTCGCAGTTGCTGATCGGCTACCTGGCGCTGCTGATCGGGCTCGCCTTCGGCCTGTACGCCGTCGGTATGTCGGCGGCCATCCGCAAGCGCTTGTTCGTGCTGCTCGGGCTGGTACTGGCGCAGGCGCTCGTCGGCATCGTCCAGTACTTCACCGACGTACCTGCCGCGCTCGTCGCGATCCACGTCGGTGGAGCCGCGGCCTGCACCGCGGCGACCGCCGCACTGTGGGCATCGCTGCGTACCCGCGAGACGATCGACGCGCCCGCCTTGTCACAGACTTCCGCGCGCTGAGGCCTGACACCTCGGACAACGAAAAAGCCCGCGTCGCAGTGCGATTCGCGGGCTTTCTCGTCAGTGGTCGTCAGGCGCCTGCGAACAACTTCGAGTTGCGCGCCTTGGGGAACTTGGTCTGACGGGCGACCCAGCCGGCCATCTTGGCCCAGTGCGACGCGGCCGGGGTAACGACCGAGACCAGCTCGCGGTTCCACTCGTCGGTCTCGGCGAGACCGTCGACGCGCTCGACAATCGCCTTCGCGATCGCCATATCGCCGACTACCCGGTCGCCGAGGATGCCGTCGGCACCGACCAGGGTGATCCGCACGCCCTGCTTGCCCATGTACTGCAGCACGGCCGTGCCCGAACCACCGTGCTCGGCGACGAACTTCACGATGGACTTCTCGACCTCGGCCGGCACCTTCACGGCCTCGGGGGCGGCGGTTGTACTCATGGAGGCGAGTTTACCGGCCGGTAGTTTCCAGTCCAGCCCCGAGTGGTCTGGAACACGAGGTGTAGAAAGAGAACTCATGCGCGCGATTCAGGTTTCCGAGCACGGTGGTCCCGAGGTCCTGCAGTACGTCGAGGTGGCAGACCCGCAGGCCGGACCGGGTCAGCTGCTGGTCGAGACCCAGGGTGTGGGTGTCAACTACATCGACATCTACTTCCGCACCGGCCAGTACCCGCAGGCGACGCCCTACCTTCCCGGCTCCGAGGGCACCGGCATCGTGGTGGCGATCGGCTCGGACGTCACCGAGTTCTCGATCGGCGACCGAGTCGCCTGGGCGTCGGCGCCCGGCAGCTACGCCGACATGGTCGCGGTCGACGAGGCCGTCGCGGTGAAGGTGCCCGACGACGTCGACCCCGCCGTCGCGGCGGCCGCCCTGCTCCAGGGCATGACCGCGCACTACCTGACCGAATCGGTGTTCTCCCCCGAACCCGGCGACCCGGTGCTCATCCACGCGGGCGCGGGCGGCGTCGGCCTGCTGCTCACTCAGATGGCCGTCGCGAAGGGCGCCAGGGTGATCACCACGGTCTCCACCGACGCCAAGGAGAAACTCTCCCGCGAAGCAGGCGCCACCGACGTCCTGCACTACGGCGACGACCTCGCGGCCCGAGTCCGCGACCTCACCGACGGCATCGGCGTCGCCGCGGTCTACGACGGCGTCGGCGCCAGCACCTTCGAAGCGAGCCTCGCCTCGCTCCGCATCCGCGGCACCCTCGCCCTCTTCGGCGCGGCCAGCGGCCCGGTCCCACCCTTCGACCCCCAGCGCCTCAACCCCGCCGGTTCGCTGTGGCTGACTCGCCCGTCCCTGGGCGCATACACCCGCGACCGCACCGAATTCCTCTGGCGCGCAACGGATGTCTTCGACTGGATCGCCGCAGGAACAGTGAACCTTCGCATCGGCGCCACCTATCCGTTGACCGACGCGGCCCAGGCGCATCGCGACTTGGCCGACCGCAAGACCACCGGCTCGATCGTCCTGCTGCCCTAGCCGGCGGAGGCCGGGCACTCTGGTGCCCGGCCTGCGGGCCTGGTCCGGAAACAACAGTGGCCGGGCAATCACTGCCCGGCCACTGTTCGCGAATGTCTTACAGCCCGATGAGGCTGCCCACCGTGTCCCAGCCGAGCACCGAGTCGACAGCCAGACCACAGAACACCACCGCGAGGTAGTTGTTCGACTGCAGGAACAACTTCAGCGGCTTCACCGGCTCACCACGGCGCACCCCGGCGTAGAGCTGGTGCGCCATCAGCAGGAACCAGGCACCGGCCACCAGCGCG
Organism: Nocardia sp. NPDC058480; assembly: GCF_042720495.1. Taxonomy (NCBI): domain Bacteria; kingdom Bacillati; phylum Actinomycetota; class Actinomycetes; order Mycobacteriales; family Nocardiaceae; genus Nocardia; species Nocardia sp. NPDC058480. The sequence goes on along the minus strand of NZ_JBHXMN010000002.1, from coordinate 601,433 downwards.
ACCGCCGCGTAGATGGCTCCCGTCGCGGGCACCAACGCCATCGTGGCGAGCACCGTCAACCAGGTGTAGATGACGATCTGCTTGGTCACCACCTGCTCGGTAGCGACCACCGGCAGCATCGGCACACCGGCCGCGCGGTAGTCCTCCTTGTAGCGCATGGCCAGCGCCCAGGTGTGCGGCGGCGTCCAGAAGAAGATCACCGCGAACAGCACCAGGGCGGGCCAGCCGATATCGCCGGTCACCGCGGACCAGCCGACCAATGCGGGCATACACCCGGCCGCGCCGCCCCACACCACGTTCTGCGAGGTCCGGCGCTTGAGGCCCTTGGTGTAGACGAAAACGTAGAACAGGATCGTCGCGACGACGAGCGCGCCGCTGAGCAGGTTGGCCTGCCACCACAACCAGGCGAAGGAGATCGCGCCGAGCACGACGCCGAATACGAGCGCGTGCGAGGTGGGCACCGCGTCGCGGGCGAGTGGCCGCCGTGCGGTCCGCTTCATCACCTTGTCGATGTCGGCGTCGGCGACACAGTTGAGGGTGTTGGCACTGGCCGCGCCCATCCAGCCACCGAACAGGGTGACCAGGATGAGCCGGATATCGACGGTGCCACGGTCCGCCAGCAGCATCGTCGGAATGGTCGCGACGAGCAGCAGCTCGATGACGCGTGGCTTGGTGAGCGCGATGTAGGCAAGGGGCTTGCGCACTATCCGCGCGGCGAGACTGTCGCCCGCGATGCGGTCGGCCAGCGCCGTCGACGAAGTTCCGTGCGCACCGCTATTACCCGGCTCGTGACCGATCCGCACTGTTTCTCCTCGCACGCTGTGCTTCGCTTCGCTTCGCATCCGGTAATGGAACGAGCAGCGCGCGGCTGCGGCGCGGCCACTACTACAGAGGATGGTAGACCCACTCACCTGCCGCTCCACGCCAGACCCCCGCCACCGTGGGCGCGGTCACTACGCCCGGCCACTGCTCATCGCGGGCCCACGTGGCGGTGAACCCGCACCGACGCGCAGGTGAACGCCCATCGCGCGCGCCGCGGCGATGGTCGATACCGCACACCGCCGGTACGCGGGGATCCGAACTAGACTCATCGCCAGGGTTCGCGCCAATCCGGTGTAGCGGCACCACTAGGGTATTCGGTGAACATCGGTACGCATCCCGGCCGCGTGCGACCCGCTTCGATCATCATCGCCGCTGCCAAGCTATCGCCGTCGACGAAACCTAGGTCAGGAGAACCACGGTCGTGCCAGTCACAGACGACATTCGCGCCCTCACTCAGCGGAACTACCCCAGCGACTGGACGGACATCGACACCAAGGCCGTCGACACCGCCCGGGTACTCGCTGCCGACGCCGTGCAGAAGGCGGGCAACGGGCACCCCGGCACCGCGATGAGCCTCGCGCCGGTCGCCTACACCCTCTTCCAGCGCACGATGCGCCATAACCCGGCAGAGCCGCGCTGGGTGGGTCGCGACCGGTTCGTGCTGTCCTGTGGGCATTCCAGCCTCACCCTCTACATCGAGCTCTACCTGGCCGGTTTCGGCCTGGAGCTGACCGATCTCGAGCAGCTGCGCCAGTGGGACTCGCTCACCCCGGGTCACCCCGAATTCCGCCACACCGACGGCGTCGAGATCACCACCGGCCCGCTGGGTCAGGGTCTGGCCTCGGCGGTCGGCATGGCGATGGCCGCGCGACGTGAGCGCGGGCTGTTCGATCCGGACGCCCCCGAGGGCACCAGCCCGTTCGACCACTTCATCTACACGATCGCCTCCGACGGCGACCTGCAGGAGGGCGTCACCGCCGAGGCCTCCTCGATCGCGGGCACCCAGCAGCTGGGCAACCTCGTGGTGATCTACGACGACAACGAGATCTCCATCGAGGACGACACCGACATCGCCTTCACCGAAGACGTGGCCAAGCGCTACGAGGCCTACGGCTGGCAGGTGCAGATCGTCGAAGGCGGCGAAGATGTGGTGGCCATCGAGAAGGCCCTCGACGCGGCCAGGGCCGAAACGTCCAAGCCCTCGATCATCATCCTGCGCACCATCATCGGCTTCCCCGCCCCGAACAAGATGAACACCGGTGGCGCGCACGGCGCCGCGCTCGGCCCCGACGAGGTCGCCGCGGTGAAGAAGGCGCTCGGCTTCGACCCGGAGAAGTCCTTCGACGTCGACCCGGCCGTCATCGAGCACACCCGCAAGGCACTGGCCCGCGGCGCCGAAGCACAGGCGAAGTGGCAGCAGAGCTTCGACCAGTGGGCCGAGGCCAACCCGTCGAACAAGGAACTCTTCGACCGCCTGCAGACCCGCTCGCTGCCCAAGGGCTGGACCGAAGCACTGCCGAGCTTCGAGGTCGATCCCAAGGGCATGGCCACCCGCAAGGCGTCGGGCAAGTTCCTCGCCGCGGTCGCCGACGAGCTGCCCGAGCTGTGGGGCGGTTCGGCCGACCTGGCCGAGTCCAACAACACCACGATGCCCGGCCAGGCGAGCTTCGGCCCCGAGTCGATCTCCACCGGCGCGTGGAAGGCCAACCCGTACGGGCGCACCCTGCACTTCGGTATCCGTGAGCACGCGATGGGCTCGATCCTCAACGGCATCGCACTGCACGGCCCGACCCGCCCCTACGGCGGCACCTTCCTCGTGTTCAGCGACTACATGCGCCCGGCCGTGCGCCTGGCCGCGCTGATGCGAGTGCCCGCCATCTACGTGTGGACCCACGACTCCATCGGCCTCGGCGAGGACGGCCCGACCCACCAGCCGATCGAGCACCTGGCCGCGCTGCGCGCGATCCCCGGCCTCAACGTGGTGCGCCCGGCCGACGCCAACGAGACCGTCCACGCCTGGCGCACCGTGCTCGAGCGTGACTCCGACGAGCACACCTCGCACTTCTCGGTGCACGAGTCGCCCCATCAGGACGGCCCGTCCGCGCTGGCACTGACCCGCCAGGACGTGCCGACCCTGGAGGGCACCAGCTACGAGGGTGTCAAGAAGGGCGGCTACGTGCTGGCCGAGGCATCCACCGGCACCCCGGAAGTGATCCTCATCAGCACCGGCTCCGAGGTCCACCTCGCGGTCGCCGCGCGCACTACGCTGGAAGAGCAGGGCATCCCGACCCGCGTGGTCTCGATGCCGTGTGTGGAGTGGTTCGACGCGCAGGATCAGGGATACCGCGACGAGGTGCTGCCCCCGTCGGTGCGGGCCAGAGTCGCGGTCGAGGCCGGTATCGCGATGCCGTGGTACCGATTCGTCGGTGACGCGGGCGAGATCGTGTCCATCGATCACTTCGGCGCGTCGGCCGACTACAAGACTCTGTACCGCGAATTCGGTATCACCCCCGATGCCGTCGTCCGCGCGGCACTGCGTTCCACCGACAAGGTGAAGGGGTAAGACCATGGAACAGAACGAGAATCTCGCCGCGCTCTCGGCCGCGGGCGTCTCGGTGTGGCTCGACGATCTCTCGCGTGATCGCATCCAGTCCGGCAATCTCGCCGAACTGATCGCGACCCGCAGCGTCGTCGGTGTCACCACCAACCCGAGCATCTTCCAGGCCGCGCTGAGTGTGGGCCACGCCTACGAAGCGCAGCTGAAAGACCTTGCGTCCCAAGGCGCCGACGCCGACGCGGCGATCCGCACGATGACCACCGACGATGTGCGCGCCGCCTGCGACGTGCTCGCGCCGGTGTTCGAATCGACCGGTGGCGTGGACGGGCGCGTGTCGATCGAGGTCGACCCGCGATTCGCCTTCGACGCCGACAAGACCGTCGCCCAGGCGATCGAGCTGTGGAAGATCGTCGACCGCAAGAACCTGTTCATCAAGATCCCGGCCACCGAGGCGGGCCTGCCCGCGATCACCTCGGTGATCGGCGAGGGCATCAGCGTGAACGTGACGCTGATCTTCTCGGTGCCGCGCTACCGCGCGGTGATGGGCGCCTACCTCGACGGTCTGCGCAACGCCAAGATCTCCGGCCACGACCTGGCCAAGATCCACTCGGTCGCGTCGTTCTTCGTCTCCCGGGTGGATACCGAGATCGACAAGCGCCTCGAGGCGATCGGCACCCCGGAAGCCCTTGCCCTGCGCGGCAAGGCCGGTGTGGCCAACGCCCGGCTGGCCTACGCCGAGTACCAGGACGTGTTCGACGGTGGCGCGCATACCTCCACCTACAACCACCTGGCCTCGCAGGGTGGCAACCGGCAGCGGCCCCTGTGGGCGTCGACCGGGGTGAAGAACCCCGACTACCCCGACACCCTCTACGTCACCGAACTCGTCGGCCCGAACACCGTCAACACCCTGCCGGAGAAGACGCTGCAGGCGTTCGCCGATCACGGTGAGGTGCTCGGCGACACCCTCAGCGGCCGTGGTGCCGAGGGCGCCCAGGTCTTCGCCGATCTGGCAGCGGCCGGTATCGATCTCGACGATGTGTTCGCGCTGCTCGAGCGCGAAGGCGTCGACAAGTTCGAGAGCGCGTGGGAAGAGTTGATCGAGGCCACCACCGGCGCGCTCGGCGTCGCGGCGGAGGGCAACTGACACGATGGCCGGCACAGCATCGACGGATCAGGCGGCGGGGCTGTGGCACAACCCGCTGCGCGACGAACGCGACAAACGTGTTCCCTTCATCGCGGGCCCGTGCTGCCTGGTGATCTTCGGTGTCACCGGAGATCTGTCCCGCAAGAAGCTGATGCCGGCCATCTATGACCTGGCGAACCAGGGGCTGTTGCCCCCTGGTTTCGCCCTGGTCGGCTTCGCCCGGCGCAATTACGCCGACGAAGACTTCGCCTCGGTGGTACTCGAGGCCGTGAAGAAGCACGCGCGCACCCCCTTCCGTCAGGAGGTCTGGGACCACCTGGCCGAGGGTGTGCGGTTCGTGCAGGGCAGTTTCGACGACGACGCGGCCTTCGCGACGCTCGCCGATACCTTGGCCAACCTCGACGAAACCCGGGGCACCGGCGGCAATTACGCGTTCTACCTGTCGATTCCGCCGAATATGTTCCCCGTGGTGCTCGATCAGCTCTCCGAACACCATCTGGCCCAGGCCAAACCCGAGCCCGACGGGTACACCCCGTGGCGGCGCGTGGTGATCGAGAAGCCGTTCGGCCACGACCTGACCAGCGCCAAGGAGCTCAATGCCCTGGTCAACCGGGTCTTCCCGGAGGAGCAGGTCTTTCGCATCGACCACTACCTCGGCAAGGAGACGGTCCAGAACATTCTGGCGCTGCGCTTCGCCAACGAGTTGTTCGAGCCGATCTGGAACGCCAACTATGTCGACAGCGTGCAGATCACCATGGCCGAGGACATCGGATTGGGTGGCCGCGCAGGCTATTACGACGGCATCGGCGCCGCGCGGGATGTCATCCAGAATCACCTGTTGCAGCTGCTCGCGCTGACGGCGATGGAGGAGCCCACTTCCTTCGAGCCGATGCAGCTCACCACCGAGAAGATCAAGGCCCTCTCGGCCACCAAACTCGTTGCGCCGCTGGATGAGACGACCGCGCGCGGGCAATACACCGAGGGCTGGCAGGGCAGCGAGCACGTGGTGGGCCTGCATCAGGAGGAGGGCTTCGATCCGCAGTCGCGGACCGAGACCTACGCCGCGCTCACCCTGCACGTGGAGAACCGGCGCTGGGCGGGTGTGCCGTTCTATCTGCGCACCGGAAAACGCTTGGGCCGCAGGGTGACCGAGATCGCGGTGGTGTTCAAGCGCGCGCCGCACCTGCCCTTCGACCAGACCATGACCGAGGAACTCGGCCAGAACGCGCTGGTCATCCGGGTGCAGCCGGACGAAGGCATCACCCTGCGCTTCGGCTCGAAAGTCCCGGGCTCGGGCATGGAAGTACGCGACGTGAACATGGACTTCAGCTACGGCGAGGCGTTCACCGAGTCCTCCCCCGAGGCCTACGAACGGCTGATCCTCGACGTGCTGCTCGGCGTGCCGTCGCTGTTCCCGGTGAACGCGGAGGTCGAATTGTCCTGGCGCATCCTCGATCCCGTGCTCGCGCACTGGGCAGCGGGCGGCAAACCCGAACCCTACGAGGCCGGTACCTGGGGTCCCACCTCGGCCGATGAGATGCTCGCGCGCAGCGGGCGGGAATGGCGGCGTCCGTGATCGTCGACATGCCCGACACCAACACCGTCGATGTCGGTAAGCGGATGGTGCAGTTGCGCGAGACCAACGGCGTGATCACCCAGGGCAGAGTGCTCACCCTGGTGGTCTGCACCTTGGACTCCTCCGAGGCCGAGGACGCGATCGACGCCGCCAACGACGCCAGCCGCGAGCATCCCTGCCGGGTGATCGTGTTGGCCCGCGGTGACCGCGACGCCGAGACCCGCCTCGACGCCCAGATCCGCGTCGGTGGTGACGCCGGTGCGGCCGAGGTGATCGTGCTGCGCCTGCAGGGCGCGCTGGTGAACCACGAGAGCAGCGTCGTGACCCCCTTCCTGCTGCCCGACACCCCGGTGGTGGCATGGTGGCCGCGTGGCGCGCCGGAGTACCCGTCGATGGACTCGGTGGGCAAGCTGGCCAAACGCCGCATCACCGACGCCACCTACGCCCCCGATCCCCAGGTCGCGATCAAGAAGCGCCGCTTCTCCTACGCGGCCGGTGACACCGATCTCGCGTGGAGCCGCATCACCTACTGGCGGGCCCTGCTGGCCGCGGCGCTCGACGAGCCACCGTTCGAACCGGTCACCTCGGTGACCGTGTCGGGTCTGGCCTCCGAACCCGCACTCGACACCCTGGCCGGCTGGCTGGCCTCGCGTCTGCACTGCCCGGTGATCCGCAAGACCGGAGAGTTGAAGGTCCTGATCCAGCGCGCCACCGATTCGATCGCCATCGAACGCCCGCAATTAGGAAGGACGGCAACGCTGACCCGCACCGGCGAACCCGACCAGCGGATCGCGCTGGCACGCCGGGAAACTCGCGATTGCCTCGCCGAAGAACTGCGCCGGCTCGACGCCGACGAGATCTACGCCGAGGCGCTCGCCGGAATCGAGAAGGTGACCTATGAGTGAGCATTTCGACAGCCACGACGACCTCGGTGCCGAATTCCCCGCCAACACCATCGAGATCCACGACGACGCCGACCTGCTCGCCGACGCGGCCGCCGAACGCTTCGTCGACGTGATCGTCGCCGCCCAGGCCGAACGCGGCAACGCCTCGGTCTCGCTCACCGGCGGCAGCGACGGCATCCGCCTGCTCCAACGTGTCCGCCAGTCCCCCGGCGACATCGACTGGTCCACCCTGTACGTCTATTGGGGCGACGAGCGTTTCGTCCCCGTCGGCGACAAGGACCGCAACGAACTCCAGGCCCGCGAGGCGCTCCTGGACTTCGTCCCGCTGAACCCGGCCCACGTCTTCCCGATAGGCCCCTCCGACGGCCCCTACAGCACCCCGGAGGAAGCCGCCGCCGCCTACGCCCAGCTCGTGCACACCGAACTCGACGAACGCGGCGAGTTCGACCTCACGGTCCTCGGCATGGGCCCCGAAGGCCACATCGACTCCTTGTTCCCGCACTCCCCCGCGGTGCAGGAGACAACGGATTACGTTGTCGCCGTTCACAATTGCCCGAAACCCCCGCCGACCAGGGTCACGATGACCCTGCCCGCGATCCACCGCTCCCGCCACGTGATGCTCGTGGTCAGCGGCGAAGCCAAAGCCGCCGCGGTAGCCGCCGCGGTAGGCGGCGCCTCCCCCGACGACATCCCGTCGGCAGGCGCGGTCGGCATCGAGTCGACCACCTGGGTGATCGATGAACCCGCGGCGACGGGTCTGCTGCTCGACGAGGATTAGCACGCTGAGCAAGCCCGGGCCCGATGATCGGGCCCGGGCTTCGTCGTGTCAGATGACCGGGGTCAGGGAACTCGCCCAGAAGCCGGCGTAGCGGCCCGCCCGACTGAGGAGTTCGTCGTGGGTGCCGTCTTCCGCGATGTGGGCGTGGTCGAGGAAGACGATGCGGTCGGCGCGGCGGACGGTGCGTAGGCGGTGGGCCACCATCACCACGGTTCGGCCTGCCATCAGGCGTTCGATTCCCGCGTGGACGGCGGCCTCGTTCACGGGGTCGAGGGCGGAGGTCACCTCGTCGAGCAGGACGATCGGGGCGTCCTTCAGCAGGGCTCGGGCGATCGACACACGTTGGCGCTCACCGCCGGACAGTGCGGTGCCGCCTTCGCCGACGTTCGTTGCCCAGCCGCCGGGGAGACGGTCGATCACCTCGTCGAGGCGGGCCGCGCTCGCGGCTGTTCGCACCTGTTCGTCGGTGGCGTCGGGGCGTCCGAGGCGGATGTTGTCTTCGATCGTGCCGTCGAAGAGGTAGACGTCCTGGAAGACGATGGCGAACTGGGCCATCAGCGTTTCGCTGCTGATGGAACGCACGTCGACGCCGCCGATGCGAACCGTGCCCGCGTCGACGTCGTAGAAGCGGGCGATCAGTTGCAGAAGAGAGGTCTTACCCGCTCCGGACGGTCCGACCACAGCCAGACGTTGTCCTTGGGGAACTGTCAGCGATACTTCGTCGAGCACCGCGCGGGTGCCGTGCTGGAAGGTGACGGCGTCGAAGGTCAGGTCGTGGGCTTGCGGCTGCAGCGGGGTGCTGGGTTCCGGCAAGGTCTCAGTCCGCAGGAGCGCATCCAGACGCACCAGTTCGGATCGAGCGCTGCGGAGTTGGCCGCCGATATCAGCGAGTGAGAGCAGCGGGTCGGCGCAGCGAGCGGCGAGGATCAGGATCGCCGAAAACTCTGCCGCACCGATATCTCCGCCGAGGGCGAGGTACGTGCCGAGTGCCAGTAGCACGGTGAACACCGCTTGCACCGCCAGCGAGAGGCCGAGGATTCCGGGCAGGGCCGTGAATGCTCGGCGGCGCGACAGGCGCGCGAGTTCCTGTAGCGAATCGTCGAGCAGGTCGAACCGTTGCGCGGTCCGCCCTCCAGCCCGCAGAACCGGCTGGGCCTGCAGATATTCGATGACACGTTGTGCGGTGTCGTGGTCACGTTCGTGCCGCTGCGCGTCACCGACTGCCATCGCGCGCCCCGACCAGAGCTGAATCGCGGCGACGATCGGTACGGCGGCGGCCGCTGCCAACCCCAACTGCCAGTTGAACGCGAACATCACGACGATGATCGTCAGCGGCGTCACGGCGGCGGAGATGAGCGGCGACATCAAATGCGCGATCACGCTCAACGCCTGCAGGACACCACGACTGGCGAGCACGGACACCTCACCCACCCGACCTGCCGTGTACCAGCCGATGGGCAGTCGGGCCAGATGGTCACCGAGTCGGTAGTACACACCACGCAGCAGTGTGGTCCCGACGCGGAAACCGGACAGATCGCTGCGGTATCGCAGTGCCGCGTAGAGAGCGACGGCGCCACCCAGCGCGATCAGCCAGGGCCGGGCGTCGGCGGGATCGTCACCGAACAGCGCTCGCAGCACGGGAACCAGTAGCGCATAGGACAGTCCCTCGGCGACCGCGGTCACGGTCATCAACGCGACGGTGCGCCGTACCGGTCCTGCGTACTCGGGTCCGAGCACGCGCAACAGCATGCGAATCATCGTGGGTCTCCCTGTAGTTCCGCGGTCACCGCTCGGTGCGAGTGCCAGAAGTCGGCGAACTTTCCTCGCCGGTCGAGCAGATCGGCGGGTCGGCCGCGTTCGACGATGGTGCCGTTGTCGAGCATCACGACCGTGTCGGCGTCGGCGATCGTCTCCAGCCGATGGGCGATCACGAGGATGGTCCGGTCGCGACCGAGCGACGCCAAGGCCTGTCGCACCGCCTGTTCGGTCTGTGGGTCCGCGAAGGCGGTCGCCTCGTCCAGAACCAGCACCGGCGCGTCGGAGAGCAGTGCCCGCGCCAGCGAAATCCGTTGCGCCTCACCACCGGACAAGGCCGCGTCGTCGCCGATCACCGTGTCGTAGCCGCGTGGCAACTCCAGGATGCGGTCGTGGATATTCGCCAGGTGAGCGGCGCGAATCACGGTGTCACGGTCCGCATGTGGGACAGCAAGGGCGATATTGTCCGCGACCGATGCTCGCAGCAGCCGCACATCCTGGAAGACGAACGAGACCGTTCGATAGAGCTCTCGGCTACCGAGTTCGCGCAGGTCGACTCCGCCGAGGGAGACCGTGCCGTGGGTCGGGTCGAAGAACCGCGGCAGCAGCTGAACCAGGGTGGATTTGCCGCTGCCCGATGGCCCGACGAGTGCCGTGACGGTGCCGGGCTCGAGCACCAGGTCTATCCCGCGCAGCACTTCGTGTTCGGCGTCGTAACCGAACCGCACCCCACGCAGCTCCACCCGATGCCCCTGCGGTGCCCTCGGGCGGGTCGGCTCGGGCAGCGGCGCCTCGTCGAGAACATCGCGAATCCGGTCTGCCGCGCGCCGAGCGGCCTGGAGATCGTCGAAACCGTGCCCGAGCGCCGCCACGGGTGCGGTCAGGCCGATGCCGAGCAGCAGGAACGGCAGCAGATCGGCCGGGGCCATCGCACCGTTCGTGATCAGCACCGCACCGCCGATCAGCACGACCAACAGTACGAACGGCGGCGACAGCGCCACCTGCATGGCCGCCGCGATCCCCGCCAGCCCCCGCACCATCCGCAGGAAGATGTCGGCGAAATCATCAGTGGCCGTGCGGAATCTGCGATGGGCACGCTCGGACCCACCGAACGCCTTCACCACCGCGATGCCCTGCACGAACTCGACGACCGAGCTGGCGATACCACCCATGGCGGTATCGAAATCCCGCTGTTCGCGCAGCCGGGTGGGGGTCATCATCAAGGGAACGAGCGCGATGGCCAGCACGACCGGGATCAGGGTGATGAGGGTGAGCCGCCAGTCGACGGTGAACAGGTAGACCAGCGAGACCAACGGCACCACGAACGCGGACACCAGTTCGCCGGGCGCGTGGGCGATGAACGGGTGGACGGCGCTCACATCGTCGCCCACGATCTTCGCCAGCTCACCGGTGCGACGCCGCGCGAACCAGCCGATCGGCACCCGCGCCAACTGATCGGCCAGCTGCCGCCGGAACGACAGCTGGACTCGATCGTCGAGCAGGTGCCCGATCGCCGAAGAGGCTGCGGTACACAGCAATCGGACCAGCAGGCCCGCCGCTCCGGTCAGCACGACGAGCCACACGTGAGCGCGATCGACCTCGCCGGGCGACAACAAGGTCCGACCCAGCTCGACTACGGCCAGCAAGGGGGTCAGCCCCGCGACGGCGCCGACGACCTGAAGGATCACCACAGCGCTGAAACTGCCGAGATACGGCCGGAGCAGCCTTGTCAGGCTCGTTGCCGGAGCCTGTTCGCCGATGGTGGTCATCGACGGGCTCCCGAACGCACAGCCAGGTGGCTGCGTAGATGATCGAGAATCTCCGCGCGAGCCGGTCGGGCGGCAGGGATCAGCCCCGACATGCTCAGAAAGCCGTGTGTCGCTTCGGGATAGCGGGTCAGCGTCACCTCGGCGCCGGCCTGCCGTAGACGATCGGCGTAGGCAGACGATTGATCCTCGAGCGGATCCAGCCCCGCGGACTGGATGAGAGTGGGGGCGGAACCGGCGAGGTCGTCGTGGAACATCGGCGATATCGCGCGCGCGTCGAAACCTTCGGGCAGCGCGATGCGTTGCACCGCACGGCAATTGGCGGGCGTCGCGGTGGGGCTGTCGGCGTTCTCGGTGAACGAAGGATACTCGAACACCCCGGCGGTCCAATCGAGTTGGGGGTTGATCAGTACCTGGGTCCGCAGCTCACGAGTCTCGAAGGCGGTCAACGCCGCGAGACAAGCCCCCGCACTGCTACCGAGCAGCGCGAGCCGAGCCCCGTCCGCACCCCACTGCCCCGCCCGCGTGACGAGTACCCGCACCGCATCCCGGGCATCCTCGACGGCCGCCGGAATCGGATGCTCCGGCGCGAGCCGATAGTCCACCGACGCCACCACGGCCGGACACTCGGCAGCCAGATGACTCAACAGCCAATCGTCCTGCTCGGGCACCCCGCTGATGAACCCACCACCGTGAAACGCGACGATCAACGGGAGCCCCGAACCCCCGTGCACCGGCCGATGCACCCGAACATTCAGCATGCGACCGGGCAGTTCGAGAATGTGGGCAGTACTGAGCGCACCGCGATCCGACCGACCGGTGATGAACGTCCCGAGAGCGGACCGACGCAACTTCTCCTGCGCCCCACGCCCCTCGACGACCTCTGCCGGGGTGATCGAATCCCAATCCGGCCCACGCTTCACTGCGGCCAACACCCGCATCCGAACAGGAACTCTGCCTCGCATGATCTGCCTCCTGGCGCTCGCGCACCACCCGTCTCCCGGCGATGTAGAGCTACCCTGACAGCCGCGGCCACCACTGCGCTTTCGGAAACATGCGGTCACTCTCGACGACCGGCTCGCGCGGCGACTCACGCCGCATTCGAGTCGTTCAAACCTATTTCCGGCAGATCATGATCAATCGCACAGCCGTCGATCGAATCCCCTGTCCGCCCATCCCCGTCCGGTCCCGCACCGGGGTGCACCGGGTAAAATGTCGGGCGATCGGTATGGCGGGGGACGCGAGTTCGCCGAACCGGGAACGCCACGGGTTGCCTGCCTCGGTGGTGTCGTGCCCCGTGCGCTGAGTTGCGCTTGGGCCGGGTGCGAGGTGCCGGCATGGGAAGGGAAAGGGTGATGGGTGGGTTCCACAGATTCATGGGAGGACGAGAGTTCGGGGTCACCCTTCGGTCCTCCGCTGGATGCGCTCGGGCCTGATCCTGCCGCAGTCGCGGGTTTGCACGAGCAGGCTCCGACTTCGTGGCGACCCGCTGGTCCGGAGCCTGCCCCGGAACCGATGATCCCGGCGCCACCGCCCCAGTTCCGGGCCCCGGCGGGGAATGAGCCGATGCGCACCGCCGGAGCCGATGGGCTGCCGGACTGGTCGGCCCCGGCACCCTCACGGCCGATTCAGCAGGATCGGCGTGAACCTCCGCCGCCGAGTCAGCGCGAACAGCATCGCGAACCCCCGCCGCATAGTCAGCGGGATCAACATGGCCGGCCCCCACCGCCCCGTCAGCGGGATCACGAGCCTCTGCCGTCCATTCAGCAGGAACCGAATCGCGAACCCTCACCGCCCAGTCGGGAAGATCGACTTCGCGAGCCTCCGTCGTCGTGGGATGACGACCCGATGGCCGCGATCTTCAAGCCGGGCAAGGTATCTGGTCGCCAGCAGTCGCAGTCCTCGTGGGATGAAGCCGACCTTTTCGATGACCTCTACAACGACAGCCGGACGAACACCACGCCCACCGATCCGTCGTCGAAATCGGGCCGCGGCAAGGTGGGAGTCATCCTGCTCGGTTCGGTGGCCACGATCGCGGTCGGCGTGGCCGCGGCGATGACCTACGTCGTCGTGCGCGGCCAGAACAGCGAACCGGAAGAGACGGTCGTCGTCGCCGCGACCAGCCCGCCGACCACGACGAGAAAGACGGCAGGGCCACTCGCCTGCGCCGACGAACAGCGCGGCACCCTGACCATCGGCCGCGGTCACGGTGACAACAACTCCGGCCCCGGGGTGATCCTCGGCTTCGAGTACGCGTTCTACACCGACCGCAACGGCGAGAAGGCACGGTCGTATGTGGCCCCCGAAGCCGACACCGTCGGTTCGGCCCCGATCATCCAGGACGGCATCGACAAGTACGTGCCGCTCGGCACCACCTACTGCGCCCAGATCAACCAGATCGGTCCGGACAGTTACGAACTCGACCTGACCGAACGTCGTCCGGGCGGCACATCAGCCGACGACCTGCTCTACACCCAGCTCATCACCACCACCGTCCGCGACGGGCGAACGATGATCGCGACGATTCGCGAACGGGGACAGTGAGATTCGGACCGGACACGGTCGGGCCCACTGAACGACGTGCCCTCCAAGCCGATTCGGCTTGGAGGGCACCGTCGTTCAGACAAATGGATGAAGCGATGTAGGCAGCGTCAGATCGTGCTTCCCACGGCGCCGCCGATGACGCCGCCGACAATGGCCGCTGGGACGCCGCAGGCGACAGCGCCGACAGCCGAACCGGCGGCGACCGTCGCCGCGAATGCCGCGCCCGCGGCCGGAGCAGCCATGACACCAGCCGTTGCCGCGCCCGCAGCGGTACCAGCGGCTACCGCGGCAGCAGGGGCGAGGGTGGCAGACGTGATCAACCCACCCGCCACGCCGCACACGACCGCTGCCGGCACACCGCCCACCGCCGCACCCGCCAGGGCACCCGCGGCGATCTTGTCCGAGCGACTCGGGTCGATACCGATCGACTTTCCGCCGGTGGCGATCGCGGCTTCGGTGTTGGCGGCAGCCGAGTTCACTCCGTCGAGAAGGTCTTCCGGCACCGCGTCGGGCACCGGCGAGGTGAAGTCGCCCAGACGCAGCGTGCGGTCCGGTGGGGCGATGGGAGCAACCGGCTCCACCGCTTGTGGTGCGTGCAGCGCACCGAGGTTGACCGGCGGCGCACTTTCATTGCTCGGCACCGTCCGGTGGCCCGGCGGGACAGCGTAGTCACCGAACGGGCCGGGCTTGGCCTCGCGCGGCACGGTGACGCCCGGCTGACGCGGGGTGGTGCGCGGCCCGAACGCGGCGTTCGGATCGTCGCCCGGCGCGGTGACGCCAGGCTGCACGGTGGTGGTACGTCCCGGCCCGACCACGGGTGTCGCGCCGCCGCGCTCGCCGGGCAGCGGCGGGGTGGCTGTTCCCGGTTCCGGTTTCGCCGGGTTCGGCGTTGCCGTGGTGGTTTTGGGCGCCTGCGTGTCGCTGGGTGCCAGGCTGGTCGATGTCGAACTCGCGACATCGGTGCCGGTGTTGGTGCAGGCGACAGCGAACATGACGGGAAGGATCCCTAATGCTGGTGCCGCGCGCCTCGCGATCACTCCTGCTTTGATTCTTCGGTGCTTGCCGGCCATTTCGAACTCCCCGCTTCTGATCATGTCGACATACGGCACCGTCACGGTGCCGGACGCGCCACACTAAACATGACCAATATGGCGCCGTCAAAACCTGGGTGCGGGTTGACAATCACCGAGTAATACCGGAGTTCGATTCCACAATGCCCTGCCACCAGCGGAATCATCACCCATCATGCAGGCGCACAAGGCCGACTGTGTCGTCACTCACTCCCGGTACTCGCCACGCCCCTACACCATTCGAGCGAACAGCCGAAAATCGGTGCCCAATTGCGGGCTGTCAGCCCAAAACCGCGCGCGGATCCGGGAGGTACATGCCGGCTTTGCCGCGCACGGTGCTCCACATGGCGAATCCCATCACGGGCGTATTCTGGGCGATCATCATCTGGCGGTTACCGAGGTCGATGACGGCGGGTACGACGACGGTGCCGAAACTCATCGCTTTGTTGGTGACGGCACCGAAGCTGGCCGGGTGAACTCGATCAGATATCAGTGCGGCGATCGCGCACGCACCGCCTTTCACCGCGAAGGCGCTCGGCCGGCGGATCGAGCGGGCGAATTCGTCTACCTGCCTGGTGAATCCGGCAACGGTGGCGGGTGAGATCTCACCCGCGTGGCCTACACAGACGGCCAGTTCGATCGGGTTCAGTGAACTCTTGATCACCGCGCCGACGCCGATCAGCGACAGCACCGGGCCCACCCAGTTCCGGCTCACCTGGAGACCGCCCATATTCATGTGGTGGGCGACAGCCGCCAGATAGGCCTGCACCGCCGCGCTCTCCTGCGGTGCGCCCGCCGACGGAGATTGCTGCGGCGCAGCATAATCGGGCTGGGGCGCACCGTACTGAGCAGGTGGCTGCTGGTACTGCGGTGGATAGTGCTGCTGCTGCGGGTACGGCTGCTGCGGCGGCGCCCCGAACGGCCCGGACTGCTGCGGATATCCCCACGGACCCCCTGGTCCACCTGGCGTAGTCATAGCCCCTCCTTCGCCCGTCCCATATGAACACCGGACACTACCGGCCACTCGAACCGCCCCACGCGCGAGCACCATCTACGAGATCGTCGTCTGCGGCCGACAAGCACACAGTTGCGCGCTTCTGACGGAAATAGCACGTCGTTCGTCGAGGATCACAGTAACTTTGTCGGCATGGGCGACGGTTCGGACGTCGACTCGACTGCGGGCGAGGAGTTGTTGCGGTGGCGCTGGGATCGCTTGACCTGGATGGGGCTTTTCGGGCCGCGATGGCCGGTCTCGCTGTGCCCGACCGGATCGACCCGATCGATACCATCGACGCCGCGTTCGGGCTCGAAGTGTTCGAATCGCAGGTCGCCAGTAGGCATCTCGATCTGGCGGCGCGGCGGTTGGGGGCCGCCCGGCAGGGGTTCTACAGCATCGGGTCCTCGGGGCACGAGGGCAATGCGGCGGTGGCGGCCGCGTCACGCGTCGACGATCCGGCGTTGTTGCACTATCGGTCGGCGGCGTTCTTCGTGCAGCGGTGCCGGCTGATTGCGGGCTCGGATCCGATTCGGGACGTGCTGCTGGGGGTTGTCGCGGCGGCGGCTGATCCGATCTCCGGTGGTCGGCACAAGGTGATCGGGAGTGCGGCGGCGTCGATCATTCCGCAGACCTCGACCATCGCTTCGCATCTGCCGCGTGCGGTGGGGTTGGCCTTCGCGTTGGATCGGGCTGCGAAGCAAGGGGTTTCGTGTCCGTGGCCCGCTGATGCGGTGGTGGTGTGCAGTTTCGGCGACGCGTCGGCCAACCATTCGACGGCAGTCGGTGCGGTCAACGCCGCCCTGCATGCCGCCCATCAGGGTGTGCCGATGCCGCTGGTGTTCGTCTGCGAGGACAACGGACTCGGCATCAGCGTGCCCACCGCGCCGGACTGGATCGAGCGCGCCTACGGTCCCAGGCCGGGACTCACCTACCTCGCCGCCGACGGTTGCGACCTGCCCGACGTTCTCGGTGCGGCCCAAGACGCGGTGTCTCTGGCACGGACCTGGCGGGTGCCGGTCTTCCTGCACCTGCGCACCGTCCGGCTCGGTGGCCACGCCGGGTCCGATGTGGAGTCCGCCTACCGCGGTGCGGCCGACATCGCCGCCGATCTAGCGCGCGACCCTCTCCTCGGCACCGCCCGATACTTGATGTCGGCGGGAATCGCCGATGCGGACGACCTGCTCGAGCGGTACACGCGGATCGGTGCCCGCGTGCGGGAGACGGCCGACGAGGTGGTTCACGAGGCTCGGCTCGATTCCGCCGCGGCCGTGATCGCGCCGCTCGCGCCGACTCACCCCCGCGCGATCCGCGACGACGTCACCCGGCCCGGCCCACGAGTTCCCCCGGTACAGGCGCCAGCCGACGAACTGCGTCGCGAGTCCGCGCCCCGACCGCCTGAGCCATCGAAGATGGCGGATCACACTCCCCGGATGACACTGGCGCAGGCCATCAATCACACGCTCGGCGAACTGCTCGCCCGAGACCCTGATGTGCTGGTATTCGGTGAGGATGTCGGCCGCAAGGGCGGCGTCTACGGCGTCACGAAGGGCCTCAGAAAACGCTTCGGCGCACGACGCGTCTTCGACACTCTCCTCGACGAACAGTCCATCCTCGGCACCGCGCTCGGCACCGGACTAGCCGGATTCATCCCGATCCCCGAGGTCCAATACCTGGCCTACGTCCACAACGCGGCCGATCAGATTCGCGGCGAAGCGGCCACACTGCAGTTCTTCTCGAACGGCCGGTACCGCAACCCGATGGTCCTGCGCATCGCCGGCCTCGCCTACCAAAAGGGTTTCGGCGGCCACTTCCACAACGACGATTCGCTGGCGGCGCTGCGCGATATCCCCGGAGTCGTCGTCGCGGTACCGGCGCGCGCCGACGACGCGGCCGCGATGCTACGCACCTGCGTGTCAGCGGCCCGTGTCGATGGCCGAGTGTGCGTGTTCGTCGAACCGATAGCGCTGTACCACACAAGAGATCTACATCCAGGCGACGAATCCTGGCTGGCCTCCCCCACCACCGACCACATCCCGATCGGCACCGCGCGCATCTACGGCGACGGCACCGACGTCACCGTCGTCACTTTCGGCAACGGCGTCCCGATGAGCCTGCGCGCCGCGAACCGCCTTGCCGCCCAAGGGATCCACACGCGAGTACTCGACCTCCGCTGGCTCAATCCCCTACCGACCGCCGATCTGCTCCAGCATTCCGAAGCCACCGGCCGGGTCTTGGTCGCCGATGAAACGCGTTGCAGCGGTGGGGTTTCCGAGTCGGTGTATGCGGCGCTGATCGATGCGGGCTATCGCGGTGCGCTCGCCCGAGTCACGAGTGCGGACAGTTTCGTTCCACTCGGTCCCGCCGCCGACACTGTCTTGCTGAGCGAGTCGGATATCGAAGAAGCCGCCGGTCGTCTTCTGCGCTGATCTCAGCTGGGTCCGCTACCGGTACCAGACACGCAGGCCGCCCCAGGTGAGGGAAGCGGCGAACTCAGGCGAATTTGATCTCGAGGCCGATGCCGAGGATCGCGATGAACCAGACGATGCCGACGAAGATGGTGATGCGGTCGAGGTTCTTCTCGACGACGGTGGAGCCGGACAGGCTCGACTGCACGCCGCCACCGAAGAGGCTGGACAAGCCGCCACCCTTGGCGCGGTGCAACAGCACCAGCAGCACCAACAGCAAGCTGGTGATCACAAGGAGGATATCGAGGAACAGCGACATGAGGTTCATCCTAGGTGGTGGAGGACCGACTGGTCTAACCAGGCTCGACGGCGACCAGATGTGAGACGGTGTGGGGGCCTGCGGAGTACTGGGCGACGGTCTGTTCGATCTCCTGGTCACGGGCGGTCAAGCGCACCTGGTGCTGGTGCATGTGCTCGGCCCAGGACCGGACGACGAAGGCTTCGACGAAGCGGTCGACGGTGCCGACATCGCGGTAGAGCCGCCATTCCATCGCGCCCGTGCGCTGCCGGGATCGCCCGACCATCGCCATCGATTCGGTGAAGGCGGCAACGTCGTGCGGTGGCACGTCGTAGCCGCGCATCACCAGGACGGGGCCGTCCTCGGGCTCGGGCTCGACCACGAGTTGCGGTTCGGGCCAGTACGCCGCCGGTGAGAGGTCGATCTCCTCGACGTTGTGCCGGATCGGCCACCACAGGGTGCTCACGGCACAGCACGCCAGCATCACCGCCGCGATCAGCAGCGCCGTCACGGCACCGTAGGCACCGGCGACCAGACCCCAGAGCAGGGAACCCATCGCCTGTCCGCCCATGAACACCAGCATGTACACCGACAGACCGCGGGCGCGGACCCAGGCAGGCAGGAGCAACTGCATGGTCGAGTTCAGCGTCGACATCGCCAGCAACCACGCCAACCCTGCCCCCACCAGCAGCACGAGTACCAGCACCACGTGGTGGACCAGCGCGGTCGCGACGGCGCCGAGCCCGAACAGGACCGCGGCGAACGCGAGTCGCTGGGTGGGGGTGAACAGGACCCGCAGCCGCGACAATCCGAGCGCACCACAGACCGCGCCGAGCCCGAGCGCACCGAGCAGCAGACCATAGCCCGATGACGACAGTCCGAGTCGATCGTGCGCGATCACCGGCAGCAGCGACCACACCGCGCTGGCGGGGGCGATGAACAGGATCGCGCGGAACAGCACCCGCTTGATCGCGGGCGCGGCTCGAATGAACCGGGTGCCTGCCTGCAACGCCGCGAGGGGCCGTTCGCTGGGTAGCGGGCTCGTTCGCGTCGGCCACTTCGACACCAGCAGCACCGCGACGATGCCGACGAACGACACCGTGTTGAACCCGAACACCACGGTCGGCCCGGCCATCGACACGATCACACCCGCCACCGCGGGACCGACGGCTCGACCGATATTGACGCTCATGCTGCCCAGCGCCGCCACCGACGTGATCTGGTCGCGCGACACCAGTTCGGGCTGAACCGCCTGCCAGGCGGGAGCGGTGAGCGCCTGCCCACAGCCCAGCAGGAACAGCAGGCTGAGCAGGACCGCGGGTGTGGTGTGGCCGGTGGCGGTGAAAACGGTGAGGGTGAGCGAGGCGAGCGCCATGCCCGTCTGCGCGCCGATCAGCAGCCTGCGCCGGTCGACCAGGTCGGCCAGCACGCCGGACGGGATCGACAGCAACATCACCGGCAGCGCGAGCGCGGTCTGCACGAACGACACCAGCGCCGCCGCGTTCGGCTGATCCACGAGGATCCACTGCGCGCCGACCGTCTGCATCCACGTGCCGAGATTCGACACGAGCTGGGCGATCCACAGCGCCCGGAACACCGGTGAACGCAACGGCGCCCAGGTCGAGATTCGCTCCGCCGCCACAGTACCCACCGGTCGAGCATATCCCTGGCGACCGTCATCCCCCGGTATGCGCTCCCCGGCCGAGACAGCGGCCCACCGTCGGCACGACCGTCGCGAAAGATCCTCGCAACCCGCTGGATACCTTGTGGTTCAAGACGATAGAACTGCGATTGGTCGACCGGCGCCTCGACGGCCAGCTCGTCGACGGCAGCTGCATGGGCGAAGTAGTTCCTACCGGATCGCGACCCGCCCCGGACATCGGCCAGCAGGGTGCGGGGCGGTCCGTACCATCGGCTCCATGCGGATATCACCTCGTCCTCTGGCCGTCCTGCTCGCACTGGTCGGCACGGCGGTGGCCGGTTGCGGATCACCCGACAAGGAACCGGCGGACGACACCGCCACGCCGATGGGCCACACCTACATCTCCACCGAGGTCGTTGGCGACAAGATCCCGGGCGGCGGCCCGATGACGCTCACCTTCAGCGACGGCCGGATCTCGGCGAACTCCGGCTGCAACGCCGCGGGCGGCACCGTCGACCTGAGCAACCACGTCCTGCACACCTCACCGCTGGCCAGCACCCTGATGGCGTGCCCGGGCGAACGCGAAGGCGTCGACGCCTGGCAGAACAACTTCCTGGAATCCGACCCCACCTGGCGCCTCGACGGTGATCGGCTGACGCTCACGGGCCAGTCCGTCACCATCCATCTCACCGACAAGAAGATCGTGAGCCCCGACAAGCCGCTGACCGGCACCGCGTGGGTGGTCACCACCATGCTCACCCCGGACGCGCAGATCCGCTCGGCCACGCTCGACCAGGTGAGCCCGAATCTGACCATCGGTGAGGGTGGCACCGTCAGCGGCACCGCGGGCTGCAACCGGATCACCGGCACCGCGGGCGTCGGTCCCGGCGACGCGGTGACCTTCGCCGTCGCCACCACCAAGATGATGTGCCCGCCGGAGGTGATGGAAGTCGAGCAGAACGTACTGCGCGCGCTCGACGGCCGAACCACCGCCACCATCGACGCCGACACCCTCACCCTGCGCAATGACAACGGCTACGGCCTCATCCTGCACGCGCGGTAGCACCACGAAAAAGCGAAGGGCCGGAAACCACGTGGTTTCCGGCCCTTCGGCGTTCAGTACCCGATCAGGGCAGCGGCCCGCCCGCGGCGATCGCCGACAGGGTGGCGAACTCGTCACCCTTGAGCGACGCACCGCCGACCAGCGCGCCGTCGATATCGGGCTGACGGATCAGCTCGCCGATATTCTTGGCGTTCACCGAGCCGCCGTAGAGCACGCGCACACCGGCGGCGATCTCCGGGGAAGCCAGCTTCTCCAGCTCGCCACGGATCGCGCCGCACACTTCCTGCGCGTCGGCCGCCGAGGCGACCTTGCCGGTGCCGATGGCCCAGACCGGCTCGTAGGCGATGACGACCTGCGAAATCTGTTCCGCCGTCAGGCCTTTGAGCGAACCACGCAGCTGCTCGAGGTTGTACTCGACGTGCGTTCCCGCCTCGCGGACGCCGAGACCCTCGCCGATGCAGACGATCGGGGTGATCTCGTACTTCAGCGCCTGCTTGGCCTTGGCCAGCACGGTCGCGTCGTCCTCGTGGTGGTACTGACGACGTTCCGAGTGCCCGACCACCACGAAGGTGCAGCCGAGCTTCGCCAGCATCGGCGCGCTGATCTCGCCGGTGTAGGCACCGGAGTCGTGCGCCGAGACATCCTGCGCACCGTAGGTGATCAGCAGCTTGTCGCCGTCGACGATCGACTGCACACTGCGCAGATCGGTGAACGGCGGGATCACCGTCACGTCGACCTTCGCGAAGTACTTCTCGGGCAGCGCGAACGCCACCTTCTGCACCAGCGAAATGGCCTCGAGGTGGTTGAGGTTCATCTTCCAGTTGCCCGCGATGAGCGGTGTACGTGCTGCCATCGCTCAGCCCTCCAGCACCGAAATACCGGGCAGCTCTTTGCCTTCCAGGTATTCCAGAGAAGCGCCACCACCGGTGGAGATGTGCGAGAAGCCGTCGTCGGGCAGGCCGAGGCTGCGCACGGCAGCCGCCGAGTCACCGCCGCCGACGACCGTGAACGCACCCTTGGAGGTGGCGGTCACGATGGCCTCGGCGACACCACGGGTGCCCGCGGCGAACGCGTCGAACTCGAACACGCCCATCGGGCCGTTCCAGAACACCGTCTTGGCCTCGGTCAGCAGCGCGGCGAACCGCGAGACGGACTCGGGGCCGATGTCCAGCCCCATCCAGCCGTCGGGGATCTCGGTCGAGGCCACGGTCTTCGACTCCGCGTCGGCCGCGAACTTGTCGGCCACCACGATGTCGACGGGCAGGTGCAGCACGTCGCCGAAGCGCTCGAGCAACGACTTGCAGGTGTCGATCATCTCGGCCTGCAGCAGCGAGCCACCGACCGGAAGTCCTTGCGCGGCAAGGAAGGTGAAGCACATGCCGCCGCCGATCACCAAAGTGTCGACCTTCGGTGCCAGCGCCTCGATCACCGCGAGCTTGTCCGAGACCTTGGAGCCACCGAGCACCACCGCGTACGGGCGGGCCGGGTCCTGAGTGAGCTTCTGTAGCACCTCGACCTCGGCCGCGACCAGCGTGCCCGCGTAATGCGGGAGCACCTGCGCGACGTCGTAGACCGACGCCTGCTTGCGGTGCACCACGCCGAAACCGTCGGAGACGAACGCACCGTCGTCGCCGACCAGCTCGACGAACGCCGCGGCCAGCTTGGCCCGATCGGACTCGTCTTTGCTGGTTTCGCGCGGGTCGAAGCGCACGTTCTCGAGCAGCAGCACGTCGCCGTCGGTGAGGCCTTCCGAGCGCGAGAGCGCGTCGTAGCCCACCACGTCACCGGCCAGCTGGACATTGCGGCCCAGCAGCTCGGCGAGCTTCGCCGCCACGGGGGCGAGGGAGAACTTGGCGTCGGGCTCGCCCTTGGGGCGGCCGAGGTGAGCCATCACGACCACCTTGGCGCCCGCGTCGACCAGTGCCTGAATGGTCGGCACCGAGGCGATGATCCGGCCGGGGTCGGTGATCTGACCGTTGTCGTCGAGGGGAACGTTCAGGTCGGAGCGCACGAGCACGCCGCGACCCTCGACACCCTCGGACAGGAGATCTCGAAGCGTCTGAACTGTCATGGTCAGAGCGACTTGCCGACGAGATCGACCAGGTTGGCCAGCCGGTTCGAGTAGCCCCACTCGTTGTCGTACCAGGAGACGACCTTGACCTGGTTGTCGATGACCTTGGTCAGCGGCGCGTCGTAGATCGACGAGTGCGGGTCGGTGACGATGTCGCTCGACACGATCGGGTCCTCGTTGTACTTGAGAATGCCCTTCATCGGGCCCTCGGCGGCGGCCTTCATCGCGGCGTTGATCTCCTCGATGGTGGCCGGCTTCGCCAGGGTCGCGGTGAGGTCGGTGACCGAGCCCGTCGGGACCGGAACGCGCAGCGCGTAGCCGTCGAGCTTGCCCTGCAGCTCGGGCAGCACCAGGCCGATGGCCTTGGCGGCACCGGTGCCGGTGGGGACGATGTTCAGGGCCGCGGCGCGGGCGCGACGCAGATCCTTGTGCGGCGCGTCCTGCAGGTTCTGGTCCTGGGTGTAGGCGTGAATGGTGGTCATCAGACCGTTCACGATGCCGAACGAGTCGTTGAGCACCTTGGCGATCGGACCGAGGCAGTTGGTGGTGCACGAGGCGTTGGAGATGATGTTCTGGCTGCCGTCGTACTTGTCGTCGTTGACGCCCATCACGATGGTGATGTCGTCGCCGGTGGCAGGCGCGGAGATGATGACCTTCTTGGCACCGGCGGACAGGTGGCCCTTGGCCTTCTCGGCGGCGGTGAAGATGCCGGTCGACTCGACGACGACGTCGACACCCAGGTCTGCCCACGGCAGTGCGGAGGGGCGTTCCTTGATCGCGAGCGCCTTGATGCGCTGCTCGCCGACCACGATGGTGTCGCCCTCGACGGAGACGTCCTGCGGCAGACGACCCAGGATCGAGTCGTACTTCAGCAGGGTAGCGAGGGTGTTGATGTCGGTGAGGTCGTTGACCGCGACGATCTCGATATCGGTTTCGCCGACGGCCTTCAGCGCCTCCACCGCACGGAAGAAATTACGTCCGATACGACCGAAGCCGTTGATACCTACCCGGACTGTCACGTTATCGCTCCTCAGCTTTCAAGCGGATTCATTCCGACCACAACCACAGTAGTGGCCACCACCACCCCACCGACAGCCACCTGCGGTTTATTGCACCCCCGGGCCCCACACCTCCAGGAGCCACCAGAATAAAGGGCAGAGCGGTCATTCATGACCGCTCTGCCCTAATCGTCGGATTCGCCACACCTTTCGGCGCGAGGAGTCTGTCGCGGTTCTCCGACTACGCGTCGTCGAGGAGTTCCGCGGTCACCGCGGACTCGGTATCGGGGATACCGAGGTCCTTGGCGCGGCGGTCGGCCATCGACAGCAAGCGCCGGATCCGGCCCGCGACAGCGTCTTTGGTCATCGGCGGCTCGGCCAGCTGACCGAGTTCCTCGAGCGAGGCCTGCCGGTGCTGCACCCGCAGCCTGCCCGCCGCGGCGAGATGCTCGGGAACATCGTCGGCGAGGATCTCGAGCGCCCGCTCCACCCGAGCTGCCGCCGCGACGGCCGCGCGCGCCGAACGACGCAGGTTCGCGTCGTCGAAGTTGGCGAGCCGGTTGGCGGTGGCCCGCACCTCACGGCGCATCCGCCGTTCTTCCCAGGTGAGCCTGGTGTCCTGCGCGCCCATCCGGGTGAGCAGGGCGCCGATCGCCTCACCGTCACGCACCACGACACGATCTGTGCCGCGCACCTCCCGCGCCTTCGCGGTGATGCCGAGCCTGCGCGCCGCACCGACCAGAGCCAGTGCCGCCTCCGGACCTGGGCAGCTCACCTCGAGCGCCGAGGAACGACCTGGCTCGGTGAGCGAACCGTGCGCGAGAAACGCGCCACGCCACGCCGCTTCGGCGTCACCGATGCTGCCGCCGACCACCTGCGCGGGCAGCCCGCGAACGGGGCGTCCGCGCACGTCGAGCAATCCGGTCTGGCGCGCCAGCGCCTCGCCTTCCTTCGACACCCGCACGACGTAGCGGGAGGTCTTGCGTAGTCCACCCGCGCCGAGCACATGGACGTCGGAGCCGTATCCGTACAGCTCGAAAATCTCTCTACGCAGTCGCCGGGCGATGGACCCCATGTCCACCTCGGCTTCCACGATCACCCTGCCCCCCACGATGTGCAGACCGCCCGCAAACCGCAGCAACGCCGACAGTTCCGCTTTGCGCGAGCTGACCTGCGA
Organism: Nocardia sp. NPDC058480; assembly: GCF_042720495.1. NCBI lineage: Bacteria > Bacillati > Actinomycetota > Actinomycetes > Mycobacteriales > Nocardiaceae > Nocardia > Nocardia sp. NPDC058480. The sequence goes on along the minus strand of NZ_JBHXMN010000002.1, from coordinate 575,865 downwards.
TACCACGAGCCTGCTCAGCTCGTCCTTCACTTCGGCTGTCATCGCCACGAGACGCGCTCCTTTCCCACCGACCCGGAACGCACATCTGCCACACTGTGCCGTCCCTCGACTCGAAGCCCTGCCAGTTGCGGCCGCGGCGACTGGATCAGCTGATCCAGTGCGGCGGCGAGTTTTCCAGGATGATGCCGATCCGTTCCCGGCTCGGCGACATCGCAGAACGTTACCCGTGCACGCAACTGTTCGGCGGCTCTTGCCACATGTTCCCGTTGCCGCCCCTCGGGCACCGACGCCGAGTCGACGAGCACGTCGTCGACCGCGAAATCCGGTGCGTGCTGGGACAATACATGCAGATGTCGCTCCGCGGAAAAGCCGGCGGTCTCGCCCGGCTCCGCGGCCAGATTCAGAACCAATACTTTACGTGCCCCGGTGCGTACCAGTGCCGCGTGCAACTGCGGCACCAGGACATGCGGAATGACGCTGGTGAACCACGAACCAGGTCCCAGCACAACAACATCCGCGTCGTCGATAGCGGCGGTCGCCTCGGGGCTGGCAGGCGGATCGGACGGAATCAGCCGCACCCGCCGGACCTTACCCGGCGTGGTCGCCACCGCAACCTGACCACGCACGCACCGGCCGATCCGCGGATCCGATTCCAGGCCCGACACTTCGGCCTCGATATCGAGCGGAATCGGCGACATCGGCAGCACCCGGCCGGTGATCCGCAGCAGTCTGCCCACCTCGTCGAGCGCGGCCACCGGATCACCGAGGATGTCGGTGAGCCCGGCCAGGATCAGATTGCCCACCGAGTGCCCGGCAAGGGCGCCGGTGCCGCCGAAGCGGTGCTGCACCGTCGTGGTCCACACACCGTCGGCGTCGTCGGACAGCGCTGCCAGGGCCATCCGCAGATCGCCCGGCGGGAGCATGCCCAGCTCGGCGCGTAGCCGCCCGGAGGATCCGCCGTCGTCGGCGACAGTGACCACCGCGGTGATCCGCCTGGTCAGCCTGCGTACCGCCGTCAATGTCGCGTACAGCCCATGTCCGCCGCCCAGCGCGACGACGGCTGGGTCGGCTTCGGTTCGACTCATTCGCGCCCCAGATCCCGGTGCACGACGCGAACGACGTCCACCGCCACGTGCCCGGTATCGGCACCGATGCGCTCACCCAGTGCCTCGGCGATAGCGACGCTGCGATGTTTGCCGCCGGTGCACCCCACTGCCACGGTCATGTATCGCTTCCCCTCTTGGCGGTATCCGGTCGTCGTCAGGTCGACCAGGTGTTTGCCGGTCTGCAGGTAGTCCCGCGCACCCGGCCTGGACAGCACGTAATCGCTGACCACCGACTCCTGTCCGGTGTGTTCCCGCAATTCCGGAATCCAATGCGGGTTGGGCAGGAATCGCACGTCCAACACCATGTCGGCGTCGAGGGGAACACCGTACTTGAAGCCGAACGATTGCACGGTCAGTTGCAGTGCGGCTGGCGCGCCCGCGCCGTATGCCTCCTCCAGCTTGCGGTGCAGCTGGTGGATCGACAGCTCGGTGGTGTCGATCACGAGGTCGGCGGCGCCCTTGACCGGGGCGAGCCTGGCGCGTTCGGCGGTCAGACCGGCCGAGAGCGTCCCGTCGGGGCTGTCGCTCTGCAGCGGATGACGACGCCGGGCGAAGCCGAAGCGCCGGATCAGCACATCGTCGGACGCCTCGAGAAACAGCACCCTGGTGCGGATGCCCGCGCCGCGCAACTGCTCGGTGACACCGGACAGCTCGCCGGTGAAGAATCGGCTGCGCACGTCCATGACCAGCGCGAGCCGCCGGATCGGTGGATCGGCCGCGGCGCCTAGTTCGATCATCCGCCCGATCAGTTCGGGCGGTAGGTTGTCGGTCACGTACCAGCCGAGATCCTCCAGCACGCGCGCGGCAGTGCCGCGGCCCGCGCCGGACAAGCCGGTCACGATAACCACTTCGACTGGTTGCTGTGTGTCGGTGACCGTCCCGGATTGCTCGGGTGCCGCCCCCGCCTTGTTATTCGATTCGACGCGTGTCATGTCCTACCGGATCCGTTTCTGGGTGCCTTTCGATCATCCCGCACCGGTTCGGGTATCGGGCGCAGACACACAACGTACGGCACACGCAATGTTGCGTGCTGCGATCCCGGCCGTGCGGTTACGGGCTGTTGAGTGCGGCGAGCACTGCTTTTGCCGTCGAGACCCCGATTCCGGGCACCGAGGTGATTTCTTCGACAGTCGCGTCCTTGATCCTGGCGACCGAGCCGAAGTGGGTGACCAAGGCGGTCCGCCTCGTCTCGCCGAGGCCCGGCACCGAGTCCAGCGCCGATGCTGTCATCCGGCGGGAGCGTTTGCTGCGATGGAAGGTGATGGCGAAGCGATGGGCCTCGTCGCGCACCCGTTGCAGCAGGAAAAGTGCCTCACTGTTGCGCGGCATGATCACCGGGTCGGCCTCGCCGGGCACCCAGACCTCTTCGAGGCGTTTGGCCAGGCCGATCACCGCGACATCGGTGATGCCGAGGTCATCCAGGACCTCGGCGGCAGCGGCGACCTGGGGTGCACCGCCGTCGACGACGTAGAGGTTGGGCGGGTAGGCGAAGCGGCGCGGTCGGCCGGTGGTGGGGTCGATGCCGGGGCGTGAGGCTGGTTCGTCGACCTCGTCGGGTTCGATCTCGACAGGTTGTTCGCGGTCGCGGGCAAGCCGGGCGAACCGGCGGCGGGTTACCTCCGCGATGCTGCCGACGTCGTCGGAGCGGCCGTCGCCCGCGGCTTCCTTGATCGCGTAGTGGCGGTAGTCGGACTTGCGGGCCAGGCCGTCTTCGAAAACCACCAGCGAGGCGACCACGTCGGTGCCCTGCACGTGGCTGATGTCGACACATTCGATCCGCAGTGGGGCACTGTCGAGTTCGAGAGCGTCTTGAATATCTTGCAGCGCTTGCGATCTCGAGGTGAGATCACCGGCGCGGCGGAGCTTGTGCTGGGCCAGTGCCTCAGCGGCGTTGCGCTGCACCATCTCGGCAAGCGCCTTCTTGTCACCGCGCTGCGGGATGCGCAGCGAGACCGCGGAGCCGCGCATCTCGCTGAGCCACTCGCCGATCTCCACGGCGTCGGCGGGCAGCTCGGGCACCAGTACCTCACGCGGGACGACGATGGCCGCGTCGCCGTTCTGGTCTGCCACGGAAGCCTGTTCGCCGTAGAACTGCGTGAGGAACTGTTCGACCAGCGCGGCGAGTTCGGTTCCCGATTCCGCGACGTCGAGCGCGTCGCCTGCTTTGTCGACGACCCAGCCGCGCTGGCCGCGCACGCGTCCGTCGCGGACATGGAAGATCTGGACCGCGGCTTCGAGTTCGTCGGTGGCGAAGGCGATCACATCGGCATCGGTGCCGGTGCCGAGCACCACGGCCTGCTTCTCGAGTGCGCGGCGCAGCGCCTGCACATCGTCGCGCAAACGGGCGGCGTTCTCGAAGTCGAGGTCTTCGGCGGCCTCGTGCATGCGGCGTTCGAGTGCGCGCACCATCTTGTCGGTCTTGCCGGAGAGGAAGTCGCAGAAGTCCTCGACGATCTGGCGGTGTTCGTCGGCGTCGACCCGGCCCACGCACGGCGCGGAACACTTGTCGATGTAGCCGAGCAGGCAGGGGCGCCCGATCTGGCTGTGCCGCTTGAAGACTCCGTTGGAGCAGGTGCGCGCCGGGAACACCCGCAGCAGCAGGTCGAGGGTTTCCCGAATCGCCCAGGCGTGGGCGTACGGGCCGAAGTAGCGCACGCCCTTCTTGCGGGCACCGCGATAGACGAACAGCCGCGGGTACTCCTCGTTGAGGGTCACCGCGAGCACCGGGTAGGTCTTGTCGTCGCGGTAACGCACATTGAACCGCGGATCGAATTCCTTGATCCAGTTGTACTCGAGCTGCAGCGCCTCCACCTCGGTGGACACCACCGTCCACTCGACAGCGGCCGCCGTGGTCACCATCTGCTTGGTGCGCGGATGCAGCGAGTACACATCCGCGAAGTAGGAATTCAGCCGACTCCGCAGGCTCTTGGCCTTGCCGACATAGATGACCCGCCCGTGCACGTCCCGGAACTTGTACACACCGGGTTCGACGGGGATCGTGCCCGGCGCCGGCCGGTACGTCGCGGGATCTGCCACCTGTCAAGCCTAGCGAGGGGCCCCGACAGGTCCGCACGGCCGGAGGTTTCGCCCACCTCCGACATGTCCGCACCCCCCGAGGCGGTCACACGGACCGAGGCGCCGTCGATAGTCCGCCGGTCGACGGACTGCGGCGGCGCGCCGGGACCGGCCGAATACCCGCCTGTGTAGCGTGAGTGTTCGGATGATGTGCCCGAAAGGACGACGATGAGCAACGCTGCCGCCCTGCCGCGAACTGTTGATGACCGGTACGACGACGAGGTGACCCCGTTCGGGGTCATGCCCGGCACTGTGCGCGGAGCACGGCTGATCGCGGCGGTCGCTGCCGCTGTGGGTGTGGTGCTGATCGCGATCACGGTGGCGCTCGGTGGCTCGCTCGGCGCGCTGCTCGCCGGATATCTGCCGTCCTTCGCGCTGGTCCCGTTGGTGCTGCTGTTCCGGCAGGGCAGTGACCTGGTGCGCAAGGTGGCGATCGGGATCGCGGTGCTGGCGCTGCTGGTGTCGTCGACGGGCATTCTCACCGGACTGCCGCCCGGCGTGGTCGGCGTTGTTGCCAACGGGGCCGTCGCCGGTCTCCTGCTTCGCCCCTCGGCCCGTACCTGGTTCACCCGCGAGCGCTGACCCGCGTATCGGCTGGCTCGAGCGGGCGCGCCGACGGTGGGCAGCCGGTCAGTCGGCTGCCCGGATGCCGTGTTCGGCGAGTGCGTCGATGAGGGCGCGAGGGCGATCGACGGTGGGGACCGCGTCGACGAGGGCGAAGCGGGCGCCGAGGGTGGTGGCGCCGCCGTCGGCTTCGGTGCTGTCGCCGATCATGAGCACGCGTTCAGGGTCGACGCCGAGGCGATCGGTCGCGTCGCGGAAGATCTGGGCGCTCGGTTTGATGGCGCCTACTTCATAGGACAGGGTCATCGAACCGATCAGATCCGTCCAGCCGTGCTTCGCGAAGGCGGGGCGGATGTCGAAGGCGATATTGCTGACGATGCCGACCAGGATTCCCTGGGCAGCAAGGGATTTCAGGACCGTGCCAGTGTCGGGGTACGGCGTCCAGGTGAGTGGGTCGATGAGGCGTTCGTAGAGGCGCGTTGCCTGGGTGTCGGGGACGCCGGAGCCGCGCAGCACCTCGAGGTAGGCGTGACGGTGCAGGGCGGGGTCGAGATCGCGGTTGTCCCAGGCATGTTGGCCTGCCGCGTCGAAGGTCATGAACTGCTCGACCGGGGCTGTCATCCGACGCAGTACTTCGGCTTTCGCCGCGATGTCGAACGGCGTTCCGTCGTCGCCGACGAGTTCGTCGGCCCAGGTCCGGTCGTCCTCCAAACGGAAGACCGTACCCGAGTAGTCGAATAACACCGCATCGATATCCATGTCAGCCAGGGTAGCCAGACGGCGACCGCGCACCTCGCGGAAATCGGACGGGGAACCCAAGATTCGCGTACACGTCATCCGGGTGTCGACATCGTCGAGCAGGTCGATGGCATGCGGGCCGGGCCGAAAAAGATCGAATCGTGTCGGACCGGCGAGTTACGCTGCCTACATGACGCCAAGGCGACGGACGTGGATCGGGGCCACGACGGCCGCAGTGCTCGCGGTGGGGGTACTGGCCGGTTGTTCGACAGACGAGAAGACGGCAGCGGAGTGCACGAGCACGCCCAACGGGACTGCGGTGTCCGCGGCGCCCGCGACCGGCGGGGGTGCGCCGACCACGCAGAATCTCAGCACCAATCCTGAGATCGCGTCGGGGTATCGCGCGGATATGACGGCGGTGCGCACCAGCACCTACGCGGTGTCGACCGCCAATCCGATCGCCACCGAGGCCGCGTGCCGGGTGCTGCGGGCGGGTGGCACCGCGACCGACGCGCTGGTCACCGCGCAAGCGGTGCTCGGGTTGGTCGAACCGCAGGCGTCCGGAATCGGCGGTGGCGCGTTCCTGGTGCACTACGACGCGAAGTCGCGCACGGTCGACACCTACGACGGCCGCGAGACCGCGCCCGCCGCGGCGACCGAGAACTATCTGCGCTGGGTCAGCGACACCGACCGCACCGAACCCGCGCCGAACACCCGGGCCAGCGGCCGCTCGATCGGCGTTCCCGGAGTGCTGCGGATGCTCGAACTCGCACATTCCGAGCACGGGATGAGCGCCTGGAAGGAACTGTTCGACCCCGCGATCAGCCTGTCCGACAGCGGTTTCGAGATCAGTCCGCGGCTGGCCGGGCAGATCGCCGAATCCGCGAAGGACCTGGCCGTCGACGAAGCCGCACGCGGCTACTTCCTCGAACCCGACGGTTCGCCCAAGAAGTCCGGGACCGTCCTCACCAATCCGGCGCTGGCGAAAACGCTCTCGACGATCGCGACCGACGGCGCGAAAGCCTTCTACAACGGTGCTATCGCCGAGGACATCGTCGAAGCGGCCGGCAGCACGGCAGGTGGACGCACCCCCAGTGCGCTGACCACCACCGACCTGGCCGATTACGAGGCAAAGAAGCGCACGGCGCTGTGCACCGGGTATCGCAAGTACGAACTGTGCGGCATGCCCGCACCGTCCTCGGGTGGCAGCACCGTCGCCGCGACGCTGGGCATCCTCGCCAACTTCGACATCCCCGCGTTGCGCCCCCAGGAGATCGATGCCAACGGCGGGCGCCCCGACGCGCAGGCCGTGCACCTGATCGCCGAGGCCGAGCGGCTGGCCTACGCCGACCGCAACAAGTACGTCGCCGACCCGGATTTCGTTCCACTGCCGGGCAATTCGGCCCTCTCGCTGGTCCACCCGCAGTACCTGAAGGAGCGGTCGACGCTGATCGACCCCCAGCGCAGCATGGGTACCGCCAAGCCCGGCAATCTCGGACCGGTCCCGCTCGGCAACGGCCCGCAGCCGCCCGAGCACGGCACCAGCCACATCTCGGTCGTCGACAAGTACGGCAATGCCGCCGCGATGACCACCACGGTCGAATCGGCGTTCGGTTCGTTCCATCTCGTCGATGGGTTCGTGCTCAACAATCAGCTCACCGACTTCGCCGCCGACCCGCTCGACCCCGACGGCACCCCGGTGGCCAACCGCCTCCAGCCCAATAAGCGCCCGCGCAGTTCGATGGCCCCGACCCTGGTGTTCGAGCGCGACGACAAGGGCGACCGGGGCGAACTGAAGCTCGTCACGGGTTCACCCGGCGGTTCGGTGATCATCCAGTTCGTCGTGAAAACGCTTGTCAACGTGCTGGATTGGGGACTCGACCCGCAACAGGCGGTCTCCGGGGTGTCGTTCGGCGCAGGCAACACCCCGGTCACCGGGGTAGGCGGCGAGCACCCCGACATCGATGCCACCGACAACGGCGACCATGATCCGCTGGTCGAGAAGCTGCGGGCGATGGGTCATCAGGTCTCTGTTGCGCCGCAGTCCAGTGGGCTCAGCGCCCTGCAAAACAACGGCAAGGACGGCTGGATCGGCGGTGCGGATCCGCGCCGCGAGGGAGCGGTCCTCGGCGACACCCGCTGACGCGCCTGCCTGTGCGTCACCACCGGGTGGCGCACAGGCGGTTGCGGTGCAGGCAATCAGTCGGCTCCAAGTGCCAACGGTCAGCGACGTTCAGTCCTGCGGGGCGTAGCGGGCGCCGAGTTCGCGGACGCGCTCGATGGCGTCGGCGGCGTGGGTCTTGTCGTTGGAACGGATTGCGAGCATCGGGACGTAGTCGTCATCGGCCAGTTCGAGGCGGGCCCACGACTTGCGGTCGGGGAAGGACACACCGCGGATGTACGCCCACGGGTACACCTGCTCGCCCAGGATGTTGCGTACCCCGACACCCTGGCTACCCGCGCGCACGCGTGGTCGGGTCAGCATCAGCACCGCACCCGCACCGACCACCCCGATCAGGATCATCGCGACCTGATCGGCGACCCGGAAGTTCACCCCGGTCGACCCGGTTCGCAGCAGCAACCCACCTGCGGTGAAGGCGACCACGATGACGACGGCGACCACGATGGCGGTGCGGATCGCCCGGCGCGGCCGCACCTCGAACTCCCAACCCGTGTCGGGCTCGGGAGCACTGCGACGCCATGTCCGCACCACCGGCACGGTCACACCGATCGCAGCGCGCGCAGGGTGAGCGCGGCGTCGAGGGCGGCGGCACATGCCTGCTCGCCCTTGTCCTCCGCCGAACCGGGCAGCCCGGCCCGATCGCGCGCCTGCTCCTCGTCGTTCGTGGTGAGCACACCGTTGGTGACGGGTGTCGCCGCATCCAGCGACACCCGGGTCAGCCCGGCCGTCACCGCATCACAGACGTACTCGAAATGCGGTGTGCCACCACGGATCACGACACCGAGCGCCACCACGGCATCGTGGGTGCGCGCCAGCTCCTGCGCGACGACCGGCAGCTCCATCGCGCCGGCGCAGCGCACCACGGTCACGTGTTCGACGCCGGCTTCCTTGGCCACCCGTTCGGCATTGGCCACGAGGGTGTCGCAGATCTCGGTGTGCCAGCGCGAGGCGACGATGCCGAGTTTGACGTCTTTGGCCTGTGCCAAGGCGAAGGTCGGAACACCCGTGCCGCTCATCGTTGCCGCCTTTCGGAAGTAGTGATCACTGCGCGGTTTCGCCCAGGTCGAGATCGTCGAGGCCGACCAGGACGTGGCCCATCCGATCCCGCTTGGTGCGCAAGTAGTGCAAATTCTCGGCATTGGCGCGCAACGGCATCGGGACACGCTCGGTGATCGCGAGGCCGTAGCCGTCGAGGCCGACCCGCTTGGCCGGATTGTTGGTGAGCAAGCGCATCGAGCGGATACCGAGATCGACCAGGATCTGCGCGCCGGTGCCGTAATCACGGGCGTCGGCGGGCAGACCGAGATCCAGGTTGGCGTCGACGGTGTCGCGGCCGGTGTCCTGCAACTGGTAGGCCTGCAGCTTGTGCATCAGGCCGATGCCACGGCCCTCGTGTCCACGCATGTAGAGGACTACGCCGCGACCCTCCTGATCGACCATCTCGAGCGCCGCGTCCAGCTGCGGGCCGCAATCGCAGCGCAGCGAGCCGAAGACATCGCCGGTCAGGCATTCCGAGTGCACGCGCACCAGCACGTCCTCGCCGTCGCCGATGTCGCCGCGCACCAGGGCGACATGCTCGGCGTCGTCGAAGATGCTCTGGTAGCCCACGGCCTTGAAGTCGCCGTGCGCGGTCGGAATACGGGCCTCGGCCACCCGCACGACATGCTTCTCGTGCTTGCGCCGCCAGGCGATCATGTCGGCGATCGAGATCATCGCCAGGTTGTGCTCGTCGGCGAACACGCGCAGCTCGTCGGTGCGCGCCATGTGCCCGTCGTCCTTCTGGCTGACGATCTCGCAGATCACGCCCGCGGGACGCAGTCCGGCCATCCGGGCCAGGTCGACCGCGGCCTCGGTGTGGCCGGGCCTGCGCAGCACGCCGCCGTCCTTGGCGCGCAGCGGCACCACGTGGCCGGGGCGGGTGAATTCGTCGGCCTTGGCCTGGGCACTGGCCAGCAAGCGCATGGTGACGGCCCGGTCGGCGCCGGAGATGCCGGTGGTGATGCCCTCGCGCGCGTCCACCGAGACGGTGTAGGCGGTGCCGTGCTTGTCCTGGTTCATCGCGTACGCCGGCGGGAGACCGAGTCGGTCGCAGTCGTCGGCGGTGAGCGGCACGCAGATGTAGCCGGAGGTGTAGCGGATCATGAACGCGACCAGCTCCGGGGTGGCCTTCTCGGCCGCGAAGATGAGATCGCCTTCGTTCTCCCGGTCCTCGTCGTCGATGACGACAACAGCCTTGCCGGCCGCGATATCGGCGACCGCGCGCTCGATGCTGTCCAACCTGGTCACGTCTGCTAGCTCCGTATTTTCGGCGGCCGGGGCCGCTGGGTTCTCGGCCCTGAGGCCTCGATCTTCCCTCCCGGCGGGTGCTCCTTCGTCACACCCTCTGGTCAGTCCAGATCGAGGCGGCCGAGAAACCCTCCGTGGGATGGCAATGACTTCCTACATTACGGCGTGGTCCTCTGGTGTTCTGTGAGGCCCGCCACCGATCGGTTTCAGCCTCGCTGGGCGAGGCGTTCTACGTACTTCGCGATGACGTCTACCTCGAGGTTGACGGTGGCGCCCACCGGGGCGGTGCCGAGGACGGTCAGGGCGAGGGTGGTCGGGATCAGGGAGACCTCGAACCAATCACGGGTTCCGTCCGCGCTCGGCTCGTCCTCGATTCCGAGAGCCGAGACGGTGAGGGAGACACCGTCGACGGTGATCGAGCCCTTCTCCACTACATAGCGTGCGATGGCATCCGGCAGCGAGATGCGCACGACCTCCCAGTTCTCCGACGGGCTGCGGCGCAGGACGGTGCCGGTGCCGTCGACGTGACCCTGCACGAGGTGCCCGCCGAGGCGGCTGTTCAGTGCGGCCGCGCGTTCGAGGTTGACCGGCGAACCGGCGACCAGGCCGCCGATGCTCGAACGCTGCAACGTCTCATCCATGACATCGACGGTGAAGCTGTCGCCGTCGACGACGTCGACGACGGTGAGGCAGACGCCGTTGACAGCGATCGAATCGCCGTGTCCGGCATCGGAAGTCACCAGCTTGCCGCGGATCGTCAACCGGGCGGCGTCGGTCAGCGCTTCGGTGGCCACGATCTCGCCGAGCTCTTCGACGATCCCTGTGAACATGCCTGACTCCCTTGTCGCGTCATTCGTACCCGTTGGGCCCAACAGCAGGTGGGTGGCCGCTATTCCCGCGCGGCCGCCCAGCTCGTCGCACAGCCTAGTAGCGCGGCCGGTGAGCCCGGGGCGGGGGCCGAACCCGACCACAGGCAGCACTGGGTCACCGAAAGCGATCGTCGCGGCATCGATTCGACGGCAAAGGTGTATCGACATGACGAAACACCGCCGTTAATCAGCCCGGCGGTTGTCGTTCAATCCAATTTTCGACGAACCGGCCCCCTGCATTCATCCGGCAGTCTTAACCTGGTATTACCCGCCATTACGAACTGGAAACACGGTGAGTGGAATGCTTGCGCCCGCCGCGCCATTGACGCAATATTGTTACGTCAACGATTCCTGCTGTTCAACCAGATGCCGGGGCCTGGAACTGCGGGTTCTCCCGACATCATCGCCCGGAGCACTGCGGCTACCGGGAGTTCGCCCCAGGGATAGTCCACCACTCCAGGAAGACAACACTGTGGGTTACAACGGGTTCGCTATATGTGGGGGTGTCGCGTGAGCACATTGATCGATTCGACGCTGGAAATGCGCTGCGTGCGTTATCGGCGAGAGTTGCATCTGCCTGCCAAGATCGATTTCGACTCCCGCCGCATTCTGCTCCAGATCGGCGCGCACTACGGCGCGGTGACCATGCCCGGCGACCTGGGCGAGCGAGTGCAGGCCCGATTGCGCGAGGCCGCCATCGCGGGCCCGGTCGTCGATCACCCCCGCGCCCGGCGTTGGACGTTCCTCACCGGCCCGTGCCGACCCGATTCCCTCACCGCGACCGCCTCGGCCGAACTGTTCCGCCTCTACGCGACCGTCGCCTGCGCGGGTAGCCAGATCGTGCTGCCCTCCCCCGACGACGAGCGCACCGGCTATCGCACCTGGGTGCAGGAACCCGTATCCGGCGACCATCGGCCGCCGGTGCAGGCAGTCATCGACGCGGCGCGGGCGCTCGGCACCCGCAAACTCCGCTCCCTGTAGCTAGGGCAGCCAGACCGACGCGGCCAGGTTGCGCAGCTTCTGCACGGCGGCACCGGGATCGGCGGTGTTGTAGACGGCCGACCCGGCAACGAAACAATCGATGCCTGCCGCGGCGGCCTGCTCGATGGTGTCATCGTTGATGCCGCCATCGATTTCGACGACCAGGTGCAGCTCACCCGAGTCGACCAGGTTGCGCACGATCCGCGCCTTCTCCAGCACGCTGGGAATGAACGACTGCCCGCCGAAACCCGGTTCCACGCTCATCACCAGCAGGGTGTCGAATTCGCGCAGGATTTCCAGGTACGGCTCGATCGGAGTGTTCGGCTTCACCGACAGCCCGGCCCGGCCACCCGCGGCGCGGATATCGCGCGCCACCGCGATCGGATCGTCGGCCGCCTCGGCGTGGATGGTGACGTTGTAGGCACCCGCCTCGGCATAGCTCGGGGCCCAGCGGCCCGGATCGTCGATCATCAGATGGCAATCGAACGGGATGTCGGTGGCCTTGAGCAGGCTCTGCACGATCGGCAGACCCAGTGTGAGGTTCGGCACGAAGTGGCCGTCCATGACGTCGACGTGGAGCCAGTCGCATCCTTCGACAGCCGCGGCCTCGGCGGCCAGGTTCGCGAAGTCCGCGGACAGGATTGACGGGGCGATCATCGGCTGGGACGGACGGGAGAACGTCGGAGTGGACACAGCGCGCCAGTGTAGCGACGGCAATGGTGATTGGCCTGCCGGGATATGGGTAGCCTTCTCAGGGTGACCAATTTTTCGGCGGAACAAGGGCCCTTCGGCGCCCCGGTGGAGATTCGTGTGGCAGCACAGCTGACGCAGCTGCCAATCGTGCGCGGACTGGCCGAAACACTGGTACTACTCAGCGATTTCACCCTCGACGAGGTAGCCGATGTGCGCCTCGCCGTGGACGAAGTGTGCTCGACGCTCATCGCGATCGCCGCCCCGGATTCGCTGCTCACCTGCGAATTCCTGGTCGGTGACACCGAATTGCAGGTGGCCGTCGACGGTGTCGCGGCGGCGCAGGGCATGCCGGACCAGCGCAGCTTCGGGTGGCATGTGCTGCGCACACTGTGCGACGAGGTGACTGCCGAGCAGCAGGATTTCGACGCGGGCGTGTCCGGGTTTCCGACGACGGTCCGATTCCGACGGGTCCGGGGGAAGGCGTAGTGCACGGCGAAGACAACAAGCCCGACCGACACGATCTCAGCGAACCCGGCAAAACCGACTCCCCTACCGCGGATTCGGACAAGACCGCTGAACCGGAGAAGGAAGCCCCCGAGCAGGAAACTCTCGAGGAGGAGACCGAAACACCCGAACCGGTGTCCGGGTACGACGATGTCAGCGCCCTGTTCGAGCGCCTCGCGGCGACCGAGCCGGGCAGCGTCGCGCACGCGGTGGCGCGCGACGCGCTGATCAACCGCTGCATACCGCTGGCCGACCACATCGCGCGCAAGTTCAGCGGGCGCGGTGAGCCGTTCGACGATCTGTCGCAGGTGGCGCGGGTCGGTCTGGTGCACGCGGTGGATCGGTTCGATCTGAGCCGCGGCTCGAATTTCCTGTCCTTCGCGGTGCCGACGATCATGGGTGAGGTCCGGCGATACTTCCGTGACAACACCTGGGCGATGCGGGTTCCGCGGCGCGTCAAGGAAACGCATCTGCGCATCGGCGCGGCGGTGGATCAGCTGTCGCAGCGATTGGGGCGCTCCCCCACCGCCAAGGAGATCGCCGCCGAACTCGATGTCGACCCCGACGAGGTCACCCAAGCCGTCATCGCGGGCAATGCCTATCAGCCGACGTCGATCGACGCCGCCTCGATCGGGCGCGACAGCGACGCATCGCTGCTCGACACTCTCGGCGAGGAGGAATCGCAGTTCGACCGGGTCGAGGAGTACATCGCGGTGCGGCCACTGCTGGCGGGCCTGCCCGAACGTGAGCGCCGCATTCTGACCATGCGATTCTTCGAGTCGATGACGCAGACCCAGATCGCTTCGCAGCTGGGGATCTCGCAGATGCACGTATCGCGAATTCTCGCGAAAACCCTTGCGCGCCTGCGTGAATTGTCCGAACGGGACTGACTCGCGGGACGGGACAACGGTGTCCTACGCGCCCTGCCTGGCCCGGCGCAGCTTCGCGGGTGCGCGCAGCCACCAGGCACTGTCGAGCAGCTCGGCGAGCTGTTGCGGGTCGACCGCGTCCAGGTCGATGAGGATGTACGGGTGCCCGTCGTAGTGCGGGGTGGTGTAGAAAGCCGGGTCGCCGGAGGCCAGCAGTGCCTCCTTTTCCGCGGGCTCACAGAGCAGAACAAGGCCGCCTTCGGCTTCGTCACGTAATCGGGCGAAGCTCTTTCCGCCGACATTCAGGCCAGGGCTGCGCCACCAGGTGCCTTCCGCTACCTCCGGCAGTGCCGTCGCCATCACGACCACCTGCTCCCACGTCATCGTCATACGCCGATTCTCCTCCGCGGCGATCGCTTCCCGCTTGGACAAATGGAACGGCGCCGTCCCCCGTGTGGGGAACGGCGCCGTCGTATCGTCGCCTCTACTTCTTGCGCAAAGTCGCCAGGAACATCGCGTCGGTGCCGTGTCGGTGCGGCCACAGCTGCGCGGACGGGCCGTCGCCGAGATCGGTGACGCCGGGCAGGAACTCGCGGCTGTCGAGTTCCTCGGCGCCGGTGCGACGAACGAAATCGGCGACCACCGAGACTGTTTCCGCGAGGTGCGGTGAGCAGGTCGAATACACGACGACACCACCCGGACGCACCAGATCCCATGCGGCGGTGAGGAGTTCACGCTGCAAGGTGACCAGTTCGGCCACGTCGGCCGGGGTACGACGCCAGCGCGCCTCGGGACGCCGACGCAGGGCACCGAGGCCGGTGCACGGGGCGTCGACCAGAACGCGGTCGTAGCCGGGGGTCAGACCACTGTCGCGCCCGTCGGCGACGTGCACGGTGACGGGCAGGTTCCGGGTGGATTTGCGGACCAGTTCGGCGCGGTGCTCGGCCGGTTCGACGGCGTCGACGGTGAACAGGTCGATCGCCGCGAGGGCGCCGAGCAAAGCCGCCTTACCGCCGGGACCTGCGCAAAGATCGAGCCAGCGTCCCTTGTCCTCGCCTTCCAGTGGCGCGCGGGTGAGGGCCAGCGCGACCAGCTGGCTGCCCTCGTCCTGCACGGCGGCAATGCCGTCGCGGACCGGTTCGAGCTGGCCGGGGTCGCCGCCGTCGAGGTACACCGCGTAGGGCGACCAGCGGCCTTCCTCGCCGCCGGTGACCAGCGCCAGCTCTTCGGAGGTGATCTCGCCGGGCCGCGCGACCAGGTGCACGACCGGGCGCTCGTCGTCGGCTGCCAGCAGTGCGTCGAGCTCGCCTGCCTGTGCGCCGAGCGCGTCGGCGAACGATTGGGCGATCCACTTCGGGTGCGCGTGTTCGAAGGCGAGCTTGCCGACCGGGTCGGCCGGGGCCAACTCGGTGATCCACTCCTGCGCGGTCTTCTCTCCCGCCCGGCGCAGCACGGCATTGACGAAACCGGCACGGCCCTGGCCGAATTCGGCACTGGCCAGGTCGACGGAGGTGTCGACGGCGGCGTGCGCGCCGGTACGGGTCCGCAGCAGCTGGTAGACGCCGAGGCGCAGGATATCGAGGATGGGCCCGTCGATCTCGTCGACCGGGCGGCCCGCGCACGCCGAGATCACCGCGTCGAGCTGCCCCTGCGAACGGCTCGCGCCATAGGTGAGCTCGGTCGCGAACGCGGCGTCGCGCCCACTGATCTTGCGCTCGCGCAACAACTTCGGCAGCGCGAGGTTGGCATAGGCGTCGCGCTCACGCACCGCACGCAACACATCGAGGGCGACCTCGCGCGCCGGATCCACGGGCTCCCCGCGCCGCTTGCGCGGACTGGGCACGCTGGGATCGGGCCGCTCGGGACGACGCACAGGGGCAGCCTTGCCCTTTCCACCAGAATCTCGGCCGCCCGCGCCACGACCACGCGAATCTCCTTCGCGCGCACCACGATCGGGACGGGATCCGCCATGGTCGGATCGTCCCTCGCCGGAACGTGCCGAGCCGGAGCGTCCTGCGGCGCCACGATCACCGCGCTGGTCAGCAGCGTCACGACCCTGCGCACGCTCGCTCGCGCCGTGGCCGAAACCGGGACGGTCGTCCTCGCGGCGAGGTGCACCGGAGCGCGGAGCCTCGTCACGTCGATTGCCCGCGTCACGACCCTGCGCACGCTCGCTCGCGCCGCGGCCGAAACCGGGACGGTCGTCCTCGCGGCGGGGCGCGCGGGAGCGCGGAGCGTCGCCGCGTTGATTGCTCGCGTCACGACTCTGCGCGCCGCGCGCGACACCGGGACGGTCGTCCGCACGGCGGGTTGCGCCGGATCGGCCGCTATCGCGGTCGTCGCGACGCGGTCGATCGGCGCCGCCGCGGTCGTCGCGGCCTGTCCAGCGGTCGCCGTCCGCGCGCGGGGTGGTGGTGCCCTTCGCGGCGCGGGCGGCCCAACCGCCGTCGACGTTCTTGCTGGTGATCTTGCGGTCGTCACGGGGGCTGCTGCCGCGCGGCTCGCCCGCTTTTCCGGTGGGCTTGCGGTCGTCGCGGGACGTGACGCCCTTGGCGGCGTCGGCTTCGCGGCGACGCCTGCGGTCCGAGGCGCTCATGCCCGCACCCCGCTGCCGCTCGGCTCCGGCATGACCGCCATGGCAGCGGTATTCAGCTGCCGCTCGCTACGCTCGCTCATCCGATCACCGTGCCGGGGGTGAGGCGGGCGCCGCGGGCCCAGTCGAGGGCGTTCATCATCTTCTTGCCGGGCGGTTGGACCTGCCCCAGACGGACCGCTGTGGTCGATGTTCCGACGAAGACGCCGGATTTGCGCACCTCGATCTCGCGTTCGGGCAAGGTTTCCTCCACCATTTCCACCGGGCCGAGTTTGAGGCGCAGCCCGTTCACCTCGGTCCACGCGCCGGGCGCCGGAGTGACGGCGCGGATGTGGCGATGGATGGCAAGTGCGGGTCCGTCGAAACCGATCCGCCCCGCCTCCACGGTCACCTTCGGCGCGTAGGACACACCGTCGTGGGGTTGCGCAATAGCTTGCAGCGACCCGTCTTCCACCCCGTCCAGGGTCTTCTCGAGCAACACCGCGCCCGCCTCGGCCAGCCGGGCAAGCAGCTCACCCGCGGTGTCGGTGAGCCCGATCTTCTCGGTCATCACCCCGTACACCGGGCCGGTGTCCAGACCCGCTTCGATCAGGAAGGTCGACGCGCCGGTCATGTCATCGCCCGCGTCGATGGCCGCCTGCACGGGAGCCGCCCCACGCCAGGCGGGCAGCAGCGAGAAGTGCAGATTGATCCAGCCGTGCGCGGGGATGTCGAGCACCTGCTGCGGCAGCAGCGCGCCGTAGGCGACGACCGGGCAACAGTCCGGCGCGAGCTCGGTGAGCGCGGCGACGAATTCAGGCTCCGACGGCTTGCGCGGTGTGTACACCGGAATGCCGTGTGCATCGGCGAGCTGTCCCACGGGCGAGCGCATGATCTTGCGGCCACGGCCGGCGACCGCGTCGGGCCGGGTGACCACCGCGACGACCTCGTGGCCCTCGCTCTCGATCAACCGGCGCAGCGACGGCACCGCGGGTTCGGGCGTGCCCGCGAAAACGAGGCGCATCAGCGACCACCGCCGACACCACTGGATTCGCGCACGGTGACCCCGCCGCGGAACCAGTCGGATGCGCGGATGGTGCGCATCGCGTCTTTGCGGTCGGCCGGTTCGAGCCGGTTGATGAAAAGCACGCCGTCGAGGTGATCGTGTTCGTGCTGTACGCAGCGCGCGAGCAGCCCGTCGGCCTCGAAGTCCACCGGCGCACCGGTGATGTCGACCCCGGTGACCCGAACGCGCGATGCCCGGCGCACGTCGTAACGCACGCCGGGAATCGACAGGCACCCCTCGGGACCGACCTGTTCGTCGGCCCCGATGGCCGACCATTCCGGATTCACCACATGACCCGCGGCGTCGCCGGTGTCGTAGACGAACACCCGCAGCCCGACCCCGATCTGCGGCGCGGCCATCCCGACCCCACCGTCGTCGTGCATGGTCTCGGTGAGGTCGGCGACCAACGTGGCGAGGTCGGGACCGAACTCGGTGACCGCGTCGGCACGCGAACGCAGGATCGGGTCGCCGAACAGGCGAACGGGCTGAATGGTCACGGCGGCTCCCGGGGAGGACGAATTGCGGTTGTCCCAGTCTAGTGACCCCCAGAGGTGCTTCCGTCCAGCCCGGCCGTCAGGAGTTGCCCGCGATGATCACCTCGGGGATGCCGGTCCCGAGCGGGACCGGTGTGCAGACCGGGGCGGGTGCCCGGACGGGGTCGAGGATGCGCTGGAGCAACTGCTGCACGAAGGGGTCGTAGACCAGGTGGAAGTGGCCGGTCAGGTCGTCGGCGCACAGGTCCTGCAGGACGAGGTTCTCCGCGCCCGCACCGTGCAGCGCGATGTTGGAGAACGGCTGGATCATCTCGTCGACCCGGCTGCCGACGGTGACGTAACGGACACCGGGCACGGTGTCGCCCCCCGCGTTGAGCTCGACCATGAGTGGTTCGCCCTGAGCCTGCTGGACCGCAGCCGTCGAGGTGACCTTCGCGAAGACATCCATCATTCCGGGAATGGCCTGCCCAACCGGAACCAGTCCGTACATGACCCCGCCGTAACTGGGCGAGGCCAGGCCGACCCAGGTCCCGACCTTCGGCGCGCCCCCGAGTTTGTTGACGTAGAACCGGCTGACGTTCGCCCCCTGTGAGAACCCGACCAGATCGACCTTGGTCGCCTTGGTCGCGACGAGGACATCGTCGACGAACTGGGCGAGCTGGGCGAAACTGATCCGCATGTCCTCGGTGCCGTAGGTGTCGGCGCCCGGCGCCCCGCCGTAGTTCAGCGCGAAGACGCAGTAGCCGGCCGACACCAACTGCGGTCCGATGCCCGCCCAGTCGGAGTACGCGCTCGAGTCGGTGCCGTGCACCAACACGATCGGGCGCGGATGCTCGGCGCTCGGGGTACACCCGAAGTTGTTGAGGCCCACCGGAACCGAGTTCGGATGGGCATTGATGTAATGGGCGGCATCCAGATGATCGGATTGCGCCGGACCCGCCTCCATCGGAATGACCGCGGGCCGATAGCCCGTCGGTTCAGCGGCGGTGATCGGCGCGAAAGACACACCGATCACCGCCGCGCAGGCGAGTGCCGTGACCGACACCGCGCCGCGAAATCGTGATGTTCCCCAACCCCACAACGTTCCCGGTTGTTCCATATCCCAAACATTTACTCCATCGGTCCGACAACCGCACGCCGGGCAGGGGGTTCACGGCGCCCTCACTTCTCGGGGGTTGCGTCACCCTCGACGGTGCCATCGTCCTCGGGGAGGGTGACATCGTCCTCGGCGAGGATTCGATACAGCGCCCGACGGGTCTCGGCGAGCACCTCGGCCGCCTTCGCCGCCTGCTGCGCCGTGCCGACCTGGGCTACCTGACCGACCGCGCCCATCACCTGTCCGACCAGGCCGCGCAGGTCGAGCGCCTGGGCGCCGACATCCTGCTTGACCTCGGCCCACGGGTCACCGAGATCCTCGCGATGTGTCTCGACATAGGCCTTGCCCTCATCGGTGAGCTGCGCGGTCTTGCGACCGGCCACCTTCTCGATGAGCACCAGGCCCTCGTCCTCGAGCTGGGCCAACGCCGGGTAGATGGACCCCGGGCTGGGGCGCCAGACATCGTCGCTGCGCTCGCGGATCTGCTGGATCAGTTCGTAGCCGTGCATGGGGCGCTCGACGAGCAGCAGCAGCACGGCGGCCCGCACGTCACCGCGCCTGCCACGGCCGCCGCGGCCGCGTCCCCGGCCGAAGCCGGGACCGAAGCCCGGTCCGAAACCTGGGCCGAAGCCGGGTCCGAACTCGGGGCCGTGGCCATGACGTCCGCCGTGGCGGAACTGCTGGCGGTCGGGACCGAATTCCCGGGGGCCCGGTCCGCGACCGCGCCGGAAGTGTCCGAATTCTCGTTGTTCTTGGTTCTGCATGACAGCCTCCTCAGGCTCTCTCGTTGTTCTTGACAATATCGACGATATATCGGCAATGCATCGAATGCAAGGAGTGATCTGAATTCGCGTCGGACCCAGCCCTGCCCTTCGGCCCGCACCGCGGCAGATATCGCCGAACGCCCCGAGGCGACACGACGCCCGACGCGCCGACTCCTTTCGCATTTCACCCCGGCGAAACAGCCCGCGGCCTAGGCTTGAACTGGACAAGCGTTCAGTCGAAGTTCACCGGAGGGTCGACGTGACGGGTACCGATGTTTATGACGTTGTCGTGGTGGGGGCCGGACTCGCCGGGCTGGTCGCCGCGCGAGAGCTCACCGCCAAGGGCCATCGCGTCCTGGTGCTCGAGGCCCGCGACCGGGTCGGTGGGCGCACGCTCAACGAATCCATCGGTGACGGCAATGTCGTGGAGGTCGGCGGCCAGTGGGTCGGCCCGACGCAGGATCGCGTGCTCGCCCTGATCGATGAACTCGGACTGAGCAGGCACGCCACCTACAACGAGGGCCTGGCCCAGGTCGAATTCGGCGGCCGCACCAAGCGCTATCGCGGCACGATCCCACCCCTGCGCCCGGTGGTGCTGGCCGATGTCGCCCAAGCCCAGGTGCGCCTGGACCGAATGGCCAGGACGGTGCCGCTCGACGCGCCCTGGACCGCCCGGCGCGCATCCGTATGGGACGCACAGACTTTCGACAGCTGGTTGCGCCGCAATGTCCGCACGAAGGGCGCGCGCGAGGTGTGCGCGCTGGTCTGCCAGGCGGTATTCGCGGCCGAACCGGCCGACATCTCGCTGCTGCACTTCCTGTTCTACCTGCACTCCGGCGGCGGCATCGACCGGCTGATCTCCACCGTCGACGGGGCCCAGCAGTGGCGCATCGTCGGCGGCTCGCAGCGCATCGCGCAGCGGATGGCCGAGGATCTCGGCGACGTGGTCGAACTCTCCGCGCCGGTGCGGCGCATCGAGACCACCGACTACGACGTCACCGTGGTCGCCGACCGTCGCACGGTCCGCGCGAGCGCGGTGATCGTGGCCATCCCACCGACCCTGACCAACCGGATCAGCTACGACCCGCCACTGCCGGGGCACCGAGACCAGTTGACGCAGCGCTACATTCAGGGCTCGGTCGTGAAATGCATGGCCGTGTACGCCGAGCCGTTCTGGCGCCGCGACGGGCTCAACGGCCAGGCGACCAGCGACGTCGGCCCGGTGAAACTCTGTTATGACAACTCACCGCCCGACGGCAGCAAGGGCGTACTGCTCGGCTTCCTCGAGGCGGGCCATGCCCGGCGGCTCGGGCAACTCCCCGCCGCCGAACGCAAGGCCGAGGTGCTCGCGTGTTTCGCCCGCCACTTCGGGCCCGCGGCCGCCGAACCCGAACAGTTCGTGGAGAAGGACTGGAGCCAGGAGGAGTGGTCGAGGGGCTGCTACGGCGGCTATCTGCCACCCGGCGCCTGGACCGCCTACCACGACACCGTGCGCGTCCCGATCGGCCGAATCCATTGGGCAGGAGCGGAATCCGCGACAGTATGGAACGGCTACATGGACGGCGCGCTCACCTCGGGCGAACGCGCCGCCACCGAAGTCCACACCCTGCTCGACACCGGAGCACACCTCATTCCCGGGTGAGAATCTCCCAGATCCATTCCGCGACAACCGGCGGCGGCGTCTCGGGCAAATTCTCGAGCCAGTGGGTGAGCACCGCGAGCATCGCGCCCGCCAGCGCCGCCGCGTCGACCTCGATCGGCACGCCCGAGACCACCGGCGCGTGCTCGCCGAGCAGTCGGATGCCGTCGGCCAGGATGGTCGCGATCCGCCGGGTCAGTCGCGCGTGTACTGCGGCTGACCCGTGCGCGCCCAGCACATTCCGGTAGAGCTGGGCGTGGTCGGCGATATGCTGGACGTAGCCGACCAGGAATTGCGGCGGCTGGTCGGGTAGACCGTCGTCGAACCCGCCCTCGCGCAGCGAAATACCCGCGTCGAGCGCGTGCCGTTCGATCGCGTCGGCGAGCAACGTCTCCTTGTCGGTGTAGTGGTCGTAGAACGTGCTGCGACTCACGCCCGCCCGGCCGGTGATGTCGGAGATGGCGATGCCGTCGACCGGGCCTTCGAGCCCGAGCCCGAGGATCGCGTCCTGGAGCAGACTCCGGCTGCGCAGGACCCGCGGATCGTCGGAGGTCGGCTTGCGCCCGGCCGGCTGCGTTCGAATCACATCTCCACCTTCACATCCATGGGTCCCTGTGTCGCGCGACACGTTGACGTCCGCCGGGCGACCGGGCTTATCCTACACGTGTAGGTAATCAGCCAGTTGTAGGTTAAATACCCTGGAGGGGTAACCATGGCGCGGGCTCTCTATCGCCTCGGCGATCTCTGTTTTCGCAATCCGTGGTGGGTGGTCGCCGTGTGGTCACTCATCGCCACTGCCGTCGCACTCGTCGGAATCACCTTGGGCGCCAGGGTTTCCGATCGGTTCGACATTCCCGGCACCGAATCCGACCGCGCCCAGATCGTGCTGAAGGACAGCTTCGGCAAGGGCGCACCGACCACGCAGGGCGAAGCGCCCGCCCGGCTCGTCGTGCGGGCTCCCGACGGCAAACCGCTGCCGCTGACCCAGATCGATGCCGAACTCGCGACACTGAGCGGCACACCTGGCATCGACGGCGTCACCCCGGCCGTGTTCGCGGTGTCCGAGAAGGGCGACGTCACCTTCGTCGACATCTCCTTCGCCACCCCGGTGAACCCGACCGCGAAGCAGTCCGTGGAGACGGTCCGCAACCGGTTGAGCGCGCAGGGGCTGCGGCCGATGCTCACCGGCGGGCCGTTCTACACCGAGGCCTCGTTCGTCGGACCGTCCGAGGCGGTCGGTGTGGCGATCGCGATGGCCGTGCTGGTCATCACCTTCGGTTCACTCCTCGCCGCGGGGTTGCCGTTGCTACTCGCGCTGGTCGGAGTGGGCATCGGCACCGGTGGCGTGGTCGCGGCCTCCACGCTGTTCGACGCGTCGTCGGCCACGTTGGCGCTGTCGCTGATGCTCGGTTTGGCGGTCGGTATCGACTACACGCTGTTCATCGTGTCGCGGCATCGTCAGCAACTGGCCGAGGCGATGCCGGTGCGCGAATCGGCGGCGCGGTCCATCGGAACGGCAGGCAGCGCGGTCGTTTTCGCCGGTGCCACCGTGCTGATCGCCCTGTGTGGCTTGGCGATCGCCCGAATACCGTTCCTCACCGGCATGGGCCTGGCAGCGGCAGCCAGCGTCGGAGTCGTTGTGCTGCTGGCGATTACGCTGCTGCCCGCGCTTCTCGGCTTCGCCGGCGAGCGATTGACTCCGCGCGGGCGAGGCTTGGCCTCGATCGAGGCGTCACAGCGGCCCAACCGCTGGGGCGACACCGTGACCAAGCGACCGATCCTCACCCTGTTGGCGGGAATCGGCGTGCTCGCGGTCGTCGCACTGCCTGCCCTCGGCCTGCGCCTCGGCCTGCCCAACGCGGGCCAGGAACCGACCGATACCGTCGCGCGGCAGTCCTACGATCTGCTCGCCGAGGCCTACACACCAGGACTGAACGGGCCACTCGTGGCGGTGGTGCAGGGTGAACCGAGCCGCATCCAAGCACAGACCCAGGCCGCGATCGAGCAGATCACCGCGCTGCCCGGCGTCGCGATGACGTTGCCACCCGAGGTCAACGCGGGCGCGGACACCGCTCAGTTCGTGGTCGTCCCGACCACCGAGCCCAGCTCGGAAGACACTGCCACCCTGGTGAAGTCGATCCGGCGCGGCGGGGCCGACCTGCGGGCCGAACACGGTGCGACCCTCCATCTGACCGGCGAGACGGTGATCGCGATCGACGTGGCGCGCAAGCTCTCCGCCGCGTTGGCACCGTTCTTGATCGTCGTCGTCGGCCTGGCCCTGACGCTGCTGATGCTGGCGTTCCGTTCACTGCTGGTTCCGCTCACCGCGGCGCTGGGCTTCCTGCTCTCCCTGGCCGCGGCGCTCGGCGCGACCACGGCGGTCTATCAGTGGGGGTGGCTGGGCTCGGTCCTCAATGTGCACCACCCGGCACCGATCCTGGCGTTCCTGCCGATTCTGCTGATCGGCGTGCTGTTCGGGCTGGCGATGGACTACCAGGTGTTCCTGGTGTCGCGGATGCGCGAGGCCTACGTCACCGGGGACGGTTCAGCGCTCACCGCGGTACGCACCGGTTACGCCCACAGTGTGCGCGTGGTCGCGGCGGCGGCGGTGATCATGATCGCGGTCTTCGCCGGATTCCTGTTCAGCCACAACATCATGATCGGTCCGATCGGCTTCGCCATGGGCGTTGGCGTGTTGTTCGACGCACTGGTCGTGCGGATGACCCTGATCCCCGCGGTGATGGCACTGCTCGGCCGCTGGGCGTGGTGGTTGCCGGGGCCGCTGGAGCGGTTGCTGCCCCATGTCGACATCGAGGGAGAGTCGCTGCCGAAGGTGACCGAAATCCGACCGGAGCGTGAAATCGTCACGGCCTGACCGGATTTCACCCGCGTCGACGACGCCCGGCGAGTTTCGTGCCGGGCGCCGTTGACGTGGGCTTTTACAGCTTCCGACGGCGCTGATCACATGTTTCGCGATCGCACCGGGAAATGGCCCGATCGCCTCTCCGAGTTCACCTGGACGTCACCGGAAATCGAAATTCATTGGGCTACTTTGGATTTCGCGGAGGTCACAACGGCGTAACACATCCGCTTCTCGGGTCCACCGAACTACTACCGGGTGCGCGACGAATTCGTTCGATCCCCGCCCCCGGAGTGGAGGGAACATGAGCATCAACCGTGAGTCCACTTTCCTGATCACCGGCGCGTCCGGCGTTATCGGCGGCGCACTGGTCGAACTACTGCCCGGCCATCGCATCTACGCTGTCGGCCACAGCAAGACCGGGGCCGCGCGTCCCGGTGTCACCTGGCTCAGCGGCGATATCCGTCAGCCCGATCTCGGTCTCGGCGACGACTACCAGCGCATCGCCGACGAGGTCGACCGGGTGATCCACGTGGCGGCCATGGTCGACTTCAACCGCGACGAAGAGACCATCCGCTCGATCAACGTGAACGGCACGCGCAATGTGTTGCGGTTCTGCGAGGTCGCCGGCGCCGATCTGGTGCACACCAGTTCGTCGTTCGTCGCCCGCGCCGAGTCGGCGCTGGTCGTCACGGGCACCGGATGTGCCGACGGTCGCGACATGTACCTGCGGTCCAAGATCGACGGCGAAGCGGCGGTGCGCGGGTCGGGCGTGCCCTATGTGATCGCCCGTCCGTCGCTGCTCATGGGCGATTCGGCGACCGGGCAGATCATTCGCCACCAGGGCCTGCACACCTTCCTCGGCGCCTATGTGAAGGGCGCGCTGCCGTTCGTGCCGTTCAGCGACACCGCCCAGGTCGACTTCCTCGCCCAGGATGTCGTCGCGTCGGCACTGGCCCGCCTCGCCACCGCCGATACCGACGGCTCGGAGTACTGGCTCACCGCCGGTGAGCACGCCATCGAGACCGGCGCGATCGTCGAGCTGTGCCGTGAGCTCTACCGCGCCGAGGGCACCGAGCTCGACAGCCCGCGCTACTTCCAGATCGAGGCGGTGCAGCGGTTGATCCTGCCGATGCTCGGCGATGTGCTCGATGCCAAGGCACGCAAGAAGTTCGACAATCTGCTCGCCATGGCATCGCTGTTCACCGACGCGCCGTTCGAATCCAGCCTCGGCACCGGCCCGTTCGTCGGCATCCAGCCGAGCCTGGACACCGCGCGCGATCTGCTGACCCGCACCGTGCGCGCGTACTGGCTACCCGAGACGGTAGCGGCATGAGCGGTCAGCGCCCGAAGGCGGCAGCCTGCGTAACCACGGAGGGAGCCCGAGCATGCCGAATGGAGACAGCATGACCATCGAACGCGCCGAGATCGTCGAACTGTATCGGGCGCATCTGGGTCGTGGGCGCGCGGCCCTGGCCGAATTCGTCAGCGCACCAGTCGAAGTGGCCTCGCACGGCGCGATCGTCGAGACCGCCGACGGCCGTTCCTTCATCGATTGTGGCGGGTACGCGGTGTTCCTGCTCGGGCACTGCCCCGAACCGGTGGTGGCCGCGGTGGTCGAGCAGGTGCGCACGCATCCTCTCGCGACCCGGCTGTTGCTGGAGCCCAAGGTCGCCGAGGCCGCACGGGCGCTGGTCTCGATCGCGCCGGAGGCGCTCGAGTCCGTCGCGTTCCTCAATTCCGGCGCCGAGGCCACCGAGCTCGGGCTCAAGATCGCCCGGGCACACGGCAAGGACCGGCTGATCACCATGCTCGGTGGGTACCACGGCAAGACCACCGGCGCGCTGGCGGTGACGCCGAAGCCGGAGTACCAGCAGCGTTTTCAGCCGTTGCTGTCCGCCACCGCGATTCCCTACGGCGACATCTCGGCACTCGAGGCCGAGCTCGTCGCGGCCGAGGGGCGCGGTGCGGTCATTCTGGAGCCGATCCAGGGTGAGGGTGGCGTCGTGATCCCGCCGCCGGGTTATCTCGCCGCCGTGCAGCGGTTGTGCCGGGCCAACGACGCGTTCCTGATCGTGGACGAGATCCAGACCGGCCTCGGCCGCACCGGCACGATGTGGGCACATCAGCCTGAGATCGATTGCCCCGATGTACTGTTGGTGGGCAAGGCACTGTCCGGCGGAGTGGTTCCGGTGTCGGCGGTGCTCGCCACCGCGACCGCGTTTCGGCCCTTCGCCGATGACCCGACCCTGCACTCGTCGACCTTCGGCGGGTCACCGCTGGCCTCGGCGGCGGTGATCGCCACGGTCGGTGCGCTCGTCGCCGGTGACACCGCCGCACGCGCGGCGGAACTGGGTGAGCGGATGCTCGCCACGGTCGGTGACCTGTGCGCGCAGTATGTGGGCCGCACCGTCCGCGAGGTACGCGGTCGCGGTCTGCTCATCGGCATCGAGTTCACCCGACCCGATCTGGCCGCCGAGCTGGTCACCGACCTGCTCGCGCACGGGGTGATCGTCAATCACTCACTCGGCGCGAGCGCGGTCGTGCGGCTCACCCCGCCCGCCGTGCTCACCGACGACCAGGAGCGCACCGTCCTGGTCGCACTCGACAACGCACTCACCGCACTACTCGCTCACGTCTGATCACAGGAGTTCTGCCATGCCTACTGTTTCGCTCAGCCGACGCATCGAGAACATCGACGCCGACACGGTTTTCGCTCAGCTCAAGGATCTCGACAGCTACCCCCACATCGCCGACGGTGTGCAGCAGGTCGAGGTGACCTGGGATGCCGACGGTGGCGCCGCCACCAGCGACTGGGAGGTCCGTTTCCGTGACGGCTCGCTGCGCTGGACCGAACGCGACCTGTTCGACACCGCGGCCCGCACCTACTCGTTCGTCCAGGTCGCCGGCGATCTGGTCGCCTTCGAGGGCCGCTGGGAGGTGGCCGCCGACGGCGCCGACGCCGTGGTGAGCTTCGACGCCGATTTCGATCTCGGCATGCCGAGTCTGGCGGCCATGCTCGACCCGATCGCCACCCGCGCCCTGCACGACAACATCGACGAGCTGATGACCGCCATCAGCGCGTCGGTAGCCGTCGCATCCTGATCCAAGCCACCTGACCAGGCGTTCTGCCGAGCCCATCGAAGTGCTCGGCAGAACGCGCCCCTACTTCCGGGCCAGCTCGTCGATCCATCGCTGCAGGCGCGCCCCCTCGGTGACCATCAGGTCCGGGTCGCGGAAGGTGTTGGTGAGCAACGAGATTCCCTGGTACGCGGCGACGAACGCGATCGCGAGTTCGTCGGCATCGGCGCGGCCCAGCTCGGCGAACTGCTCGCGTGCCCACTCCACGAGTAGCCCGATCACCCGTGCCGGTTCCCCACCGAAGGCATCCTCGCGCTTGTCCAGTTCGGCGGCGAGTGAACCGGTCGGGCAACCGAACCTCGCCGCCATCTCCCGCTGGTCGACCCAGCTGCGCACCATCGCCTTCAGTTTCTCGGCAGGGCCCGGCAGCTCCGCGAGCTCGGTGACCGCGCCCGCCAGCACCTGCGCGTGCAGCTCGATGACCGCGGCGATGAACTGATCCTTGGTCTTGAAGTAGTAGTAGACATTGCCGACCGGCACGTCGGCCTCGCGTGCGATATCCGCGATCGTCGTCTTCTCGATGCCCTGCTGGTAGAAAACGCGCATCGCCGCCTGAACCAGGCGTTCCCGCTTCCCGATCTGTGGGCTGACCTGCGCGTCCGATTTAGTCATACAACTAACTATAGACAGTGGGCTGCCGATGGGATACGTTCTGTCCAGCAAGTCAGTCAGCCAACTAACTAAGGATTCGCATGATTGTCGTCACCGGAGCAACCGGCAATATCGGCAGCACCCTGGTCGGTCTCCTCGCCGACGCGGGCGAGCGGGTCAGGGCCGTCTCCCGAGGCACTCGCCCCGTCTCCCTGCCCGCGGGTGTCGAGCACGCGGTCGCCGACCTGGGCGATCTCGACAGCCTCTCCCCCGCGCTCGAGGGTGCCGAGGCACTGTTCCTGCTCGTCACCGGCGAGCAACTGATGACCGGCCCCGAACCGGCCCTTGTGCTGAAAACCGCCGCCGACGCGGGCGTGCGCCGGGTCGTCTTCGTATCGTCACAGGGTGCGGTGACCCGCCAGCACTCCGACGGCTACGCCAGAACCATCGCGTTCGAACAGGCGTTGGCCGAATCCGGCCTCGAGTGGACCGCGCTGCGTCCGGGTGCGTTCTTCTCCAACACCTTCGCCTGGATCGAACCGATTCGCACCCAACGCATCGTCCCCGCGCCCTTCGGCGACGTCGGCCTGCCCGCCGTCGACCCCGCCGACATCGCCGCCGTGGCTGCCGCGACGCTGCTCGAAGCGGGCCACCACGCCCACGCCTACACCCTGACCGGCCCAGCCGTCATCACCCCGCGTGACCAGGCCGCGGCACTGGCCGCAGCGGTCGGTACCCCGATCGCCTTCGTAGAACTCACCCCGGAACAGGCCAAACAGAACATGCTCCGCTTCATGCCCGAACCGGTTGCCGACCACACCCTGACCATCCTCGGCACCCCGACCCCCGAAGAACAGCAGGTCAGCCACGACATCGACCGTGTTCTCGGCCGCCCAGCCACCTCGTACACCCAGTGGGCACAACGCCATCGGGAGATGTACGCCTGACGCGCACGGAGACGGAGAGCCTCCCTCAGCCGCGCGCATACCTGACCGGATCGGCCACCGCCGAGCAGGCCGATCACCCGATATCGACCGGGTCTATCTGCACCCGCAGCGGCGCATCGGACCGATGCGTGCTCCGCACCGCCTGCGCGGCGGTCAACGCGCGGGCGAGCGGAGCACCGTCGGACCGGGCGACACGCAACAACATCCGCTCGACTTCGGCCGGAGAGTCAGTGCCCGAGAACGGTTTACGCGCAGTGGGTGGCAACGGGACGGGGCCGAGGATCTCGGTGCCGTCAGGAAGAGCGGCGGCTTCGAGTAGTTCGGCGATCGAATCGGTCGTCCCGTCGACGGCCGCCAGCCGGATCGCGGGCGGAAACCCGACTTCGGCCCTGGCGTCGAGTTCGGCCGCGGCGTGGTTGACCGGGTCCCAGCGGACCAGCGCCTGCACGGTCGGCAGGGAGGGCTCGGCCATCACGATCACCTGGCCGCGCGGGCGGACCAGGGCGGCGGCACCCATCCAGCGGCGCAGGGTGTCCTCGCCCGCGCGCAGGTCCGCGCGGCCGAGCAGGGCCCATCCGTCCAGCAACAGCGCCACCCCGTAGCCGCCGGGAACGAGAGGCTCGGCGCCCACCGTCGCGACGACCACCTGGGCGCCGGGTTCGACAGTGTCGAGTACCTCCCCGCCTCCCGAGGTCCGAATCGGCACCCCCGAGAACGCACGCCCGAGTTCCTCGGCGGTCCGAGCCGCCCCGATCACCGTCGCGCGCAGCGCTCGCGCACCACACGCCTGACAGCGAAACGCGGCCTCGGTGATCCCACACCACTTGCACTGCGGACTGGCCGCTTCACCATGGGTGGCGTGCGGCAACGCCAACGGACCGTTGCAGTGCCGGCACCGTGCGGGCGTCCGGCACTTCGCGCAGGCCAGCGACGGGACATACCCGCGCCGCGGCACCTGAACCAGCACCGCCACGTTCTCCTTGATCGCGGACCGCGCCGCGGCGAACGCCACACCGGGCATCCGCACCGACCGCGCCAGCGCATCCCGCTCCAGCGCGAAATCACTGTCGCCCGGCGCGCTGATCCTGGGCGTCACCTCTCGCAACACGTGACGTTCCGCGAGAAGGTCACGTGCCCAACCGGATTCGACGACCGCCTGGATCTCGGCCGTCCGCGCGAACCCGGCGGCGACGAACGCGGCCCCCGTCTCGTGCGCCCGCAACATCGCCACCTCACGAGCATGCGGATACGGCGACCGCGGCTCGGCGTAGGTGTCGTCGCCGTCGTCCCACATCGCGATCAACCCGAGATCCCGTGCGGGCGCGAACACCGCCGCCCGAGTTCCCACCACGATCCGAGCCTGCCCCCGCAATACCGCCAACCACCGCCGATACCGCGCCGCAGGCCCCAACCCGGCAGACAACCCGACAGCCTGATCCCCCACCAGCGCAACACATTCGGCGAGCAATCGATCGAGGTCCCGCTGATCCGGCACCATCAACACCGCGCTGCGCCCGGCCGCCACCACGGTCGCCGCCAGCTCCGCCAGCCGCGCCGCCCAGTCCTCCCCCGGCAAGGCCTGCCACGCCGCCCGCACCCCCCTACCCTGCGCCAGTGCGCCGACGAAGCCCATGCCGTGCGCGTACCGACCCCACGCTGACGCGTCGACCTCGACACTGGGCATGCGATCGACCTCGACCCCCGGGGACGGCGAATCCGACCCGCCCGCTGCTGCCCCGCCGACCTCCGTGGTCGAATCGCCGACGTCGCCAGAACCCGCCGAGGCCGAGCCGTCCGCGCCGGTGGAGCTGTTCACACCAGTCGAGGCACCCTCACCAGTCGAGTCGGCCACCGCAGTCGAGCGCGAAACATGCTCACCCTCAACCCCTTCCGGCGCCGAGTCGCCCGTGCCTTGCTCATCGACGGCGGGTGACCCTGCCGGCTCGAACGTCGAATCATCGGTAGTATCGACAATCTGCGTCGCCGAACCCGCCGGCTTCTTCACGACATCGGCCTTCTTCGCACCGCCGGTTTCGGTGCGGGCATGACGCGGGGGTATCGCCAGGCGAAGGACATCCGCGCGAGTCCCGGCGTAACGGGCGGCGACAGCAGTGGCCAGTCGCAGAATTTCCGGGGTGAGGACACGTTCCGCGGAGACGACTCGTTCCAGCGGCAGCATCTTGCCGTTGTGGTCGCTGCGCGGGAGACGCTCCAGGAGGTAACCGTCGACGAGGCGACCGGCGAACCGAACGCGCACGCGCACGCCCGGCTGCGCGATCTCGTCCAGTTCAGCGGGGACGAGGTAATCGAAGTCCCGGTCCAGGTGGGCAGGCGACAACAGCGGGAGCACCCTCGCGATGGGGTGTCCCGCTGCTGTCGATGAATCGTCCGCTGTCACGCGGTCCGTGACTACTACAGGCCGACGGCCGCGCGCAGCTTGTCGGCGCGGTCCGTGTGCTCCCAGGGCAGGTCGACATCGGTGCGGCCGAAGTGTCCGTAGGCCGCGGTCGGCGCGTAGATCGGGCGCAGCAGGTCCAGGTCGCGGATGATCGCGCCCGGACGCAGGTCGAAGACCTCGGAGATGGCGACGGAGATCTTGGTCGGGTCGATCTTCTCGGTGCCGAAGGTCTCGACGAACAGACCGACGGGGGCCGACTTGCCGATCGCGTACGCGACCTGCACCTCGACGCGATCCGCCAGACCCGCGGCCACCACGTTCTTGGCGACCCAGCGCATCGCGTAGGCGGCCGAGCGGTCGACCTTCGACGGATCCTTGCCGGAGAACGCGCCGCCACCGTGGCGGGCCATGCCGCCGTAGGTGTCGACGATGATCTTGCGGCCGGTCAGGCCGGCGTCGCCCATCGGCCCACCGAGGACGAACTTGCCGGTGGGGTTGACCAGCAGACGGATATCGGAGGTGTCGAGGCTGGGCAGGTTCAGATCGCCGATGACAGCGTCGACGACCTTTTCGCGGATATCGGGGGCAAGCAGGTTGTCCAGGTCGATATCGGCGGCGTGCTGGGTCGAGATGACGACCGTGTCCAGGCGGACCGGCCGGTCACCGTCGTATTCGATGGTGACCTGGGTCTTGCCGTCGGGACGCAGGTAGGGCAGCACGCCCGACTTGCGGACCTCGGTGAGCTTGCGCGAGAGCCGGTGCGCGAGCGCGATCGGCAGCGGCATCAGCTCGGGCGTGTCGATGGTGGCGTAGCCGAACATCAGGCCCTGGTCGCCGGCGCCCTGGCGCTCGATCGCATCGTCGGAGCCGCCGACGCGCGCCTCGTGCGAGGTGTCGACACCCTGGGCGATATCGGGCGACTGGGCACCGATCGCGATGTTGACACCGCAGGAGTTGCCGTCGAATCCCTTTGCGGAGGAGTCGTATCCGATCTCGAGGACCTTCTCGCGCACGATCCGCGGGATGTCGGCGTAGGCAGAGGTGGTGACCTCGCCCGCGACATGGACCTGCCCGGTGGTGACCATGGTTTCCACCGCGACCCGGCTGCTCGGGTCCTCCGCGAGCAATGCGTCGAGGATGGAATCGCTGATCGCGTCACAGATCTTGTCCGGATGACCTTCGGTCACGGACTCACTGGTGAATAGCCGACTACCTGTCGTACGCACAGTTATTCCCTCTCCCTCAACGGGTAACTCGTTCGGCTTGTGACGGTAACTTCTCGGTGCTACCGCGCAACCCTTCTCATCAAGACTATTCCAAACCACCGACATGGTGGCGGGTAAGTATCAAGCCACACCGCGAACACCCGCGCGGACGGTAGACTGCGCGACCCACGTTGCCGCGCAACTCTTTTGGCGCGAAATCGACGCGAACTCCCCGGTCAGGGCAGCAACGGGATCAGCGCGTCGAGCACCCGGCTGGCCAGCAGCGCCTTCGACCCGTGATCGAGGGCCTGTTCGGTGCCGTCGGCGCCGAGCAACCAGCCGTCGTTGGTGTCGACCTCGAACGCCTTGCCCTCGCCGACCGCGTTGACCACGAGCAGATCGCAGCCCTTGCGCGCCAGTTTCGCGCGCGCGTGGGTGAGCACGTCGCCGTTGTCGTCACCGGTCTCGGCGGCGAAACCGACGATCGCGGTACCGGCGAGCCGTCCCTCGGTGCGGGCGTCGACCAAGCCGGCGAGGATGTCCTCGTTCTTGGTCAGCGGGATCACGTCGGGTTCGTCGGCGCCCTTCTTGATCTTCGCGGCCGCCACGTGTGTCGGACGGAAATCGGCGACCGCGGCCGCCATGATCACCGCATCGGCGCCGAGCGCGTGCTTGTCGACCGCGGTCTTGAGCTGGTCGGCGGTGGTGATGTGGACCAGTTCGACCGCGGCGGGCGGTGCGAGCTCGAT
This sequence comes from Nocardia sp. NPDC058480, assembly GCF_042720495.1. Lineage (NCBI taxonomy): Bacteria > Bacillati > Actinomycetota > Actinomycetes > Mycobacteriales > Nocardiaceae > Nocardia > Nocardia sp. NPDC058480. Next base: position 542,476 of record NZ_JBHXMN010000002.1, on the reverse strand, counting down.
CGTGTTGCCCGCGATCAGTGTCACCTGGGCGCCACGCTGGGCGGCGACCCTGGCCAGGGCGTAGCCCTGCTTGCCGGAGCTGCGGTTGCCGAGGAAGCGCACCGGGTCGAGGGGTTCCCTCGTACCACCGGCGGTGATCACCACGCGGCGACCGGTCAGGTCGCGAGGCAGCGCGTCGGCACGTTCGAGCAGCAGCGAGGCCAGACCGAAGATCTCCTCCGGTTCGGGCAGCCGTCCCGGACCCGTATCGGTGCCGGTGAGCCGACCCGAGGCGGGTGACATCACGTTGGCGCCGTGCGCGCGCAAGGTCGCGACATTGGCCACCGTCGCCGGATGCTCCCACATCTCGGTGTGCATCGCGGGCGCGAACAGCACCGGACATCGGGCCGTCAGCAAGGTGGCGGTGAGCAGATCGTCGGCGCGCCCCTGTGCGGCGCGCGCCATCAGATCCGCGGTGGCGGGGGCGATGACCACGAGATCGGCCTCCTGGCCGATCCGGACATGCGGCACCTCGGGCACGTCGGCGAACACCGTGGTGTGCACCGGCTGACCGGACAGCGCCTCGAAAGTCGCCTTACCGACGAACTGCAGAGCCGACTCGGTGGGAATAACCCGCACCTGGTGTCCGGTCTCGGTGAAACGGCGAACGAGGGCACACGCCTTGTAGGCGGCGATGCCCCCGCCGACCCCGACGACGATCCGCATGGTCTTCTACGCCTCCGGACTAGAGATTGTCACTCGCCCTCGGTGTGTTCGAGCAGGTCGGAGTGGATTTCGCGCATGGCGACCGACAGCGGCTTCTCCTGCAGACCCGGCTCGACGAGCGGGCCGACGTACTCGAGGATGCCGTCACCGAGCTGGTTGTAGTAATCGTTGATCTGACGGGCGCGCTTGGCCGCGTAGATCACCAGGGCGTACTTGGAGGACGTGCGGTCGAGCAGCTCGTCGATCGGGGGGTTGGTGAGGCCGATCGGAGTGTCGTACGCGGGTACTGCGGTGATGTCCGTGCTCACTAGGGGTGACTCCTGCGGGTTAGTGGGTCAAGAACTCGAATTTGTGCTAACGAACAACGATACCAACTGCTCACAAGCGGTCGTTACCTCGCTGTTCACGATGACCGTGTCGAACTCGTCACAGGCCGCCAATTCGACCCGGGCCGTCTCGAGCCTGCGCTCGATCACCTCGGGCGTCTCGGTGCCGCGCGAACGCAGCCGCGAGACCAGTTCTTCCCAGCTCGGCGGCGCGAGAAACACCAGCAGCGCTTCCGGCATCGCCTGCCGGACCGACCGTGCACCGGCCAGGTCGACTTCGATCAGTACTGAAAGTCCGCTCGCCAGCGCTTCGCGCACCGGGGCGGCGGGGGTGCCCGATCGCTGCAACCCCCCATGGATGTCTGCCCATTCGAGCAATTCGTCCGCCGCGATCATGGCGTCGAACTCGACTCGGGAAACGAAGCGGTAATCGAGACCGTCGACCTCGCCGGGACGTGGGTCCCGCGTCGTGGCCGACACACTGAAGACCAATTCGGGCAGGCGTTCCCGCACGCACCGCACGACCGTGGATTTACCCACAGCCGAGGGGCCGACCAGTACTACCAGCCGGCCCTTCCGCGTGTTTTTGTCCACCAGACTTTAGGCGTCGAAGTCGAAGCGGGTGAGCAGCGCGGCGCGCTGCCGGGCACCGAGACCACGGAGACGACGCGTAGGCGCGATCTCCAGCTCGGTCATGATCTCCGCCGCCTTGACCTTGCCCACCTTCGGCAGAGCCTCGAGCAGCGCAGAAACCTTCATCTTGCCGAGAATCTCATCGGACTCGGCATCGGTGAGGACCTGCTTCAGGTTCGTTCCACCGCGCTTCAGGCGCTCCTTGAGCTCTGCCCGAGCGCGGCGAGCGGCAGCCGCCTTCTCCAGAGCAGCGGCGCGCTGCTCATCAGTCAGCTGGGGAAGGGCCACGGGTTCCTCCGTCTCATCGTTCATTGCCAGATCTACCGCCGGTTACCCGGACGGTCTGTGCGACCGTACCCACGGTGCGCGCCGATTGCGAACCCGACCCCCAGGTCAGGGCAGGATTACGAATGCCGTATGGCGCGCGCGGACCCGATGCGGTGACGGCTGATTCCACCGTCTCGATCGTACAGCCGAATCACTGAAATGCATCCCCACCTGCGGTTATCCCGATATGGGCGATGATAGCCACCAGGTAGCGTGAGGGCCTGGTGCCGCCCTGGCAAACCCGGTGGCGCGCGACCAGCGGGTTTCCTGAAAAAGCCCGCGTGTCGCACGATTTCGCACAGCGTGTCGTCAAGATCGGGCGCGAAACTCGTCGAGAACCGCACCCGACGCGGTCGCCACGACCTCGTCGATCCAGTCCGGAATCGGGGTGGCGCGGGCGACGTAATCGCGGACAAGTCCGTACGGAATCGCCTTCACGGCGGCGCCCGCGATGGCCAGCGATCGGTCGTCGGCGATCCCGAATTCGGTCACAACGGCAGTCCGCAGGGCGGCGTTCATCCCGTCGTTGACGCCGGCGATCGCGGACCGCAGATCCTCGGCGCCCACCTCGAGGAGTTCGTCGCGATGGAACATCTTCATCGCCCGCGCCTCGGTGGGGTGCGCGCGGCAATAGCGCGGCAGGAACGTGGCGGCGGACAGCAGCGGCGCGGGGCCGGTCAGTGCCGTGATGAAGCCCTCGTGGAACCGGCGGATCGACCGCAACCACAGGCGGGCGAGCAGTTCGTCACGTGAGGCGAAACGCACATAGATCGACCCCGAGTGCACGCCTGCCGCAGTGCCGATCGCCGTGATGGCGGGGCGGGTGATCGCCGGGTCGGCGAGCAGGTCGCGAGCCGCGTCGAGCACCTGATCGTCGGTGAAAAGGCGGGGTCTTGCCACCGGATCAGCCTAGTGGCACAGTTTATGAATATGAATTCAAGAACTAGATTCCCGCTTGCCGGTGCGCTGCTCACCTTCATCGGCACCGCCCATACCGGCCTCGGCATCGCGTTGTTCTTCGCCGCCGATCACGATGTCGAGCTCACCTTCTGGTTCACCGAGTTCGGCGTGGTCAGCATCGGTTTCGGCATCGCGATGATCGCGCTGGAGCGCGCGTTGGGGTACGTGCCGGGCGCGGTGCTGCTCGCGCTCGGCGCGGTCACGGTGTCCGGCCTGGCGTTCATGCCGCTGTCGGGGTTCCTGACGGTGCTGGCACCGCTCGGCATCGGTGCGTACGGCTGGTGGCGAGCCAGGAACGAGCGGGTCGTGGCCTGAGCCCTCACCCCTGCGCCGCGCCCGCCCGCAGGTGCTGCAGGATGGCGAGAACCCGCCGGTTGTGTGCCTCGCCGACCGGGAGGTCCAGCTTGGTGAAGATCGCGTTGATGTGTTTTTCGACGGCGCTGCGGGTGACGTGGAGCTGCCCGCAGATCGCCGCGTTGCTCAGACCTTGCGCCATGAGTTCGAGCACCTCGCGTTCGCGCTCGGTGAGTCGGTGCAGTGGCGAGTCGGCGCGATTGTGCAGAAGGAGCTGGCGGACCACTTCCGGGTCGAAGGCGGTACCACCCGCGCCCACCCGGTCGACGGCATCGAGGAACGCCCCGATCGCGGCGACCCGGTCCTTGAGCAGGTAGCCGATGCCGCCGGTGCCGGTGAGGAACTCCGCCGCGTGTCTGCGCTCGACGTACTGCGACAGCACCAGGATGGCGATGCCCGGCTGATCGTGGCGGATTTCCAGGGCCGCTCTGATCCCCTCGTCGACGTGGTCGGGTGGCATCCGGACGTCAGCGATGACCAAGTCCGGTGGACGAATCCGCACGGCGGCCAGCAGTTCGACGGCGGTACCGACGGAGTCGACGATCTCGTGGCCCTCGGCGGTGAGGAGCTGAGCCAGGCTCTCGCGCAGTAGCGCTGAATCCTCGGCCAGGGTTATGCGCACGGAACCTCCACAGTGATGATCGTCGGGCCACCAGACGGGCTGTCCACCGTCATGGTGCCGTCCGATGCGGTGACGCGGGTGGCGATGCCGGTCAGGCCGTGACCGGAAGGGTCGGCGCCGCCTTTTCCGTCGTCGCGCACACGCAGGCGCAGTATCCGGCCGTCGCGCTCGACATCGACCTCGATGGTGGTGGCCCCGGAGTGCTTGATGGCGTTGGTGATCGCCTCGCTGGCGGTGAAATAGCAGGCCGATTCGGCGGGGCGCGGTGGGCGTTCGTCGAGATCGACGGTCAGCCGAGTCGGAATCGGTGTGCGGTCGGCGAGGGCCTCGAGGGCCGCGCGCAGACCGTCGCGGGCGAGCATGGCCGGGTAGATCCGCCAGGAGACTTCGCGCAGTTCGTCGAGGATGTGCCCGGTCTCGGAGATCGCACGCTGCTGTAATTCGCCGCGGGCGCTCTCATCGATCGTCCGGTCCATCCGGCCGAGCAGAATCGACAGGGCGACCACCCGCTGCTGGACACCGTCGTGCAGGTCGCGTTCGATGCGGCGGCGTTCGTCATCGATCACTTCGACCACCTCGGCGCGGGTGGTGGTGAGCTGGGCGACCCGCTGGGCCAGCTCGTCCTGCCCTGGGCGCGTACTCCGGCGCAGGCACCAGGCTTCGGCGCGCACCACCCCGAGCAACCCCTGCACGGCGAGGAAACAGAGCACCGCTCCGGGAAGTGCCAGCACGGCGACTGTCGTCCAGGTGACCTGACCGGGTTCGGTCGCGTCGATGATCGGCACCGCGGCTCCGGTGGACGCGCCGTAGACCACGGCCACCGCGACGACGACCCCCAACCCCGACAGGGCCAGCACCAGCGCACCGAGCACCCCGACGAGCGCGCGGACCGCCAGATACCCCGCAGCCCGCGGCCCGCGGGGCACACCGCTCGACCGCACACCGAGCAACCGGATGAGGCGCTGCTGTTCGACGCGGGCGATCCGGTCGGTGAAGCCCGCCGAAATCGGCGCGGCGAGCACACCGAGCAGGTCGAGCGGCACGGTGACCACGCCGAGCAGATAGCCGACGATCGCGGCGGCCGAGCGTGACGATCGCACCGAGGCCGGGCTCACCACCCGATTCTTCCGTGCCACAGCCACATCGCCCGCGAAGCCCTTCATCGATCGGCCGCAGATATCGCAGGTGCGGCTGTCCATCGTGTTCGCCGAGGGCGTGCGGCACGCACAGCGGCGGCGCCCGCCCGCGGCGAGAGATTCTGCGTGACCAGCACGCGATGGCACGCGTGCACCGGCGGCAGTCGCGTGTGCGTAGTTCTCATCGTCCGACATTCTCCCGTGTCAGCCGCTGACGCAGGCGGCGGGCGAGGAATACCGTCGCTGCCACGAGAACAGCGGCGATCACCAGCTTCTGCAGCACACCGGCATAGGTCTCGACGACGTGCCAGTTCTCACCGAGGAAGTAGCCCGCGAGGACGAAGACCGCGTTCCACAGCAGACTGCCCGCCGTGGTCAGGACCGTGAAGCGGGTGAGTGGCATGCGTTCGACGCCGGCGGGGATGGAGATCAGGCTGCGGAAGATCGGGATCATCCGGCCGAAGAAGACCGCCTTGTCGCCGTGGCGAGCGAACCAGTCCTCGGTGCGGTCCAGGTCGGACAGTCTCACCAGGGGTAGCCGGTCGACGATGCGGCGCAGGCGGTCGCGGCCGAGGGCGGCGCCGAGGGCGTAGAGGGCGAGCGCGCCGACCACCGAGCCCAGGGTGGTCCACAGCAGGACCTCGGCCAGGCCGAACCGGCCGCGACTGGCGGTGAAGCCGGCCAGGGGCAGGATCACCTCGCTGGGCAGTGGGGGGAAGAGGTTCTCGAGTGCGATCGCGAGGCCGGCGCCGAAGCCACCGAGCTGTTCCATCAGCTGTACCGCCCACCCCGCGATGCCGGTCAGTTCGGTCGAATTCCCTGTCGTATCCATGCTTTCGACGCTAGGTAGCCGGGACCCCGCGATCAGTAGCGTCAACCACCCGGTCTACAAGGTGCGACCTCAGCTCGGGGGTGGGGTTTTCCGCACCCCTCTCGCGGGGCGTACACCATCGCTGCGGGCCGGACGCGTCCCTAGCGTCGAAAGGTATGCGACAGAAACTGTTTCGGGCCTCTGCGGTCGTTGTGGGCACCGTGCTGGTGGCCACGCTGATGGCCGCTCTGGTCCTCGTGACGGCACGGTGGCGGGTTGTCGGGGATACGGTCGAGGCCGCCGCGCGCTGGAACGACACCGATGTGGTGTTACGAGTCTCCGACGGCGAGCGGCAGCGCGAATGGCAGTACGAAGGCAGCGCGGCGGGGCAGGCGAGCACGCCGGGACCGCACAGCAGGTTCCGGATCGGCAGCATCACCAAGACCTTCGTCGCCACCGTCGTGCTGCAACTCGTCGATGAGGGCAGGGTCACGCTGGACGGTTCGATCGCCACGCAGCTGCCAGAGCCGATTCCCGGCGGAGAGCGGATCACGGTGCGGCAGTTGATGAATCACACCAGCGGGCTCTACGACTACATGAAAGAGCCGGGCATGTCGACGAACCGCTGGCGCGGCGATGACCGGTTCCGTGCTCACGCACCGCGTGATCTGCTCGCCACCGCGGTGCGCCACGACCCTTATTTCGCACCGGGCGCCCGCTTCCGGTACTCGAACACCAACTACATCGCCCTCGGCCTGCTGATCGAGCACGTGACCGGGCACCGCTATGGCGACGAGATCCGCGACCGTGTTCTCACACCATTGAGGTTGACCGCCACCACCGTGCCCGGCGACGACCGCCGCGTCCCCGCGCCCGCCCTCACCGCACACCGTGACATCGACGGTGCCGGCCGGGTGGACGTGACCGAGATGAACCCCTCACTGGACTGGGCCGCAGGCGAAATGATCTCCACCACAGCCGATCTCGACGCCTTCTTCGCGGCACTGCTCGGTGGGCGTCTGATGAGCCCCGACTCGCTGGACCGGATGCGTGAGACGGTACCGATGGGCATGGGTTTCCACTACGGGCTCGGCCTGCAGCGTTTCGAACCACCGTGTGGTGGCGACCTGTGGGGACACGGCGGCGAACTGCTCGGCTACGTCACCTACGCGTTCCGGTCGGCCGACGGCCGGTCGCTGACGATGGTGGTCGGCTCCGCGGCCTCGTCGGACGCGCTGTCGATGTTCGCCACGGTCACGGCGACCTACTGCCTCGCTTGAACGCCGTCCGCCACGGACAGGTTCAACAATGTCGGTGCGCGACAAACGACTCGCCCGCCCCGAATTCCACCCACGATGCCCACGGCACGTACTGTCTCTCCCGACACCGGGGGTGACCGAACGACGAGGCCGGGGCAGCGCGTAGCTGCCCCGGCCCCTCTCGTCACGTCAGCCCTGCAGGAAGGCGAACTCCTCTTGCAGCTGAGCCGTCTTGTCACACAGCGCCGTCACCGACGGGCCCGCGTTGAGAACCTCGCGGGACACGTTGGGCACGACAGCAGCCAGGTTCGCCTCCGAGACCAGGGCGCGGATGGAGTCCGCTCCCCCGCCTTGCGCGCCCACACCGGGCATCAGAATCGGGCCGTTGAGGGCCGACAGGTCGGGTGCCTCGGTAAGCGTCGCACCGACAACCACACCGACGGAGCCGAAACCGAAACCGGACCCGGCGTTGCGGGCCGCGGCCTCGTCGACCATCGTCTGCGCGATCGTGCGACCGTCCGCGGCGGTGATCCGTTGCAGTTGCGCCCCTTCGGGATTCGAGGTCGCCGCGAGCACGAACACGCCACGGTGATTGGCCTGCGCCAGGCTCAGCGCCGGGTCGAGGGACCCGAAACCGAGATACGGCGACACCGTCACCGCGTCCGAACCCAGGGGTCCGTCGCCGAGCCAGGCGTTCGCATAAGCGTCCATCGTGGAGCCGATGTCGCCACGCTTGGCATCGGCCAGCACCAGGGTGCCCGAGGCCCGCAGCACCGAGATGGTGCGCTCGAGCACCGCGATGCCACCGGAACCGTAGGTCTCGAAGAACGCGACCTGCGGCTTCACCAGCGCGACCCGACCGTCGAAGGCCTCGACACAGATCTCGGCGAAAGCCTCGAGCCCGTCGACGTCTTCGGTGAGCCCCCACGCCCGCAGCAAGGCGGGGTGGGGGTCGATGCCGACGCACACGGGTCCGAACTGCCGCATGGCCTGCTGCAACCGGTGACCGAATGTCATGTCAGCCACGCAGTTTCGAGTGCAGTTCCTGCAGCGAGCGCACCCCGATACCACCGTTGATGCCGGCCTCGATGCCCTGCACCGCCGCCGCCGCGCCCTGAACGGTGGTGATGCACGGGATGTTCGCGCCCACCGCGGCGGTGCGGATCTCGTAGCCGTCCACGCGGGGACCCGAGTTGCCGTAGGGGGTGTTGAACACGATGTCGATCTCGCCGTCGCGGATCTGCTCCACGATCGAGGCTTCCGGCATGCCGGTGGCCGGATCGGTGGCTTCCGGGTCGGAGTGCTTGCGCACCTGCTCGCACGGAATGCCGTTGCGGCGCAGGGTTTCCGCGGTGCCCTCGGTGGCGAGGATCCGGAAGCCCAGGTCGTGCAGGCGCTTGATCGGGAACACCATGGCGCGCTTGTCGCGGTTGGCGATCGAGACGAACACGGTGCCCTCGGTCGGCAGCGAGCCGTAGGCGGCGGCCTGGCTCTTGGCGAACGCGGTACCGAAGTCGGCGTCGATGCCCATGACCTCGCCGGTGGACTTCATCTCCGGGGAGAGCAGCGAGTCCACGCCGGAGCCGTCGGCGCGACGGAACCGGTGGAAGGGCAGCACGGCTTCCTTCACCGCGACCGGCGCGTCGAGCGGCACGTGGCCGCCGTCGCCCTCGGGCGGCAGCATGCCTTCGGCGCGCAGGTCGGCGATGGTGGCGCCGAGCATGACGCGCGCGCAGGCCTTGGCCAGCGGCACGGCGGTGGCCTTCGAGACGAACGGAACCGTCCGGCTCGCCCGGGGATTGGCTTCCAGGACGTAGAGCACGTCGTCCTTGAGGGCGTACTGCACATTGAGCAGACCCTTGACGCCGATGCCCTTGGCCAGCGCGATGGTGGAGCGGCGCACGGCCTCGATGTCGCTGCGGCCCAACGTGATCGGGGGCAGCGCGCAGGCGGAGTCACCGGAGTGGATACCGGCTTCCTCGATGTGCTCCATCACGCCGCCGAGGTAGACCTCGTCGCCGTCGCACAGTGCGTCGACGTCGATCTCGATGGCGTCTTCCAGGAAGCGGTCGACCAGCACCGGGTGATCGGGGCTGAGCTCGGTCGCGCGGGAGATGTAGCCCTCGAGCGAGGTCTCGTCGTAGACGATCTCCATGCCGCGCCCGCCCAGCACGTAGGACGGGCGGACCAGGACGGGATAACCGATCTCGTTGGCGATCTTCTTCGCCTGCGCCACGTTCGTGGCGGTGCCGTACTTGGGCGCGGGCAGTCCGGCGGCGACGAGCACGTCACCGAATTCGCCACGGTCCTCGGCCAGGTCGATCGCGGCCGCGGAGGTACCGACCACCGGCACGCCGGCGTCGGTGAGCCGCTGCGCCAGACTCAGCGGGGTCTGCCCGCCGAGCTGCACGATCACTCCGGCGACGGTGCCCGACTCGGCTTCGGAGTGGTACACCTCGAGGACGTCCTCGAAGGTGAGCGGCTCGAAGTAGAGGCGATCGGCGGTGTCGTAGTCGGTGGAGACGGTCTCGGGGTTGCAGTTGACCATGACGGTCTCGTACCCGGCGGCCGACAGGGTCTGTGCCGCGTGCACACACGAGTAGTCGAACTCGATGCCCTGACCGATGCGGTTCGGGCCCGAACCCAGGATGATGACCTTCTCACGCTCACGCTGCGGCGCGACCTCGGACTCCGCGCCGGGATCGAGCTCGTAGGTGCTGTAGTGGTACGGCGTCTTGGCCTCGAACTCCGCGGCGCAGGTGTCGACGGTCTTGTAGACCGGGCGCACCGCGAGACGGTGACGCAGCGACCGCACACCCGACTCACCGGCCAGCTCGGGCCGCAGCGCGGCGAGCTGACGGTCGGACAGGCCGTAGTGCTTGGCACGACGCAGCAGATCCTCGTCGAGCACGGGCGCGTCGAGAACCTCCTGACGCAGCTCGACCAGGGCGAGCACCTCGGCCACGAACCACGGGTCCACGCCGGAGGCCAGCGCGACCTCTGCGACGCTCGCGCCGAAGCGCAGCGCCCGCTCGACCTGGTAGATGCGGCCTTCGGTCGGCACGCGCAGGTCGGCGAGGATGGCTTCGATGGCCTCGCGCACCGAGGCCGGATCGCTCGGATCCGTCGCCGCCCATTGGCCGTCGTCGGTGGTCCAGAAGCTCGTGGCTTTGGTCTCGAGCGAGCGCAGCACCTTGCCGAGAGCCTCGGAGAAGTTGCGGCCCATCGACATCGCCTCGCCCACCGACTTCATGGTGGTGGTCAGCGTGGCATCGGCGCCGGGGAACTTCTCGAATGCGAACCGCGGCGCCTTCACGACGACGTAGTCCAGCGTCGGCTCGAAGCTCGCCGGGGTCTCGCCGGTGATGTCGTTGACGATCTCGTCGAGGGTGTAGCCGATGGCCAGCTTGGCGGCGATCTTGGCGATCGGGAACCCGGTGGCCTTCGACGCCAGCGCCGAGGAGCGCGAGACGCGGGGGTTCATCTCGATGACGATCAGGCGACCGTCGGCCGGGTCCACCGCGAACTGGATGTTGCAGCCGCCGGTGTCGACGCCGACCTCGCGCAGGATCGCGATGCCGAGATCGCGCATCTTCTGGTATTCGCGGTCGGTGAGGGTCATCGCGGGGGCGACGGTGACCGAGTCACCGGTGTGCACACCCATCGGGTCGACGTTCTCGATCGAGCAGACGATGACCACATTGTCGTTGCGGTCGCGCATGAGCTCGAGTTCGAACTCCTTCCAACCGAGGATGGACTCCTCGATCAGGACGTTCGCGGTCGGCGATGCGGCCAGGCCACCACCGGCGATGCGGTCGAGGTCGGCCTCGTTGTAGGCCATGCCCGAGCCGAGGCCGCCCATGGTGAAGGAGGGCCGAACGACCACCGGGTAGCCGAGTTCGGCGACGGTCGCGCGCACCTCGTCCATGGTGTAACAGACGTTGCTGCGGGCACTCTCACCGCCGACCTTGGCGACGATGTCCTTGAACTTCTGCCGGTCCTCACCGCGCTGGATGGCGTCGAAGTCGGCGCCGATCAGCTCCACGTTGTACTTCTGCAGTACACCGTTCTCGTGCAGGGCGACGGCGGTGTTGAGCGCGGTCTGCCCACCGAGGGTGGCCAGGATGGCATCGGGGCGTTCCTTCTCGATGACCTTCTCGACGAACTCCGGGGTGATCGGCTCGACGTAGGTGGCGTCGGCGAATTCCGGGTCGGTCATGATGGTCGCCGGGTTGGAGTTCACCAGCGAAACGCGCAGTCCTTCGGACCGCAGCACCCGGCAAGCCTGGGTGCCTGAGTAGTCGAATTCGCACGCCTGGCCGATCACGATCGGGCCAGAGCCGATCACCAGGATGTGCTTCAGATCCTCGCGGCGAGGCATCAGGCTCCTTCCATGAGACCGGCGAAACGGTCGAACAGGTATGCGGCGTCGTGCGGGCCTGCGGCGGCCTCGGGGTGGTACTGCACCGAGAAGGCGCGGCCGTCGATCAGCCGGACCCCTTCGACGGTGCCGTCATTGGCGCAGATGTGGGAGACCTCGGCCTTGCCGAACGGGGTGTCGAACACCTCGCCGCGCTCGCCTTCGAGGGCGAAGCCGTGGTTCTGGGCCGTGATGGAGACGCGGCCTGTCCCCTCTTCGATCACCGGGATGTTGATGCCGCGGTGGCCGAACTTCATCTTGTAGGTGCTGCGACCCAGTGCCCGGCCCAGGATCTGGTTGCCGAAGCAGATGCCGAACAGCGGGATCCCGCGTTCCAGGACACCCTGGGTGAGTGCGATCGCGCCGACCTGGGTGGCCGGGTCGCCGGGGCCGTTCGACAGGAACACACCGTTGGGGTTCAGCGCGAGGATGTCGTCGAGGGAGGTGTTCGACGGCACCACGTGGGTGCGCACGCCGCGCTCGGCGAACATGCGCGGGGTGTTGGTCTTGATGCCCAGGTCGACCGCGACGACGGTGAACTTGTGGTCACCGACCGGTTCGATCGTGTACATCGCGTCGGTGCTCACCTCTTCGGCGAGGTCGGCGCCCAGCATCGAGGCCTGGCCGTTGACCCGCGCGAGGAGCTCCTCGTCGTTGGCCAGCGCGGCACCGGAGAAGATGCCTGCCTTCATCGAACCGCGGCTGCGCAGGTGGCGGACCACCGCGCGGGTGTCGATGCCCGCGATGCCGACCACGTCCTGGCGGTCGAGTTCGTCGGTCAGCGTGCCGGTGGCGCGCCAGTTGGAGGAGACTCGCGAGGGGTCGCGCACGGCGTAACCGGCGACCCAGATCTTGGCGGACTCGTCGTCCTCGTCGTTCCAGCCGGTGTTGCCGATCTGCGGGGCCGTGGCCACCACGATCTGGCGGGCGTAGCTGGGGTCGGTCAGGGTTTCCTGGTACCCGGTCATCGCCGTGCAGAACACGGCCTCACCGAGTGTCTGACCCTCGGCGCCGAAGGCGGTTCCGCGGAATACGCGGCCGTCCTCGAGCACCAAGGCTGCCTTTACTGCACTCATTCATCGTCTCCCGTCGTCACCCTGGTGGAATCCGCTGTCCCGGCCGTCCATGCCGGGTACACCGTCTTGTCGTCACCGCGGAAACCGGTATCGATCTCGGTTCCCGTCGGCAGTGTCCAGCGAATTACCAGCACACCATTCTCTGTCATCACTTTGCCCGCGTGTCCGCGCTCGGTACGCACGGCTGTCACCGATTCCTGCGGAATCCAGATCACCGTGGCACCGTCGCGTTCGAGCAGAATTCCGCGTTCGAACCGCGTCAGTTCGGCGGTCGCCCGGAATCCCAGGTCACCGACCGCGATCCGGTCCTGCCAGCTGGGCGCGATGGTGCTGCCCAGGTACATGCCGGTGGTCGGTTCCAGTAGTTGTGCGCCCAGTTCGGCCGGCACCGTCGGCAGTTCACCGATGCGTGCCTGCTGTCGCGTGGCCTTCTTCTGCCATGCCCGGTACATCAGCCATAGGCACACAAAGAAAAATGCCAGCAGCCCGACTACCCACAGCGTTCTTTCCACGTCCTGGCCTCCCTAGATCCCGACCGCCTTGCCCTCACGGGCAGTTACCCGGCCGCGCAGCACGGTGGCTGTGACCTCGGCCGGGAACGTCATGTCCTCGAACGGTGTGTTGTTCGAGATGCTCGCCAGTTCGGCGCCGCGCACCGTCCACTCGGCGTCGGGGTCGATCAGCGTGAGGTTGGCGGGCTCGCCGACCGCGATCGGGCGGCCGTGGTCGTCGAGTCCGACGATCGCGGCGGGCTTCTCGCTCATCACCTTCGCGACGCCGCGCCAGTCGAGCAGGCCGGGAGCCACCATCGTCTGCACGATGATCGACAGCGCCGTCTCGAGGCCGAGCATGCCGGGGCGGGCGGCCGCGAATTCGCAGCACTTGTCCTGTTCGGCGTGCGGGGCGTGGTCGGTGGCGACGCAGTCGATGATGCCGTCGGCCAGTGCCTGGCGCAGGGCGGCCACGTCGGCGGATTCGCGCAGCGGCGGATTCACCTTGTTGACCGCGTCGTAGGTCTCCAGACGCGAGTCGTCGAGCAGCAGGTGGTGCGGGGTGACCTCGGCGGTGATCGAGATGCCTTGGGACTTCGCCCATTTCACCAGCTCGACGGTGCCCGCGGTGGACGCGTGGCAGATGTGCACGCGGGCGTTCGCATCGCGAGCGAGCAGCGCGTCGCGGGCGACGATCGACTCCTCGGCGGCGCGGGGCCAGCCGTGCAGTCCCAGGCGCGCGGCATTGGGGCCCTCGTGCGCGATGGCGCCCTTGGTCAGGCGCGGCTCCTCGGCGTGCTGGGCGATGAGAACGCCGAGCGAGTTCGCGTATTCGAGGGCGCGGCGCATGATCAGCGGGTCGTCGACGCAGTAGCCGTCGTCGGAGAACATTCTGACCTGCCCGATACCGGCGGCCATGGTGCCCATCTCGGCGAGCTGCTTGCCCTGCAGGCCGACCGTGACGGCACCGACCGGGAACACGTCGACGAGGCCGACTTCCTGGCCGCGACGCCACACGTGGTCGGTGATGACCACCGAGTCGGCGACCGGACTGGTGTTGGCCATCGCGAATACCGCGGTGTAGCCGCCCAATGCGGCTGCGGCGGAACCGGTTTCGATGGTCTCGGTGTCTTCGCGGCCGGGTTCACGCAGGTGCGTGTGCAGGTCGACGAAGCCGGGCAGCAGGATCTGGCCGTTGCCCTCGATCACCTCGGCGCCTTCGGACGCCGTGATGCCCGTACCGATGTCGGCGATGATGGTGTCGCGCACCAGCACGTCGACGGGGTCGCCTTCGCCGTAGGGCTTGACGTTCTTGATCAGCAGCTCACTCATACCGTTTCCTCCTGGCCGACGAGCAGCCGGAACAACACGGCCATCCGCATATGCACTCCGTTCGAGACCTGCTGCAACACAGCCGATTTCGGCGAATCCGCGACCGCCGAGGCGATTTCCATACCGCGCAGCATCGGGCCGGGGTGCAGGACGACGGCGTCGTCGTCGAGCAGCGCGAGCCTGCGCTCGGACAGTCCGTAGTTGATCGAATATTCGCGGGCCGACGGGAAGAACCCGCCGTTCATCCGCTCGGCCTGCACCCGCAGCATCATCACCGCGTCGGCACCGGGCAGTTCCGCGTCGAGGGAGGACGAGATCCGGGCGGGCCAGGCCTCCACGCCGACCGGCAGCAGGGTGCGCGGCGCGACCAGAACCACTTCGGCGCCGAGGGTGTTGAGCAGCGAGACGTTGGAGCGGGCGACCCGGCTGTGCAGGATGTCGCCGACCAGCACGATCCGCTTGCCCTCGATATCGCCGAGACGCTGACGCAGGGTGAGTGCGTCGAGCAGAGCCTGGGTGGGGTGCTGGTGGGTACCGTCGCCCGCGTTGATGATCGACGGGGCGGCACGGTTCTCCTCGCGGGCCCACTGCTCCATCCAGCGCGCGATCTGGTGCGCGGCGCCCGAGGCCGGGTGGCGCACGATCAGCGCGTCGGCACCTGCCGCGTGCAGGGTGAGCGCGGTATCGCGCAGCGATTCACCTTTGGAGACAGAGGAACTCGACGCGCTCACGTTGATCACATCGGCGCTCATCCACTTGCCCGCGACCTCGAAGGACACGCGGGTGCGGGTGGAGTTCTCGTAGAACACCGTCATCACAGTGCGGCCGCGCAGGGTCGGCAGCTTCTTCACCTCGCGGCCGAGCAGGGCCTGTTCGAAGCGTTCGGCTTCGTCGAGGAGTTCGGTGGCGGTGCCGCGATCCAGGTCGGCGACCGTCAGAAGGTGCTTCACGCTTCCACCTCGCTGACGCTCGGCTCCGGCGTGACCCACTGGGTGGCTGTGTTCATGGTTCGGTCGCTTCGCGCCCTCACTGCTCTTGACCTTCCTGATGCAGATACACGCCGTCATGACCGTCGTGCTCGACCATCAGCACCGAGATGTCCTCGGCGCGGGAGGTGGGCACGTTCTTGCCCACGTAGTCGGCGCGGATCGGCAGCTCGCGGTGGCCGCGGTCGATGAGGACCGCCAGCTGCACGGCGCGGGGGCGACCGAGGTCACGCAGGCCGTCGAGGGCGGAGCGGACGGTGCGACCTGAGAACAGCACGTCGTCGACGAGGACGACCAGGGAGTTCTCGATGCCGCCGTCGGGGACCGAGGTGCGCTCGAGCGGGCGGTGCGGGCGACTGCGCAGGTCGTCGCGGTACAGCGTGATGTCGAGGGAGCCGAGCGCGGGGCGCACACCGGAGAATTCCTCGATCTTGTCCGCGAGCCGGTTCGCCAGCGTGGTGCCGCGGGTGGGGATACCCATGAGAACCACCCGCGGTGCGTCGGCGTCGCCGGAATCCAAAGCGGTCTTCTCGATGATCTGATGCGCGATCCGCGCTACGGTCCTGGTCACATCCGATGGCGACAGCAACTCGCGACCGGCTGCCACCCACTCCGGGGTGTGCCGCTGCGATGTTTCGCTCACCTGTCCACCTCGCTGGCGCTCGGCGGACAGGTGCGCGATGCGCGCTGTATTGCTGGTTCGCTCGCACGCTCGCTCACGCCGGTTCTGGCCACCCGTTCGGGCACAGCCATGCCGACCTCCTTCCCCGCCTCACCGGACGGTCCGTTAAAGGATGCCTAACTCGCCCGTCAGCCTATCAGCGCCACGGGGGGCCTTTGACCAGGTAGGCCCGCCTGTGAGCGCGACCACGGACCGCCGAGAGGCGACCGCTGCCGTGTCGGTGATCACATGCGCGCCGAAAGTGCAGTGAGCGCGCGTGTTTCACCGCCACGTAGCGCCGCTGTGACCGCCCGGCGCGAACCGGTCCGTGATCGCCTTCACGTCGTCGGGACGGCTTTGATAACTGCCGCAGCCCGGCGCGAATGGTTCGCCTTCGATCACACCCGCTCGGCGAGTACGACGCCGACCGCCGGGTCGTTCACCGCCACGTCTCGACCGAGGGCAACGATCATGTCGTCCCAGGCGCGGAACTCGGTGCGCCAACCGTGCGCTACGAGCCAGTGTTCGGCAGGGCGTCCGGCATCCAGCGGCGGAGCCTGCGCATCGTCGTCACCGGAGACGAGCCGGCGCAGTTCGGCGTACGGCGCGGCGTCGGGATCGACCGCGAACCGGCTGAGGCCGAATCGGCTCCCGGGCGCGGACAGCGCCGTCAGTGCCGCCACGGTATCGCGGTGATCTTCGGGCGGGAGGTACGCGAGCGCGCCCTCGTCGATCCAGTGCGTCGGCTGGTCGGGGCGAAATCCGCGCTCGCGCAACGGGACGGCCCAGGCTGTTCGCAGGTCGATCGGCAGGACGTGCCGTTGCGCCGTCGGTGTGGCGCCCGCGGCGCGCAGCACCGGTTCCTTGAAGGCGAACAGCTCGGGCAGGTCGAGTTCGTAGACGGTGACGTCGGCGGGCAGGCCCATCCGGTAGGCGCGGGTATCCAGCCCCGCGCCGAGCAGGACGATCTGGCGGCAGCCGGCGGCGACGGCCGCGGCCACCTGGTCGTCGACCAACCGAACGCCGACGGATCGGCCCGCGAAGAACTGTTCGGCCACCGCCTCCACTCGCTCCCACCGCGCTGTGCCGTTCGCGGTGCGGACGAAATCGCGGCGCGCGGCGTCGACGAACGCCGACGCGAGTGGGTCATCGTAGAGCCGATCCTGCCTGCGCGACTCCTGCTCGCGAATCAGCGCGACCCCGATCGCGGTCAGTGCCACCCCCGCGGTGGGTACGTTCACCTGCGTCATCTACCCCTCCTCCAAACTAACTTGCCGACCGGCTAGTGATTTCGGTCATGGTCCGACGGTAGGCTCGCCCTAGCCGGTCGTCAAGCAAAGGAAAGCCCCGTGGACGGACGTCGTAGCGACACCAGGGAACGCATCCGCACGGTGGCGATGGAACTGTTCTCCGAGCGCGGCTACGAGAAGACGTCGCTGCGCGAGATCGCCGAGCGGCTCGGTGTCACCAAAGCCGCGCTGTACTACCACTTCCGGACGAAGGAAGACATCGTCGTCAGCCTGTCCGACGATCTGCGCCGTGGCATCGACGACATCGTCACCTGGGCCGGACAAACCCCGCCCGGGCACGAGCGCGCCGAGCAGATCCTGCGCCGCTACAGCGCGCTGCTCCACAGCCTCGGCCGTGACATGGTGCGGTTCTGGCACGAGAACCAGCCCGCATTCCGTGACCTCGGTTTCGGCGCGGGCCTGCGCTACCAATTCCGCGTTCTCGCCGACCTCATGACCGAGCCCGCCGCCACCCCGCTGGACATCTACCACGCCCGGCAAGCACTGCTCGCGATCAGCTGGAGCCTGTCGATGATGGGCGACCTCGACCTGACCGATGATCAGATGCACACCGCCGCAACGGATATCGCGATCGATATCCTCGCCAGGATCCACTAGGCGAGTCGGAAATGCACCCGCAGACTCCGGTATCGGAATGGCCTGGGCGACAACGGGCTGCCGTCCGGAGGGCTACAAGGTCGCTTGTCGGCCTATGACCCCACGGACTAGACTGTGATGCGCACCACATCGCGACGGTGAGTTCGTACCGCCGCCCAGAGCGATCGTGATCCGATCGGAGCGCCGGGTCACGGTGTTCGAACGCGACCCGCCGTTCGCTGGGCCGGGCCCCAGTCACTCCACTCCTGCTCGACCGCGCAAGGAGATGACCGTCATGACGGTTGCCGTCGAACTCGACTTCCCCGGCTCGACCCTCGAACAGTACGACCAGGCCCTGGCGAAGATGGGCTTCGTGCACGGCGGCTCGGGCGGCCCCGGCCTGCTGTTCCACCTGGTCAGAAAGACCGACAACGGATTCCACGTCACCGACGTCTGGGAATCCCCCGAGCAATTCCAGAGCTTCGCCGAAACCACCCTCGGCCCCATCGGCATGGAAGTCGGCATGCCTAACCAACCCACCATCGAAATCCACGAAATCTACAACTACCTGGCCCAGGGCAACTGACCTCGCTCATTCGCCCCCGAGGTCAGCATTCCCCGTGTGCCGCATGCCATATCCCACCCTCTATACGTATCCGTATAAGTGTCGATACGCTCAGATTTGTACGGTTACGTATAGAGGTTGGGAGTCAGCCATGGAACAGCCGAGTGTGAATCGGACGATCAAGTGGGCCGGGCGGGTCATCGCGATCATCGGCATCGGGCATCTCACGCTCGGGATGCTGGCCAGCTGGTCCTATTTCGATGAGTGGCTGTCGTTGGACCTGTGGGGGCATTGGTGGGAGGACACCGGTGCAGCCAACGCTTTCTGGGCGAACCCCGCCGGTTTCGGCTGGCCACTGTTCATCGTCGGATTGCTCGTTGTCTGGATGGACCGGAACGGGATCGTTCCGCCTGTTTTCCTCGCCTGGATGGTGCTCGGCTGGGGCGTGCTCTGTGCCGTCATCGTCGAGCCGACCCCGGGACCGATCGTGGTGGTCGCCGCCGTGATGCTGCTGCGCGGAATCCGCAGCGCCGCTACATCGGTCGGAGCATCGGTGCCAGACATGGCATCTCGAGCATGATCGGGTCGAACGGTCACAGCGGGGCGGGCGGTTCCGGCGCGGCCTGACGGGTGGGCAGCGCACTGATCGTCAACGCCAGCATGACCAGAGCGATGCCCGCGAGTTCCAGCGCGGTGGGCCGTTGCGCGAGGGCGATCGCGCCGACGACGGTCGCGGTCGCCGGAAGCAACGCGAGCAGCAAGGCGAAACGCGCACGGCCCACCGCGGTCAGGACCACCTGGTCCAGCGCGTACGGCACCGCGCTCGACAGCACGCCGACGCCGAGACCGAGCAGCCAGGTCCGCGGGTCGGCGAATACCGCGGCGTCGATCGCCAGCTGCGGGATCAACACGAACGGCGCCAGCAACACCGCCGCGGCCGCCATGCCGACAGCGAGGGAATCCTGGCCGTCACCGGTGTCGGCGACGCGTTTGCCGACCAGGATGTAAGCCGCCCACAGGACGGCCGAGGCGAGCGCGAAACCTACACCGACCGGCTCGACATCGAGTTGCACACCGGCCAGCAGCACCACCCCGACCGCCACCAGTGCCACGGCAAGCAGGTCGCGAGCCCGTCGCGAGCCCAGCGTCGCGACCGCGACCGGACCGAGGAATTCGATCGCGACGGCGGTGCCGAGTGGGATCCGCGCGATGGCCTCGTAGAACACGATGTTCATCGACACGGTGACGATTCCGAAGCCTGCCGCCGTCGCGATGCCCCGCCGCGTCCAGCGAGTTCGCCATGGACGCCGCCATGCCAGCAACGCCACTCCCGCCGCGGCGGCGCGCAGCCAGGCGACGGTGGCCGGCTCGGTGGTGTCGAACAGGAATACGCCGAGTGCCGCGCCCACATATTGCGAGGTCGCCGCGACGATGAACACCATCGGCACCGACCAGCCGGGCAGCGCGTGCGTCGCCGGCCGTTCGGTTGTCGAGATCGAATTCATCCCAGGAGTAATCCACAGACGGGCACGGATTTCAACGCGAACCGGCCCAGGATCGAAGAGCCCTGGGCCGGTTGGGCATTGCGTCACGTGGCGGTCGCGGGAACCGGATTCACCGGATCGCACGCCGGAGGTCGGAGACTCCCGCGTTCGCGCGATTCCTAGACGCCGAACCACCTGGTCAGCGCCGCACGCAGTGCAGTTACGGCGGTGTCGGATGACTCGTCGATCGTCGCGGCCCAGGCGATGTGACCGTCGGGACGGATCAGGAGAGCATCGGCTGGGCGATCGACGGTCTTGGCCGAGTGGATCTCGACGCGCGGAGCCCACTCCCGGACGATCTCGCGCAGGTCGGCGCGGTCGGCCAGGTCGAGGAAGACCGGTCGCGCGGTGTGCATGAGTTCGGCGACGGTGGTGGTGCCCTGGTCGGTGTCCAGGATCAGATCGGGTGCGAAAGTGCCGGTGAGCGAATGGCTTCCGGGTGTCGCGTAGCGCAGATCCGTGCCCGCGACGAGGGCGCCCATGCGGCGAAGCGCTGGTTCGTCGGAGAGGAGTTCCTGGAATACCGCGCGCAATGCCTCGGCGGCGGGGTCCTGACCCTGACGCAGTGCCGCCTGGGCGCGGGTCTGCAGCAGTGCGCGGCCACCGGCGAAGTGACGTTCGCAGTGATAGGTGTCGAGCAGGTCCGCCGGCGCCCAACCTCCGATGTCGGCGGCCAGCTTCCAGGCCAGGTTCACCGAATCGGTCATGCCGAGGTTCATCGCGGCACCGGTGGCGGGCAGCAGGTGGGCCGCGTCACCGGCCAGGAAAACTCGGCCCACACGGTAGTTCTCGGCCTGGCGGTCCTGGAACTGGTAGCGCGACAAGCGAGTCGGTGCGCCGAGCGGAACCTGCGCGCCCAGCACGCGCCGCACGCTGTCGCCGAGTTCGGCCATGGTCAGCGGTTCGTCGTTGTCGTATTCGGCGTCGTCGTTCTCGGTGGTCTGGAAGAACATCACCCGGTCCTCGGTGCTGACCCGTCCGAGCGCGAACACCCCGTTGTCGGTGCGGGTGAATCCCGGATCGATCCGGCCGAGACCGGGTACCTCGATCCCGCCGTCGGCGAGCACGGTCACCGACTCGTGCACCGCGACCACCGCCAACCGGTTGACCTCCGGATAGGTGCTGCCGGGGAATTCGATTCCCGCCAGTTCGCGGATCCGGCTGCGGCCACCGTCGCAACCGACCAGGTAGCGGGCGCGCACCCGGTACGGCCCGTCCGGCCCGTTCACCTGCGCGATCACCGCGTCGTCGTCCTGGGTCACCGCGACCACCTCGTGTCCGCGCCGGATCTCGGCGCCGAGGTCGACGGCGTTCTCGGCGAGGAGCTCCTCGACCCGCGCCTGCGGAATCGCCATGGCGTGCATCGGAGTTTCGTCGAGACCGGTGAAGTCGAGGTGCACGCCCCCGAAGGGGAAGATCGGCTTCGGACTCGGGTCACCGCTGACCGCCGTCATCCGGTCGAGCAGTCCGCGAAAGCGCAACACATCCAGAATCCGCCCACCGAGACCGCTGGCCTTCTGCGCGGTACCCGGCCGTTCACGGCGTTCGAGCACCAACGGCCGCACACCGGTCCGGCCCAGCTCCCCCGCGAGCATCAATCCAGCAGGCCCAGCGCCGACAACGATCACGTCGGTGGTCATCTCTTGCATGTTGTTGTCACTCCCGAATGTGGCTGGTCCCTGCATTGCCCAGCGATTGTGCAGCACCACCAGGGCCTTGCCGCAAGCCCCCGGGTGAGCTATAAGTTAGAAGGGGCAACGAGTGAGTCGGCCACGCTAGTTGGTCCCGCTCAGCGCCATCCCCGCACCGACTCCGATGATCATCAGCCCGCCTGTGCTGCCGACAGTTTCGAGGCGACGCGGAGAACGCGCGAACCACGACCGCGCCGTCGCCGCGAGCAACGCCCAGCAACCATCCGACAGCGCTTGGATCGTCAGGAAGATCGCGCCGAGGATCAGCAACTGCGCGGGTAGCCCACCTTCGGCCGGAACCGCGAACTGCGGAAGAACCGCGCCGAAGAACACGATCGTCTTGGGGTTGGTGGCGCCGACGATGAACCCCTGTCCGAGCACCCGGCTTCCACCGATACTCGGAGCTTTCGATTGCAAGGCCGCCGCCAGCTCCTTCCGCTGCCGGATCGTCGCGACGCCCAGATAGATCAGATAACCGGCTCCGACAATCTTCACGAGCAGGAACAACGTCGCCGACGCCATCAAGACCGCACCGAGGCCCACCGACACCGCGACCAAGGGTACGAACGATCCAGCGACGGCGCCCGCGACCGACAGCACAGCGGACCGCCGCCCCAGCGTCAGTGCTCGACCAATCGCGAACAGCACGTTCGGGCCAGGAATCACAATGATGATCAGGGAGGCGACGGCGAAGGCCGCGGCATTCGACAGCGGAACCATCTGTCGGAGCGTAGCTGCCCCGACCCCGCCGCCGTTCCGATTACCGGAAGTACGCATAGTCCTGCACCCAGTGGAACCCGCGGCTGCGCAAGGTGAAGGTGTTCGGGTCCCGGCGTTCCAGGGCGATCGTGACGGGGCGGTCGTGCAGTATTCCGCTCAGTAGCAGTTGGTCTGGGGTGGGTCGGTCAGCGGCCAACGTCGCGAAGGGTGGCCGCCGCTCGGACGCGCCGGTTGTGTCCGAGGCGAGTTCCAGCTGTCCGTCGGGGCGGAAGTAGGCGCGTGCCGGTACCAATTCGCCGTTCATCCGCTGGTAGGTCGCTTGCGCTGGATCGTCGAAAACTAGTCGCTGCCAGCGGGTTTCATCGGTCGTCAGCGGCGGCACCAGCTGCCCGTCGAGGGTGAAATCCCGCACCTCCCATATGCCGTACAGCTCGGACTTGGGGCTCGCGGCACCGGATTGCTCTTGCCAGACCACCCAGCGGTCGTAGCCGCTGCCCAGCGCGACCCACAGGCCCATGGCCGCCACCACCCAGGTCGCGATGCGGTTCTTCCGGGCGGCGGTGAACAGCGCGGGTTGCGTCAGTGGCCCGCACGCGCGTTGCCGCACAAGGACATCGGCCAGTCGACGCAGGTATGGGGCGAGCAGGATCAGGCTGATCAGCAGCAGGTGCGAGGCGAGCAGTTTCTCGGGGATGTCGAACGTCATGTTCAGCAGCAGGATCTGAGCCGTGCACGCCAGACTCAGTGCGGCGCCGAGCACCGCGGTCCGGGACACGAACAGCAGCAGCCCAGCCACGACTTCCACTGCGCCGAGCGCCATCTCATACGGATAGGAGCTACCGACCTGTAGCCACAGCACCGAGGCCGGACTCAGTTCGCCGTACGGCTGCAACAGCTGAGCCAGTGTGGGCGCGGGCATCTGGGTGGGGATCAGTTTGGCGAACCCGAACCCCACCATCTGCCCGCCCAGACACAGCCGCAGGAACAGCGTGAACCATGCCAGCAGGCGGGGGGACGAGGGACGACGGTCGACGGCCGTCCACACCGCGGTGCCCACCACCGCGACAACCAGCAGGCAGAACACCAGCACCCAGACGGCGGTTTGGTCGCCTGCTCCGGAGTCCTGGTGTAGCTGTGCGTCGACCCCGAAGACCGTTCTGCCGACCGGACCGGTGATGGGGTCGGTGATGGGCATGTTCCACGGCCCCCGGTATTCGCGGACCCACCGGCCGAGGATGCCGAGCAGTGCGAACGGGATATAGGTGAGGAGCAGGCAGAACAGGCCGAAATAGATGACGCAGAAGCGGAGCGCGATCTGGGTCGGCGCGGGCCGACCGGTCCGTGGGGCGGCCGGCACGGCCGTGATCACTGCTGCATCCTCGGGTCGTGGGTCGGGTCGGCGTACAGGGGCGGGCAGCCGAGCTCCCCCGCGCCGGGGCGAAGCTCGTAATGCCAGGGTTCGTTCGCGTAGATCTGGCACAGCCCGTACTCGGCACCGTGCGCGGACAGCCATGCCGCGGCCTCGGTCGGCCCGATATCGACCGCCTCGCCCGCCACGTGAGCAGACGTGTAGGGGCTTGCCACCCACCGCGCGGCTTCGGTATCCGAGCCGTACTTCGAGACCGCCTCGCGCAGAAGTTGTTCCTGGTATTCCGGGGACCGCCAGCCGCTGTTGACGACCAGCTCGACCCCGTCGTCGGCGGCATCGGTGGCAGCTTCGCGCAGAGCGGAGAGCAAGGCGGGGTCGAGGTTGCCCAGGGACGGATTCTCGTCATCGAAGAGCGTCGCGCCGGGCGGACCGCGGTGGCCGCCGAGATAGGCGTCGATGGATCGTGCGACCGAGGACAGGGACGGCAGCGACTGATAAACGAGGACACCGGCAGAGACGACGACAAGGGCGGCAACGACGGACGACCGGAGACGGCGTGTCGCTGGTTCAGTGTGGTTCATGCCCTCAGTCAAGGCAGCATGGTGTTGCCGGCGCGTATGCGGTTTCAGATACGCCGACGATATCGCCCGACTGGGAGAATCGAGCGTCTATGCGTGTACTGATCGTCGAGGACGAACCCTATTTGGCGGAAGCCATCCGCGATGGCCTTCGCCTGGACGCGATCGCGGCCGATATCGCCGGTGACGGCGACATCGCGCTGGAGCTGCTGAGCATCAACACCTACGACATCGCCGTCCTCGACCGGGATATCCCGGGTCCCTCCGGCGACGAGATCGCCCAACGCATCGTCGCCTCCGGCAGCGGTCTACCGATCCTGATGCTCACCGCCGCCGACCGGCTCGACGACAAGGCGTCCGGTTTCGGGCTCGGCGCCGACGACTATCTCACCAAACCCTTCGAACTCCGAGAACTCGTGCTCCGGCTCAGGGCCCTCGACCGCCGACGCGCCCACATCAGGCCACCGGTGCGGGAGCTCGCCGGGCTGCGGCTCGACGCGTTCCGCCGTGAGGTCTACCGCGACGACCGCTATATCGCGCTGACCCGCAAGCAATTCGCGGTGCTCGAAGTCCTCATCGCTGCCGAAGGCGGTGTCGTGAGCGCCGAGGAACTACTGGAACGGGCATGGGACGAGAACGCGGACCCGTTCACCAACGCTGTGCGTATCACCGTCTCAGCGCTTCGCAAACGTCTCGGCGAACCCTGGGTCATCGCCACCGTGGCCGGTGTCGGGTACCGCATCAGCACCGGGCGGGACGGAGCAGACCGTGGGTAGGGCCCCCGGATTGAGTGTTCGCCTCAAACTCACGCTCAGCTACGCGGGCTTCATCATGCTCGTGGGTTCGCTGCTGATCGCTGCCGTGGGTGTCTACTACCTGTGGTACCTACCCGAAGGCTGGATCTACACCACCGGCGGCGATTTCTGGATCAACCGCGGCATGCTGCTGCGCTCGTTCGCTCCGTTCGTGACCATTGTGATGGCCTTCCTGCTGACGATCGGTCTCGTGGGTGGATGGTTTCTCGCCGGTTGGATGCTCACTCCGCTGGCTCGCATCACCGCCGCCACCCGCACAGCCGCGAACGGATCACTCGCCCACCGAATCCGGCTACCCGGCCGCGGCGACGAATTCGGTGAACTCGCCGACGCCTTCGACATCATGCTCGCCCGGCTGGAAGCACACGTCACCGAACAGCAGCGATTCGCCGCCAACGCCTCCCATGAACTGCGCACGCCGCTGGCGATCACGCAGACCCTGCTCGACGTGGCGCGCCATGATCGCACCCGCGTCACCAGCGAGCTGGTCGACCGCCTGTACGCCGTCAACACCCGGGCGATCGACCTCACCGAAGCATTGCTCCTGCTCAGCCGTGCCGACCAGCGGTCGTTCACCCGGGAACACGTCGATCTGTCCCTGCTGGCCGAGGAAGCCACCGAAACACTGCTCTCCCTCGCCGAGGACCACGGCGTCATCCTCGAGACCTCCGGCGAGGTGACCCCCACCGTCGGCTCACGCGCCCTGCTGCTGCAGTTGGCGACGAACCTCGTGCACAACGCGATCGTCCACAATCTGCCGACACAGGGCACCGTGTGGGTCACGACCAGCCTGCACCGCGAGACCGTGTCGCTCACCGTCGAGAACACCGGCGCCCAGCTCACCCCCGCGTCGGTTTCCACGCTGGTGGAGCCGTTTCAGCGCGGCACCGAACGCATCCGCACCGATCACACCGGCGTCGGCCTCGGCCTGGCGATCGTCGACAGCATCACCCGGGCACACGCCGGAATCCTCACCCTCGTTCCCCGTCCGGCGGGCGGGCTTCGCGTCACAGTGCAGCTTCCCCGGCAACCACTGCAGCCGACGGCATGGCGGTGACTGGCGCGGTCTCGGCGGCGGTTGGGCCGCGAACAGCGCGCTCAGGGGGCGCGCAGAACCGAACGAACCAGCTCCGCTATCGCCGAGCGTAAACGGTCGACTTCCCCCGCCCTGGCCAGTTGCTGAGCGAGTTCCCCGCCGACCGTCGAAAGCAACAGTGCGCCAACGGTTTCGGCGTCGATGTCGGGGCGGGCTTCGCGCAACAGGGCGCCGATGTGCTGTGCCCAGAACGTGTGGAACTCGGCGCTGCGGGGATGTGGCGGCATCGCCTGATAGGCCGCGATCAGTTCCACATCGTCGGTGACCAGGCTCGTCATGGCGTCGAAGAAGGCGAGTAGCCGGTCGGTCGCCGGTGCGCCCGGCCCCAGGGGTGGCGGGCCGCTCGAGACCGCGGTCATCAGCCCGGCCGCGCCCTCGGCCACGAGTTCGTAGAGCAGGCCGGCGCGGCTGCCGAAACGGTGGAAGATGGTGCCCTTCCCGACGCCTGCCGCTGCCGCCACCCGATCCATCGTCACCCCGGCCGCGCCGTGTTCGGCCAGCAGCGCGGCGGTGGCATCGAGGATCGCTCGACGGTTGCGCGCTGCATCGGCGCGTTCGGTAGGACGTCGGTCGGTCATCGCACCCGCTTTCTCGGCACCCGCCGATCGGTTGACAAGTTGACCGACGGTCCATATCGTTCGAGATATCTGGACCGACAGTCAACTTATGGAGTTCTGATGCAGGCAATCGTAATGACCGAGACCGGCACACCCGACGTTCTGGTAGCGCGCGAGGTCGGCGAACCTCGCCCGGGCGAGGGGCAGGTCGTCCTCCGGGCCGAGGCGGTGCCGGTGCTGTACCCGGAGACCAAGGTTCGGGCAGGCGCGTTCCCCTTTCCCGCGCCGCTGCCCGAGGTCTTCGGGTTCCAGGCCGCGGGCACGGTGGTCGATATCGGTACGGGCGTTGGTCAGAGATTGCTCGGCGCACGGGTGGTCGCATCGACCAGCGGGTTCGGCTCCTATGCCGAACTCGTTGTCGCCGAAGCTGATTCGGTGACGGTGATCCCGGACGGGCTGACCACCGAGCACGCCGCCGCGATCCTGATGCCGGGGTCGGTGGCACTGGCGCTGATGCAGGCCGCGGCCGTCACCGCGGGCGGGACCGTCCTGGTCGAAGCGGCAGCTACCGGTGTCGGCAGCTGCCTCACTCAGCTGTGCGCCGCCGCGGGCGTGCGCGTCATCGGCACCGCGGGCGGGGAACAGAAGGCCCGCCTCGCGCGCGACAACGGCGCGCACGAGGTGCTCGACCACACCGCGCCCGACTGGGCAGACCAGCTGGCCGGCCTGCTCGCCGGCGGCACGGTCGACGTCGTATTCGATTCCATCGGAGGCGATTCACTGACCCCACTGCTCGACCTGATCACACCTCTGCGCGGCCGGATCCTCAGCTACGGCTGGCTCGACGGCGCACCCGCACAGCTGAGCGTCACCGATCTGATCCTGCGCGGGCTCACGCTCACCGGCTGCGCGGGCACCGCCTGGCTCAGCGAAGTCGCCCGGCAGCGGTCGCCGGCGCTGACCGCTTCGGCGCAGGGCCTACTGACACCCGTGGTCCACTCGGTTCTCCCCCTCGCCGGCGCCGCGGACGCGCACCGAATGCTCGAGGACCGGGTCGCATTCGGCACCGTTCTATTGCGACCTTGACGATTCCGGCAGGCAGGGTGTCCGCTATGAGCGGGTCGATATCAGCTGGGACGACATCGCCGCACACGACCGGCCTCAGCGACTCATCCCGTGCCGCCGACGACGACCCGCCGCCAGCTGGATCGCCATCGCCGACATCGGTCGATGCCGACGGCGTCCCCGGCTTCGCGGACCGCGCGGATAGGTAGCCCCCGGGCCGACGGTTTCAGGCGATACCGAACGGATTGTCGATGACGTAGCGCCAGTAGCCGTCGGCGTCGCGACGGGCGACGTCGGTGGCCGTTCCCGACACATGGACCGGCTCGCCGTCCGGGCCGGTGCCGTCGATCTCCCAGTCGACGATCAGCAGCGCGATATCTCCTGCGACGTAGGTGTGGCGCGGGCTGACTCGAATAGGCAGGCCGAGCGCGAGGAACTCGGCATTGGCCGCGCGCAACGCGGGCCCGGTGACCTGACTGCCCGGTTCCGGTACGAATACGGCATCGTCGGTGTACACCTCGGCGAGCGAGTCCGAGTCGCCGGTGTTGAAGCGGGCCGCGAACACCGCGGGATGTTGCCCCGGGTCGGCGGTGAGGGCGACAGTGGGGTTGTGACGAGAACTGATGCGAGTCATAGCGACAGCCAACTCGGCGCGCGCGTAGGCAACCAAACGGTGACCGACATGGGCTGGGATGACGAGCTCGTGCCCGACGACCGCGGGCGAACCCGGGCGCCGGAACCGGACTGCCCTGTCGAGGTCACCCTGGCTGCTATCGCGGGCCGCTGGACAACCCTGGTGGTGCGCGAACTCATGAGTGGGCCGCTCTCGTTCGGTGAGCTGCGAGACCGGCTGCCGTCGCTCAGCGCCAAAGTGCTGACCGACCGGCTTCGCGAACTCGAAGCCCGCGCGCTGATCGAGCGACGGACGCATCGCGGCTTCCCCGTGCGCACGAGCTACGACCTCACCGATCTCGGCCGGGCGCTGCGACCACTGCTGATCGAGCTCTACCGGACCGGCAACGCCTTGACCGCTTTACGTCAAGCGCTCGACAGGATTTAGCCGGCCGGAGATCAACGCCACGGATGTGCCGCTTGCTGGGCCGTTCCGACGCGCTGGACGCGCCATCTATCGAACATACATTCGAACACGATGTAGACTGGCGCTCATGCCGCTGCCCCTGCAAGGTTCACTGTTCGACGGTGAGGCGATTGCCCTGGGTTCGATCGAGGCGATCCGGCGCACCCAACTCGACGCGACCAGCTGGGTCGATGTGCTACCCGGCTGGCTGAGCGGGGCGAGTCAGCTGTTCGACCGGCTGGCCGAACGTGTTCCCTGGCATGCCGAACGCAGGCCGATGTACGACCGGGTCGTCGACGTGCCGCGGCTGGTGTCGTTCTTCGGGGAGAACGATCCGCTGCCCGATCACATTCTGGTCCGAGCGCGGGCGGTGTTGACCACGCATTACGCGGCCGAGCTCGGTGAACCGTTCCGGACGGCCGGACTGTGTTTCTATCGCGACGGCCGCGACAGCGTTGCCTGGCACGGGGATACGATCGGCCGCGGCGCCACCCACGACACGATGGTCGCGATCGTGTCGGTCGGGGCACCACGCTCGCTGCTGCTGCGGCCGCGCGGTGGGGGTGCGAGCGTACGATTCACAGCGGGGCACGGGGATCTACTGGTGATGGGCGGGGCATGTCAACGCACCTGGGAGCACGCGGTTCCCAAGACCGCGCGCCCCGTCGGACCCCGCATCAGCGTCCAGTTCCGCCCACGCGGCGTCCGGTAGCCCGGCTGGCGCGTGAGCAATACTTACGGATTTCGCCGACGTGGCGGATTGTCGGTGGCTGGTCGTAGGATCCGGGGATGGGGAGTTCATTGTTGCCGCATGTGCGGGCCTCGAATGCGCTGACGGGGCGGTGGTGCGCGACCTTCGAGCGCGAGGACGCGGTGGTGTCGGGGGCGGGCTTGTGGCCGTTGCTGGCCGTATTGGCGGGGGCGGCGTCCGGGCGGGCGCGCGACGAGCTCGCCGCCGCGGTAGGGGTTGCGGCCGAGCAGGCGCATGCGGCGGGGCTGGATATGCTGAAATCGCTGGACACTTCGCGCGAGGTGTCGACGGCGATCGGGGCATGGGTTCGGCCGGGCCTGACTTTGCGCGCGGAGTGGGTGCGCAGCATGCCCGCCGGGACGGTAGGCGAGCTGGGCGATCCGGCGGCACTCGACGCGTGGGCACACGAGCAGACCCAGGGGTTGATCAAGAAGTTCCCGGTGCCGATCACCTCGGACACCGTCCTCGCGCTGGCCACCGCCTTGATGGCGCGCACTCGCTGGGTGACTCCGTTCGCCGAGGTCCTCTACACACCGGAAACCGGTCCGTGGCAAGGACATCGGGGACCGGGCCTGTACCGGACGAGCCATCCCGACGGCAGTGTGTCGGTACTGGACAACGACGTCACCCGCGTGATCGTCACGGGCAGAGGCGAACTCGATGTGCATCTGCTGATCGGAGCGGATCCGCGCGACGGCGTGGCCGCCGGCCTCGCGGCGCTGGACGGGGCCGTCGATGTGCGGACAGAACTGCCGGTCGGCACGATAGCGCCTTGCCTGTCGGTGAGTCGACGGGAGACCTATGGCGGTCGCGATTCCGTGGTGCTGAAATTGCCGCCGTTCGAGGTCGAGAACAAGCACAACCTCGCTCGTCATGCGGCGCTGTTCGGAATGTCCACCGCGATGAACATTCACGGTTCCCATTTCACCGGACTCGCTTCGGATCCGCTGGCGCTCGACGCCGCGGGCCAGGATGTCATCGCGCGCTTCGACGCTGAAGGCTTCGAAGCGGCCGCCGTCACGGCCGTGGGAATGCGACTGGGCGGCATTCCGCAGAAGTCATGGTCGACGATCACGTCGGTGAGTATCGACCGGCCCTTCGGATTCCTCGCGGTGGATCGGCCGACCGGACTGGTCTTGGTGGCCGGTCAGGTCACGAAGCCGCCGGTGGAGTGGGTCCGACCGGTCGGTGAGGCGCCTGCGCGGGGTCGAAACCCGGGGCCGCCGTGGCGAGATCGGTAATCGACATTGCCGAAGATGTTGCTCAGCAACAGGATTCGGTTTCGATACGGCTAGTGGAGGCCGTATCCTGGTAGAAGTCCGCAGTCGGGTGCACAGGGGGTCGTGGTGATCGTCGTTGTCGCGGACGAGAGCGAACTCGAAGGCGCAGAACAGATCGTCGGTGCTGCCGTCCGCGATCAGGCGTTTCAGGCGGGTGGCGTCGCCGTGTTCCGCTGCCATGTGCCGGAGAGCCGGGGCGGGTCGGTCGAGGTCGACGCCCTGGTGTGCACGCCGCAGAGCGTGACCATCGTGGAGGTGAAGGGATTCACCGCCCGCCAGGAAGGCACCCTCGCCACCCCGCCGAACGGGCCGTGGACCATCGACGGCGAACCGGCCGCGCTCTATCACGCCGTGCGGGTGCCGAACCCGTTCGTCCAGGTGCGTCGGCAGGTGTTCGCGGCCAAGAGCTTGCTGCAGCAGTCGGGGATCTTCGGCTGGGTGAACGCGGTGATCGCGTTGGTCTCCCAGCCCGGTGCCGAGATCACCATCGAGGAAACCAGAATCGCCGACGGGTACCGTGCGGTGCTGATCGATCGCGATGACGCCGGCGCGCTGCACGACTATTTCCAGGCGGAGAGCGGTCGCACCGTCCGGCTCAGTATCGATGACGTCACCCGGGTATTCGCCGCACTGAACCTGGGCCATCTGTTGCCCGCCTCCGATGAGCTGGTGGCACAGGGATTTCCGGCCGTTCTCGACCCTGCGACCACGTCTCGGCCCGCTGCCCCGACTGCCGTGGAGCCCGGCTCCCCTCCGGAGACAGCAGATTCCGCCACGCCAGCGAATCCCGCTGCGGCGCCGGCCAGTTCGACACGGGTCGCCCACGCGGCAACACCCGCTTTCCTCGCTGCGATCGACCGACTCGCCCATCGAACCCCGACGTCGACTCACCTCGAGGAGTCCGCGACACCGATACATTCCGAGGAAGCGGCACAACCGCCTTCTCCGAGCGAAGAATTCACCGACACACAGGCCGAGGAGGCGGACGACTCGGTGGCATCGGCCACAGCGATCGGACAGCCGACGCCCGAATCCGCATCCGCATCCGCTGAGCAGGGGACGAACGAGGCTCCCTCTTCCGAAGTTGCCGAGGACGACCCGTCACCGGATGTCCCTGAACCCGCACCGGACGACGAGGATGCCTTCACCGGGATCCCGGCCGACGCCGACGCGGGTCCGGCGGTCGGCTCAGGTGCCGTGGTTGGTACGGCCGCCGTGGTCGGTACGGCTGCCGCACTGGGTGCCGTTGGGGCGATCGGTACCACAGGGTCGACAGTCGGGACCGGATCGTGGAGTACCCCGTCGGCAGCGAGCAGCACCCCTGCCGTCGCGCCCCCGAACCGTTCCTCGGAACCCGAAGCGCACCAGGAGAACCCGGAGCACTGGTCCGATTGGGTCGAACGTGACCGGACGACGCGGCGACCGACTCCCTCGGAAAGGTGGCGGTCGTGGCGTCGGGGGAACGGTCCGTCGCTGATCGAGCGGTGGCACAATCGCCCCGTCCGGGAGCGCAGCACACCGAGGCGGGGCCTGCGCGTGGGGCCCGGTGTCGCGTTGCTGCTGTTCATCGCGCTGTTCGGGGCCGGGTTCTTCGCGATCACGGCGGTGCAGGCGAGCCGATTCGAGATGTCGGACTTCGACCGGATGTGTGGCGAGGACAAGAAACCGTTCCCGAATGCCGCGCCCTATCAGCGCGACGGCGCACGGCCGATCTACCTGTCCGGTGAACTCACGACCATGGTCCACCCGGACGATCCGGCCGCGTGGAATCCGGACGACCCCTCGACCGTGCAGCTCATCGCCTGCATGAAGCAGCTGGAACTGCGCGACCTCGTCCAGACCTGCCAGTACGGTCCCTCCCCCGGCACACCGATAGGGCGCACCGTCAACCTCTTCCGCGCGACCTACGAGGTAGCTGTCTACGAACTCCACACCGGACGCGAGGTCGCCAAGGCGACCATGCTCGGCGAACGCTATGCCGCCAACCCGTCGAACACCGACCAGGATCGTTGCCGCGCCGCCGCCGACGCCCCCGACTACCTCGGCCGCCGCCTCGGCCAGCCCTCGACAGCCCAGCTCACCGGCTTCCTGGCCCCGTTGGTCCACGCTCCCCGCTGAGCCCCCTTGACCTCGAGCGCACTCGAGGTAGCAGGATCACCCCGTGCCCCGAGCACAACCCGACACCGCGCCTACCCAGCGCCGGTCGCGCCTCCGCCGGTTCCTCGTACACCCATCGGCGGAGGCCGTCGGGCTCATCGGCTCACAGTGGGGCATCCATGGCGACCAGCACGACCTCGGCGAGATGCGGATCGAGTTCGCCCGGCTCGAAGCGGGTCGTTCCGATCACATGCCAGAACTGGCCCGCGACGTTTCCCTCGTATTTGTATCGCCCGTCGGGCGTCAACGCGGCCCATCCTTCGGGCAGTCCGAGCAGTACCGCGCGAATCGACGGTGGCGCGCCATGATCCGCCGCACCGGACCACAACATGACGTTTCCATCTTCGCTACCGCTGGCGAGCAGATCACCCGACGCATCGAACGCCAAGGTCGACACCCGGCGGCGATGACCTTCCAGGGTGTGCAGATGCCGACCGGTACCCATGTCCCACAACCGGATCACCAGGTCGTCGCCCGCGGTGGCGAGGATGCCACGCTCGGCGTCGATGGCCGCCGACCAGAGTTTTCCGGTGTGCCGCGTCAATTCGTGTACCGCCTCGCCCGACGTCACGTCCCAGATCCGTGCCGTGCCGTCCCAGGAGACGCTGGCGACGCGGTTATCGTGAAATGCCACCCCGTACACCCGGTCTCCGTGCCCGCGCAGAGTCTGCAAGCACTGCCCCGACTCCACATCCCAGATCCGAACAGCGGAGTCGTCGCAGCCGGATGCCATCAGCGCTCCGTCCGCGCTGAAGGCGAGGGATCGCACCCTGCCTCGATGCTCACGGTAGATCCCGTACTGGGCGCCGGTCGCGCGGTTCCAGATCGCCACGGTGTCGTCGTCGTTCGCCGTGGCGATGAGTTCACCGGACGGGTCGAACGCGATCGCCCAGATCGGTGCGTCCTCGATACTGATGTGGCGCTCATAGGAATCGGTGTCGAGGTTGAACAGGCTGAGTCTGCCGTCGTTGCCGACCGTGGCCAGCTGATGGGGCCGCACCGTGCTGAACAGCGCCGACTCGAAGGTCAGCAGGTGGTCGTCGCTGCCGGTCAGCGTGCGAACGAGCCGTCCGGTGACCGTGTCCCACAGCCGGACGACGCCGTCGTTGCCACGGGTGGACAACATCGCCGAGTCGGCGCTGAAGCCCACCGCCGTGGTTCGGCGGCCGTGCCCGGTGAGCAGGTATCGGCACGCGCCGGTGACCGGATCCCAGAAACGCGTGGTGAATTGGTCGTCGGTCACCACGAGCTGGGTGCCGTCGGGCCGGAACGCGAACGGCCAGATAGATCCGGTGTGGGCGGTGAGACGGTGCCGCAGCTGACCGGTCTCGGTCGCACGCAGGCAGACGAGCCCCGCGCTGTCCCCGGAGGCCAGCAGCTCACCCGACGGGTCGTAGGACAGCCAGTAGATCGCCGCGCTGTGTTCGGTCGGCGCGTGGAGTACCTCGCCGGTGTCGGTATTCCAGACGCGCAGCAGCCCGTCGGTGTCCCCGCTGGCCAGCAAGTCGCGGGAGGGGTGGAAGGCCAACGTGTAGATACGTCCGGTGTGGCCGGTCAGTCTGCCCGTGAGCGTGCACGTGACCGGGTCCCAGAGCGTCAGTATTCCGTCGACACCACCTACCGCTATCCGGGTGCCCGACGAGTCGAAGGCGATGCGGTAGGCGGCACCGCCCACTGCCTGGAATTCGCCTGTTTGCCTGCCGGTTTCGATGTCCCATAGGCGCACCATGCCGTTGCCGTAGGCGGCGGCGAGCGTGCGACCGTGCAGGGCGATGCTGTAGATCAAGGCCATGCCGTCTTCGGGTGGCGAACACTCGTGGTGCAGGTCCCCGCCGGGCAAGGACCACAGCCGCAGCACCCCATGCGCGTCACCGGTGGCGAGCAGATCGCCGTCGGGACCGAGCAGCACCGGCCACGGCCACTGTTCGTGACCACGCAGAATCCGTCGCAGTTCCCCACTGTCGGCATCCCAGATGCCGACCGTTCCGTCGCCGGAGCCGGTGATCAGCACCTGGTCGGTGTAGGCGACGGCAAAGGTGCGCACGCGGTGGGTCTGCAGCATCCGTAGCGGGCGACCGGTGTCGGCGTCACAGATCAGGACACCCCCGTCGTCACTGCCGATCGCGACCGTACCGCCGTCCGGGCGGTAGGCGACGGGCTGGGGCAGCCTGCCGCGGCTGGCGTGGAATCCGTGCCGCACACCCAGTGCGGCAGGAGCGAATTCGGTGTGCACCGATCCGCCGGGTACCACGGCCGCCCCGCGCAGATCCGCCCCCGCGGCGTGGCCGATCACGTCCAGGAGCGCGGCGCGTTGCCAGCGGCTACCCCGCCCACGCGAGCCGGTCAGGTCAGTACGGATCAGGCGCGCCCTGGTGAGGTCCGCGTCGGTCAGATCGGCGCCGACGAGGCGTGCTTCGTCCAGACGCGCCGCGACCAGCTGTGCACCGCGCAGCACCGCGTGCGTCAGGTTCGCCCCGATCAAGCGCGCACCGCTCAGATCGGCGCCGCTCAGATCGACCCCTTGCAGGTCGCGGTAGGAGAGGTCCTCGCCGGCCAATATCGCACCGCGTAGGTCCGAGCTCGGCGCCGTGCGCAGCCGAGTGGTGATCCGCAGCGCGTTGGTGCGTGAGTTCGGGTCCGCGGCTGCGTCGGACAACACCGACTCCGCCCAGGCGCGCAGCACGCGCGGGTCGGCAAGGTCGCACAGGAAATCTATGATGAGCAGCGATAATTGGGCCTGCGCGAGATGTGGCGCCCGCACGCCCGCGCCGAGCAGGTGGGCGATGTGATCGGCCACCAGCCACTCGGTCACCGAGGAATGGATGAACCCGAACAGGTCGTCGTCGGTGCGCACCAGCAGGCTGCCCGATCCGATGGCATGCGCCGACTGTTGGACCGACATTCGATCCTGGACGGCAGTGTCGGTGAGTTCCCTTGCCACTTCCGACAATTCGGCTGCACGCAGGTAGCCCCTACCGCTCTCCCACACCCGCAGCGCGAAAGCCGTGACGGCCCGCCATAATTCGTCCAGTCCCAGCCCCGGCAGCGATCCGGCCACAGTAGTCGTGCGGTCCACTTCGTAGCGAAGCCAGGAATCGAGAATTTCCCGATACAACGCGGCCGGGCCGATGGCGTTGGTCGTCCCCGCGGCCGCGCGCAATCGGCGCTCCTCGAGATCGGCGATGAAGCTGAGCATGCGCGGGTTCTGCGCGAGCCCGAGCAGATCCTGAATCCCCCTGATCAACTGCATTCGGGCGTCGGCGCGCCGCGTGTCACCGCCGTAGCGGTTGGTGAGGAAGGCATGGATCTGCGGCGGCGCGAACTCCTCGATATTGATGATGCGTCGGTCGTCGAGCAGACCGACCCGCTCGCCCAGCGCCGTCAAAACCTGGGCCCTTGACTCGAAATGCTGCGTCCGGCTCGCCACGATGATCTTCGCCTTGCCCACGGCAGCCTGCAGCAGGGTCTCGAGGTGGTCGGCCGCGAACTCGTAGCTGATCCGGGTCACCAACTCGTCGAAGCCGTCGAACAGCAGCACCACCCTGCCTTCGCGCAGCATGTACCGCAACGCTTTCAGATCGATGCGGTCTTCGCCGTGATTCGCCAGGTGGGCGGCCACCAGCCCGTCGACCGAGTGGGTCTTGTCGAGTGCTCGCAGGTCGATCAGAATCGGGATCAGCGCGGGCGTCGACTCACTGATCCGGCGGGCGAGCTCGCGCAGCGCAAACGTCTTGCCGCGCCCGAAGTCGCCGAGCAGGAGCACGAACCAGCCGTGATCGGCGGTCACGACGCCCATGAGTTCGGCGATCAGATCGTCGCGAATCGCGGTTTCGCTCTGTTCCAGCAGCCGAAATCGTTGCGGCACATACAACTCGGGCGGGTAGCGTCGGTCGGTGCGCAGGGCGAGCAGCTGTTGGGCGAGGTAGTCGGTCAGATCCAGCATGCCCTGGAACTCCAGAAAGCTGCGGATGCGTAAACCTTGACCCGCCGCCTCCTCCCGCAACGAACGGGCCGGAACCGCACCGCGATAGACGAGCTCGGAGCCGAATTCCGGGTCGTGTGCGAGGAAATCCTCGACCACCTGCCTGGACGGATCCCCCACATGGGCACCGATGCGCCACTGCGCGGCCATCCCGTCACGATGATGAGTGACGAACAGATGCGGTGGGTCCGCCTCGACACGCCTGATCCGCGCGCCCGGGTAGCGCGCCTCGCAGACCTCGGCGATGCGCTCCAGCAAACGCCCGTGCGGATCGACCACGGGCGCCGGGTCACCGGCCTGGTCATCGAAATCCGGATCGTCGTTCCCCGCGGATTCGATCATCTTCGCCTCGGCGGGCGCGGCCAAGGTCGCGGAGACGTTCGACCAGGACACGGGGATGACCGTGCGCTCGACCGCTCGATCATGGTGCTGGGCGGGATAGCGCGACATGCCCTCGGTCGTCAGGTGGATGATCTCCGCACTGCCCGGTGCCACGGCAGGCAGCACCGGCAGCACGCCACCCAACAGATCGGCGTGCACACCACCGGGTCCCGGCCCGTGCAGCAGGACGTTCAACCGGTTGCCGAGCAGCCGGGAGAGCGTCGTCGCGTCGCGTAGGAGCGCAGGGTCGGTGCGTGCGGCTCCCGCACCCGGCATGGGATCGTGGCGCACCACACCGAGGCGGAGCCATCCGCGTCCCTCGAACGCGCGCAGTTGCTCGGAGAACCAGGCGACCTGGGTCTGCCCCACACTGCCGTAGTCGTCTTCTTGACGATGCGTCGCGGCGATCGTCGAATTCAGACCGGCGACGACAACGCGCAAGTCCGCGATGGGAAACAGGGTCCACGGCTGCCCGGCGTCGAACACCAGATGATCCAGGCCTTGGTACAGCTCGCCGAACATGCGCTCGAACTGTTCCAGTTTCTCGAAGTAGGGCGGTTGGGGTAGCCGGTCGCGTGACTCGCAGCGCAGAAAGTAGCTCTCGCACGCCTTCTTCGACACATCGTGATTGCCGGGCACGACGATCAGCCGATCAGGTTCGAGACCGAGCAGAATTCGCAGCCCGGTCAGGAACGCGAGTGCGTCATCGACCTCGCGCGGATGCCCTGATTCGGTGAGATCACCGGAGACGACGATCAGATCCGGTGACGGCACGCCCTGATCGGACAAATGGATGACATCGGCCCAGATGCGTGATTGCAGTTCACCGGGATCGGCGGGCTCGTCGCGCCCGAACAGCCCGCGCCCGAATCGTGGTCCGGCGACGTGCAGCACCGACAGGCCGTCGCGCGCCTCGCGAGAACCACCTGATCCAGGAAAGCTCGGTGGCACAACAGGAGTCCGCCGGTGCTCCACAGTCTGTGCCGGGCCGAAGCCGTTGGGCACCAGCCGATCCCGCACCGCGGCACCGGCACCAGCCGGAAACTCCGGCCCGCGCACCGGTTTGGCTCGACCATCACGCATGTGGCCGACGCGATCCAGCAGGATATTGCGGGCGGTCTCGGCGCTGGCGACATTCAGCAGGTCCAGATAGGTGCGGGTCGCGAGCAGGCCTTCCAGCGCGCAATCGGCGACCCGCACCGGCAACAGCTTGTGTTCGTCGGTGCGAATTGCCGCCTGCCACTCCATTGTTCCGTAATAGGAGCTCAGGTAACTGTCGGACAGGATGGCGATCACGATGGCCGAGTCACGCACACCACGGTCCATGAAGTCGATGAAGTTCGTGCCCGGCACGAAGTCCCACGCCTGGATCAGCGTGCGGAATCCGGCGGTCTCCAACTGCCACGCCACCCAGGTTGCCCAGCGCTCGTCGGCCGGCGAATAGCTGATGAAGAAGAACTCGCGTGCCCGCCCCAGGTCCGTCACAGCTTCGAGTATGCGCTCCGAATGATCACCGCGACAGCCTCTTGCGCGGACGAGCACGCGTCCCTGGAGCCGCAATGCGATCATGGATCGGTGTCCGAAAAGGTCGACCAGCGACGTTGCGTCACACCACGACCGTGGATGGCACGACTACCACGGCTGTCGGTGCTGGACCGGATTCGCGTCGGCCTGCTCCTGGCCGGGTTGACGTTCGTCGCGACCGGGCTGCTGCCACGCGCCGAGGCGGCGGCGAACCTGCGTCGCGTGGGACCGTTGTTGCTGTTTCTCGCCAGCGTGATCGTGCTGGCCGAGCTCACCAGGGAAGCCAAGGTTTTCGATGTCATCGCCCATCGCATCGCCATCATCGGACGCGGCAACTACCTGGCCCTGTTCGCGCTGTGCGTGACCTTCGCCTCCGCGACAACGATTCTGCTGAATCTCGACACCACCGCCGTACTACTGACCCCGGTCATGCTCGCGCTCGCAGGACCGACCCGCATCCCGCCGCTGCCGTTGGCGATCACCACGCTGTGGTTGGCCAACACCGCGAGTCTGCTGTTGCCCGTTTCCAATCTGACGAATCTGCTGGCGGCGGATCGGATCGCCAAGAGCTCCACCGAATTCGCGGCGAGTATGTGGGCGCCGCAGATCGCCTCGATCACGGTGACGATGCTGTTGCTGTGGCTGTGGTACTGGCGCCGTGGTCGTCGCGACGCCGACCGCTACGTGCCGCCGGAACCCATCCGCACCGACGGAATGCGTGCGCGGACACTGCTGTACGCGACCGCGGGTGCGTGCTTGCTGTTCATTCTCGCGATTCCGGTGGTCGGTGATCAGATCGGTCTCGCCGCGGTGGTAGCCGCTGCGATCGCGGTCATCGCCTTCGCGATTCTGCGCCCCAGCGCACTGCGGTTGTCGTTGATCCCGTTCCAGTTACTGATCTTCGTGGTCGGATTGTTCCTGGTGGTGCCGACATTGAGCCGATGGGGACTCAACGACATCATGCACGGCCTGATCGGCGTCGACGACGGTATCGCTGGGGCGTTCCGCGCGGCGGCCGCGGGCGCCGGTCTGGCCAACGTGGCCAATAATCTGCCTGCCTACACCGCTGGGGAATCCGTCATCCCGGTCGAGAACGGGACACAGCTGCTCGCGCTGCTCATCGGCACGAACGTCGGGCCGGTCGTCACTCCGTGGGCGTCGCTGGCGACGCTGATCGGGCTGGAGTTCTGTCGCACCCACGGGGTGCGCGTCCCGATGCTCCGGTTCGTCTGCACCGGGTTCGCACTGGCCCTCGGCGCGACGGCCGCCGCGGTCATCGCGCTGCTGCTCACCGCCTGACTTCTCGATTTCCCGGCCCACCGACGGGGTCGCGCGGCCTATCCTGGAATCACCGAACCGGGAGGGGGCCCGATGTCACGACTGCTGAACTGGTTGCGTACCAACGTCGATGGCGCGCTGGCTCTGACCATCGCGGTGATCATCGGCGCGATCGCTGTGATGGATCCGCTGTCGAATCAGATCGAGCTCGAACCAGCGGTCATCGACGGCGCGATGCTGCTCGTGCTCGCCCTGCTCGCGACCACGCTGCTGCGTGACCGGCGCATCGCCACCAAAGCGGTCAGCGACGCGACCGCGGTCCATCTGCTGTACGGACCCGAGATCGGCCACGCGCACACCCTCGCTCGACGCGACACCGAGCAGTGGATCTTCAAGGGGGGCACCGGAACCTACATCCGAGCCGTCACCCTGCGCGCGTGCGTCGAGAACGCGCGGCGTGAGCAACGCCCTCTGCGCATGCAGATCGAGATCCTCGATCCGTCCAACGAGGCGCTGTGTAAGACCTACGCACAGTTCCGGTCCTCGCTCACGCCGGAAGCCGACCGCACCGGCGAGCAGTGGACCACCGAACGCACCCGCAAGGAGGCCTACGCGACGGTGCTCGCGGCCTGCTGGTACCGGCAACGGTTCACCTTCCTGACCATCGACGTGGGATTGTCCGCGGTGATGACGACCTTCCGCTGGGACCTCTCGTCGAGTTGCGTCATTGTCACGCAGGACAATCCGAATACCCCGGCGCTGATGTTCGAACGGGACCGACCCTATTACCGTGACTTCAGCCGCGAGCTGGTCGCCAGTTTCAAGCAGACCAGCCAGGTTCCGCTGTATCGGTGCGAGGACCTGCCGTTGGCGGACGAACCTTCCGTCGACCAGACCCGGCGACTGTTCGACGCGCTGGGATTGGGGCTGCCGACCTCGTTCACCGACCGCGACGTCGCCGATATCGTGCGCCGTGCGCTCCAGCCGAGAAACCCGTACTGATGTCGGCCTACACCCGGCTCCGTTCGCTGCTCGCCTCGGCGGACGCGACCGCCGAGGTGCGTGCCTGGGTGCACGGCTATCTGACCGACGTGGCGACCGGCGTGGTCGAGGTCGTGGCGGTGCGGCATCCGTTGGGGTTCACCTGTTTTCCGGTCTGGCGACAGGAGGACTCCGGCATCTGCTTGCATGTGTGGAGTACTGACCGGCGTGCCGCGACGACGACGTCGATGGTGCACGCCCACAGCTGGAACCTGGTCAGCCATGTCCTGTACGGCACGGTCGTCAACGAGATCATCGATGTCTCGGCCGATTCGGACGCGGGTACACATCTGGTTTTCGAAGTGCGTAGCGACATCGACGGCGATACCGTCCGCGCCACCCACCGCTCGGTCCGATACCGCAGCCGCTCGCGCGAGGTGTTCCGCGACGGCGACGTATACACGTTGCCGCACAGCGAGTTCCACGTCACCGATGTGTTGAGCACCGCCGCCACCCTGGTCCTGGGCGAACACATCCCCGGCGAACTCGACCTGTCACTGGGTGATCCCGGCACCACCGATCATCGTGTCGAACGCACACCGCACAGTTCCCAGCGGACGCGGGAGCTAGCCGAAGCCGTCCTGGCGCGCCTCCGAACGGATTGCCCCACCAATGGCCTGGAGGAACGGTGCGACACAGCGAACTCATAGATCTCACACTCGAACGAGACGTCGTCGAGCGCGCCGCCGCGACCGCACGGGAGACCGCGATCCGCGCCGGGCAGCTGATCCACTCACGTCTGACCCAGCCGCTCGGCATCCGGGTCAAGGACGCGGGCGGCGATCTGGTCAGCGATCTGGACATCGGCGCCGAGAAGATCATCCTTCGCGATCTGCGCCGAGCATTCCCCCACCACCGCGTCATCGCCGAGGAATCCGGCGAACTCGACGGCGAGCCGGAATGGTGCTGGTTCATCGACCCACTCGACGGCACCAATAATCTCGCAGTCGGTCTGCCGGTCTTCAGCATCGGTATCGCGTTGTGCCACTTCGGGACCCCGGTGATGGGTGTCGTACACGAACCGATGACCGGCAGTACGTGGTCGGCCATTCGGGGACGAGGCGCGGTCGGGCCGAATGGTGCGCTGCGACCTCAGGTGCCACCCCGGCCGGTGGGCGGTCCCGTCCTGGCGTGGTTACAGGGGTATCCGGTCGGTCGTACCGACCCGACAGCCATCGCGC
This sequence comes from Nocardia sp. NPDC058480, assembly GCF_042720495.1. Lineage (NCBI taxonomy): Bacteria > Bacillati > Actinomycetota > Actinomycetes > Mycobacteriales > Nocardiaceae > Nocardia > Nocardia sp. NPDC058480. The sequence continues at coordinate 499,838 of NZ_JBHXMN010000002.1, read as the reverse complement.
TTCGACTCGCGCTGGAAACCCACTCCCGGCGCCTCATCCAGCTGTGGTCGCCCCTGCTGTGCTGGATCATGTTGAGCCGTGGGCTGATACACGGTTTCGTCGGCTACCGCGCCGGGTTGATCGACTTCCCCGCAGGCAGTGTGATCGCCCGTGAATGCGGTGTCGAGATCACCGGCTTCGACCGGACTCCACTGCCCGAAGCCATCGATGACCCGTCGGGCGAAGTGAGCTTCCTGGCCGGTGGGCCGGTGGCCGTCGACGAGCTGGCGCAGCTCGTCCGATCTGTCGTGCGCAAGCCGGATCCGCCCGCTAGCCTGTAGCGCATCGCCGCGGACGAATCACCCGGGCGATCTCGGCGAAAAGGGGTGGCCGCCATGAGTTTTCCCGCACGCGTCGTCGCAGCTGCGATGTGGATCAAGAGCAATTTCGAGACTGCGATCGCCATCATCCTGGCTGTCACACTGAGCGTGCTCGGGCTGGTCGACCCCAGCAGGCAAGAGCTGCTGACCAAGGTCATTCCCCTCACTCTCGGCGTGATCGCCTTCGCCATTCTGCGTGATCGATGGCGACAGGAGGCGATGAACGCCCAGGTACGACAGTCCCTCACCGACATCGCGCACACACTGCACGAGCTGAACGACCGGCGCGACCGGGCCTCGGCGATCGACGAACTACTCACCAGTACCCAGCGCACGCTCGACAGCATGTCGGCAGTCCGATTCGCCAAGGGCGACGAGGTATCGGAAGTGCTCGCCAAGGCACGGACCGAAACCGATCGCTGGATCTTCAAGGGCGGCACCGGGGCTCACACCCGCGTTGTCACGCTGCCCGACTGCCTGCACCGGGCTCATCGCAATCGCCGGGAGTTGCTGGTCCGACTGGAAATCCTCGATCCGACCGATCGCGACCTGTGCTCTCGTTATGCCGCGCTCTACCGCTCGCTGGCCGAGGGCGCCGACGACGACGCGCGTACCTGGACGGCGAAAGGCACGCAGATCGAGGTGTATGCCACTATCGCCGCGGCATGCTGGCACAAACAACGACTGCCGCAATTGCTCGACATCCAGATCGGCCTCACGTCATCGGTGTCGCTGTTCCGGTGGGATCTGTCCACCCGCTTTCTGATCGTCACCCAGCGCGGACCGCGATTCCCCGCCATGATCATCGAGCGCGACCGCCCCTATTACGACTCCTGGAACATCGAACTCAGGACCAGCTTCGCCGAATCCCGGCCGGTCGCGATCGACCGCGCGACATCGGTTCGGCTCGACGACGAGCCGACCGTCGACCAGGTACGCGAACTGTTCGACACCTTGGACATGGGCCTGCCCGGCGATTTCGACAATGCCGACGTCGCAGACATCATCACCAAAGCACTCCAGGACCGCGATCGAGCGGTCCGGGGTGCGGGCGATACCGCAGCGTAAGGGTCGCCCTTCGGTGCTGGGCCGCGACAACAGCAGCCGGGGAACCCCTTGATACGAGTTCGATTGCGGCAGTGGCAAGCTGGCAGAGTGGAACAGCCGAACGTCCCGCAGGGGCACCAGACCTGGCAACCGCCGCCGGGGCCGAACGATCAGTGGCGACCGCCCCGCGGTCGTCGCAAGCGGCCGGGCCATCGGGAGCAGCAGGCGCGCAATGCGCGTTTGTTCGGCGGCAAACGTAAGTGGGTTCTGCTCGCGCTGGCGGCGGTCGTGCCGATCAGCGCGGTCGGCTTGGTCGCCTGGGGTCTGATCTCGCCGCGATCGGATACGGAGCGGACCGGCGATTGCGGGTACTACACCGATCCGACGCGAGGTGGCTGGGACTTCCATCGACGGGCATGTACCGACTCTGACGCGGTATTGGTCATCACCAGCGCGTGGAGTACGCAGAAATGCGCGACGGGTGACACGGATTTCTCCCGCAGTCGCCGGAAGAATGTCAACAACCCCATGAAGCACCTGTGCACTCACCTCAACGCGAAAGTCGGTGAGTGTGTCAACGATCCGGGCAACGTGAACGCCCACCTGTACCGCATACGCAAAATTCCCTGTGGCGCAGGGGCATTCAAGGTCAATACTCGCGTCGAAGCCACTGACCCGAACGTCTGCAACACAGCACGCAAGCAGTTTCGCGAGACGAAGGCGGTGACCCACACCTCGCCGGCGGTCTCGTTCTGCCTACACAAGATCTGACCGACCAGGCGAGCCCGCAGACGACAACAGCCGCACGTTCACAGTGAACATGCGGCTGTGACAACGGGATTCACGCCGAGACGGTGATTTCCCATTCGTGGATCGTCAGTTCCGATGCGCCGGTGCTGTGCAGCGGATCGGTGTGCACCAGTGCTGTTGCGGCAGCATGGCTTTCGGCCAGCACAACGTAGGCACCACCGGTGCCGTCGGTGAAGCCGCCGCTTTCCTGGAGTCGGCCTTGCGCGAGCAGTTCCTGCAGGAAGGTGCGGTGCGGTTCGATCACCGAGGCATCGAACTTCGGGGTGCGCACGGCCATCACGAGGTACTTGCGCGCCACGGTCAGGACTCCGTCTCGCCGCGCGCGGCCTTCGTGGCGGCCGTGGCAGCCGCCGCGGCGCGAACCTGGGGTGCCACCTGCACGACCTGGCCGAGCACGCCGTTCACGAACGACGGGGAGTCGTCGGTGGACAGTTCCTTGGCCAGCTCGACGGCCTCGTCGACCGCGACAACCGGGGGCACGTCGGTGGCGTGGAACAGTTCCCACACCGCGATCCGCAGGATGGCCCGGTCGACGGCGGGCAGCCGCTGCAGGGTCCAGTCCTGGAGGTAACCCTCGATGGTGCCGTCGACCCGGTCGAGGTCGTCGGCGACGCCCTCGACGAGGGTGGTGGTGTAGGCGTGCACGGGGGCCACGCTCTGGTCGCGGGTCGCGAGCTCAGCGCGATCCGAGAGCAGCACGGAGACGTCGACATCGCGCGCCTCCGCCTCGAACAGCAGGTCCACGGCCCGGCGGCGCGCCTTGTGACGCGCGCCGAGCTTCTTGAACGAGCCCTTCTTGTCTGCCGGGGAGTCGGTCACGATCAGCCGTTGACGCGGCCGAGGTAGCTGCCGTCGCGCGAGTCGATTTTCAGCTTGTCACCGGTGTTGATGAACAGCGGGACGGCCACCTCGGCGCCGGTTTCCAGGGTGGCGGGCTTGGTGCCACCGGTGGAGCGGTCGCCCTGCAGACCGATGTCGGTGTGCTGCACGACCAGCTCGATGGTGACGGGAAGCTCCACGAACAGCGGCGCCTCCTCGTGCACGGCGACCTGCACGCCCATGTTCTCCAGCAGGAAGCGAGCACCGTCACCGATGGTCGCCTCCGGGATGGAGATCTGGTCGTAGGTGTCACCGTCCATGAAGATGTAGTCGGTGCCGTCGTGGTACAGGTAGGTCATGTCGCGACGGTCGACGGTCGCGGTCTCGACCTTGACACCCGCGTTGAAGGTCTTGTCGACGACCTTGCCGGACACGACGTTCTTCAGCTTGGTCCGCACGAACGCAGGGCCTTTGCCCGGCTTGACGTGCTGGAATTCGATGATCTGCTGGAGCTGACCGTCGATCTTCAGCACAAGGCCGTTCTTGAAGTCGCTGGTGTCCGCCACTGTCCTCGGATCTCCTCGTTCGTTTTACTGCGTACTGGGGGTTACTGCGTTCTGCGCGCCGACGTCAGTCGACGACGATCAAGTCCTTGCTGGTGCGGGTGAGCAGTTCCGGGCCCGCTTCGCGCACCACGAGCGTGTCCTCGATCCGGACCCCGCCGCGGCCGGGAAGGTATACACCAGGTTCGACGGTCACCGCCACACCAGCGAGAAGTGTACCGGTACTCGTTTTCGCCACTCCGGGTGCTTCATGGATCTGCAGCCCGACCCCGTGACCCAGACCGTGCACGAACTGCGGGCCGTACCCCGCGTCTTCGATGATCATCCGGGCCGCGGCGTCGACCTCGCTGGTCTGCGCGCCGGGTTTGAGCGCCTCGGTTCCCGCGCGTTGTGACCGGGCGACCAGTTCGTAGATGTCGCGCTGCCAGTCGGCGGGGGTGCCCAACATCAGGGTGCGGGTCATATCGGAGTGGTAGCCGTTGACCACCGCGCCGAAATCGAACTTCACGAAGTCGCCGGTGGCCAGGATCGCGCCGGTCGGACGGTGATGCGGGATCGCCGAATTGGCTCCCGCCGCGACGATCGTCTCGAAGGAGATCGCCTCGGCACCGTGCTCGAACATCGCCCATTCGAGGTCGCGGGCAACCTGACGTTCGGTGCGGCCCGGACGCAGCAGACCGCGCTCGAGCAAGGTGGCAAGACCCGCGTCGGCGGCCGCGCACGCCGCGCTCAACTGGTCGACCTCGTAGGGATCTTTGACCATGCGCAACTGTTCGACCAGGCCCGCGGCGGGGACGAGCTGCAGCCCGGTGCGCAGTTCCCGGAACGCGGAGTGCTGATCGACGGTCACCACATGGCTTTCGAAGCCGACGCGACCCAGTTGCCATTCCCCGGCCAGCTCGAGTATGCGACGCGCGGTGGCCCGGCAGATCTCGGCCTGCAGATCGGGGACCTGAGCGCCCACCTGAGCGGAGTACCGGCCGTCGGTGCCGATGATGGTGCGGTCCTCGGCGCCGCGCATATCCCACGAATGCACCAGCACAACGGCATTGGATCCGGTGAAGCCGGTCAGGTAGCGGACGTTGACCAAATCGGTCACCAGCAACGCGTCGACACCGTTTTCCACCAGCAGGCTCCGCAGGGCACCGCGCCGGGCCGCGTAATCGGGAGCCGTGTAGTCAGCACACATGGGTCAACGCTACCGCCCAACGGGCGACACGTCGGCACGCGATGCTCGGGATTTCGTGTCGGCCGGCAATTGGATACGGCTTTGTTCACATGCGCGGAAGTTGTCCACATTCTCGGGTACGACCCACTTTCGGCGGTCACGCCGCAGCACGATCGATCCCATGACCACTGCCGCGTTCTGTTGCCTCATCGCCTGGTGTCTGCTGCTCGGCGTCATCGATATCCATGCCCGTCGTCTGCCCAACGCGCTGACCGGCGTCGGTGCGGCCGCGGTGTTCCTGTTCGCCCTGTCGACCGGGGAATTGGGGACCGCGGTGATAGGTGCCGCGCTGTTGACGATGCCGTATCTGGTTGCCCACCTACTCTCCCCTGCCGCACTCGGGGCCGGTGATGTGAAGCTCGCGGTGGCGCTCGGGGCCGCCGCGGCGATCGCCGGGCCACCTGCCTGGGTGTGGGCCGCGGTGGCCGCTCCGCTGCTGACTGCCGCGGCAGCGGTGGTGCTGCTCGGCGGTGATCGACTGCGGCTGGTGCTCGGACATGGTTCACGCCGGGTGCGGGCGGCACCGTCTCGACGGTTGGTTCCGCATGGGCCGGCCATGTGCCTGGCCACGGTGACCGCGATGGCGCTGGCATGACAGGCGGTGCGACGCGCCGAGATGATCCCGGTGACGGGGTTTTGTCGCCGGCCCGGAGCAGGCCGGTTCGGCTGGATCAGGGCGGTGGTCGCCACCGCGCGGCCCGGTGCGGCGGCCACGTGCCGCTCATCACGTCGGCCCGCATTCCCGACTACACGTGTCGACATGGGAAGATGGTCGGCGTGTTGCGCTGGATAACTGCCGGAGAATCCCATGGTCCCGCTCTCGTCGCCCTCCTGGAAGGGATGGTCGCCGGAGTCGAGGTGACATCGGACGATGTCTCCGCACAGCTCGCCCGCCGCCGGCTCGGTTACGGGCGCGGCGCCCGGATGAAGTTCGAGGCCGACAAGGTCACCCTGGTCGGTGGCGTGCGCCACGGCCGCACCATGGGTGGTCCGGTCGCGATCGAGATCGCCAACTCCGAGTGGCCCAAGTGGACCGAAGTGATGTCGGCCGATCCGATCGACGAAGCCGAGCTCGCGGGAATGGCGCGCAACGCGCCGCTGACCCGCCCGCGCCCCGGGCACGCCGATTACTCCGGGATGCTCAAGTACGGCTTCGACGACGCCCGCCCGGTGCTCGAGCGGGCCAGCGCCCGGGAGACCGCGGCCCGCGTCGCCGCCGGAACCTTCGCGCGCAACTTCCTGCGTCAGGCCTTCGGCGTCGAGGTCATCTCGCATGTGGTGTCGATCGGCACCGCGGCCAACACCACCGGTGTCACACCGGGTCCGGCCGATCTCGACGCGATCGATGCCAGCCCGGTGCGCGCGTTCGACGCCGAGGCCGAGGCGGCCATGATCGCCGAGATCGAAGCGGCGAAGAAGGACGGCGACACCCTCGGCGGTGTCGTCGAGGTGATCGTGGACGGGCTGCCCATCGGGCTCGGCTCGTTCGTCAGCGGCGAGCAACGCCTCGATTCGCGCCTGGCCGCCGCCCTCATGGGCATCCAGGCGATCAAGGGTGTCGAGGTGGGCGACGGGTTCGAGACCGCGCGCCGACGCGGCAGCCTGGCCCACGACGAGATGCGTCCCGGTCCCGACGGCGTGCTGCGCTCGACCAACCGCGCAGGCGGACTCGAAGGCGGCATGACCAACGGCGAAGCACTGCGGGTGCGTGCCGCGATGAAGCCGATCTCGACCGTGCCGCGCGCGCTGTCGACGGTCGACATGTCCAGCGGCGAACAGGCCGTGGCCATCCACCAGCGCTCCGACGTGTGCGCGGTGCCCGCGGCGGCCGTTGTCGCGGAATCGATGGTGGCACTGGTGCTGGCGCAGGCCGCGCTGGAGAAGTTCGGTGGTGACTCGCTGGCCGAGACCGTCGACAACATCACCAGTTACGTCAAGCGGATCGGCAGCCGCCCACACGTGCCCGCGGACAGCCGTATCCCGTGACCGAGCAGGGGCAGGAGGGGACCGCGCCGGAGAGCGACGCGGACCCCTCACCGGCGACCGTCGAGCCCGGTGCTCCTGACACCGGCGCCGACGACCGGATCGCACCGCTGGCGCGGGTGGTGCTGGTCGGGCTGCCCGGCTCGGGGAAGTCGACGATCGGGCGCAAGCTGGCCAGGGAACTCGGGGTGGTGCTCTACGACACCGACGCGGGGATCGAGGCCGATACCGGGCGCACCATTCCCGATATCTTCGCCACCGACGGTGAGGCGGAGTTCCGCCGGATCGAAGAAGAGGTGGTGCGCCGCGCCGTGCTCTCCCACGCCGGTGTGGTCTCCCTCGGTGGTGGATCGGTGCTGTCCGCGCGGACCAGGGATCTGCTGCGTGACGCGACGGTCGTCTACCTGGAAATCAGTGTGTCCGAAGGGGTTCGGCGCACCGGCGCGAGCAATACCCGCCCGCTGCTCAACGGTGTCGACCCGGCCGCCAAGTACCGGGATCTGATGCGTGAGCGTCGCCCGCTCTACCGCGAGATCGCCACCGTGCGCGTGCGCACCGACGGACGGAGTCCGGGTCGGGTGGTGCGGATGATCCTGGCCAAGCTGGGCCTGGAATCGGTACGCACCGACCTCGACGCCACGCGCTCGACCACCGGAAATGTCACCGCGGCTTCGGGTTCGGTCACCAGCAGGCCCGGCACCGGGAGCAACCGGTCCAAGAACCGGCGGCGGGCCAGGGCACGTGCCGCCGCCGCGCGCAGAGGCGGCAGCGAGCAGACGGGCGTGGTGGCAACCGAGCGTCGCGGCAGCGTCGACGACCGGAATCGTTCGGCGGCAACACAATCCGCAGCCGACGGTGCCGCGGTCGACGAAACAACCGGTGCCGCTCGCACCGGTGGTACAGCACAGAGCGAGTCACGCACGGCAGGCAGTCGACGGTCGCGGCGTACCAGGTCGCGCCGAGGAGGCGCACGCATCCGGTCGGCGACCAGTGCTACCACCCGAGATTCGGACAGCTCGTCGAGTGCCACGCCCGCGAACCAGGAAGGCCGCGCGGACTCACGGACGGCAGGCCGTGCGGGCAACGCCGAGAACCCGTCGGGCAACCGCGACGCCGCCGGTGGTCGGGCGGGCAACCGCAATGCCGCTGGTAGCCGGGTCGGCGGGCGCAACGCGGTCTCGGGCGCCCAGGCGAGCAGTCGCAGCGTCGGCCGAGGCAGGCGGGCATCCAGCCGCGAGGCCGGTGCCCCGGGACGGGCGGGTCACCGTAGTGGCGAGTCCGCGGAACCCTCGGGCTCGGCGACGTCGCAACAGGTTCAGCGGGCCGGGCCACCCGGTGACGCGGAACGCGGGACGAGTACCAACGAACGCAGGCGACGCGGGCAACCGCGGCGACGCAGCGGGCGACGTAATAACAATGACCAGAAAGAATCGGAGCAGCGCACGTGACAGAACCGTCCATCATTGAGGTTCGCACCGCCGACCCGTACCCGGTGATCATCGGCCGCGGGCTGCTCGGCGATCTCGTCGAAGCGGTCAACGCGGGCAATGCCGTGCGGACCGTGGCGATCTTCCATCAGCCGCCGCTCGCCGAAACCGCCGAGGCGGTGCGTAAAGCACTGGCCGACACCGGGATCGACGCGCACCGCATCGAGATTCCCGACGCCGAGGACGGCAAGGAACTGGCCGTGGCCGGGTTCTGCTGGGAGGTGCTCGGCCGGATCGGGCTGACCCGCAACGACGCCATCGTGAGTCTCGGCGGTGGCGCCGCCACCGACCTGGCCGGCTTCGTCGCCGCCACCTGGATGCGCGGGGTGCGCATCGTACACGTGCCGACCACGCTGCTGGCGATGGTCGACGCGGCGGTCGGCGGCAAGACCGGCATCAATACCGAAGCGGGCAAGAACCTCGTCGGTAGCTTCCACGAACCCAGCGCCGTGCTGGTCGACCTCGTGACCCTGGAAACGGTGCCGCGCAACGAGATCGTGGCCGGCATGGCCGAGATCATCAAGGCCGGTTTCATCGCCGACCCGGTAATCCTCGACCTCATCGAAGCCGACCCCGAGGCCGCCCTCGACCCCACCGGCGACGTGCTGCCCGAACTGATCCGCCGCGCCATCCAGGTCAAGGCCGATGTGGTCGCCGCCGATCTCAAGGAATCGAGCCTGCGCGAGATCCTGAACTACGGCCACACCCTCGGCCATGCCGTGGAGCGCCGCGAGCGCTACCGCTGGCGTCACGGCGCCGCGGTCTCGGTCGGCCTGGTCTTCGCCGCCGAACTCGGCCGTCTGGCCGGGCGTCTCGACGACGCCACGGCCGATCGGCATCGCACCATCCTGGAGAGCGTCGGCCTGCCGGTCACCTACGACGGCGACGCCCTCCCGCACCTGATGGACGCCATGCAGACCGACAAGAAGACCCGTTCCGGCGTCCTGCGTTTCGTGGTCCTGGACGGTCTGGCCAAGCCCGGCCGCCTCGAAGGCCCCGACCCGTCTCTGCTGGCCGCCGCCTACTCGGCCATCGCCCGCGACACCACACCGGGCACGTCGCCGATAATGCTCTGACTTCCGTACCACCGGACGGTCACTCCCCGGCATGGGCCGGGGAGTGACCGTCCGGGTACTGCCCACTCAGCTCGCGATGGCCAGTTCTGGTTCCGTTGCGGGAGTAGCGGATTCGTTCGAACGCCGAGACCGAGTGTGGCCGTAGGCAACACCGGCCATCGAGGGCAGGAACACCAGCAGCAGGATGAACGACGCCGCGGAGGTCATTTCGTAGAGGATCCCGACCTCGCCGAGTTCGATTCCGGGCACCTGATCGAGGATCCAGCACACTGCCGAGCTGGCCAGGCCCGCGCCGAAGCCGGCGGCCAACCAGCGGACGGTCAGGCCGTCGGCACCCGTGCGGCCGTCCCGTACGCCCCAGGCGACTACCACCGCGACGATCGCGAGGAGGCACGCTGCGCGCCAGAAGGTGCCGTAGGTGGGCCAGAAGGCCATGGCGAAGCCCAGCGAGACGCGGAGGGCGACGACCAGCGCGGCGAGGACGGTGGCTCGTAACACCCAAGCGGTCATGGGCAATACCTTAGCGGTAGAAAACTAGAACCGGTATCAATTCTGCGGATCGGGTCCGCATCGGCGAACCGCGCGATCACGGTCGCGGCGAAGTTTCCGCCAGCGCGGCCGCCATCGCGGCGCGCGGCGCCGGTTGTCCGGTGAACAGCTCGACCTGCCCATATGCCTGGTTCAGCAACATCTGCAGCCCGCTGACCACCGTGTGCCCGGCGGCCTCGACAGCCGTTGCCAGCGGGGTCGGCCACGGGTTGTAGATCGCGTCGAGCACGACCGGTGCCGCCGCTACCGCCGAGGCGATCACCGCGGCCGCCTCGGCGGGCACCGTACTGACGACCGCACCGGCCGACGCGCACGCCGCGCGCACCTGCTCCGCGTCGAGCGGCACGACCGTGGCGCGCATACCGAGCCGATCGGCCAATTCCAGCGCGCTACGCGCCCGCCCGGCATCGCGGGCGATCACCGTGACCGTCTTCGCCCCGAGTTCCGACAGCGCCAGCAGCGCGGGCCTGGCAGTTCCACCGGCCCCGAGCACGACGGCCTCGTCGAGCGAGGAGACACCACCACCGCGCAGCGCACCGAGGACGCCGTCGACATCGGTGCAGTCCGCCCGCCACCCACCATCGGTGCGCACGAGGGTGTTGGCCGAGCCGACCAGGACCGCGCGTTCGGTGCGCTCGACGGCCACCGCCAGCGCCGCTTCCTTGCCCGGCATGGTCACCGACAACCCGACCCATTCCGGCCCGAGCCCGTCGACGAGGCCGGGCAACTGCTCGGCCGAGCATTCGACGCGTTCATAGCTCCAGGGCAATCCGAGCGCCCGATAGGCCGCCAGGTGCAGCTGTGGCGAACGCGAGTGCTCGATCGGCTTGCCGAGCACCGCCGCCTTGCGAACCTCAGCCACCGTAGGGCCGCGAGCTGTCGAGGATGCCGCTGCGCTGTGCCTGCGTGACCAGCCGCAGATGCTCCGAGTAGGAATCGGTGAACTTCGTCGTGCCCTGTTTGTCGACGGTGACGAAGTACAACCACGCCCCCGGCTCCGGATTCTCCATAGCGCGCAACGCGCCCACCGACGGAGCGGCGATCGGAGTTTTGGGCAGGCCCTCCATCGCGTAGGTGTTCCAGGGAGTTTCCGTGGCCCGGTCGGTATCGGTGGTCGCCACTTCGGTGGTGTCGAGCCCGTAGTTCACCGTGGAGTCGAACTGCAGCATCTGGCCGACCCGCAGCCGGTTCACGATCACCCGTGCCACCTTGCCCATATCCTGGGGTTTCGCCTCACGTTCGACCAGCGAGGCGGCGACGAGCGTCTCATACGGCGACAGCTTCGTGTCGGCGCCCGACTGGAGCAGGCCGGTGGCTTCATAGGCCTGCACGCTCGCGGTCACCAGCTGCCGCAGGATCTGTTCCGGCGTCCCGCTCGGATCGAAATCCCAATTCCCGGCGGCGATGAGGCCTTCCAGCTGCCGTGCTCGGTCGGGGCATTCCTTGACCGCCTGCACCGCCCATGCGGGCACGCCGAGTGCGGTCAAGTCCATACTCGCGCCCGCGGCGTCGAGCTGTTCGTAGGTCACGCATTTGCGCTCGGGGCCGACGCAGCTGGCGTCGGCGATCTTGCGGTAGATGCCGTCGTATCGACCGCCGGTGGACGCGTCGTGCTTGTCGTGCAGCAGCCGACCCTCGGAGATGGTCACATTGCCGACCCGCGCCTTCCCGCCGACCAACGCGGTGACAGCGTCGACGGCCGGACTCTTCGCACCGACCGCGTAGAAACCGGGCTGGACGCTGTTCATGCCCGAATTCCGCACGGCCGCTTCGTAGAAGGCCGCGGAGCTGGCGACCACGCCCTTCTCGTGCATCGTCTCGGCGATCTGCGTCGCGGTATCACCGGAGTGCACCTGGACCACCACGGGGGCACCGGGCGGTCCCGCGAAATCTTCGGCCGGGGTGAGGCTGCCCATCAGTTTGTATCCGGCGAAACCCGCGGCGGAGACGAACAGCACCACGAACACCGCGGCGACGGCCCACATATTGCGGCGGCGCCGTTTACGCTCGGCCGCCTTGCGTGAGGCGATCCGCGATCGCTTGCCGCGTCCCGACGGGCGAGCGCGGCCACGGCCGGACCCTGCCGCACGGCCACGTTCGGACGCTGACGCGCGGCCGGACTGCGCCGCGCGCTGCCCGACTCGGCGCGGTGGGGGCGCCGGTTCGGGTTCGGGCGCGGGCTCGGGGTCTGGCTCGTCGTAGATCTCGTCGTCGTAGCGCGGGATGACGTCGGTGCCGTCTTCGTCGTCCCACCCGGCGGGCCCGGCGTGCTGCGGCTCGTCATCGCGTACCTCGCGCGCGTCCAGGCCCCAATCATCGCGGCGGGGGTAGCGCCGATCAGCTTCCCGTGCCCGGTAGCGTTCCTCGGCCCTGGTCCATCGGTCGGTCATGCATCGTCTCCGACCCTCGCCGTATCTGCTGCGTCCTTCAACACCGAACTCCGCTCGTCCAACCATCCTTGCAGAATCGACACGGCTGCCGCCTGGTCGATCATCTGCCGCTGGCCACGTGCGCGAACTCCACTGTCGCGCAGCGCACGTGCAGCAGACACCGTAGTCAAACGTTCGTCGGAAAGGCGTATCGGAATCGGGTCGATCACCCGGTGCAACTGCTTGGCAAACTTGCGCGCGATGGCGGCCGCGGTGCCATTTTCGCCGCGCAGGGTGCGTGGCAGGCCGATGATAACCTCGACCGCTTCGTATTCCCGCACAATGTCGGCAATTCTTGCGATGTCGGCGGGTGGACCGCCCGCGCGCCCACCGGACTTGGCGCGCGCGACGGTCTCGACGGGGGTGGCGAGAATGCCATCGGGGTCGCTCGAGGCGACTCCGATGCGCACGCTACCGACGTCGATGGCGATCCGGCGGCCCCGACCCGGGTCAGTGGCCGGGTCAGGGCGATCGGCGGATTCCTCGCTGGACGAACCAGGGGTGGTCATCAGCCGGCGAGTTCAGCCACCCGGGCACGGACCGCGGTCAAACCGGCCGGGATACCCGACGGATCCGAGCCCGCGCCCTGCGCCATCTCCGGCTTGCCGCCACCACGCCCGGCGATACTCGGTCCGAAGGCCGCGACCAGATCGCCGGACTTGAAGCCCAGATCCTGGGCCGCCTTGTTCACCGTCACCACGAACGGCGCCTTGCCCTCGACATTGCCGAGCAGCACGACGACAGCGGGCTCGCTGCCGAGACGGCCACGGATATCGGTGGCCAGAGTCCGCAGGTCGCCCGCCGACACGCCCTCGGGCGCCGCGGCGGCCACCAGACGCACCGCACCGAGCCGCTCGGCCTGCTCGGCGAACGTGCCCGCCGAGGACAGCACCGCGGCGATCTTGGTGCGCTCGAGTTCCTTCTCGGCCACCTTGAGCCGCTCCACGAGCTGCTCCACCCGACCGGGCACCTCGTCCGACGGCACCTTCAACGAGGACGCCACACCGGCCAGCAGCGCACGCTCCTTGGCCAGGTACTTGTAGGAGTCGAGGCCGACGAAGGCCTCGACGCGACGCACACCGGAACCGACCGAGGCCTCACCCAGCAGGGTGATCGGGCCGATCTGCGAGGAGTGCTCCACGTGGGTGCCGCCGCACAGCTCCATCGAGAACGGGCCGCCGATCTCCACGACGCGCACCTCGTCGCCGTAGTTCTCGCCGAACAGCGCCATCGCGCCCATTTCCTTGGCCTTGGGCAGATCGGTGACGAAGGTGTTCACCGGGAAGTCCGCGCCGACAGCGTCATTGGAGACGGCCTCGATATCGGCCTTCTGCTGCTCCGACAGCGCGCCCTGCCAGTTGAAGTCGAACCGCAGGTAGCCGGGCTTGTTCAGCGAACCCGCCTGCACGGCGTTGGGGCCGAGGATCTGACGCAGCGCGGCGTGCACCATGTGCGTGCCGGAGTGCCCCTGGGTGGCGCCGCGGCGCCAGGCCGGATCCGCTTGCGCGAGAACGACATCGCGCTCGGTGATCTGACCCGACTCGACGGTGGCCTTGTGCACCCAGACCTTCTTGGCGATCTTCTGCACGTCGTTGACCTGCAGTTTCATGCCCGATGCGGTGATGGTGCCACGGTCGGCGATCTGACCGCCGGACTCGGCGTACATCGGGCTGCGATCGAGGATGACCTCGATGTTCTGGCCGGCCGTCGCCACCGGGACCCGCACGCCGTCGACGATCAGCGCCAGCACGGTGGCCTCGGAGGTCAGCTCGTCGAAACCGGTGAACTCGGTGGCGCCGCGGTCGACCAGTTCCTTGTAGACGGTGAGGTCGGCGTGGGCGTGCTTGCGGGCCTGGGCGTCGTCCTTGGCGCGCTTGCGCTGCTCGGCCATGAGCGAGCGGAAACCGTCCTCGTCGACGGAAAGGCCCGCCTCGGCGGCCATTTCGAGGGTGAGGTCGATCGGGAAGCCGTAGGTGTCGTGCAGGGCGAACGCGTCGGAACCGGTGATCTGCTTGCCGCCCTTGGACTTCACCGCGGAGGCGGCGTTGTCGAAGAGGGTCTCGCCGGTGTTGAGGGTCTTGAGGAAGGCCGTTTCCTCGCCTACCGCGACGGTCTCGATGCGGGAGAAGTCGGTGCCCAGCTCGGGGTAGGACGGCGCCATCAGGTCGGTGACGACCTTGATCAGCTCGGCCATCACCGGCTTCTCGGCGCCGAGCAGGCGCGCCGAACGCACGATGCGGCGCAGCAGGCGGCGCAGCACGTAGCCGCGGCCGTCGTTGCCGGGATTCACGCCGTCGGCGATGAGCATGGCCGAACTGCGGGCGTGATCGGCGATTACCCGGAAGCGCACGTCGTCGGCGTGCTCGACGCCGTAGGCGCGGCCGGTGAGCTGCTCGGCCTTGTCGATGATCGGGCGCAGCAGGTCGGTCTCGTAGACGTTCTCGACGCCTTGGAGAAGCATCGCAACGCGCTCGACGCCCATGCCGGTGTCGATGTTCTTGCGCGGCAGCGAACCGATCGGCGGGAAGCCCAGCTTGGGGCTCTGGTCGCCGCGGATGTCCTGCATGAAGACGAGGTTCCAGATCTCGAGGTAGCGATCCTCGTCGGCGACCGGGCCGCCTTCCTTGCCGTAGGCGGGGCCGCGATCGTAGTAGATCTCCGAACAGGGACCGCCGGGACCGGGCACGCCCATGTCCCAGTAGTTGTCCTTGCCGTCGCGGAACTGGATGCGCTCCTCGGGAATCCCGGCGACCCGGTGCCAGATCTCGGCGGCCTCCGGGTCGGATTCGTAGGCGGTGACCCAGATGCGCTCAGGGTCGAAACCGAAGCCGCCCTCCTCCTGGGGCTTCGAGATCAGCTCCCAGGCCAGGGTGATGACGCCTTCCTTGAAGTAGTCGCCGAAGGAGAAGTTGCCCGCCATCTGGAAGAAGGTGTTGTGGCGGGTGGTCACGCCGACCTCGTCGATGTCGCCGGTGCGCACGCACTTCTGCACGCTGGTCGCGCGCGAGTACGGCGGCGCTTCCTGTCCCAGGAAATACGGCTTGAACTGGACCATGCCCGCATTGACGAACAGCAGGTTCGGGTCGGCCAGGATCAGCGAGGCACTGGGCACCTCGGTGTGTCCGGCGCGGACGAAATGGTCCAGGAAGCGTCGGCGAATCTCGTGGGTCTGCACAAATACCCAGCCTACCGGTGTGGCGCACGTGGTTTTTCATCGACCGGGGTGGTCCACGCCACGGCGAACCGCGAGCTCTCCGTACAGCTACTTTCCGCGGATGATCCGGCGCAACTTCTCCAGGCGCGGGGCGATCGTGCGTTCGTTGCCGTGATCGGTGGGCAGGTAGTAGTCGGTGCCGACCAGTTCGTCGGGCGGGTACTGCTGGGTGACGACGCCCTCGCGGTACTTGTGCGGGAACTTGTAGCCCTGGGCATTGCCGAGCAGGGCGGCGCCCGCGTAGTGGCCGTCGCGCAGGTAGGGCGGGACGGCACCGGCCTTGCCACGCGAGACATCGGCCATGGCCGTGCCGATGGCGGTGGTCACCGCGCCGGATTTGGGGGCGGTAGCGAGGTGGATGGTGGCCTGCGCCAGGGCGAGTTTGCATTCGGGCAGGCCGACCTGTTGAACGACCTGCGCGGCGGCGGTGGCGGTCTGTAGCGCCATCGGATCGGCCATACCGATGTCTTCGCTGGCGTGGATCATCAGGCGGCGCGCGATGAAGCGGGGATCTTCGCCCGCGGCGAGCATACGGGCCAGGTAGTGCACGGCCGCGTCGACATCGGAGCCACGAATGGACTTGATGAAGGCACTGATCACGTCGTAGTGCTGGTCGCCCGCGCGGTCGTAGCGGACAGCGGCCTTGTCGACGGTCGCCTCGACCGTTTCCAGGTCGACGGCGCCGTCGGTCGCGGACTCCGCCGAGGCCTCCAAGGCGGTGAGCGCGCGGCGCGCGTCGCCACCCGCGATCCGGACGATGTGCTCGATCGCCTCGTCGCTGACGGTGTAGGCATCGGCGAGCCCGCGCGGGTCGCTGGTCGCGCGGGCGAGGACGGCGCGGATGTCGTCGGGGGTGAGCGGTTGCAGTTGCAGGACGAGTGAGCGTGACAGCAGCGGGGAGACGACGGAGAACGAGGGGTTCTCGGTGGTCGCGCCGACCAGCAGCACTACGCGGTTCTCGACGGCCGCAAGCAGCGCGTCCTGCTGGGTCTTGGAGAAGCGGTGGATCTCGTCGATGAACAGCACGGTCTGCTCGCCCGCGGCGAGGCGGCGCCGGGCGAGGTCGATGACCGCCCGCACTTCCTTGACGCCGGCCGAGAGCGCCGACAACGCTTCGAACCGCCGACCGGTTGCCTGTGAGAGCAGCGAGGCCAGCGTGGTCTTGCCGGTCCCGGGCGGGCCATAGAGCAGTACCGATGCCGCACCCGAGCCTTCGACGAGCCTGCGCAGCGGGGAGCCGGGACCGAGCAGATGCGCCTGACCGATCACCTCGTCCAAGTTCGCGGGGCGCATGCGCACGGCGAGCGGCGCGCCCGAGTCGCGACGGAACACCGCATCGGCGCCGGGTTCGGCGGACGGGTGTTCGCCGGGCACGTCGAAAAGGCTGTCGGTCACGTTGTGCAGGGTACCGAGGCGCTCGGACATGTTCTGCGAAGATCACCAACAGACGCCCGCTCGGGCCCCTGACATCCATCAGCGCCTTCCACCGAGATGGACAGTTGACCAATAATCCGAGCGTGGACTTGCGCGGGAGCGATTCGTGGGCTGTGATCGCTGATCGTGGTCGAAAACAACAGCGCCGTACCGTCTCAGCCGGTCGAGTTCGCCCGCCGCACCCTGTTCGCCGGTTCCACGGCGGTAGCGGCGGTCGCGGTGTTGGGCACCGCCGCGCCCGCGCAGGCCGCGGGAGCCGTCTTCCGGCACGGTGTGGCGTCCGGGGATCCGCTGCCGGGCGCGGTCATCTTGTGGACCAGGGTGACCGTCACCGAGGACGCCACGCCCGGTTCCGGCATCGGCGATGCGACGGCGGTGCGCTGGGAAATCGGCACCGACGCCGGTTTCGGCGCGCTCGCCGCGTCCGGCACCGTCACGACCACGACCGATACCGACTACACCGTCAAGGTCGACGCAACCGGCCTCACCCCCGGTCAGGACTACTTCTACCGCTTCACCGCACTCGGCGAGACCTCCCCCGTCGGCCGTACGAGGACCGCGCCCGCACCGGACAGCGAGGTCGACCGCCTTCGCTTCGGCCTGGTCTCCTGCGCCAACTGGGAAGCTGGCTGGTTCGGCGCCTATCGGCACCTGGCCGCGCGCACCGATCTCGACGCGATCGTGCACCTCGGCGACTACATCTACGAGTACGGCCGCGGGAAGTACACCGGCCGCAACGGCGCGGTCCGCGCACATGAACCGGCGAACGAGATCGTCACCCTCACCGACTACCGCACCCGCCACGGCCAGTACAAGACCGATCCCGACCTGATGGCCCTGCACGCGGCGGTGCCGTTCATCTGCACCTGGGACGACCACGAGTCGGCCGACAACTCCTGGCGCGAGGGCGCGGAGAACCACGACCCGGCCACCGAAGGCCCCTGGGTCGACCGCAAGGCCGCGTCGGCCCGCGCCTACCTGGAGTGGATGCCGGTGCGCGCGACCCGGTCCGACGGTCAGGTGCAGATCTACCGCCGCTTGCGTTTCGGCACGCTCGCGGAACTGTCGATGCTGGATCTGCGCAGCTACCGCGACGAGGAGGCAGGGCCGGGCGCGGGCTGGCGCCACGCCGACGACCCGTCCCGCACGATCACCGGCCGCGCCCAGATGGATTGGCTCACCGCCGGACTCACCTCCTCCCCCACCCGCTGGAAGCTGATCGGCAACTCGGTGATGGTCGCGCCGCTGGTGTTCCCGCCGCTGGACGCGGCCACGACCCAGGCGATCACCGAGGCGCTCGGTATTCCGCAGGGCGGCATCACCGTCAACGGTGACCAGTGGGACGGCTACACCGCCGACCGCGACACCCTGTTCCGGACGATCACCGACAACGAGGTGGGCGAGGTCGTGTTCCTCACCGGCGACATCCACACCTCCTGGGCCGCCGACCTGCCGGTGAACGCCGCGAACTACCCGGGCGGGCCGACGGTCGGCGCGGAGTTCGTCATCCCGTCGGTCACCTCCTCCAGCGTCGGCGACCTGCTGAAGATGCCCGCCCGCACCGCGTCGGTACCGGCGGAGGAGGCCATCAAGGCGGCCAACCACCACCTGCGCTACACCGAACTCGACTCACACGGCTTCGGTGTCCTCGAAGTAACCGCGACGCAGACGCAGATGGACTGGTTCTACGTCGCCGACGTCACCGATCCCGCCACCGGCGTGCGGCACGGCGCGTCGTTCGCCGTCGCGGCGGGCGGACGGGTCGAACCGCGGCCGACTCCGGTGCTCTGACCGCGGTTCGCCGCGGCGCCGCGGAAATCGGCGCAGAATTCTTCGGACAGGGTTGTCGATTGCGCCCACCCTCGCTCGTCGGGTGAGTACGGCCACCCGACGAGCGGGCAGCCACACACCGAAGGAGCACATCATGAGCCAGTACTTGGTCTTGATCTACGGCGACGAATCCACCTACGCCGCGTACTCCCCCGCCGAGCTCGATGACATGCTCGCCGCACATCGCACTTTCCAGCAGATCGCCGGTGACGCCAACCTGGGCGGGCAAGCGTTGCAGCCCACCGCGACCGCCACCACGATCCGCCGCGATGCGGGCGGCGAGGTCGTCATCACCGACGGGCCGTTCGCCGAGGCGAAGGAAGCACTCGGCGGCTACTACCTGCTCGAGGCGCCGGACCTGGACGCCGCGATCGCGATCGCCGCACAGGTGCCTGCCCCCACCGGTGGCGTCGAAGTGCGCCCGATCCAGGTCTACCCGCGGTCGTGACCACGGCGGCGGCCGTGGCCGTCGAGCAGGCGCACCGTCGTGAATGGGCTTTCGTGCTCGCCGCGACGGTGCGGCTGGTCCGCGATTTCGACCTCGCCGAGGAATGCGTGCAGGACGCCTACGCCACGGCGCTGACCGCCTGGGCGAGCGACGGTATCCCGGCCAAACCCGGCGCCTGGCTGACGACGGTCGCGCGGCGCCGCGGCCTCGACCTGCTGCGTCGCGAGGGCACCTTCCGCCGCACGCTGCCCCGGCTCGTCATCGACGAACCCATCGCCGACACCGCCGACCTGGCGCTGGCCGACCTGGACGACCCGGCGATCCCCGACGACCGGCTACGACTGATCAGCACCTGCTGCCACCCGGCCCTCGCACCCCAGGCGCAGGTCGCACTGACACTGCGGCTGGTCTGCGGTGTCACCACCGCCGAGGTGGCTCGCGCGTTCCTGGTGAGCGAGGCGACCATGGCCGCGCGCATCACCCGTGCCAAGAAGAAGATCGCGGTCGCTGCCATCCCGTACCGGGTGCCCTCGGTACGGGAGCTGCCGCAGCGGCTCGATTCCATCTGCGCGGTGATCCATCTGCTGTTCACCACCGGCCACACCTCGCCCGCGGGCGAGGTCCTGGTCCGTGCCGATCTCGTCGACCGGTCGCTGCAGCTGGCCAGGATGATGCACGCGCTCGTCCCCGACGATCCCTCGGTGACCGGGCTGCTGGCGCTGATCCTGCTCACCGACGCCCGCCGAGCAGCGCGCGTCGACGACGAGGGCAATTTGTGCACGCTCGAACACCAGAACCGGGACCGCTGGGACCGAGCGGCCATCGCCGAGGGCATCGCGCTGGTGAAACACGCTCTGCCACATACCGACCGGTATACCTTGCAGGCCGCGATCGCCGCTGTCCACGACGAGGCGCCCACCTGGGACGACACCGACTGGCGGGAGATCATCGGCCTCTATCGGCTGTTGCTGCGCGATTCGCCGTCGCCGGTCGCCGGGCTCAATCACGCCATCGCGGTCGGCCTGGCCGGCGATCCGGCACAGGCGCTGGCACTGCTCGAACCGCTCGGCGCGGAACCGGCGCTGGCGACCTACGGCTATCTCGACGCCGCCCGCGCCGCCTTCCTCACCGAGCTCGGACGCACCGACGAAGCGATCGTCGCCTACGAGTCGGCGCTGCTGCTCACCGACAACGCGGTCGAACGTGCCCATCTGCGAGGCAAACTCGCCGCGCTGACCCGCTGATCACTTGGCGCACTCCGTGATCGGGATCAGGCGCTTTCGGCGGCCAGCTCCCGCTTCCATTCGCGGAAGCCCTCCTCGGTGCGGCCGCGCCGCCAGTATCCCGAGATCGAGGCCCATTTCGGCGCGACGCCACGTTCCTTGCGCAGGTAAGGGCGCAGGTGACGCATCACGGACTCGGCCTCGCCGTGCACGAACGCTTGAACCTGTCCCGGCAGCCATTCGGCCGCGCGCACCGCGGCCACCAGCGGCGAGTGTGCCCCGGCGAGGTCGTCGGTGATCCCGTCCGAGGACACACCGCGATGCACCCAGTGCAAGCGCAGGTCGGCAGGCGAGACAAGGGGGATCTCGTCCTCGGTACCGCCCACCTCGACGAACACGAGAGCGGGCGCACCGGTCGGCAACGCTTCGAGCGCGGCCGCGATGGCGGGCAGCGCCGATTCGTCGCCGGCGAGCAGGTACCACTCGGCCGCCGGATCGGGTGCGAACGCACCGCCGGGTCCGTTCAGCCAGAACCGCTCGCCCGGCTCCACCGACCGCGCCCACGGACCGGCGACGCCCTCGTCACCGTGCACCACGAAGTCGATGCTGATCTCGCGCAGCTCGGCGTCGAAGGACCGCACGGTGTAGGTGCGCAGCACGGGCTGGCTCTCCGGGCCGAGCGTCGCCCGCGTCGTGTCGAGGTCGAGCGGCTCGGGGTATTCGACGCCGGGCACCGGAAAGATCAATTTCACATAGGCGTCGGTGAACGAGTTCGGTGTGAATCCGTCCGAAACGGTGCCGACTACCCGCACCAGGTGCGGGGTCAACCACTGCTTGCGGACGACTGTGACGGTGACCGGTATCGGCACGGCTGCTCCCAACTCCTCAGATGCTTGCCGACGGTACCCGCGTCGCGCCGGGAAGTGGGGAGCCCGCTCGCGCCGCTACTCCGACCAGCGCTCCTCGAGCATCGCCGAGACCTGTTCGGCGAAGTCGCCGACCGCGTCGTCACCGGTCATCCTGGCGTCCTCGGCCAGTGCCGACCAACGGTTGATCAGGGCTTCCGAGCGCGGCACCGACAGCCCGTGTTCGCGGGCGGTGGCGATACGGGCGTGGTCGGCGGGCAGGAACCAGTAGGTGGACAGCCAGACCCAGATCAACCGGGCTTCGAGAATTCGTTCGGCCAGGACCGTGTCGTCGGCCAGCGACGGCCAGACGCCGACCACGATCGAGCGCCAGGCCTCGACCATTTCCTTGGCGCGGCTGCGCGAGAGTTCGAAATCGCACAGGCAGCCGGGGAAGGAGACGAGCGCGTAGGCGATGTCGAGCGTGGCGTCGCGGAAACCGCCCCACTCGTAGTCGAGGAACCGCGCGCCTTCCTCGTTCATGATCACGTTGTCGGGGCACAGGTCAGACGGGCTGAACGCGCGATAGCGGCCGCCGGTGAACAGGCGGTTGCCGTGCACGATGCGTTCGGCGATCTCGCCGGGCACCTCGATGCCGAACTCGGCCGCGAGCAGACCGGGAACCTCGGCGATGGCGGCCTGGGCCTGCTGGGCGATCCCGTCGACGCGGTGCACCGAGTCGACCCGACGCATCAGGGCGACGAAGTCGGGTTCGCGACCGACCGTCGCGGCGTGCATCCGGCCGAGCGCCTGCGCGAACGCCATCAGCGAGTTCCGGGTACCGGGCTCCACGCGGGCCTGCAGCACCGAGGTGAGCAGCGCGTTGTCGCCGAGATCGGACAGCACGAGGAGCCGATCGGGGACGCTGTGCGCGATCAGGAAGGCACCGGGACGCTGCTCGCGGCTCAGCGCGGTGGTGAACTGGTAGGACACCGCCTCGCGCAGGAACGCCGCGTCGATACTGGCGACGCCGGGCGCCAAACCACCGGCGCGGCGGTCAGGACTGGAACCGCGCACCTGCTTGACGATCAGCGTGCGCGGCAAGGAAAATGCGTTTTCCGCAACACGCACGCGTAGGACGGTTGTCCTACCACTGCCGCTGAGCTCCATCGGATCACTCAGCTTTACCGGAGCACCCATTCGCTTTGTGAGCAACTGTTGTGCTGCGGACACGACGTCGGCGGCGCGTTCGGCCAATAGTGCGGTCATCGCCTTTCAAGCTACTCGTACCCGGTCACTTCTAGCGAGCGGTTGGACAACCTTTCCGCGTCGTTCGGCGTGTTGGCGCCGAGGTTGCGCGTGTGTGCCTGTTCGCTTGACACATCAGTCGGTCTTCGGGT
This sequence comes from Nocardia sp. NPDC058480, assembly GCF_042720495.1. NCBI lineage: Bacteria > Bacillati > Actinomycetota > Actinomycetes > Mycobacteriales > Nocardiaceae > Nocardia > Nocardia sp. NPDC058480. The sequence goes on along the minus strand of NZ_JBHXMN010000002.1, from coordinate 477,094 downwards.
TTTCTCATCGTGAACTGCTGTGCGCCACACCGCAAACCGGTTGAGTCGAAAGGTCTATCACAGTGACCGACACTCCGTACGCCGCATCGAGCGATTCTCCGGGCGGGTCGCCAGTTCCTGGCGGTGGCGGACAGTTCGCCGGACCCGGGGGCAGACATGAGGGAACCGGGCAACCACCGGCTTCCGGCGCGGGACCGAGCAGACACGGAATGGCCGGTGGCGCAGGCTATCCGCAATTCGAAGGCCCCGGCGCCGCCCAGTACGGGCAGGAGCCGGTCGAGCCGCCACCGCCGATTGCCGGCCATGGCGGGTCGGCACCGCAGTACGGGCCCGCGGGCACCGGTCCCGGTTACGCGGTCCCCCAGGCGAAACCGGAGAATCCGGTGTACGCCGCGGCCCCCGCATCCGGCGTGTCGCCGGGCGGTGGTGGGCAGACGCCCGGTTACTACCATTCGGGAGCACAAGCCCTCGATATCGGCCGTTCGCTGAGCTACGGCTGGGAGCGATTCCGGGCCAATCCTGGTCCGTGGCTCGGCGTCACCGCGGTGGGGGTGTTGATCTATCTCGGCTTCGTCGCCGTCGTCCAGATCGTCCAACCGACATCACCGTTCAGTGTCCTGTTCCTGTTCTTGATGGTGATCGTCGCGCTGTGGCTGTTGCAGGCGGCGATGGTGCGCGGCGCGCTCTACGAAACCGACGGGTACCCACCTGCTTTCGGGTCGTTCTTCCGGTTCGTCAACGCGGGTAATGTCCTGCTGACCTCGCTGCTGGCGTTCACCATCACCCTGCTGCTGTCGTCGCTGTGCCTGGCGCCGGGGGTGATCGCCGGGTTCCTGTGCATGTTCTCGCTGCACTTCGTGATCGATCAGGACTACGGCCCGGTGGAAGCGATCAAGGCGAGCGCGCAGCTGGTGCTGGCGAATCTGTGGGCGTCGCTGCTGCTGGCGCTGACCGTCATGCTGGTCACCGTCGTCGGCGCGGCACTGTGCGGGCTCGGCCTGTTCGTCGCGGGGCCGGTGTGCGTGATCGCGGTGACCTACTCCTATCGGATGCTGACGGCGGGGCCGGTGGCCCGCGTCTGAGGTCAGCGTTCGAGCGCGCTCCGCATGCCGATGGCCCGCTTGAATCGGCCGATCGGGCCCTTGTCGTCGCCCGCCTTCGGCCGCAGCTCGAGCACCAGCACCCCGGCGATCACAATGCCGACCAGGTTCACCGCGAGCTGCCCCGCCGACTCGAACGCCCGGTGCCATTGTCCGAGCGTGGCCGCCACCACCGCGTACCCGGCGGCGGGCACGGTCGTCACCGAGATGAAGACCCCGATCAGGGCCGCCGACTTCGCGGTGACCAGCGACAGCATGCCCGCCGCACCGGCGAGCAAGGCCACGACCAGGGAGAACGGACCGACTTCGTAGATGAAGTCGACGCTGTGCGCGTCGATCACACCCGCGGTGGTGATCCAGCCGAGCTTCTCCCACACGATCGTCGCGCCGAGAGTGACCACCATCGCGATCGGGAACGCCACCGCCAACGCGATCACGGAGCGCCGCGCCAGCCGCCAGTTGCGGCGCACCAGCGCCACCGAGAGCGCTGCCAGGGGACCGAACTCCGGGCCGACCACCATCGCGCCGACGATGGTGACCGGCGAGTTGGTCGCCACACCGATCGCGGCGAGCAGGCAGGCGATGGTCAGGAACGCGACGAAGGTGGCGTTGAGCGAGGATTCCTCGTGGGTTTCCTTGAGCAGTTGCTCCCAGATCACCGCGTCACTCGGATCGCCGGGCGCCGCGCGGACGGCGCGGTCCGCGGCATCGGAGAGCACCGCGGTGACCGGGCCGAGGGTGATTCCGCCGTGCTCGACGATGCCGAGCGACTTCACGTCGGCGAGCACCGTGTTGCCCGCCTCCCGGGCCACGTCGGCCTGGACGAGATCGCCCACGGGGTCGAGCGCGACGCCGCGCATCACCGTCAGGTGGGTGACGCCGGCGTCGGCTTCGAGCATCCGCACCAGCTCGTCGGTCTGCTCGGGCGGGCTGATCACGCGAAGATGTAGCACCGGTGCCCTTCTGATCGGTATCGCCGGTGGCGATACGGGAACTGACCAGAAGGTACCGGGCTATCCTCGATGACCGCTATTTCTCGGCCGGAACAACTTTCGGCGCGGCGGTGGCGTCGCCCTTGGCCTTGACCTCGGGCTTGGCGTCGATGCCCGCTTCCTTACGCTGCTGCGCGGTGATCTGCGCGGGCGCGTCGGTGAGCGGGTCGACACCGCCACCGGTCTTCGGGAACGCGATCACCTCGCGGATCGAGTCCTCGCCGGCCAGCAGCGCGGTGATGCGGTCCCAGCCGAAGGCGATGCCGCCGTGCGGCGGGGCGCCGTAGGCGAACGCGTCGAGCAGGAAGCCGAACTTGTCCTGGGCTTCGGCGTGGTCGATGCCCATCACCGCGAACACGCGTTCCTGCACATCGCGACGGTGGATACGGATAGAACCGCCACCGATCTCGTTGCCGTTGCAGACGATGTCGTAGGCGTAAGCCAGCGCGGCACCGGGGTCGGTGTCGAAGGTGTCCAGGGACTCCGGCTTGGGCGAGGTGAACGCGTGGTGCACCGCGGTCCAGGCCGAGTAGCCGAGGGCGACGTCACCGCTGGCGGTCGCCTCGGCGGTCGGCTCGAACATCGGGGCGTCGACGATCCAGACGAAGGCCCAGGCGTTCGGGTCGATGAGGTCGCACTTGCGGGCGATCTCGCCACGTGCGGCACCGAGCAGGGCACGGCTCGACTTCACCGCACCGGCGGCGAAGAACACGCAGTCGCCCGGCTCGGCGCCGACCTGCTTGGCCAGGCCGTCACGTTCCGCGTCGGTCAGGTTCTTGGCAACCGGACCGCCCAGGGTGCCGTCTTCGTTGATCAGGATGTAGGCCAGGCCCTTGGCGCCACGCTGCTTCGCCCACTCCTGCCAGGCATCGAGCTGACGTCGCGGCTGGCTCGCGCCACCGGGCATCACGACCGCGCCGACGTATTCCGACTGGAACACCCGGAAGGTCGTGTCCTTGAAGTAGTCGGTGAGCTCGGTGATCTCGACGCCGAAACGCAGGTCGGGCTTGTCGGAGCCGTAGCGCCGCATCGACTCCGCGTAGGTCATGTGCGGGATCGGGGTGACGATGTCGTGGCCGACCAGCTTCCACAGCGCGGTCAGGATGTCCTCGGCCAGCAGGATCACATCGTCCTGACGCACGAAGCTCATCTCGATGTCGAGCTGAGTGAACTCCGGCTGACGGTCGGCACGGAAGTCCTCGTCGCGGTAGCAGCGCGCGATCTGGTAGTAGCGCTCGATGCCACCGACCATGAGCAGCTGCTTGAACAGCTGCGGGCTCTGCGGCAGTGCATAGAAGCTGCCCGGCTGCAGGCGCGCGGGAACCAGGAAGTCGCGCGCACCCTCGGGGGTGGAGCGGGTGAGCGTGGGAGTCTCGACCTCGACGAAGTCGTGGCCGGCCAGCACGTTGCGGGCGGCGGCGTTGACCTTGGACCGCAGCCGGATGGCGTGGCCGGGACCTTCGCGGCGCAGGTCGAGGTAGCGGTGCTTGAGGCGGGCCTCGTCGCCGGGGGTCTCGTCGAGCTGGAACGGCAGCGGCGCGCTCTCGTTGAGCACGACCAGTTCCTTGGCGTCGACCTCGATCTGCCCGGTCGGCAGCTCCGGGTTCTCGTTGCCGTCGGGACGCCGTTCCACCACACCGGTGACCTGCACACAGAATTCCGCGCGCAGCTTGTGGGCCTGTTCGGCCGCCTCGCCCTCGCGGAAAACCACCTGCGAGACGCCAGAAGCGTCGCGCAGATCGATGAAGGTCACACCACCGTGGTCACGACGCCTCGCCACCCAGCCGGTGAGGGTGACGGTCTGACCGGCGTGCTCGCCTCGCAGCGAACCAGCCAAGTGGGTGCGCAGCACGGTATTCCTTTCGACAGACTTTCGCGGACTTGTCGCACCGGCGCGGATGTCCGGGTGCACTGCCATCGTAGTGAGACACGGTGCCCGAGTGAAAACCGATATCTACCCGACCGTGTCAAGCTTGTGACACTTGTTCGCCGTCGCTGGTCCCGCCGACGGTGAATCATGCTGTGAGGCAGCCCGACATCCGAGCGAAGGCGAGTACGCGATGACCTTCAACGAAGGTATGCAGATCGATCCCGGCCGGGCTTCCTCGGGTGGCGGACCCGGCACGGGCGGCAAACTCGCCCTCGGCGGCGGCGCGGGCGGCCTGATCCTGTTGGTGATCACCTTGCTCATGGGTGGCGATCCGGGGTCGGTGCTCGGCAACTTCACCGGCGCGCAGGGCGAGCAGCCGCAGCCGGGGACCGCGGGGACGCCGACCCACTGCAAGACCGGCGCCGACGCGAACAAGTACGTCGACTGCCGGGTGGTGGCCACCGCGCAGAGCCTGGACGCGGTGTGGTCGGTGCAGCTGCCCGAACAGACCGGCAAGAGATACGTGCAGCCCGAACTGGTGCTGTTCACCGGTGCCGTGAGCACCGCGTGCGGTAATGCCACCAGTGATGTCGGCCCGTTCTACTGTCCCGCCGACCAGACCGCCTACTTCGACACCGCCTTCTTCCAGGAACTGACCGACCGCTTCGGCGCGAGCGCGGGACCGCTGGCGCAGGAGTACGTGGTCGCGCACGAGGTCGGCCACCACATCCAGAACCAGCTCGGCGATATCGGTAAGGCCCAGCGCGATCCGCAGGGTGCGACCTCGGGTGCGGTGCGCACCGAACTGCAGGCCGACTGCTACGCGGGCATCTGGGCCAACTTCGCCGACAAGCAACCCTCACCGGGCGGCGGGCAGCCCTTCCTGAAGCCCCTGTCCGACAAGGACATTCGCGACGCGCTGTCGGCCGCCAATGCCGTCGGCGACGACCGCATCCAGCGCTCAGCGGGTCGCGGCGTCAATCCCGAGTCATGGACCCACGGGTCATCGGATCAGCGACAGAAATGGTTCCTCGTCGGGTACCGGACCGGGTCGGTGCAGTCCTGCGACACCTATTCCGCGCGTGACCTCGACAACCCGCCCGGGCTACGCTGACCCCCGAACGCGATACCCACGCACTGTCTTTCGATCGAGGGGAACCCATGCGCCCGACCCTGACCGGACTGCTCGTCTGCGCTCTCGCCCTACCCGGCGCGAGCGCACTCGCCCATGCCGATCCGGCGCCACTACCGCTGGTGAGCCTGACCACGATCCCCGACGGCTGGTCGCAGCGCACCGACCTGCGCCCGGTCTTGCAGGTCTTTCCCGATGGCAAGGCGGTGCACATGCCCGATGCCGTGAGCAAGGACCGCAAACCCGAGACCGCGCCCAAGAAGGTGACCGGAAAGGTCGCCCCCGACGTGATCTCGGCCGCGCGCGAGGAGATCAACGCGCTGAAGGACATCGATTTCGGGATGCCGGCAGGTGAAAACAAGGGCACCCAGATCATCGACCTGATGCCCGACGATCCGGCCGACGAAGCCCACCTGGTGATCTACTCCCCCGAGGCGTCCGAAGGCCTCAACCCGGAGCAGAAGGCCGCCCGCAAGCGCTTCACCGACCTCTACAAGAAGCTTGTCGACGCCTTCAAGAGCTGATCGTTCGACGCTGACCCGCAGGGCCTCGCCGGTTTCCACCGGCGAGGCCCTGGTCGGTCAGAACCGGTCTGCGGTCGCGTCCTCGTCGCGTTCGTCCTCGTGGACGGCGCCGATGACATCGGGCGTGGATTCGCCCAGCGGGCCGGTGAGATCGTCGTTGCCGGTGCGGCTCTGGTAGGGCTGCACGGTACGACCGTGTTCTTCCTCGTTGTTGCCACGGCCCGCGCCCGCTCCCGCGCCGCCGCCCATCATGCCGGAGCTACCGCCGGTGCTCGCGGCCGTGGTGGTACCCGAGCCCATCAGACCGGTCATCGCACGGCCCGACGCGGGAACCGCCGCGCCCGGCACGGCCGCCGTGGTCTTCGGCGTGCCCGCGCTCGGCGTGCCACCGGTACTGCCGCCCGCGCCACCGCCCGCGCCACCGCGCGCGGTGCCGAGCGCACCGAGCGAGGCACCGGAGCCACCGCCGCTGCCACCGGAACCACCGGTGCCGAGGCTCGACGGTGTCGTCGAGCCAGCAGTGGTGGTGCCCGCGGTGGTGCTCGCCGCGGTGGTGGAGGAATCGCCGCCGGTGAGGGCTTCCTCTGCCTGGGTGAGCAGCGGTTCGCCGATGTTCTCCGAGGCCGCGGACAGGACTTCGTCAGGCGAGGGCAGGCCGCTCTGGCTGGCGAGTTGCCCGACGACGCCGCTGAGTTCGCCGGTGTAGCCCATCAACTGCCCACGCGTGACGTTCACGACCGACACCGCTTCACCGAGATGCGTGGTGGCCAAGCCGATCAGGGTGGCTTGGGTCGGCGGCAGCATGATGGTCGGCGCGAGCGCGGTGGCCTGGGCCGCGAAGGTGGTGGCGATCGTGGTGAGCTGCGCGTTGCCGGTCTGGACGACAGCGGCTGCCTGCTGGGTGAGCGCGGAGATGTCGATGCCGCGCTGGCTGGTGTCCTGCCCCTGGGTCTGAGCCTGCTGGCTGGCGGTGGTCGCCGCGTCGGCGGCCTCGCCTTCCCACAACTGCTGGACGGTCTTCACCCCACCTTGGGCCAGGCTCATCGCCTGTTCGATGACCGCGGAGGAGCTGCTCAGGATCGCGGTGGGGTCCAGCGAGCTGAAGACTCCGGTACCGAAGCTGCTGAGCAGGTCGAGGAACGGCTGGAACAGGGTGTCGATGCCGGGCAGCGCGGGCAGCGACAGTCCGCTCATCAGCGCGGCGACCGGGTCTTCGGTCAGCGTCGTCGCGGCGGCGGACGTGCTCGCGCCGGAGGTGCTCGCGGCACCGGCGCCCGAGGTACCGGTGAGCGCGGCCTTGGCCTGGTCGAACGCTGTCAGCGCGGCGGCCGACGCGGGCGCCGCGACCTGCGCCACCGTGCCCTGCAAGCCGCTGAGCGCGGACGAGGCATCGTCGGAGACGCCGGACAGGATGTCTTGGGGCTGCATGCCGGTGCCGAGGCCACCGAGCCCACCCAACCCGGCGGGCGACATGCTGCCGTTCTGGGCTTCGTCGGTGATCTTCTGCGCGAGCGTGAAGGCCGCTTCCTCGGTCTCGGCGGCCTCCTCGGGCACCTGCATCAGCGACACATCCAGGATCGCCTGCGAGTCGAGAGGTGCCGCGCCCATCACCGACGCGGCATCAGCATCGGCAGCGGCCATGGCGGCGTCGGGAGCGATGACACCCGCGTCCGAACTCAGCGGCTTCACAGGCCGGCAGCCTGACGTGCGAGTTGGGCGGCATTGTCGATATCGGTCGTCTCGAAGGTCACCGACGACTTGAAGGCCGCGTCGGAGAGTGAGCTGAACTTGGCCGACAGATCGTTGATGTCCTTGGCCTGCAACGCTTGCGCGGCCGCGAACATCGCGAGGTAGTCGGCGCCGATGAGGCCGAACACCGGCGTGGCCGCCGACACGCTGGCAACCAGGTCGATATTGCCCGCCGCGGCGACCTGTGCCGCCACTCCGCCATTGGTCGCCGCGAACGCAGCGACCTCTTCGGTTTGCACCGAGAGATCGGTCATGCGAAATCCCCCAACTCGTCGTGAAAAGTCTGCTCGACAGAAGCGAGCGACGGACGCGAAACTCCCGACGCGACCATCCAACTGCGATTGGCGCCAAATATAGCCGAACTCCCCGACAGTTTTCGAGTCGTGCCACCTTCGATCCGCGTGGTCCACTTTCAAAACTAGAACATGTTCTATATCCTCGGGCACATGAAGGTCGCAGTGACCGGCGCAGCCGGCTACCTCGGTACCAACTTGATCCCTCTGCTCCTCGAGCGCGGCCACGAGGTCGTCGCGATCGACCGCGCAGCCCCTACCACCGCCGATCCGGCCGTGACCTGGGTCGACGGCGACGTGCTCGACCCAGCGTCGATGCGTGCGGCACTGGCGGGCACCGAGGTGGTCTACCACCTCGTCGCGTTGATCACCCTCGCCGAACGCAACGATCTCGCGTGGCGGGTGAACACCGAAGGCGTGCGCGTCACCGCCGAGGCGGCGCTGGAATCGGGTGTGCGCCGGTTCGTGCACACCAGCTCGATCCACGCCTTCGATCAGTATCGGGCAGGCGGACACATCGACGAGACCTCCAGCCGCTCCGACGATCCCGGCCTGCCGGTGTACGACCGGTCGAAATGGTCCGGCGAACTGGCCTTGCGCCCAGTGATCGAGCGTGGGCTCGACGCGGTGATCGTGAATCCGACCGGCGTCTACGGCCCGGTCGATCACCCCGAGCGACTGTCGCGACTGAACACCATCGCCGCCCAGGCGATGCGCGGCAAGGTTCCGGTGATGATCGGCGGTGGCTTCGACCTGGTCGACGTGCGCGACGTCGCGCAGGGCCTGATCCTCGCCGGCGAGAAGGGCCGCACCGGTGAGAACTACCTGCTCGGCGGCGAGATGACCACGATGATCGACTTCTGCCGGATCGCGGCGGCTCGCACCGGCGCCAAAGGTCCACGCTTCGCCGTTCCCGCGAAGGCACTCGGCGCGCTGCTGCCGGTACTCGAGCCGATCAGCAGGCGCCTCGGCTCCGACGTCCTGTCCAAGGCCGCACTCGGCGCGCTGCTCTCGGCGCCGATCGTCGATCACGGCAAGGCCGAACGCGAACTCGGCTACCGTCCTCGCCCGACCGAGGAAACCATCGCCGATCTGGTCGACTTCCTGCGCGCACCGCGCACCGTCTGACCCCGTACACCCCTACGCCGCCACCGCTTCGCGGATGACGTCCGCCGTCGCCTGCTGCCCCGCGGCGTTGGGGTGCACCGGTGTCGCGTTGAGCTGACCCGGCACCGGCGGCTCGACCCACCGCGTCGCGGCATCACGGCAAGCGTCGTGCCCGATGCCCGGGGTGTAGATGTCGACATAGCTCGCGCCGTTGGCTTCGGCCTGTCGCCGCAACGCGGCGTTGAGCTCCTGTTCGACACCCCGCGCATAGGCGATATCGCCGGTGCTGAGCGGGATCTGGGGATAGCAGCGCCCCGATTCGGGCAGTACCGCCGGATATCCGACGACGTACACGCGCGCGTTCGGGGCGAGTGTCGCGATGCGCGCGATGGCGGCACCCATCGCGGGCTCGTTGACCGCGATGTCGTCGCTGAACCGCGACCCCCAGGTGTCGCGGCACGGTGCGCCGACATCGGCGGCATTACCGAGATTGACCGCGATACATGACATGACCATCGTCTGGAACAGATTGTCGTCATTGCCGCCTATCTGATAGGTGACGACCCTGGTCCGCGGCGACAGCGCGTCGAATTGCGGTGGCTGATCGGGATATTGGGCGGTGGTCATGTGCGCGGTGGCTGCCGACGCACAGCTGACATCGGTGAGCTCCCACCCCGTCGCCGCGGCCAGCCGATGCGGATAGTTCGACACCGATCGGGTACACAACGGCGGACTGCCCGGCACCGGTTCGAGCAGCCCCGGCGCGGCGGTGTAGGAATCACCGAGCGCGACATAGGACATCGCGGGCGCCGAGGCGGCACCCGGAAACAGCAGGCCGACGACGAGTTGAGCGACGACCGCGACGAGCAACGGCCTTTCCATCGAACACTTCTTACCTGGACACCGACACCACAGACCGTCGGGCCGAACGGTCCGTCATCAGCCATTTTACCCGCGCCGCGAACGAATGACACCGCCGAAGCCCTGCCAATCCACGGTGGCGGCGCATCAGTGGCTCAGCCAATTGATCGTGCCATCGGCGGAGGTGCCGAGTCACGCTTGACAACGCAGTCGAACGCATGTTCGACTCGTTGGGTGCGGTGGCAAGCCCAGACCCTAGGCGCCGATGACGGCGCATTGCCAGGCCTGACCAGGGCCGGGCTGGTTCGCTCCGTCCGCACCCCCGAGTTCGACGGCATCACCTTCCACGAGGTGCTGTGCAAGAGCGCGCTGAACAAGATGCCCGAGAGCTCCGCTCTGCCTTTCCGCTGGACGATCAACCCCATGCGTGGCTGCTCACACGCCTGCCGCTACTGCTTCGCGCGTGGCAGCCACGAGTATCTCGGCCTCGACGCGGGCGAGGATTTCGATTCCGAGATCGTGGTGAAAACCAATATCGCCGCGGTACTGCGCCGCGAACTCATGCGACGGTCCTGGCAGCGTGAGGCGGTGGCGCTCGGCACGAACACCGACCCGTATCAGCGCGCCGAGGGCCGATACCGCTTGATGCCCGGCATCATCTCCGCACTCGCCGATTCGGGCACCCCCTTCTCCATCCTCACCAAAGGTCCCCTGCTGCGCCGCGATCTCCCGCTGCTCACCGAGGCGGCCCGGCGGGTCGAGGTGAGTGTCGCGGTGTCGATCGCCATCCTCGATCCCGACCTGCACCACAGCCTCGAACCCGGCACGCCCGAACCCCGCGCCCGACTCGACCTGGTCCGCGCACTGGCCGAGGCCGGCTTCACCGTCCACGTCATGGCGGCGCCGATCATCCCCTGTCTCACCGACAGCCGAGCCCACCTCGAGGCCCTGTTCGCGGCGATCGCCGACGCGGGCGCGACCAGCGCCATGGCCTTCCCGATGCACCTGCGCGGCCCCACCCGAGACTGGTTCCTCACCTGGCTCGGCACCGAACACCCCGCACTCATGCGCCGCTACCGCCAGCTGTACGCCCGCGGCGGCAACGTCACCCCTCTCTATCGCGACTGGCTGCGCGACCGCGTGAACCCCCTCCTCGACCACCACGGCCTGCGCCGAATCCAAGGCCCCACCACCCCACCCGCTCCCCCACCCACACCGCAGGACGCGCAGCTCGCCCTCTTCGGCTGACCCGGGTTCGACCACAGCGCCGTCCGCGAACGGCGAGGCTCAGCCGAGTGCGGCGACCTCGGAATCGGTGAGCACCACCGGCGAGACACTGTCCTTGCCGCGCACCGACTGCACGGCGTTGTACAGCGGGCGTTCGTCGAGACCGGCGTCGCGGGCCTCGGCACGCAACTGCCGCACGAGCACTTCCGAGATCGCGATGGCGGCGACGAGTTCGCTGGCGGCGAGCGCGTCGGCGAGTTTGCGCAAGCCGAGTAGGTGCAGTTCGCGGCCGCTGCCCACGTCGGTGTACATCGCCAGTGGCACCAACTGGGTGTCGCCGCCCGCGGTGACCCGCAAGACGATGCGGCTGAGCCGGGCCGGGTACACCAGCAGGTGCACGCCGGTGGCGTCGACGAGGTCGACAGTGTGTTCACCGAACAGCCGGTGTGCGCGGATCACGGTGCCGCTCAACCACATTCGCCGACGCTGGAACGCGAACACATAGCCGATGGTCGGGACCGCGACCACCAGTCCGATGAGGATCGCGTACGGCCAGCTCAGCCATACCGCCGACAGCAACCCCGCCCCGACGCCGACGCCGAACGCGGCCAGCGCGAGCCTGCGCAACATCGGCGCGAACACCTCGGGCGCCACCAGGTCGATACCGACCGGTTCCGTCGCCGCCGACTGCCCGGACTGCCCGTCCACGAGTGCCTCTCCACCCCCACCGGCCCGCCCGGCGTGAGGCGCGGTCAGATTACCGCGCCCCACCGGCCGCAGCAGCCGAGCGCGGAGTCGGTGATCCAACTCCGCGCTCGATAACGCCGCGCCGCGCGGCCACCCGGACAGCGGTTCGATCGCCCAGCGCCGAGCCGACTACCCGAGTTCCTCGCGCAGCACCGCGACTACGCCGTCGAGCGGGACGGACCGCTGCTCGCCCGTCGCCATCTCCTTGACGCCGATCGTGTTCTCGGCGAGATCGCGATCGCCGAGCACAAGGGTGTACTTCGCCCCCGAACGGTCGGCGCCCTTCATCGCGCCCTTCATCCCACGTCCGCCGTAGGCCAGGTCGACACTGATGTCGGCAGCGCGCAGCTCGCCGGCCAGCGTGACCAGCTTCGCTTTGGCAGCGTCACCGAGCGCGACGCCGTAGACCTGGCAGCGCGCCGGATCGGCCGCCGACTTGCCCTCCGCCGCGAGTGCCAGCACGGTCCGGTCGACACCGATCCCGAAACCGATGCCCGACAGCGGCTGTCCGCCGAGTTCGGCCATCAATCCGTCGTAGCGCCCACCGCCACCGATGCCCGACTGCGCGCCGAGCTGATCGTGCACGAATTCGAACGTGGTCTTGGTGTAGTAGTCCAGGCCGCGCACCATGCGCGGGTTCACCACATACGGCACGCCGAGCGCGTCGAGGTGGGCAAGCACCTGCTCGAAGTGGGCCTTCGCCGACTCCGAGAGGTGGTCGATCATCAGCGGCGCGTTCGCGGTCAGCTCGCGAACTTCGGGACGCTTGTCGTCGAGCACGCGCAGCGGGTTGATCAGCGCGCGACGCTGGGTTTCCTCGTCGAGGGGCAGCCCGAGGAGGAATTCTTGGAGCAGTTCGCGGTACTGCGGACGGCACGTCTCGTCGCCGAGTGAGGTGATCTCGAGCCGGAATCCGTCCAAGCCCAGCGAGCGGAAACCGGCGTCGGCGATCGCGATGACCTCGGCGTCCAGTGCCGGATCGTCGATGCCGATGGCTTCGATGCCGACCTGCTGCAGCTGTCGGTAGCGACCGGCCTGCGGGCGCTCGTACCGGAAGAACGGTCCGGCGTAGCAGAGCTTCACCGGCAGCTGACCGCTCTTGTCCAGACCGTGCTGGATCACCGCGCGCATCACGCCCGCGGTGCCTTCGGGACGCAGGGTGAAGCTTTCCCCGTTGCGGTCGGCGAAGGTCCACATCTCCTTGCTGACCACGTCGGTCGACTCGCCGACACCCCGTGCGAACAGGGTGGTCTGTTCGAATACCGGCAGCTCGACATGCCCGTACCCCGCGAGGCGGGCGGCGTGGATCAAGCCGTCGCGTACGGCGACGAACTCGGCCGAACCGGGCGGCAGGTAGTCGGGGACCCCCTTCGGGGCGGTGAAGCTGCTGGTCTTGGTCACGATGGTCCAGTTTTCCCCACGGGCGCCCCCCGCGTCCAACCGGTTACCCTCTAGACGAACCTGACGACACGGGAGGAACGCGGTAGTGCCGAGTAACGAACAGCGACGGGCGGCGGCCAAGCGCAAGCTGGAGCGCCAGCTGGTACGACGGGCCGAGCAGGAGAAGAAGCGCAAGCGCTTGACGATCGCGGGCTCGGTACTGGGTGTGATAGTCGTCGCGGCCGCCGCGACCGGCGTGTATTTCCTCACCAGGGGCGACGACGACGCGGCGACGAACGCCGAGACGTCCTCGGCCGTGCCGACCACCCAGTTCGTCAACACTCCCCTGGACATCCCCGGTCCGCCGCCCCCCGCGGCCAAGCCCGCGACCGTCGACTGCAGCTACCCGGTGGGCCAGGAGCCCCCCGCGAAGCCCGTTACCGCGCCCGCCACGACATCGGTCGCCACCGATGGTCCCGAGGTGAAGGTCGCGATCGATTCCACGCAGGGGCCGATCGGTTTGTCGCTCAACAGCGCACAGGCACCGTGCACGGTCAACTCGCTGGTGAGCCTGGCCCAGCAGGGCTACTTCGACAAGACCAGCTGCCACCGCATCGTGGCAACGCCGGGCTTCGGCATCCTGCAGTGCGGTGACCCGACGGCCACCGGCAAGGGCGGCCCCGGCTACAGCTTCGACAACGAGTACCCGACCGACCTGTTCGCCGCCGAGGACCCGGCACTGCAGCAGCCGGTGAACTACAAGCGCGGCCTGGTCGCCATGGCCAACGCGGGCACCTCGCCCGAGGGCAAGGGCACCAACGGAAGTCAGTTCTTCCTGGTCTTCGGCGACACCCAGCTGCCGCCGAACTACACCATCTTCGGCACGATCGACGAGGCCGGACTCGCCACCTTGGACAAGGTCGCGGGCGGCGGCGTCAAGGGTGGCGCGGAAGACGGTGGACCCGCCATCCCGATCTCGTTCAACTCTGTCAAGGTGGGCTGACACCGCTTTTCTCGACGACAAAACGGACCGGACACGCTCGCGTGTCCGGTCCGTTTCCGGTTTTCGGGCCCCGACGTGCGAAGAAGATCATCAGAGGCTAGGCAACCCTTCGATCAATTCGGCCCGCAACCCGCCCACCCGCATTTTCTCCGCCGTCACCGGACCCGCCGGACATCACACTGTGTCCTTCGCGCGGTAGGCTCAGATGTCCACTTCCACAGCAGCATCGGGGAGCAGTCATGGCGGAACTCGACGACATCGGCAGCGAAACGGCGTCCATGATGCGCACCATGCTGCAGATGGCCACCCTGGTCGCCCTCAAGTCGCGTGAACACGGCCAGAAAGACGCCGAGTCACGCGCGAAGGCGATCGAGGCCAAGATGAAGGAAGCGCGGGAGCTGCAGATCCGCGAGGCGCGCGATCTCAAGGCCAAGGATCCACGCAATATCGAACTCGTGCAGATGATGTCGGTGGGTTCGCGCACGGTGGAATCACGCGGTGTGGAATCGCGCGGCATCAGCCTCAACAAGGAGTCGGGTTCCCCCTTCGCGTCGAGCGCCACCGGGAGCTCGACCAACGTCGGACAGGCAGCGGCCTACGACTCCACCGAGCGGCGCGCGGCGATCGCGGCACATCTGCAGCGGGCGGGCGTTGCCCCGGAGCTGAGCCAAGTGCGCATGCTGGTCGAGATGGGCCACGGAATCTCGCCGGATGAGGCGATTCGTCTGCGCGACGCAGCAACCCGGACCCCCCAGGTGCGGGCACGTGGCCTGGAACGCGGAATCGAACTCGGGATCGAACGCGGGGTCGAACGCGGCCGCTGACCTCGGCGGTCCCGGACGGGTGCCGCCGAGGTCGGGTTCAGGTCATGCGCCGCGGGCATCTCCCTTGTCCCACAGCCCGTTCTCCGGCTCGGTCCATAGATCCAAGTCCGGTTTCTTCAACGGCAACGAGGAGAGCATTTCCTTGTGTCCGTTGCGCACACTGCAGTACTTGAACGGCCCACGCGGGTCGAACAGCTTGGTCATATGCGGGTCGGCATGTTCGAGGAACCACACACTGATGCCCGGGCCGCCCTTCATCCGATAGTGCTCCCACGCCTGCCACAACGCATCCAAGCGCACGGCGGCCTCCGGATGGCGCCACCATTCGGGGCACCACACCGTGTCACTGATATCGGTGACCTGACGCTGGTAGAGCTGGCTCAAATATTCGCCGACGAACTCGGTCACACCGGCATAGACCCGTCCCTGCTTGCCTGTACCCGAAATATCTTCGCTCACAGCGGCTTGACCTCCTCGACTTCACCGATTTCGTCCGGCGGAATGGATTTCGCGAGCGTAGGCGACCCGAACAGGTCGTCGATGCGCGTCTTGCGTGTCGGATCGTTGTACGCGATCGATTCCTTGACCGCGTCGGCATATTTCGATTCCCACCACGGCACCGTCCGCACGAGCACTGCGGGCTGGCCGGAGGTGAAGACGATGGCGCGACCACGTGGCAACGTCGCCAGCCCCTGCGCGGTGAACGTCACCGATGACGAGAGCGAGCGCGAATAGCTTTTGCTGTTGCCCGACTGCGACATCGACGACGAGATCGAGTCGTACTCGCCGATGGCCTCGGAGCGGTCGCGGAGAAAAGCCATATCGTCGACACCACTGCCGAGCACCTTGATGTTGGCGGCCGACCACAGCGCGTTCATTCCGTCCTCCCCCCAGCAGCGCGCACCCTGCGCCCACGACTGCAGCACGGTCATCACCACAATGCCGCGCGAGCCGAAGTGGCTGTACTGCTTGGGCAGATCCTTCCAGCGCACCACGTTGGCCGCTTCATCGAGCACAGCCAGCAGCGGGATCGGCAACCGCCCACCGGAGGACTGCGACGCTTTGCGCGTGGCCACGTCGATGACGGCCTCGGTGAGCGCGCTGACCAGCGGGGCGGCCGACCCGCGCCCCTCGAGCGACAGGCAATACAGCGTGCCGTTGCGCTCGATGAACTCGAGCTCGTCGAATTGTCGGCGGGTTTCGTTGCCCGGGGTGATCCAGGGATGCACATTCGACAGTTGCAGGCAGCGGATCATCTTCTTGGCGTACCCGAAGATACCGCTCTTGGTGCGCTGTTCGGCGTTGTACTGCATGGCCAGGCCGGAGGCGGTGAAGTGGTGGCCCACATCACGCAGATGTTGGATCGGCTCGGTGTCCTGCGGATTGGTCACCCACTCCCACACCTGCGTAATCGGTTTTCCCGCGATCGCGGCCGCGAGGAAGAGCGCCGCGAGCAGATCCTCGGCCTCCGGGCCGAAAAAGCTGTCACTGTCGTCGGCACTGGCGCCAGTCTCCGCGTCGGCGAAATGGCCGGCCAACCGCGCCGCCCGCATCTCGCAGCCTTCGGTGCGGTGGTTGACCCATGCCAGCGGATCCCAGAACCACGTGGGTCGTTCACCGGCAACGCCCTGCGGGTCGAACACGAAAGTGCGACTGCCCTTGGCTTCCTGCACATCACGGGTCGCGTCGACAACGTCACGCTTATTCGATGTCGCCAGTACCGGGCCGATCGCGGAGAGGATCGCCGGAATTACTCGTGAGGATGACTTGCCCTGACGTGGGCCCCAAATATCGAGGTGAAGGTCTTCATAAGAGCCGTAGAGCTGGGATCCGTCCGCGACCGCGATACCGATAGGCACACCGGGTGAATCGTTGGTGCCCAACTTCATTCCGAGGTCAGCCGCCTTCTCCCGGACCCCGGCCTCGGTGATCGACCCGATCGCACTGCCACTACCCATGTGGTCGGCCTTGTCGTCGATCGCCAACCGCCCCGCGACCGCCCGCTTCTTCAACCGCTTGCGGATCACCACATAGGCGATGGCCGTCGCGATCACCAACAGCACGATCACCGTCGACGCGCGCGGCCAGTGCAGCTTGCCCCGCGCCAGATCGGCCACCACCGCGATCGGGTTGGCCGGAATGCTCTGCGGCACAACCGCCAGCGCGTTGCCCAGGTGCAGGGCGGCGGCGAGGGTGAACAGCGCCGCGAAGCCGAACACGATCATGATCAGCGTTGTGTCGGGTCCGACCGCGGCCGGATCCGTCACCTTCTTCTTCGCCACGGGTGCCTCCTTGTGTGGACGTGGTTGGTGGTCAGCGGAACGCGTCGAGGCGCCAGCCTTGCGGCGTCTGCACCACGGTCGCGATGACCGTGCTCGGCGGTAGGGCTTCGGTGCGTCCGTTCGGGTAGACGACCGTTTGTTCGATGCCGATCTTGTACTGCGCCACGGTGGGATCGGCGCTCGCGGGCGCCGGCTCCCCCGAGGCGAAGGTGAACGCCTCCACGTGCGCTTTCGCCTTCGCCCAGTCGGCCCACTGCAGCGACGGTTTCGGGGTTTCGGTGGCGCCGATCGAACTGTCCAGCATACGTATCATGCTGGGCCCCAGCCATTCTCGCGCGCGCTGCAGCGAGGATCCCGGTTGCTCGGTCGCGGGGTTCCAGGTGTAGACCTCGCGCACGGCGACGACCGCGACCCCGTCGGGAGTGGTCGGGTCGACCGCGGCTTCGAGCAGGCGGGTGGTGGGGGTGGTCTCGGGCCGCGTCGGCTCGGCGTCGCCACCGCAGGCGGGAACCGAGAACAGGACCATCACGAGCATCACCGCCCCGGTTGTGCGGATTCGCGTTCTCTCCCACCAGGTTATCGCTGGTCGCGCGCTCACAACACCCTCCTCGCCCGTGCGTCGCCGGGCACAGCCACCTCGGCGACACCCCCGCCGCCGCGGTTGCTCGTCGGCGGTACCGCCTGGATCACCTGACCGTTACCCGCGTAGATCCCGACCTGGGTCGGCCCCTGCCGTCCGAAGCCGCTGAACACCAGATCACCGGCCGCCGCCTTCGCGATCGGTACCTCCCGCCCGGCCTCCCATTGCTGTTCGGCGGTGCGCGGCAACGTGACCGCGCCCGAGGAGGCGGCGAACACCGCCGCGGCGGTCAGTCCCGGCCCGTCGAAACCGCCACCGCTCGGTCCCTGCACGCCGCCGCCACCCCATACGTACGGTGTGCCGAGCCAGTCGTGGGCGGCCTCGACGATCTGTTCGCCGCCGGACCCCTGCCCGGGGGTGAATCGGCCTTGCGCGCCGGGCGCCCGGTACTGCGGTTCCATCGACAAGATGTTGGTGACGTAGGGCCTGGTCTCGGAATAGTGCGCCGCATACTGATTGGGCATGCCACCGGAGGACAGCACCGCGCCCTCACCGGCGTTGTATCCGGCCAGGGTGAGTGCGGTCAGATCGCCCGAGACGCGCCCCGCGGCCAGCCACCCGGCGATCTTGTGGGCGATCGAGCACATGTAGCGGGCCTGGCCGATGATCGCGTCGCCGTCGTCCCACACGCTGGCCGAACCGTTGCCGTCGGCATCGATGACGTAGGGCTGACCGTCGTCGGGATTGATACTCGCCGCCGTGCCCGGGAGGAACTGGGCCAAGCCCTGGGCACCAGCGGGCGAGGTGAGTCCGCGCCGGAATCCCGACTCCTGCTTGGCCTGTGCGGCCAGCAGCGACGACGAGATCTCCGGGCATACGGTCCCCGCGCGGCGATACCAGATCTCGAGTTCGGCGGGCACCTTCCCGTCGGCCAGTGCCCCACCGGCGCTACCGAATCCGCGCACACAGTTCGGATCGCTCGAAAATGCCCGCGCGCCACCGACATCCGGGGTCGGTGCGCCGTCGAGCCACGGCATCGGGTCGATCTGACGACCGCCGGTGAACCGGCCACCGGGCACGATCTCGAAATGCAGGTGCGGGCCGCTGGATTCGCCCGCCGAACCGACCATCCCGATCGGCTGACCCGCGGTCACCGTCTGGCCGGTGCGCACCCTGACGCCCGCGTCCCACATGTGGCCGTAGACCGCGGAGTAGGCGCGACCGTTGGTGTCGACCGAATCCACGACGATCCAGTTGCCGAAACCCGAAGCGGCACCGGCGGCGACGACGCGGCCGTCGGAGACCGAGTAGATCGTGGTGCCGTCGGTGGCGGCCATGTCGATGCCCTTGTGATCGCCGCCGCGCGAACCGAACACATCGGAGACGGTGAATGTGCCGATCTCGAGCGGCAGCGTGCGCCGCAGCGGACCGACGCCGGCCGCCAGCACCGGAGTGCCGGTGACCGCCGGATTCGAGGTAGGTGCGGCAGCACTGGTCGCGCCCGCGCGATGGTCACCGCCCAGTTGGGGCAGTGTGGGCACCGACGATCCGACCAGCACATCGCCGGTCTCGCAGGTCTCGTCCGAAGACGGCAGCACAATCACCAGCACCAGCGCCACCAATCCGACGACCGAGCCGAGCGAGGTCATCATGATCGTGCGGAAGTTCACCGGCCGCCTCCCCGGGTACCGCGCCGGGCGCCGACTGTAACAACGCCTGCCGCGGCGGGGTTCATGTGCGGCGCCGGGACTCGTTGAGCGTGTCGGCGAGCGTGCGGTTCATCTCCGCGGCGGCGGCCAGCTGTTGTTGCAGCAGCGCCACTTTGCGGCGTAGCGCGGTGGCGTCCATCCGGTCCAGGCTCGGGTCCTGCGTCGCGCGGACCCAGTTGCGCACCGAATTGGCGTGCACGCCGATCTGGTCGGCGACCATCCGGCAAGCCTCGGATTCGCTGCGCAACTTGTCGGTCAGCGCGACCACCTGGGCGACGGCGGCATTGCGAACCTCCGGCGAGACCCGGCGATAGGACCGGTGCGGCATCATTGCTCACTCCCGTTCGAGTAGTCCGGAGTGCCACGTGGGTTGTCGCCGAACTCGCTGAAGCGCTGGTTCGTGTCGTGAATTCCGCTTTCTCGCTCCGACACCGTGAACTCCATGTGGAAAGGAATGCCGGGCCGGCGATCCTCGCCGACCTTCAGCAGGAACTTGCCGGTACCGGGCGGCGATGGCCGCTGCTGGCCGGGCTTGAGCGCCTCACCGGTGAGTGCTTGCGGCGCCGACCAACTGGTCACCATCTCCTGCTCGGCCGAGGTGAACGGCACCGTGGAGTCGAGCCTGCTGATCTCCTCGCCGGGCAACGCGCCGAAGATCTTGGCGCGCGCGCGTTCCAGGAAGCCGATGGCCTTGGCGATCGCGGCGTCCGAGCCCAGCGCCTGCAAGTCCTTGATGGTGTGGCTGATCATGATCAAGGCGGTGGCGAGGCCGCGCTGCAGACGAGTCAGCTCGTCGACGCGGTCGACCATGAAGTCGCCGAGACCGAGCACCTGCCACAGCTCGTCCATCACCACCTGGAAGTAGCGCTGCGGGCCCAGGTCGGCGTCGGCCAGCACGTGCGCGGCCTCGACGGAGGCGAAACCGTCGGCCCAGCAGGCCAGCATGACCGCGGCCTTGAGCTTCTTGTCACCGCTGGGGATGTGCGAGACATCGATGCACACCGCGACGGCGCCGGTATCGATGGGAACGCTGGTCTGGCCGTTGAAGATCGCGCCGAACGGGCCCTGGGTGAGCGCGCGCAGTGATCGGCGCAGACCCTTGATCGCGTTCTGGTACTCGTCGGCGTTGTCGGCGCCCGCGTCGAGCATCATTTCGGCGCCGCCGCCGACGATCACCTCGAGCAGGTTCTCCATGATCGGTGGTTTGTCGGGGGTGAAGCCGCCCGGCTGGTAGAGGATGCGCAGCGCGGTGGCGATCAGCGTTTCCTCGAAGTCGGCGACGCGAGCGCCGCGGACCAGTTCCACCAGACCCGCGATCAGCGTCACCTGCCTGGCCCGCAGATCCTGCAGCACCTGACGTTGCAGTGCGGGTTGGTCTTCCAGGCGCGGCACGACCGAGCCGAGCACACCCGCCGCCAGTGGGTTCAGCTTGCCGTGCCCGTAGCCGAGGTCGATCACCTGGCCGCCGACGAGTTCGACCATCTTGCGGTAGTCGGGTTTCACGTCGGCCAGGATCAGCGGGGTGATGCCCTGGGCGATGCCGCCGAGCACGATCCGACGCACCAACGACGACTTGCCGAAACCGTTGAGGCCGAGCACGAAAAGGCTGGGCGCGGTGATGAAGCTGCCGCGCATGAACCAGTTCATCGGATCGAAGCAGACCGGGGCGCCGGTGTGCAGATGCGAGCCGAGCGGGGTGCCGATCAGCGGCGCACCGGCACCGACCGACCACGGCCACAGACCCGCCACCTGCGCGGTGGTGGCCCGATATTCCACCGGGCGGCCGACGACGTTCATCTTGCCGCCGCCCGCGCCCGAGTATCCGCGGTCGGTCAATTCGGCGGTGGTGCGGTCGAATCCGTCTTTGACAACGGCATCGGTCCGCGCCTGCGCGTTGTTGCGACGCAGGTCGTCGGTGTGGATGCGGAAGGTCGCCCAGGCCGCGCGCAGGCCCGACTGCTCGCGGGCGATCATCTCGTAGCGGGCACGGGTGGCGTCATCGAGCAGCGTGGGGCCGGACTGCGAACGCCGGTCCGGCTTGGTCGATTTCACGGACCGACCCGAACCCATCGCACGGTCGGCGGCCTCGTCGGGCCGGATCGCGCGTACCGCCTTCGCCGGCCTCGGCTTCTTCTTCGTCAGCTTGGGTTCGGCCTGCTTGGGCCGTCGACGCGGATCACCCTGGGGACGTTGATGTTCCAGACGTGGGCCGTGGTCCTCCTCGCGCAGCCCACGTTCGGCCCGCGCCCTGGCGGCCCGATCGGCATCGGGATGCGGGCGCCGAGCGCGCCGCTCCCCCGCACCGTCGCGGCCGGCTGCCCGCGATCCGTCACCGCGACCGCGCATCTCGTCACCACGGGAACGGAGGCGACCGTCCTCGTCCTCGCGCGGCCTGCGCGGTTCCTCACCACGCGGACGCGTCGGGCGACCTCGGTCGGCACGCGGTTCCTCGCGCGACCTGCGCTCGCCCGGCGGACGTTCTTCGGCCGTGCGTGATCCCCGCGACGAGCTCTCGCGCTCGTCGCGTTCGGTGCGCTCGTCGAGGCCGAGCACGTCGTCGCTCACGCGCGGCGCGCTCCCCGCGGGCCGTGGCTCGCGTTCGCCGCGAATGCGCGGCGGCCGGTGGACCGGGCGCAACGCGACATCGTCGCGATCGCGCACCGGGGGTTCGTAGTCGCGTCCCATAATCGCCTCACCCCGCCAATGCCTTCGGAATGGTTGCGTGTTCGGGCAGGATCACGCCGCAACCCAGAGATGCCGCGAACGCCGCGGACTGGTAGCGGTAGCAGCGCCGGATCTTGAGCCGGGCCTGCGTGGAGAGGTCACGGGTGATGGCCTCGATCCGGGGCAGGTCACCGCGCAGCGGTTCGGTGATCGTGACCAGCGCGCCGAAACGGGTGACACCGTGTCCGCGTGCCTGTTCCTCGCGAGCCTGCTGGGTGGCGCCGACACGCAGCGTCGCCGCCGCCGAGACCACACCGCGTTCGCTCTGCTGCGCGACGAGCGCGTTCTTGAAGTCGTCGTCGACGATCTCGGCGGCATCGGCGGCCGAGTGCGGCCGATAGACGATCGCGATGCGTTTGCGTGGCACTTCGGGATTGGGCGCGAGCAGTCGCTGCAGCACCCGCTCGTCCACCGCGCCCTCGGGCGCCGCG
Organism: Nocardia sp. NPDC058480; assembly: GCF_042720495.1. Classification (NCBI taxonomy): domain Bacteria; kingdom Bacillati; phylum Actinomycetota; class Actinomycetes; order Mycobacteriales; family Nocardiaceae; genus Nocardia; species Nocardia sp. NPDC058480. The sequence continues at coordinate 454,559 of NZ_JBHXMN010000002.1, read as the reverse complement.
TCCATCTCCCAGGTCACCGAGCGGCCACCGTCGTGGATCAGGTGATCCCACTTCTCGTCGTAGGACACCGGGCCCGCGTCGTCCCAGCCGAGGCCGTGCCCACCGGGATCGGCCGCGGCCACCTCGAGATCGGCCTGCGCGGCCGGGTCATAGCTGCGGCGGATGAAGGAGATGACCTCCTCCGCCGACATCGGCTGTGCCCGCACGCCCGCCTCGGCCAGCGCCGCGCAGATACCGGGCAGCCTGCGCCCGATCTCCACCGCTTCCTCGGCCGGGTTCTTGCGCCGCTCGGCGGTGGTCGCCTTGAACGTGATCGCCACCCGCGGCAGCAATTGCACACGCTCCTGCGGCAATTCGGTGGCCAGCTCGTACATCACCTGCTGAGCCAGCTCGGGGGCTTCGGGGCGGGTGATCGTGGAAACCTCGTTGAGCAACCGGTTACCGGTCTCGGGCACCGTGTCGATCACCGGCACCACCGCGACGATGTCGCTGGTCTGCCCGACCGAGGCGAGGAAGGTGCCCCAGGCCGCGACCCAGCGATCGATCACCGGCTGGTCCACTGCCTCGTGCCCCTGCGGCCAGGCCCGCAACACCACCGTGTACTGCGCGAACGCGGGCAGATGGATCATCCCGAAGTGATAGCCACCGGCGTCGATACCTTCGTAGAGCTTCGACGGCGCGAGCAGCCCTGGCAATTTCGTGACACCGCCGGGAATCCGGGAGAACCGGCCACCCCGATACACGTGCTCGCCGTTGTTGCGCGAGCGCCTCCAGTTGAACATCATCAGTCCCGTCTCATAGCCCGAGCGGCCCCCCGTCCGCCACACCAGGGGCACCATCACCAGCGCGCCGAGCCCGCCGACGATGAAACCCCATTTGAATCCACCGACCATCGCGCAGATCAGTGCCGTGATCACCACGACGAAACCGATCACGGTCTCTTCCCAGCGCAGGCCGAAAAGGCCCGCGCTGCGTGGTTTCTGCCACAGCCCGTACGAGCGGCGCTCGTAGGTGTCGGTCGCCGAGGTCGTCATCGCGGAATCGTGCTCCTGCCGAGGTCGGGTGAACGATTCGCCCAGCGGTCACCGGCGACGTCGCCCATCGATTGGTCCGCGCGGCCGGTGGTGTTGGCCGCGGTCCGCGCGGCCGCCACATTGCGGGCCGCACCCGCGGGCACCGAGCCCGAACTGGTCGTCGCCGGTGCGGGAGCACCCCCGCGCGGTGGTGGCGTAGGCCGCGGTGCGCCACCACCACCGCCTCCGCCGCCACCCGGTCCACCTGGTCGTGAACCCGCGCCGCCACTCCCGAAGTAACCCGCAGAGCCTGGTGCCGCCGCGGGCCGGGAGGCGACGGCCTTGGTACCGATCGCACCCAGCGCCATCGCGCCGACCGCCGCACCACCGGCCACCATCAGACCCGAACCACCGGTGCCGACCGTGGCGACGGCGGGCGCGACCAGGCGCATCAACGCGGGCAGCACGAACGCCACGCTGCACAGCAGCACCAGCGCCACCAGCATCCGCTGTGCGTCCTCGCCGCTGGGCAGCCCGCCCGACTCCGTGGTCTCGTCGACGTGGCCCGCGGTGGTGAACGCGATCATGTACACGATCGCGGCCACCGGTTTGAACAGCATGAACGCGATGATCCAGCCGACCAGTTTCTGGTACGACTGCTTGCCGGTCCCGGTCGCCGAGGCGGCCGCGGCCAGCGGCAGCACGCCCGCGGCGACCACCAGCAGACCCTGCCGAACGATGGCGAGCACGATCTGGGCGAGCGCGCCGAGCAGGCCGACGATGGCGATGATCAGCACCAAACCCGGCGAAAAGGCCTGCAACTTACTGGTTTTCACCATCAGCTCGGCCATGTTCTTGGCATTGCCGCCGGTGGCGTCTGCGATGATCCACTCGGAGAACTTGTCCGAGGCACGCGTGCCCGCGACGATCACCGCGCCCAGCATCCACGAACTGAACACCACCCTGGCGAACAGGCGGAACGATTCGGCGGCCTCGCTCACGGCCGCCCCGCGTCTGGCCTCGGCCAATCGCCCGCCGGTGATGATCACCGAGGCGATCAACAGCAATATCTGGATCTGATAGGTGTAGTCGTTGATCTTGGTGAACAGTGCCCCCGAGTCGCTCACCGCCTCGTTGGGCACCTTCATCCAGAAGGTCAACGCCAGGATCAGTGCCTCGCCGAGGCCCTTCATCAGCGAGTCGACCACCTTGCCGAAGGTCGAATCCCACGCCTTGTCCTTGACGGCGGTGGCCGCCTCGCCGGGGTGGGAGGCGGCATTGCCCGCCTTACACACCGCCGACGCCGCGTCGCCGAGTGAGACTCCGGGGATCGCGACACTGTCGAGGGTGTCGTGCAATTCGTTGCACGCCTCGTCGAAGCCGTAGGTCTGGCCGTAGGCCACCGTCGGCGTCGCGATCATCACGGTGAAGATCACCGCGAAAATAGTGACGATCCGCCTCAGCATAGTTGGCACCCCTCGATGGTCCGCGCGGAATCGATCCGGGCTGTGCTGTACCTCGATCACCATGTCGTCCACCCCGCCAGCGATTCCACGTACTCGGTCTGGGTATTTGCTGTCGTCGACGGTTTGAGCCGCCAGTCACCGGCGTCCCACACCACGATCATCCGCATGGCGGCGTATAACTGCTTGCCGTCGATCACCGGACCGCGCGAGGCCAGGCGCACGATCGCCAGATCCTCGGCGAAGTCGTCGATCTTGAACGCGTCGGAAGCCACGAAGTACCTGGTCACCTTCTCCGGCTGCTGTTTCGGCAACCGCTCGCCCGAGAGCGCGGAGTCGTAGGCGGCCAATTGTGCTGTGCTGACCCGTAATTGCGTCACGTACAGGTCGCGGTCGGCCGGGCGCGCGTTGAGCCGGTAGGTGATCTGCGCGGCGGCCAGCGCGGCGCCCTGCGGTGTACGCGCGTAGCCGACGGCGAGTCCGTCTTCGATCCGCGACGGCCCGTCGGAGGTGGAGAACGGCACCGACGCGCCGTAGACACGCTGCCAGCCATGCGGTTTCGTGGTGCCCTCCGGCGCGCCGGTCAGCCAATCCGGGTCCGCGGCGGTACGTTGCGTACCCGGTTGCTGGGCCAAGGGCTGGCCCGCCGGGTTGTTCGGAATGTCCACCCGCCTGCCGAGCAGGTCGACCTCGGGCTCGGCGAATCCCGTCCCGCCCGCGGCCTGGGCGGGCGGTGGCGCGAAATCGGCCTCGCCGTCGCCGTCGCGAGTGAAGTACACGACGGCGCCGACGACCATGATCAGGGCGAGCAGGGCACCGGAGGCGATCATGCCGAAGGACGCGCGGTCGCGCGTGCCCGGCTCCTTCTCGCTCACTGCGGTGCCTCCAATGTCACGATGTCTTGCGGTAATTCGTCGATCGGGTCGATCGGTCGGTCGACCGAGCGTGGATCGGGTAACTGCAGTCGCCAGTCTCCGCCGTACCAGCTGACCGTGGTGTGGTTCACCGCCCGTGACCGGTCGGAGTATTCGGTATAGACGTCGACTGTCGTTCGCTCGTCACGATATTCGGTAATTTTGTAACCCAACAATTTCGGCGCGTACTCCGCCGTGGCGGGTCCGGTGATCGACAGCTGCACTCGGTTGATCGCCCACTCGTCACGCGCCGGTCCCGGGACGAGTTCGGCGTTCACCACCTGGGCCCACTGACTGTCCGGTGCCACCGACAGCCGGATGGTGTGGGTCAGTGCCGCCAGCCCGGCCCCGCGCGGGGAATGCTCGAAGCCCGTGGCGGCGCCCTGGCCCACCGTTTTCGGGCCCTGGTCGGTGTGCGGCATGGGGATGCCCTGATAGTCCTGCCAGCCGATCCCCGTCGGTGCGGCTGTCAGGTCCGGGCCGGTATCGCCACCGCCACCGCAGCCGACGGCTGCCGCGAGCAAGGCGATACCGACCGCGACCGGTCGTGTCACTGTGGAATTCATGCCGGCAGGAAGGCCAGCGCGATCGCGGACGCGGTACTGGCGACCGAGGCGCCGATCAGGCTCATCAGGACACCGTGTGAGGCATCGTTGACCGCCAGGTCGCTGCGGAACGCGATCCACAATCGACCCGCCGACAGGATCATCCAGGCCAGGCACGACAGCAGGACGAACCAGAGCAGCCAGTTGAGCAACTGCATCATCGGCGCCAACACGTCGGCCGGGATCTGCTTGTAGGCGAGCACGGTGACCACTAACCGATGACCGCACTCATGATCGTGCCGGCGCTGGTCGCGACGACGCCACCGATCATGGCGCCCGCCACCATCTTCGGCGACTCGAGCCCACCACCGGTCCAGCGCTCCCACGCGAACTTGCCGCCCGCGTAGGTGATGCCGCAGATGCCCGACAGCAGTACGAACCAGGTGAGGTAGCGCACCAGCTGCAGGATCTTCTCCGAGCCGGGGGGAGCTTCCGGAGTCGGATTACCGACCTGGGCCAGCACGGTGCCGTACGTGTCCTGCACGGCGAGGAGGATCATGCTCATCGGGTGCCTTTCTCCCACTGTAAAGGTGTTGTGCCACAAACACTTCGACGACGACACACGTTTGTACACCACCGACCGGCAACCCGCCCGGCGTTCATGATCGACCCTCGCCCGACGCGGCCGCGCCGAGACTCGTGCGGATCGCGGCGACCACATCGGTACCGAGGTCACCGATTTCGACCGGCACGTCGTCGAGCGGATCGGGGCGGCGCTTCTTGACCGCCACCTCGTCGCCCGGCGACCACACCGGAAGCGCGTCGGACTCCACCAGAGTCCATTCCTCGAACCACGGCACCTGCCAGACGTGCCCGGCCAGCGAGCCGACCACCTCCCGGTAGCGCCGGATCTCCGGTGCCATCCGGCCCGGGCGCGCGGCGACCGTGATCATGCCGAGAACCAGTGCCGGGCCTGCGAGCCCGGCGTGGTGCTGGCGCAGCAGATCGTGCGCGCGGGTGAGTCCGGAGATGGTTTCCCTGGCGACCAGGACGACGTAGGGAGACTCGCGGTCGAAGACACCGGGCCAGCGCCCGCGCGCGTCGGCGGCCGGGGCGAGCACATGCGACAGCGTGGTCGCGCCCGCGCCACCGTGCACCCCGAGCAACCACAGCAGCGGCGCCCGGCCGACCCCGGGCACCGGACGCTCCCAGATCTTGGCGCGCAGCGATTCTGGCGGCGCGACTACACCGGCGGGGGCGTCCGGTTCACGACGACGACGAAGATTCATGGCTGCCGTCATGATGCCACCCCGGCGAGCAAGCTCGCATACGCCGAACGCGTCACCTCGGCGAGCTCGGCGTGGCGAACGAGTTCCCCGCGCGCGAGATGCGGGTCGTAGGGAATCTCGACAACCTCGCGCACCCAGCCGGACAGGTGCTCGCGCAAATGCTCCGCTACGCGCGAGTCGTCGTGCGAGTACTGGTGCGAGACAACGATGGTGGTGTCGGCGACCACCCCTGCGCCGTCGTCGCCGTAGTGGTCGTCGAGCCATTCCAGGGTCACGCGTAGCCGGTTGGCGGCGTCGACGCGGGCCGGAATGGCGAGTACCAGTGCGATATCGGCGTCGTCGAGCAGTGGCCGCAGTTGCCGTCCGGCAATCGGGTTGCCGCCGTCGTATACCGCGGTGTACCCACCGGTGTCCAGCGCTCGCGCGACAGTGAGAAATGTCGCGCGGCGGCGCAGCGGGGTCGCATCGCGCCAGAGCAGGCCGAAACCGGAGGTGGAGCGGGAAAGACAGTCCTCGAGCGGCGCCGGTTCGTCGTCGCCGCGGCCGTATACCCAGGACTGCAGGTTCACCGGGTGCAGGTGCTTGTCAGCGCCGCGCAAGGCGATATCGCTGCCCGCCGCGGTCGCGTCGACCGCCACTGTCGTCGCACCCGCGGTGACCAACTCCGCGGCAAGCCCGAGCGCGGTCGTTGTCGTGCCCGCGCCGCCGCAGCCGCCGACCACCAGGATCGGCCTGCGGGTACCGTCGCGGCGCTCACCGTTGCGGCGCCGCAGCCGCACCACCGGAGCCGGATCACGCGCCAGGTCATCGGACGGGTCCCCCTCGGGGGCCTCGTCGAGCCAACGGCTCCAGTCGTCTGTCATCGCCTCTCCTTACCCTGCCGCGATGCCCGTGATGAGCGTGCGATCGCCGACCAGCGCTGTCCGCACCGATTGCTTGGTGTAGGTGGCCGGTGCGCCCGCGGGCCGGAACTCGGTGACCTCCACCGTGAACCGGTCGGCCGCGACAGCGGTGATCCGCACGCAGTGGGTGGTCCCCACCGGGATGGTGTCGATACCGCGCTGGATCACGGCGGCCGGCGAGACGTCGGCGTCGGGGGTGACCACCGCTCTGGCCTGCTCCCCCGATCGGGTCACGTAGTAGGCGTACTGGAAGGCGAGCACGGCGTCGGGACCGGAATCGGTGCCGCCCGCTTCGGCGCTGCGCAGCACGATCTCGGTGCGTTCGGTCGGGCACGAGCCCGCGGTGTCGGCGGTCAGGTTGCCCGCGGTGAAGTGCAGTGGCGGAGCGGCACTGCGGGCGGTGTCGCCGTCGCCGCGTCCGAAGAGCAGGAAGAACACACCGGTCGCGGCGAGGACGAGCACGAGGACCGAGACCGCGAGGACCACCCAGGTGCGCTGCCGTTTCCGGTTCGCGCGCAGGGCGCCGGAGGGTTCGAGCACCCGGGCGTCGTCGTATTCGTCGACGGCGGCGTCGGGCCAGGGGAACTGGACGAGTTCGGCGTCGTAGTCGTCGTCGGGGCCGGGTGCCGGGCTGGCGACCCAGTCCGACCAGCCGCCGGTGAAGTCGCTGCGCCGTCCGGCCAGTTGCGCGGGGGGTGGTGGTACCGGTTCGGGTTCGACCGGGTAGGGCCGCTTGTCGTACTCGGCCGCGGCGATGTCGACGGATTCAGCTGTCGCGTCATCGAACTCGGCGACCCGGTGGACCTGATCGGCCTTCGCGCTCGGCAGGTGCTGAGTGTACGGGTCGCCGACAACTGTCGCCTGTTGCACCGCGTCCCGGCTGTGCGGGTCGCCGGTGGCGTTCGGCTGATCGTCGAGGGCGAGGCTGAACGGTTCCGGCTGACGCTCCCCCACCGTGGCCCGCTCCGGTGTCGGCTCGGCGGTCGGGGCAGACTCCGAACCCGTCGGATATCGGTCGATGCTGTCGTCGTCGCCTGCCACCGGTTCGGTGGTGTCCGGGCGCGCGGGGGCGCCGGCATCGGTCTCGGGCTCCAGCGCCGAGTACCAGCGCGACAATTCGTTGTACGACTTCAACATTCCCCCCTTTCCACGGCGCCGGGCACAGTTCGCATCGAAGACCTCTCGGTGATCAGTTCACAGAGAACGGACGGTTGATGGGTGCGGTGGTTACGGGTGTCGCGGCAGGCGGAGTCGTCGCGCCGCCGGATGAGGCGCCATCGGCTCCTGTCCCGAATGGAAATTGTCCCCCACCGGAGGGTTTGGGTGTCGTAGACGCGCCGGTCGGGCTCGGGAAAATTCCCATACCACGCGAGTCGGACCCGCCGAGCGGTACCGCTCCCTTCCCGGAAACGCCTGCCGCATCACGGGCGAGAGCGGCGAACCACTCGCCGACATACTGCGTCGGTGTCGCGCCGTTCGCACCGACGCCCATGCGCGAGTACGCGTCATGGCGTTGCAGCGTGTCCCAGTAGCGCACCCAGGTGGTGACATCGAGGAGCTCGGCGTTGTCGGTCACGTTCTGCTGAACCGCCGCGAACGCCTCGTTGACCAGCCGCACCCCGGTGGTCGGCGGCACGAGTTGTGGGACCGCGCCTGCCAGTTTCGTCCCGAGCAGGGTCAGCCCGGCCAGTGGATTCGACAATGTGGCCGTGGCCAATTCGCTGATGCTCGCCGGGCTGATCACCGACTTCACCACGGTGGCGACGGCGTTGAGACCGATCATGCCCACCTTCAGCAGCGCGTGATAGGCGGCGTTCACATCGAGTTCGCTGCTCGGGTCCGAGGCATCGGACAGTCGCTGCGAGATCGACTTCTTCGGCGCGACCGACACATCGCCCAGGGTGGCGCCGGAGATGTCCTCCTCGACCACCGCGGTGGCGGTTTTGATGGAGGTGAACGCCAGCGCCTGCGCGATCGAGGTCAACGAGCCGATCGGGTCGCCGCCGGAGAGTTTCGACTGGCTCATGAGGTTGGTGACCGCCCGCACGATCGGCGCGCCCTGCGGTGCGTCGCACGCGAGATCGCCTGTGGCACAAAAGCTCGCGACGCGACCGGTGAGCTTTCCGAAGTCGTCGGCCTGGTCACTTTCCGGTCCGAGTCCACCACCGGAGGCGACCCCTTGGCGCACCGCACCGAGGTTCGCCACGGCGTCACCGGATGTTCCCGGTGCCGCCAGCGGGGCCGTCCGGTCGGGCGCGCCGGGGAACAGTGGCGCGTTCTCGGCGCGAGTCGGGTCGGCGAACAACGCGACCGCGGCGACCTTGTCCGCGGACAATGCCCCGGTGCCCGCGCCGACTTCCTGGGCGAACAACGAGGCGACGTGGGCGCCTTGGGAATATCCGACGACCGCGATCCGGGTGTCCGGGCAACGCCGCGTCACCTGCGTCGCCATCGAGCGCAGTCGCTCCAAGCCGCCGGCGACCGATTCCGTGTACGGCACCGCACCGCCCTGTACCGCACCGCCGAAACCCGCCTCGTAGGGCACGTACGCCCGATCGACGAGTCCCGCGTCGGCCGCCCCGGCCAGCATCGGACGGAACACCGTCGACAGCATCCCGGTGTCGGTGCTCGGCGCCGCGTCGGGCGACGACTCGCCCGTGCCCTGAATCCCCAAGGCGTACAACGCAGGACACGCGGCGAGAGGTACCTGTGTCGACGGCGTGGTGGGTGTACCCTCTTCCGCACCGGCCACCCCCGCCGTAACCGACAGCGAAGCAACGGTGAACGCGATGAGCGTCCCCGTCAGTCGTGTCGTGCACCGAGCAAAATCGATCCGCATCACAGTCCGTTTCCGCTGACCAGTGGAGCGTTGAAACGCACTAAACCGTAACAGATTCCGGGTAACCCAACCCCTGCCCTAATCGGCCCTTCCGCTGCCCCCAGCAAACCCGATGCGGACAGCAACCTTTCGGCGATCACCTGGATGGACAGCGGCCCGGGCACCCTCGTGCGGAGAGTGCCCGGGCCGTAGTCGGGGTCAGGCGGCGGAGGTCACCCGATAGACGTCGTACACGCCTTCGACATTGCGCACCACGTTGAGGAGGTGGCCCAGGTGCTTGGGGTCGCCCATCTCGAAGGTGAACTTGCTGATCGCGACGCGGTCGCCGTGGGTGGCCACCGAAGCCGACAGGATATTGACCTTCTCGTCGGCCAGCACCTTGGTCACATCCGAAAGCAATCGGGTGCGATCGAGTGCCTCGATCTGGATGGCGACCAGGAACACCGACGAGGGCGATGGCGCCCATTCGACCTCGATGATCCGCTCCGACTGTTCCTGCAACGAATCGGCGTTGGTGCAGTCGGTCCGGTGCACACTCACCGAGCCACCGCGGGTCACGAAGCCCATGATCTCGTCGCCCGGCACCGGAGTGCAGCACTTGGCCAGCTTCGCGACCGTTCCCGGCGCACCGGGGATGAGCACACCGGCATCACCGGTGACCCGCTGCCGGGCGGGCGTGGTCGACGGTGTCGACCGCTCGGCCAGCTCGTTCTCGACATCGCCGATGCCGCCGAGCTGGGCCATCAGCCGCTGCACCACATGGTGCGCCGACACCTGATGCTCGCCGACGGCGGTGTAGAGCGTGGAGATGTCGCTGTAGTGCAGTTCGTGCGCGACCGCGGTCATCGCCTCGACGCTCATCAACCGTTGCAGCGGCAGTCCGACGCGGCGCACCTCCTTGGAGATCTGCTCCTTGCCGCTTTCGAGAGCTTCCTCGCGCCGTTCCTTGGCAAACCACTGGCGAATCTTGGCTTTCGCGCGCGGTGAGACCACGAACTTCTGCCAGTCGCGGCTTGGCCCGGCGTTCTGCGCCTTGGAGGTGAACACCTCGACGACTTCGCCGTTCTCCAGCTGCCGTTCCAGCGCCACGAGCCGCCCGTTCACCCGCGCGCCGATGCACTTGTGCCCGACCTCGGTGTGCACGGCGTAGGCGAAGTCGACCGGGGTCGATTTCTGCGGCAGCGTGATCACGTCGCCCTTGGGCGTGAACACGAAGATCTCCGGCGACTTCAGGTCGAAGCGCAGCGATTCCAGGAACTCCGCGGGGTCGGCGGCCTCGCGCTGCCAGTCGAGCAGCTGACGCATCCACGCCATGTCGTCGACTTCGGCGGCGTCACCGGAGTGCTTGCCCTTGGTCTCCTTGTACCGCCAGTGCGCGGCGATGCCGAACTCGGCGGTCCGGTGCATGTCCTGGGTGCGGATCTGCACTTCCAGTGGCTTGCCGTCGGGGCCGACCACGGTGGTGTGCAGCGACTGGTAGACGCCGTAGCGCGGCTGCGCGATGTAGTCCTTGAACCGGCCCGCCATGGGCTGCCACAGCGAGTGCACGACACCGACGGCGGCATAGCAGTCGCGGACTTCCTCGCACAGAATGCGCATGCCGACCAGGTCATGGATGTCGTCGAAGTCTTTGCCCTTGACGATCATCTTCTGATAGATCGACCAGTAGTGCTTGGGCCTGCCTTCGACGATCGCGTTGATCCGCGACGCGGCCAGCGTGTTGGTGATCTCGGCGCGGACCTTCGCCAGGTAAGTGTCGCGCGAGGGTGCGCGGTCGGCGACCAGTCGCACGATCTCGTCGTATTTCTTGGGGTGCAGGATCGCGAAGGCGAGGTCCTCGAGCTCCCATTTGACGGTGGCCATGCCGAGGCGATGCGCCAGCGGCGCGATCACCTCCAGGGTTTCCTTGGCCTTCTTGGCCTGCTTCTCCGGCGGCAGGAAGCGCATGGTGCGCATGTTGTGCAACCGGTCGGCGACCTTGATCACCAGCACGCGGGGGTCGCGCGCCATGGCGATGATCATCTTGCGGATGGTCTCGGCTTCGGCGGCCGAGCCCAGGTTGACCTTGTCGAGTTTGGTGACGCCGTCGACGAGGTGGGCCACTTCCTGGCCGAACTCTTCCTTGAGCTGCTCGAGCGAGTAGCCGGTGTCCTCGACGGTGTCGTGCAGCAGGGCCGCGACCAGGGTGGTCGTGTCCATGCCGAGTTCGGCGAGGATGTTGGCGACCGCGAGGGGATGGGTGATGTACGGGTCGCCGGACTTACGGAACTGCTTGGCGTGGCGTTCATCGGCGACGTCGAAGGCGCGCTGGAGCAAGCCGAGGTTGGCCTTCGGATACAGCTCGCGGTGGACGGTGGCCAGCGGTTCGAGGACCGGCTTGACCGCCGCGATCCCACGTTGACCGGTCATCCGCCGAGCCAGCCGCGCACGGACCCGCCGCGAAGCGGAGCTGGGCACCGAGGCTGTCGGGGACTGCTTGGCGGGTTCGGGGGTTTTCGCCGGGGCACCTTCGCTTGGCGCGGCTCCGGTGGATTCCTGCCCAACCTTCGCCTCGCCGAGTTGTCGAGTCATGCCACCACCTCTCACGCTGCATTCGGACCTGTCGGCCGAGTGCTGCAACCGCCCGGGGCCTCAACTTTAGTCCCCGTACCGACCTGGTGTTCGAGTCACCAGGGTCACAGGCCTGCGGCTAATCCGCTTCTCCGCGGTTTCTGCCGGTTGTTCACGGGCAGCGTAGTGACTTTCCCGGCCTGCGGATAGGTGTTGGAGGAGTGCGTGTGGGGGAACCTGTCAGCGCTCGTCGCCTGGGATCGGGCGGGTGCGGAGGGTGTGGCCGTCGAGACGGCCGGGCGGGACGGCTAGGAGGTCGAGGACGGTGGGCGTGAGGTCTACCAGTGTGGGCGCTGGTCATGGTGCCCGGGGTGAAGTCGGGCCCACGGGCGATGACGAAGTTGGCGGTTTCGGCGGGGGTCTGGCCGCCGTGGCCGCCGGTCGGGAGGTGGCCGTGATCGGTGGTGACCAGGACGGTCCACTGTTCTCGCGGATGGGTGTGCGCGCGCCGGTCGACCGCCGCGACGATCTGGCCGACCAGCACGTCCACCCGGCGGATCGCGGCCAGGTACGCGCGCGACGCTCCGCCGTGCTGATGGCCTGCCAGGTCGATCTGGTCGAGGTGGGTGAAGACCAGATCGGGTCCGGAACGCTCGATCGATGACACCACTTCGGTCGCGGTAGCGGCGTCGGTGTCCGACTCGTCGGGATCGTCGGCGACCGGCGCGGTGGTGAGGGCGACGTCGGCGCGCCGGTCACCGGTGGCCGCGATCGTCGCGATCTGGTGCCAGGTGCCGATGGACATCGTCTGCCGGGCGGGGTCGGCCCGTTCGATCCGGGTGAACACACTCGGGTGCGCCAGGAACGGGCGCGCGCCGAATTCGTTGTCGGTGATCCCGTGCTCGGTGTCCCACACTCCGGTCAGCGCGCTCGCCCACGACGGCCCGGAAATCGTGATGTGCCCCGCGATGTTCCCCTGCGAAAGCAGCCCCTGCGCGGCGAGGTGCCGCAACCGCGGCGCCTGCGCCGAGTCGGCCTTGTCGAACATCAACCCATCGATCCCGATGACGACAACCTTGTTCACCACCGCGCCGACCCCGCGTCGCGGAGCCCCGAACGCGGCTGCCGCGTCAACCGTCGCCCCCACATCGTCGAACGCCGCCACCGAGCCCGCCGCCGACCCGACCAGCGGAATCGTCACCAACGCGGTCACCAGCGCAACCAGCACTTTCGCCGGAGCCGACATCTCGCGCATACCCCTCACAATGAGGGACCACGTTCGCTTCGGCGAGCCCGCCACCACGCCATTCATCGACGTTTCACCAGGTTCGCATCGCCCGTACGCCCCGCTGAACAACCCACGAACCGCACGTTTCGTCCAGCCTCCCGCCAGGATTTCGTCCGTGGATTCCACGAGCCCGCCAGCACTGTTGTCCGCGAATTCCGTTGACAGCAGGGTTGCCGTTGTGGCCCTCTTGGCAGGTGGGGAACCCAGCGCCCGTCCGCATCGCCGCCACCGCCGACTTGCATATGCGTCCGGCCGTCGTAGGCAAGTTCCGTTCCGACTTCCGCCGTTTGGGCACGCACGCCGAAATGCTGCTGCTAGCAGGTGATCTCACCGACGGCGGCACCGAGTACGAGGCCGAACTACTCTGCGACGAACTCCTCGACATCGCCGTGCGGGTCATCGCGGTTCTCGGCAATCATGATCACGACGGCGGCTGCACCGATCTCATCACCGACATGCTCACCGACATCGGAGTCCAAGTGCTGGACGGTGATTCGACGATCCGCACCCTTCGCGGCCACCGCATCGGCATCGCCGGCGTCATGGGCGGGTCCGGCGGCTTCCCCACGCACCCCGGCGACCCGGAGCACGGCACCGACGAACACCGCGCCCTCATGCGCCGCGGCACCGTCGATGCGCACCGCCTCCACCACGCCCTCACCGCCCTCGACACCCCCACCCGCATCGCACTCACCCACTTCTCCCCCACCACCGAAACCCTCACCGGTGAGGCCCCGTCGATCTACCCCGGCCTGGGCTGCGAAGCACTGGGCCAGGCCATCGACACGGCCGCCGCCACCCTGGCCCTGCACGGCCACGCCCACTCCGGCACCGAATACGGCCACACCACCGGAAACGTCCCTGTTCGCAACGTTTCCTACCCGGTCCTCCGCCGCACCTACGCCCTCTACGATCTCGACACGACAGCGTTCGGTCTCTGAGCACGGCAAGCGAAAGGCCCAGCGGCACAGGCGAACACTGACATCGCCGTGGATTCGAGCACCCTTCGCGGCGATGGCCCGCGCCCCGCGGTGCGCTCGACTCGCCGAGCGAAAGCACGCTGTCACCGGCGCGGGTCAGCGCGCGGAGCTGCCCTCGTCGACGTCGAACGCCCACACCACCGCAGGCCGCCCGGTGGCCTTCACCCGGCGACGTTCACCGGTCCGGCCCAGCCCCGGAATCGCGGCGAGCGTCCGGTTGAGGTTGGCCGGGTCGGGACGGGCGCCGTGCAGGGAGGTACTGAGATCGACCGCGCGGGTAGCGGGAAACTCGTCGCCCGCCAGCGCTCGGGTGAGCGTCGCGTCCTTCCAGAGGAGTCCGGCCAGCAAGCCACGGCTGGTGTCGACGATGCGATTGTGGTCGAACGCCAGCGGCGGGACCTCGTCGAAACCCACCCACTCGGCAGGCCCGTCGTGTTCGGCGACCACCGCCCACATGGCGATGGCCAGCGTCGGGCCGCGCGGGTCGCGATGGGGCTCGTCGAACGTGACGAGCTGGCCGACGGCACAGATCGCCTCGGCCGGCACACCGAGTTTGGTGTGTACGGCGCGCCGGGCGGCGTCGACGAGGCGTTCGCCGCGGCCCAGCAGCACGCCGGGTAGCGCGAGTTCGCCGGTGAACGGCTCGAACTCGCGGGGGACGATGCCGAGGCGAACGCCGCTGTCGGCGTCCCAGCACCGCAATGTCACCACGTCGATCGACACAACGGATTGCTCCACGTCACCCCATCCTGCCTCGAGCGGCCCCGCTCCGGGCGCATTGCGTTGTCACCGGCCGATACCGCGGTCACGGTACGGATGCCCCGATTCTTCCCTGCCCACCGACATCACCGACCCGCCACCTCCGGTCGGCACGGAGCGGCGCCGCCGACCTGCTGGACTGATCGCGGGGCACTACTCGACGAGCCCCCCGGGGGTGAGCTCGAGCCTGCGGGTGACCCCGATGTCGTCGAGGAAGCGGTCGTCGTGGCTCACCACGATCAACGCGCCCTCGAAACTCGCCAGTGCCTGAGTGAGGTGGGCGAGGCTGGGGAGGTCGAGGTTGTTGGTCGGTTCGTCGAGCATCAGCAGTTTCGGAGCAGGCTCGGCGAGCAGCAGTGTCGCCAGGGCCGCACGCAATCGCTCGCCGCCCGACAGCGCGGCGGCGGCGATGTCGGCGTCGGCACCGCGGAACAGGAAGCGTGCGAGCTGACCGCGGATCTGTTCCGGTGTCGCGTGCGGCGCGGCGGCGGCGACGTTCTCGAACACCGTTCGCGTTTCGTCGAAGACGTCGAGACGCTGCGGCAGCAACCGCCAGGCCACCTTCGGCCCCTCGGCGACGATCCGGCGCAGCAGGGTGGTTTTGCCCGCTCCGTTCCGCCCGGTCAACGCGATCCGCTCCGGTCCGCTCACGCGCAGGTCGACCACCGGCCCGTTGGCCAGTTCGACCTGCTCCAGGTCGAGCACGTCCTGACCCGGATACAGCCGGGTACCGGGGAGCTCGATGCGGATCTCCCGGTCCGCGCGCACCGATTCCTCGGCGTGGTCGAGGGTTTCGCGGGCAGAGTCGAGTTTGTCGATGTGGGAGTTGCGCAGTTTGCCCGCCGACACCTCGGCGGCGTTCTTGCGCAGTCCCGCAACGATTTTCGGCACCCGCTTGTTGTCCTGCATCTTCTGCGCGAAACGGGCCCGCCGGTCCAGTTTCGTTCGCGCGTCGACGAGTTCGCGCGCCTGCTTGCGCACATCGCTGCGCGCGTCGCGCACGGCAGCGCGCGCCGCCTCTTGCTCGGCCTCGATGATCCGCTCGTAATCACTGAAACCACCGCCGAAGGACCGGATTTCACCCGCACGCAGTTCGGCGATGCCGTCCATCCGGTCGAGTAGTTCACGATCGTGGCTGACCACGATCACGGTGCCGGCGAACTGCCGGATCACCTCGTAGAGCCGCCCGCGGGCGACCGCGTCGAGGTTGTTGGTCGGTTCGTCGAGCAGCAGCACGTCGGGTTCGCGCAATAGTTCGGCGACCAGTCCGAGCAGCACGGTTTCGCCGCCGGAGAGGGTATCGAGGGTGCGGTCCAGGTCGTCGACCGACTTGGCGACATAGTCGAGCCCGAGCCTGCCGAGCAGTGCGACGGCCTCGTCCTCGACCTGCCAGGCCATGCCGACGGTGTCGAAGTCTGCGGGCTCGCCGATACCGCTTTCGATCCGGTGCAGTGCCTCGCGCACCTCGGCGATGCCGAGCACGGCGTCGACCCGCTGACCGGTGCGCATGCCCAGGTCCTGACGCAGGTACCCGAGACTGCCCGGCACGGAGATCGACCCGCGCACCGGCTTCAGCTCACCGGCCAAAAGCCGCAGCAACGTGGACTTTCCGGCGCCGTTGCTGCCGACCAGGCCGACCTGCCCGGGTCCGACGACAGCATCGAGCCCATCGAAGACCGGGGTGCCATCCGGCCAGTGAAAGGTGAGATCGGAAAGAGAAAGAGAGGTCATGCGGATCCCCTGGAGGTGCGACGGATACACGGTGCGCAGAATGCGGACCGCCCGAGAGCGCTACCTCAAGAAATCAACGCGTGACTCCGATCGCCGGGAACAAGACCCTTCATTGATAACACCCCCGGTACCCGGCGCGCCACCCCTTTTCCTCGACCTGTGAGCCCGCTCATGACGCGGCTAGTCTGGAATTCGGGGCGAGCACGCGAGCACAGCCCCACTGGCCGAGGAGTGCGATGTCGGAGACGATTGCGGTGCGGACAGCCGGTCAGAGCGACGTCGAGGCGGCGGCGCGGACGCTGGCCGAGGCCTTCCAGCACGACCCGGTGATGAGCTGGGTCCTGCCCGATCCGCACCGGCGAGCGGTCGGGCTGCGTCGATTCTTCGCCACCATGGCGCGCCACATCTTCGTCCCCGGCGGTGCGTCCGACCTGGCGTTACGCCCGGACGGCACGGTGGGCGGCGCCGCCCTGTGGACCTCGCCGCACCGGGCCGAGACGTCGACGATCACCGAACTTCGCACGTTGCCCGGCATCTGGCGTGCCCTCGGCCGCCGCACCATGGCGGGCAACCAGGTCGGCACCCTGCTGAAAAAGAACCACCCCACAGAACCGCACTGGTACCTGGGAATGATCGGCACCACCCCTGATGCCAGAGGCCGTGGCTTCGGCCACGCCCTGCTGCACTCCCGGCTCGAGCGCGTAGACGCGGACGGCGCGCTCGCCTATCTCGAATCCAGCAACCCGGTCAACGTTCCGTACTACGAACGCTTCGGCTTCACGGTGACGGGCGAACTCCACGTCCCGGGCGGCCCGCCGATCTGGCCGATGCTGCGCGCGGCGCGCTGAGGACGGATCAGAGCTTGACGATCGAGGTCACCGGGTAGTCACCCTGGTGCTCGCGCCCCTTCAGGAACTCGAGTTCCATCACCACGGCGGCGGCGACCACCTCGGCGCCGACCTCCTTGAACAGGGCGGCCGCGGCGGCGAGGGTGCCGCCGGTGGCGAGGACGTCGTCGAGCAGCAGGATCCGCTTGCCCTCGAGGTCGACGCCATCGGCGGGGATTTCCAGTGCGGCGGAACCGTATTCGAGCTTGTACTCACGTGAGACGACCGGCGGTGGGAGCTTGCCGCCCTTGCGGATGGCGAGCACGCCGGTGCCGAGGGTCGCCGCGACGCCCGCGCCGAGCAGGAAGCCACGCGCGTCGACACCGGCCACGAGGTCGGCGTCGGGGGCGATGGCGGCGAAGCAGTCGATGACAGCGCGGAAGCCGGCGGCGTCAGCGAAGACCGGGGTGAGATCGGCGAAACGCACACCCGGCGTGGGGAAGTCGTCGTGCCAGCGGGTCAGCCGAGTGACCGCCTCGGCCGCCTCCGCGGTCCGCTCACTGGCCCGATCGTCGGACTCGACCACCGCGTGCTTGCTCATCAACCCTCGCCTCTCACGTCCACTCATCGCTGCAACACCCAGCGATCCATATTCCACCCGGTACCAGCCTGCGTCGGCCCGGCGATCCCGTTCTGCATGCCGTTGCCGAAGGCGATGGTGCGCGGCGTCGCGAACAACGGAATGCTCGGTAGCTGCGCCCACAGCAGGTTCTCGGCCTCGGTCAGCAGGTTCAGCGTCGCGGTCGAGTTGGCCTCGCCCGCAAGCTGATCGGTGATCGCATCGTAGCGACCGTTAGCGAAGCCACCGAAATCGAGGCCGCTACCTGCCCGCAACGCGGCGAGCGCGACCACACCCGCGCTCGACCCCGCGGGCCCGGGCACCGCGCCGGTTCCGCCGAGTACCGCGTCGACCGCACCCTCGGGAAGCCGCAACGGCGTGAAATCGGGCGCACCCGCGTCGACCACGGTGATTCCCGCCCCGCGACAGGACTCGGCGATCATCGCCACAGTCTGCGCGCGACGCGCGTCCGGCCCCTGATAACCGATCCGCACCGTCGGCTGCGCCGTGCCGGAGGAGGCCAAAGTCGCGGTGGCCGCGGGGATATCGGCGCCGCGATACCGATCGGCGCCCCCGATCACCGCCGGGTAGTACAGCGAATCCTGCTGCACCACATGGGCATTCAGAACACCAGCACCGAGCCCCTGCTTCGGCGGCTCTCCTGCCTTACCGAGGGTGTCGAACAGCGCCTGCCGCGGCACACACTGCGCGAACGCCCGGCGCACCTCCACCCGCGCGAACACCCCGCCGGTAGCGAGCACGAGCTGTTCGGTGCTGCGACTCGCGACCGTCTGCTCGTCGAAACCATCGAGATTCAGGTCCGCGACCGAACCGGCACCGAGATCGACGACCCCGAGTGCGTTCTCCTTCGCCTTGGCGGCGAAGTCGGTGCCCTTGGGCCACACCACGATCCGCTTCGTCTCGGGCGGGTCACCCCACCACTTCTCATTGGCGACCAGCACCAAACCGTCCTTGGCACTGAAGGATTCGATCCGATACGGCCCCGATGACGGGAACTTCGTCAGGTCGAGCGCCCCGGCCCGCACGGTCCAGCCGGTGTTCCAGAAATCGGCGATCCGGCCGATCACCGCACCGTCGCCGGTCTGCAGGGCGTTCACCACATTCGGCACGCCGACCGCCTGCGCCACCACATGCGCGGGCATCACCTCGGCCGCGGTGAACAGCGTCCGCCACGGCAGGTAGTGCTTGCCCGGCCGGAACACCACGGTGGCGTCCTTGGATCCCGGCTGGCAGTCGATCCGCTCGATCTCGTCGTAGCCCGCGGTGCTCGCCGCGTCGAACAACGAGACGGGCCCGCGATCGCCGGGGCGGGTGAACTTGCCCGAGCGGGCCGACCAGGCCAGCACCAAGTCGTCGCAGGAGGTCTTCACCCCGTCGGAGTACACCCCGTCCGGGTTGAGCCGGTACTGCACCGTCTGCGTCTCGCCCGGCACCTCCTTGGCCGTGCCGAAGTCGGTGTCGGCCACCTGCTGGCCATCGGGTCCGGTGTAGAAGAAACCGGTCAGCACGCGGCCGAACACCGCGGTGGCACCGCTACTGGCGCCGAGCGTGCTCGCGCCGTTGTAGCTGGCGACCGCGGCGTCGACCGCGTACCCGATGGAGGGCACCTGGTTCTTCGCCGAGCAGCCGGCCACCACGGAGGTGGTCACGGCCGCCGTGGCGAGCCCGGTGATCAGTCGAATCGTGCTGCGTCGCATGATGAGACCCCCTGCTTGTCGGTCGTCAGTGCCTTCTCTTCTGACGCTTTCCGCTCGGACGCGAACCCGGCCGCGGCGCGCCGCCGTCGGTCGGTCGCGGACCACGGGCCGCCGACGCGCCCACCGGAACCCGGACGCCCGCGCCGACACCGGCACGCTTGTCCAGCACCTTCTTGGTGTGCGCGGCCACCGGACCCCAGCGTTCCTTGATCGAGACCAGCACCGGCACAGCGAGGAAGATCGAGGAGTAGGCGCCGACGATCATGCCGACCAGCTGCACCAGCGCGAGGTCCTTGAGCGTGCCGACACCGAGCAGCCACACCGCGATCACCAGCATGCCGATGATCGGCAGAATGCCGATGATCGTGGTGCTGATCGACCGCATCAGGGTCTGGTTGGCCGCCAGGTTGGCCTGTTCGGCGTAGGTGCGCTTGTTCAGGTGCAGCACACCGCGGGTGTTCTCCTCGACCTTGTCGAAGACCACCACGTTGTCGTAGAGCACGTAGCCCAGAATCGTGAGCAGACCGATCACCGCGGCCGGTGTCACCTCGAACCCGACCAGCGAGTAGATACCCGCCGTCACGAACAGGTTGAAGAACAGCGACACGATCGCCGCGATCGACATGTCTCGTTCGAAGCGGATGGCGATGTAGATCATCGTCAACAGCACGAACACCGCCAGCGCGATCAGCGCCTTCTGGGTGATCTGCCCGCCCCAGGTCTCGCTGATCTCGGCGATGCTGATGGCGTTGCGGCTCACCTCGCCCGCGGAGTCCTTGGGCTGGAACCGATCGAACAGCGCGGACTGGACCTGCTCGGTCTGGGTCAGGTCGAGGGTCTCCGAGCGCACCTGGATGGTGGCCGAGGCCCCGGAGCCGACCTTCTGCACCGAGACCGGCCCATGGCCCAGCGTCTCGGCGTAGACATCTTCCACCTGTTGGGTGCTGACGTTGTCAGCCGCGGGGATCTGGATGCGCGAGCCGCCCTCGAAGTCGATACCGAGGGTGAAGCCACGCACCGCGATGCTGAGCAGCGAGATCAGCAGCAGCACCGCCGACAGCGTGTAGAAGAACCTGCGCCTGCTGACGATCGGGAAGCCGCCGGTGCCGGTGTAGAGACGTTCGAAGAATCCGTGCTTCGGGCCCTGCGCGGGCTCGAACTTGTCCAGGTTCACCGATTCCTCGGTGGGGTTGTCGTTGCTCATCGTGACATCTCCTTCGACCTGGCCTGGCCGCGTTCCCTGGCGATCTGCTGAACCGAGCCGAGGCCGTTCACCGACGGCTTCGCCCAGAACGGCGAGCGGGCGGCGAGCATCAGCAGCGGTGCGGTGACCAGGTAGAGCACGATCACGTCGAGCACGGTGGTGACGCCGAGGGTGAAGGCGAAGCCCTTCACCTGACCGGCGGCGAGCAGATACAGCACGACCGAGGCGATCAAGCTGACCGTCTTACCGGACAGGTTGGTGCGCTGGGCTCGTGCCCAACCGCGCGGCACCGCCGACCGGAAGCTGCGGCCTTCGCGCATCTCGTCCTTGATGCGTTCGAAGAACACCACGAACGAGTCCGCCGTCAGACCGATACCGATGATCAGACCGGCGATACCCGCGAGGTCGAGGGTGAAGCCGATCCACCGGCCGAGCAGCACGATGATGCCGTAGACGGCCACACCGGCCGCGATCAGCGAGAACCCGGCCAGCAGGCCGAGCATCCGGTACACGAGCAGGCAGTAGAGCAGCACCGCGATCAGGCCGATGGCACCGGCCAGCAGACCCGCCTTCAGCGAGGAAAGGCCGAGCGTCGCCGAGACCGTCTCCGCTTCCGAGGTCTGGAACGACAGCGGCAGCGAACCGTATTTCAGAGTGTTGGCCAGCTCGGACGCACTGTCGGCGGTGAAGCTACCCGAGATCGAGGTGCGACCACCCAGCTGCGGCCCCTGCTGCACCTGCGGCGCGCTGACGACCTGCGAGTCGAGCACGAAGGCGACCCGCTTGTTGACGTACTCACCGGTCAGGTCCGACCAGGCGTCGGCACCGGCGGACTTGAACTCGAGGTTCACCTCGTGCCGAGCCTGCTGCGAGTTCAGGCCGGAGGTCGCGTCGGCGATCTCCTGGCCGTCGATGCGGCTCGGGCCGAGCAGGAACACCTCGGTGCCGTCCTGCGAGCAGGTGACCAGCGGCAGGGCCGGATCGTCGTTTCCGGCCAGCGGGTCGGGCTTGGTGCAGTCCATGGCCGCCACGGCGACCTGCTGAACCTGCTGATCGGTGCTCTGGCGCAGCGCCTTGGCGTCGGCGATCTCCTTCGCCTGCTGCTGCTGGTGGGTGAGACCACCGGGCGTCGGGGTCGGCGTCGGCGGTGCCTGTGCGGGGAACACCCGCGACTGCGGCGCCGGGGTGGTCGGTGCCAGCGTCGCATCGCCGGGCAGCGTCGCATCGCCGGGCAGGGTCACCGCGCCGGGCACGGCCGGGGTCGCCTCGCCCGGCGCGGGCACCGGAGCGTCCGTGGCCGGGGGTGCGGTGCCTGGTGGCGCGGTACCGGTCGCGGGCGGTGCCGCCCCGCCTGCCTGCGGCTCGGTCGCGAACAGCACCGGGCGGATGTAGAGCTTGGCGGTGGTGGCCAGCGCGCGTGCCTGCTGGCTGTCCTCGCCGGGCACCGTGATGACCAGATTGTCACCGTCGATGACCACCTCGGAGCCGGAGACGCCGAGACCGTTGACACGGTTCTCGATGATCTCCTGCGCCTTCTTCAGGCTGTCCTGGCTCGGCTTGTTGCCGTCGGGGGTACGCGCGGTCAACGTGACGCGGGTACCGCCCTGCAGGTCGATGCCGAGCTTGGCCGACGGGGAATGGTCACCGGTGAAGAACACCAGCGCGTAGATCACGGCCAGCAGCGCGGCGTAGACGCCGAGCAGCCGGAACGGATGCGCCGATCCTTGGGAAGGTGGCACAGCAGGTCATCTCCTAGGCGGAAGTCGAGGCTGGATCGGTGGGCACAACGGTGCCCGGCCCGGAACGCTGGTACGCGCCCGGGCGGGAAAAGGGACTGGTCAGTCCTTGGTCAGCCGGGTCTCGGTCTGCTCGACGGCTTCCTCGGCGGGGGCGTCGGTGACCTCGGGAGTCTCCTCGACCGTCTGCTCGTCGGCGCGCACCTCGCGGATCGCCTGGCGCAGCCAGGTGGTGACCACGTCCTCGGCGATCTCCAGATCGACGGTGTTCTCGTCGAGATCGACGACGGTGCCGTACAGACCGGAGGTGGTGACGACAGCGTCACCGACCTTCAGGGCCTCCTGCATCGTCGAGACCTTCTCGGCCTCACGCTTCTGTTTGCGGATACCGAAGAACATCGGCACGAGCAGGGCCAGGATCAGCAGCGGAAACAGGAAGTCCATCGTCGAAGTCAGTCCCTAGTCAGTGGTGGACGTGCAAGTACGCCTGACAGTCTGCCAGTTCCCCGCCGCGGCGACACACCGGACACCGACGCGCGTGTGAAAACGACCCGGCCGGTGGGTGCGCGAACCGGGGCCGAGGGTGCTCAGGAGACGGGGCCGTAGGTGTAATCGTCGAGTGGGAAGCTGACAGCCTCGCGGTGCGCGGCGGCGGTGCTGGTCGGCCGCAGCAGCGCCGCTTCGCCGTGCTGGTTGAAGTAGTAGCTGCGCGCGGTGGCGCAGTCGCCGCCGTAGAACACCGAGGAACCCAGCCTGTCGGTCATCCGGTCGAGGAACTCCGCATTGGCCTCGTCGGTGACCTCGAAGGTCTGCTCGCCGCGGCGGAACAGTTCGGTGAACAACCTGCCCATGTGCTTCATCTGGGCTTCGATGGTGGTGAAGTACGACAGCCCGCTGTAGGAGTAGGGGCTGTTGAGGCTCAGGAAGTTCGGGAACTTGGGCACGGTGATGCCCTCATAGGCCTGAAAACGGTTGTCGCGCCAGAACTTTCCGAGGTTCACGCCGTCGCGGCCGACGATCTCGATGGCCGGGAAGTTCACGTCCCAGAGATTGAAACCGGTGGCGAGCAGCAGGGTGTCGATCTCGGTTTTGTGGCCGTCGGCGGTGACGATGCCGTCGGGTTCCACATGGTCGATCGAGTTCGTTTCCAGCCGTACGTGCGGCTGGTTGAACGTCGTGAAGTACTGATTGGAAAACGTCGGGCGCTTGCAGCCGAAGTCGTAGTGCGGGGTGAGCTGTTGCCTGGTCGCCGGATCACGCACCTGCGCGAACAGGTGCGCCTTGGCCAACGCGGCGGCCGCCCGGTTCAATGGTTTGGCCTGCTTGTAATGCAGCACGCCGACAACCATCAGCGCCTCCAGCATGCCGGTATTGACCAGCCGTGCCGCCTTCTGCGTGAGCGGAACTCTGTCGAACAGTTCCCGCACCACCCCGGGAATCGGGGCGTCGACCTTGGGCACCACCCAAATCGGGGTGCGCTGGAAGACGGTCAGTTCGCCGACCTGCTTCGCGACCTCGGGCACCAACTGCACCGCGGTGGCACCGGTGCCGATGATGGCGGCTTTGCGACCGGTCAGGTCGTAATCGGCGTCCCAGTCGGTGGTGTGGATGATCTTGCCCGCGAAGGACTCGATGCCGGGAAACGGCGGAGTGTAGGGCTGGGACAGGAACCCCGTCGCCGCGAGCAGATAGCGCGCGGTGAGCGTCTCACCGCCGGCGATCGTCACCACCCACTGCTGGTCTTCGGCATCCCAGCGCGCACCGTCGACGACGGTCCCGAACCGCATCCGCCTGCGCAGATCGTATTTGCCTGCCACGTGCTCGGCGTATTTCTTCAGCTCGGCGCCGGGTGCGAACAGCCGGGTCCAGCGCGGGTTCGGCTCGAACGAATAGGAGTAGGTCACCGAGGCGATATCGACCGCCAGACCCGGATACCTGTTCACATGCCAGGTGCCGCCCAGGTCGTCCTCCCGTTCCAGGATGACGAAATCGCGCAACCCGAGCCGGTCGAGTTCGATACCGGCACCG
The DNA here is from genome assembly GCF_042720495.1 of Nocardia sp. NPDC058480. Taxonomy (NCBI): domain Bacteria; kingdom Bacillati; phylum Actinomycetota; class Actinomycetes; order Mycobacteriales; family Nocardiaceae; genus Nocardia; species Nocardia sp. NPDC058480. The sequence goes on along the minus strand of NZ_JBHXMN010000002.1, from coordinate 430,154 downwards.
ATGCCACCGAAACCCGCGCCGACGACGACCGCGTCGAACTGAGGTGCCACGTCGAACCTCCACATCGAGATTTGTGAATGCCGAATCGTCAGAATGACGCGTCATTCCCGTTACGTCGACTGTAACATCGTCAATGTGACGAAGCCACCCTCGCGAATCGACCAGCGAAAAGCCGAATTGCGCAGGGAGATAGTCGATACCGCGTTCGACTGCTTCGCCGAGAAGGGCTATCACGCCACCGGAATCGCCGATATCGCCACGCGCCTCGGCATCGGGCACGGCACCTTCTACCGCTATTTCGCGAACAAGCGCGACATCATCGACCATGTCATCGACGAGGTGAGCGGGCGCATCTTCGGCGCGCTCGACGATGACATCGAGCCCGAGAGCGCGTCCACCATCTCCGAATACGCCGCGTTGATCGACCGGATCGGCGATTCCCTCAACCGCGTCCTGCTCGACGATCCGCGTACGGCGCACCTACTGCTGTTCCACGCCACCGGTATCGACGACGAACTCACCGAACGGGTGTACGGCCTGGTCGATGTCACCGAGATCCTCATGACGCGCTACCTCGAGCACGGCGTGCGCATCGGTTACCTCCGCGCCGATATCGATACCGCCAATACCGCCAAGGCGGCACTCGGCATGATCGTCGCCGGCCTCGTCGCGGGCATGCGAACCCCCGATCCAGCGTCGATGGCGGTGTACAGTCACGCCGTGCGGCGGCTGTTCATCGATGGCGTGCGCGCCGCTGCCCGATAGCGAAAAGCCGTGGGATAGAAGGGCAATCCTGAGACAATGACCGCTGTGACGCCCGACGATGTGAGCCGCACCCACTTCGCCATGCCGACGCTGGGGCATCGCGGCTACCACGCAGACGAGGTCGACGCCTTTCTGGAACGAGTGTCGGCCACCCTCGACGGGCAGGGCACACTCACCGCCGACGACATCCGCCACGTGCACTTCGGCGCACCGCGTTTCGGCGGTCGCGGGTATCAGGCCGACCAGGTCGACGACTTCCTCGACCGGGTGCGGACCGAGCTCGAACATCGCCAGAAGGGCGGAGCTCCCGTTCCGGCGGCGCGTGCGGGCGACGATGTCGCCGAGATGCTCACCCCCGACGACGTGCACCGCATGCGTTTCACCCAGTCCGCCGTCGGCAGGCGCGGCTACCACGAGGAAGAGGTCGATGCCTTCCTCGACCTGGTCGCGGCGACCCTGGCCCACAACGGCCCCGGCAGCCTCACCACCTCCGATGTGCGCAGCGTCCGCTTCACCGACACCCGGCTCGGCACCCGCGGCTACTCCCGCGAAGAAGTGGACGCCTTCATCGACCTGGTGATCACGGCCCTGGAACACCCCGAACGACTGTGATATTGGCGGCTGGCGCCGCTGGTTTTCGGCCTGGGAACCTTGATCTTCCCTCCCTACGGGCACTCCTTCGTCGCGCCCTCCAGTCAGTCCAGATCAAGGCGGCCGAAAACCCCAATCGGCGGCTACACCCGTTCCTACCCTTGGATGCTGTGGAGTTCGGCTTCGCGCAGGTCGTCGGGGAAGACGTAGCGGCGGAAGGCCCAGAAGCGGAACGCCATGGCCAGCAGGACGCCCAAGATCTGTCCCGAGATGAAGTTGGCGACCATCTGCACCGTCGGATCCACGTGCGGCACACGCAGATTCAGCGCGTAGAGCGATACCGCCTGCGGGATCATGGTCACCGCGATGCCCAGTGCGCTGACCGTGAAGAACAGGGCGGCTTCGTGACTGCGCTGCCTGCCGCCGCGTGCGCGGAACGACCACTCGCGATTGAGGATGTAGGAGGCGATGGTCGCGATCAGCGCGCCGAGCAGGCGCGCGGTGAGCGGCTTGTCGCCGAGCACGGTCAGTTTCACCGCGTACACGACACCGGTATCGATGAACCAGGTGATCGCACCGACCACGGCGAATTTCAGAAGTTCCCGATGCTTCATCAGCAGGGAACGCAACGGCTCGGGGAGTCGTTGCACCACCTCTAGGACTGCCACTGAATCGACAGTAGACGACGTCGCGGCGCCGTGCCCGCCTGGAGCCGCGGTATCTCAGTCGTAGCCCTCGGCGCTCGGTTGCGGTTCGCGCCCACGCACTTCGATGGCGCCGATGACCAGATCGGGCGGCGGTACCAAGCCCAGATGCTCCCAGGCGCCCGCCGTCGCGACCCGGCCGCGGGGTGTGCGGGCGACCAGTCCGGCGCGCACCAGGAACGGTTCGCAGACCTCTTCCACGGTGGCCGCCTCCTCGCCGACGGCAACGGCCAGGGTCGATACGCCCACCGGTCCCCCACCGAATCCACGCACGAGCGCGCCGAGGACGGCGCGGTCGAGCCGGTCCAGGCCCAGCGCGTCGACGTCGTAGACCTCGAGCGCCGCCATCGCGATCGGGTGGGTGATGATGCCGTCCGCCCTGACCTCGGCGTAGTCGCGGACGCGGCGCAGTAGCCGGTTGGCGATACGCGGGGTACCACGGGAGCGTCCAGCGACTTCGGCGGCGGCGTCGTGGTCGATCTGCACGCCGAGAATGCGGGCCGAGCGGGTGAGGATCTGCAGCAGTTCGGCGGGGTCGTAGAAGTCCATGTGGCCGGTGAAGCCGAAGCGATCGCGCAACGGGCCGGTGAGCGCACCCGAACGGGTGGTGGCGCCGACCAGGGTGAACGGGGCGATATCGAGGGGGATCGAGGTAGCGCCGGGACCTTTGCCGACCACCACGTCGACGCGGAAGTCCTCCATCGCCAGGTACAGCATTTCCTCGGCCGGGCGGGCCATTCGGTGGATCTCGTCGATGAACAGGACATCGCCCTCGACCAGGTTGGACAGCATGGCGGCGAGGTCGCCCGCGCGTTCCAGTGCCGGACCCGAGGTGATGCGCAGGGCGGTGCCGAGTTCGCCCGCGATGATCATCGCCATGCTGGTCTTACCGAGGCCGGGCGGTCCCGACAGCAGGACGTGGTCGGGGGTGGCGCCGCGCTGGCTGGCGCCGCGCAGGACGAGGGCGAGCTGTTCACGCACGCGGGACTGGCCGATGAAGGAGTCGAGCGAGGTGGGACGCAGACCGGTTTCGGCTTCGCCGTCGGTGCTGAGATACCGGGCGGTGAGGTCGGATTCGTCGGTCTCGTCGATGTCGTCGTCGTACACGGTCTACCTGTTCTTGCCGAGCAGGCCGAGCGCCGCGCGCAAAGCCACCGAGGTGGTGGCGGTCGGCTGGTCGGCCAGGATGGTGTCGACGGCCTGTTCGGCCTGCTTCGCGGGGAACCCGAGGCCGATGAGCGCTTCGGAAACCTGTTCGCGCACAGGGGTACTCGGCATTTCCGCGCCCGGCGGACCGGCGGGGACAGCCACCTGGTTCACCTTGTCGCGCAGTTCGACGACCATCCGCTCGGCGCCGCGTTTGCCGATGCCGGGGACCCGGGTCAGGGCGGCGACATTGCTCTCTGCCAGCGCTTTTCGCAGTGCTTCGGGTTCGAGCACGGCCAGCACCGCCATTGCCAGACGGGGGCCGACGCCGGAAACGGTCTGCAGCAGCCCGAACAGTTCGCGCGCTTCGGTGTCGGCGAACCCGAACAGGGTCATCGAGTCCTCGCGCACGATCATCGCCGTGTAGAGGCGGGTCTGTTCGCCGCGGGTGAGCCCGGCGAGGGTGGCCGGGGTGGCATTGAGGCGATACCCGACGCCCGCGGCCTCGATCACCACGTGATCGAGCGCGATCTCGAGTACCTCACCGCGTACCGACGCGATCACCCGCGCACCACCTTCCGTTGTTCGGCGAGCCGTTGTTCGTAGCGGCGGCGGACCTGCTCCGCCTGCGCCTGCGCGGCCGCCATCCGGTCCATCAGCGGCGCCCGCCAACAATGACAGATGGCCAGCGCGAGCGCGTCGGCGGCATCGGCGGGTTTCGGTGCGACCTGCAACCCGAGAATCCGCGTCACCATGGCGGTGACCTGCGCTTTATCCGCCGTACCATTGCCGGTGACAGCGGCTTTCACCTCGCTGGGCGTATGGAACGCCACCCGGATCCCGCGCCGCGCGGCGGCCAGCGCGATCACCCCTCCGGCCTGTGCTGTCCCCATCGCGGTCCGCACATTGTGCTGCGCGAAAACCCGCTCGATCGCGACAGCCTCGGGCCGATGGGTATCCATCCACTCCTCGGCGGCATCGGCGACAGCCATCAACCGCAATGCCAGCTCGGCATCCGGCGGCGTGCGCACCACCCCCACATCGAGGGCGACCACCTTCCGGCCCGGCCCGCTGTCGACCATGCTGAGCCCGCACCGGGTAAGCCCCGGATCGACGCCCATCACCCGCACCGGCCACCCCTTCGAAGACACGAACAGTTGTTCGAAAGTCTAGAGCATTCCCGGGTTCCGACCGACCAACGACACGACTCTCACGCCGCCCGGGGCGGCAGCTCGAGATTGACCGGCCCTACCCCCGCCGCGAGTAAGTCCGGCACCGAGACCCCGGCCTCGGTCACACACGCGAACCGCGCGTGGTCGGCGAACTGCTGATACGCCGAGCCGGTGACATGCAGTTGCGGGTCGAGATCGGACACCCGAATCGGGATCCGAACCCGAAACGGCACACTGGTTTCCGTCATGCCCGCGAGTGTGCCACCGGGGTTCGACACATTCGTCGCCGTCCGCCGGCCGATCGTCACTGCCCGGTCGCGGCCAACACTCGCTGACCACCATCGACAGACGCCATCGTCCAGTGAGCGCTACCCGAGTGCGGCGGTGAAGACCTCGAGCGCACGATCGTCGAACAACACGAACCGCACCTGCATCACGTTCGTCTCGGCCGCTCGTACCGTCTCGACCGCGATCCGCGCGCCATCGTCCATCGGCCAGCCGAAGATGCCGGTGGAGATCGCCGGGAACGCGACTGTCGCCGCCCCTAATTCGTCTGCCACACGCAGGGATTCGCGATAGCACGAGGCGAGGAGCTCGGAGCGGTCCTCGGTGGCCGACCACACGGGGCCGACGGTGTGGATCACCCAGCGTGCGGGCAGCCGACCCGCGGTGGTCGCCACCGCCTGCCCGGTTCGCAGGCCTTTGCCGTAGTGGGAGGCGCGCAGGTCGCGGCATTCGGACAGGATCTGCGGGCCGCCTTTGCGGTGGATCGCCCCGTCGACACCGCCACCACCGAGCAGCGAGGAATTCGCGGCGTTCACCACCGCGTCCACCTGCTGTTCGGTGATGTCGCCCCGGACCGCCTCGATTCGCGTCATGTCCGCATTCTGCCGGGGCGCCGAGTTCCACCACGGGTACGGTCGAGGAGAGCAGGCATGGTCGGTCCGTCCGAGGCGAGGAGAACCACACATGGCCAAACCCACCGGTGACATCGTGTCGACGCCCGACGGGCGGGATCTGGTGATCACCCGGTCGTTGGGGTTGCCGATCGAGGAGGTGTGGGCGCGGTTGACCGATCCGCATCTGACCTCGGGGTGGTACGGCACCTGGGAGGGCGAAGCGGGGACCGGCAACACCATCCGGGTGCAGATGCGGTTCGAGGAGGGGGAACCGTGGACGCCGATGCGCATCGAAGACTGCACCCCACCGATCCACCTCGGCATCTCCTCGACCGACCAGATCGGCCTGTGGCGCCTGGAGGTGACCTTGCTCGACACCGGCGCGGCCACCGAACTGCGCCTGGTCCACCATCTGACGTCCGAATACCAGCTGGCGGAGATCCCCCAGATCGGTCCGGGCTGGGAGTACTACGCGGACATGCTCGTCGCCGCGTGCACGCATACCGAACGCCCGGATTTCGCCGACTACTACCCGTCGATGTCGAACTACTACCAGCAGCGGGCGTCCTAGCCGAAACGTGAACCGCCCCAGCCGAATTCACGGCCGGGGCGGTTCAACGGGTTTGAAAACCTACTCGTCGTCGAGTTCCGCCGCGACCTCGTCGGAGATGTCGACATTGGTGTACACGTTCTGCACATCGTCGCTGTCTTCGAGCGCGTCGACCAGCTTGAACACCTTGCGGGCGCCCTCGGCGTCGACCGCGACCGACACCGACGCCTGAAAACCGGACTCGGCGGAGTCGTAGTCGATGTTCGCGGCCTGCAGAGCCGACCGCACCGCGACCAGATCGCCTGGCTCGGAGATGATCTCGAAGACATCGCCGTGGTCGTTGACGTCTTCGGCGCCCACGTCGAGGACCGTCTCGAGGACGTCGTCCTCGGACAGGCCGTTCTTCTCGAGGGTCACCACACCCTTGCGGGCGAACAGGTACGACACCGAACCCGGATCGGCCATGTTGCCGCCGTTGCGGGTCATCGCCAGCCGAACCTCGCCCGCGGCGCGGTTGCGGTTGTCGGTGAGGCACTCGATCAGCACGGCGACACCGTTGGGCCCGTAGCCCTCGTACATGATCGTCTGCCAGTCGGCTCCGCCGGCCTCTTCACCACCGCCGCGCTTGCGGGCGCGCTCGATGTTGTCGTTGGGGACCGATGTCTTCTTCGCCTTCTGGATGGCGTCGAACAGCGTCGGATTGCCCGCAGGGTCACTACCACCAGTGCGGGCCGCCACCTCGATGTTCTTGATCAGCTTGGCGAAGAGTTTGCCGCGCTTGGCGTCGATTCCCGCCTTCTTGTGCTTGGTGGTGGCCCATTTGGAGTGGCCGCTCATGCCCTACTTCCTTCAAGTCGGTTGCGCGTCTGCCCGGGCGGACAAGCTCGATCCAGCCTACTCACCGCGCGCGACGCCCGCCGACGCGGGCTTTATCGCGCTGCGCGAACCAGGTTGACGAACAGCTCGTGCACCCGAAGATCGCCGGTTACCTCGGGATGGAACGAGGTCGCCACCACATTGCCCTGCCTGGCGGCGACGATGCGCCCCTGCGCGGGACCGTGCGGTACCCGCGCCAGCACCTCGACACCGTCACCGACACGCTCCACCCACGGGGCGCGAATGAACACCGCGCGCACGGGCGTGTCTAGACCGGTGAAGTCCAGGTCGGTTTCGAAGGAGTCGACCTGACGACCGAACGCGTTGCGGCGCACCGTCATATCGATGCCGGACAGGTGCTGGGCGTCGGCCCTGGTGTCGAGGACCTCCGAGGCGAGCAGGATCATGCCCGCGCAGGAACCGAACGCGGGCAGCCCGTCGCGCAGCCGCGCCCGCAACGGTTCGAGCAGGTCGAACGCTTGCAACAGCTTGGAAATCGCGGTCGACTCACCACCGGGCAGCACGAGCCCGTCGACGGCCGCCAACTCCGATTCGCGCCGCACCAGCACCGGCTTCGCCCCGCAGTGCTCCAGCGCGGCAACGTGTTCGCGCACGTCACCCTGGAGCGCGAGGACACCGATGGTCGGCCGGGTAGCGGTCGAGGTTGCGTTCACAGGCGTTGAGCTTACGAGGCGGGGCGATGTGTGCCCGCTCACGCCGCGGGCGTCAGGGTTCCGTCAACGACGGGTGCATTCGCGCCGAACGGGTCGACACTGCAATATGTGATTGCACTGCTGCCACGCAAGTCCCCGGGACCTGCGCAGATCGTCCCGGAGCGCCGCGGACTGACCGTTCCCACCGGCCTGGCCGGACTGTCCCTCGACGCGATGGCCTCGGTGTCCTACGGACCGGAAGCCATCGTCTTGGTCCTGGCCACCGCGGGCGGGCTCGGACTCGGCCTGACCCTGCCGGTAACCCTGGCCATCGCGGCCCTGCTGGCCGTCCTCATCGCCTCCTACCGGCAGGTGATCGCTGCGTTCCCGAACGGCGGCGGCGCCTACGCGGTCGCCAAGAAGCATCTCGGCGACCGGACCAGTCTGCTCGCCGCCGCCTCGCTCATCGTCGACTACGTGCTCAATGTCGCGGTCTCGATCGCGGCCGGGGTGGCGGCGCTGACCTCGGCGTTCCCCGGATTGCACGGGTACACGGTGTGGATCTGCCTGGCCGTGCTGATCGGGATCACCGCGCTCAACCTGCTCGGCATCACCGAGAGCGCCAAGGCGTTCATGCTGCCCACCGCGGTGTTCGTCGGCGGCATCTTCGTGGTGATCATCGGCGGCCTGCTGCGTTCGGAACCAGCGGCCGTCACCGCGGGCACGGCCGCGGTCAGCGATATCCACACCGTGGGTGTCCTGTTGCTGCTCAAGGCGTTCTCCAGTGGCTGCGCCGCACTGACCGGTGTCGAGGCGATCGCGAACGCGGTGCCCAGCTTCGAGCAGCCGCGCGTGCGGCGAGCCCAGCGTGCCGAAGTCGCGCTGGGGCTGCTGCTCGGCACGATGCTGATCGGGTTGGCCGTGCTGATCGAGAAGTTCTCGCTCCAGCCGATCGAGGGCACCACCGTGCTCTCGCAGCTCACCGAGGCAGCGCTCGGCCACGGCATCGGCTACTACGTGGTGCAATTCGCCACCGTCATCCTGCTCGCCCTCGCGGCGAACACCTCCTACGGCGGGTTGCCGACGCTGACCAGACTGCTCGCCGACGACAACTGCCTGCCGCACCGGTTCTCCGTGGCCACCCCGCGCCGGGTCTACCGATACGGTGTGCTGACGCTCGGGATCAGTGCCGCGGTGCTGGTGGTGGCTGCCGCGGGCAGCATGAACGCGCTCGTCCCGCTGTTCGCGATCGGCGTGTTCGTCGGGTTCACCATCGCCCAGACCGGCATGGTCCGGCACTGGTGGCTGACCCGTGCCGACGGCTGGCGCTGGCGAATCGCGCTCAATGGCTTCGGCGCGCTGCTGACCTTCGTCGCGGCCGTGGTCACCACCGCGATGAAGTTCACCGAGGGTGCCTGGCTGATCGTGCTCGTGCTGCCGCTGCTGATGCTCGGCATGGAACGGATTCGCAACGCCTACACCAGGATCGGTGGTTCCCGCGGTATCGGTGCGGTACCCGCGCAGCCGCGCCCGACCGGGACCGCGATCATCGTGCCGATCGCGGAAGTCTGCGAGCTCAGTCGCGAAGCGCTCTCGGCCGCCCTGTCGATCGGCGAGGACGTCACCGCCGTGCACGTCTGCCTGCCGGGTGAGTCGACGTCGGCGTTCACGAAAGCCTGGGATGTCTGGCATCCCGGGGTGCGCCTTGTCCTGCTCGAGGACAGCGACGCCACCGTCGGCGGACCGGTGGCCCGCTATGTCCGCGACAATTTCGGCAGTCGGCGCAAGGTCGTGGTGATCGCGGAGATCGATCCGCCGAGCGGGTGGGATCGGGTGCTGCCGAGCCACCGCAGCGACGAACTCGAACGGGTGCTGCGCCGGATGAGCGACACCGTGGTGTGCCACCTGCGCGTGCAGGTTCGGTAGTCGTGGTGATCCGGTGCGGCGGCCACCCGCACCGGATCACCACCGACGTGCTACTTGTGGCGCGGCGTGCGGATCAGACCTTCCTGGACGACCGCGGCGACCAGATTGCCCTCGCGGTCCCAGATCTTGCCGCCGGTGAGCGCGCGGCCGAAGCCGGCCGAGGGTGAGGACTGGTCGTAGAGCAGCCATTCGTCGGCGCGGAACGGGCGCAGGAACCACATGGCGTGGTCGAGGGACGCGTTCTGGGTCGGTTCGTCGGGGTGGGTCACCTTCGACGAGCCGAGCAGCGTCATGTCGCTCATGTAGGCCAGCGTGCAGACGTGGAACATCGGGTCGTCGGGCAGCGCGTGCCGGTACCGGAACCACACCTGCTGTGGGGAGACGGCGCCGTCGCGCGCGACGACCTGTTCCTGCGGGAGCGTGCGGATGTCCCAGTGCTCCCACTCGCGCATGGCCCACAGCCGCTCCGGGGTCATCGTCACGCTAGCGTCGGGCAGGTCGTCGGGGCCTTCCACCGAGGGCATCACGTCCTGGTGCTCCGGCCCTTCGTCACCGTGATGGAACGAGGCCGACATCGTGAATATCGCCTGCCCGTCCTGCACGCCGGTGACCCGCCTCGTGCAGAAGGACCGGCCGTCGCGGATGCGCTCTACCAGGTAGACGGTGGGTTCCTCGGGGTTGCCCGGTCGCAGGAAGTAGCCGTGCAGGGAATGCACCTGGAAGCTGGGGTCGACGGTGCGAACCGCCGAGACCAGCGCCTGCCCGGCCACCTGACCGCCGAAGGTGCGCGGTAGCTGAGACTCCGTGGAAGCACCACGGAAGATGTCGCGCTCCAGCCGCTCGATCGCGAGCGCCTCTTCGATTGTCGCCATGCGCTCGAGATTATCGCCTCGCCGACCGGGCGGTATGTCCGGCTCCGCACGGCGGCCCCGAATTTGCTGAGATGGACCAGTGCCGACGTTCACTCCCACCTCGCCCGCCGCCCTCGCCCGACTCGTCGCGGACACGCTCGTCGAGCTGCCGGGGCGGCGGGTGCTCGCGGTCGACGGTGCCGATGCCGCTGCGCCCGTCGAGCTCGGCCGCCGGATCGTGGAGACGCTCTCGGATCGGGGCCGATCGGCGGCGGTGGTGTCGATGCACGACTACGTGCGACCCGCGTCGCTGCGCATGGAATACGGGCGCGCCGACGAATGGTCTTATCGCACAGCATGGTTCGACTACGAGGCGGTGCGGCGCGAGATCGTGGACGCGATACGGACCGAAGGGCGCTGGTTGCCCGCGCTGTGGGATGAGGAGCGAGACAGGTCCGCACGGGCGGCGATTCGCGTGGCGCAGGCCGATCTGGTGCTGGTACTCGCCGGGCCGATGCTGCTGGGTCGCGGTCTGGATTTCGATCTCGCGATCCGCTTGGAGCTGAGTGCGCAAGCGGCGCTGCGCCGCACGCCCGACGAACAGCGATGGACGTTGCCCGCTGTGCGCGATCACACTGCCGACAATCCCGAGGAAGCGACCTGGACCGTTCGCTGGGACCATCCCGATCGGGCGGCACTGCGCAGCTGACATCGCGCAAACCGAGGCGCCGACGCGAAAGCCCCGTCCGGAAATTCCGAACGGGGCTCGAGCGAGGACGATCAGGCGCAGGCGACCGAGGTCTGACCCAGGTTGGTCATCATGCCGCAGGCCCACGACTTCTGGACCTTCCACTTGCCGTCCTCGGCCACGAACGGCACGTCGACGACATTGGTCTGACCGTTGATCGTGAAGTTGGCCTTCGCATTGACACTGTCACCGAAGGAGGTCACCTCGGTGACCTGCACAACGACATTGGCGTCCGAGGCGGCCTGGGCCAAGCGGTTCGGCAGCTCGGGGTCGGCCTCGCCACCCTGCACGAAGTCCAGCTTCTGATCATTGGGGACCGACGGATCCAGCGCGGTGGTGAGCTGGGCGTTGAGCTCCTCCACGGTCGGCACGGCGGGCAGGTTCGCGGCCGCCGAAGCCTCAGCCTTGGCGCTGGTGGTGGTTTTGGCGGCGGGCTTGTCACCCTTGTCGTCACTGCACGCACTCAGGCCGAGGGCAGCGACCACAGCCAGTCCTGCGATCGCGACTCGTCCGGTCCTACGAAACTTCATCCACTCGTCCTTACGTCGGGTCGGAATCTCGCCCTCTGGGCGACGGCCCAGACCGGCGCCACACAGCGCAGGCCTCGATGCCACGGCCCGGACGCTACCCAGTGAATTTGAGGAAACTCTGAGATACAGACAACCGGGGACGGTGAGCACGGTGATCAGTGCCCAAGGTTCGAATCCGTAGACAGGGCGGCGGCGATCATGTGTGGGTCGACTCGGGTCGGGAGCTCGCTGTCCTCGGGAATCGGCAGCTGCGCCAACAGATCAGCCGCCTCGCTCAACGTGCAATTGTCACGTCCCACCACTTCCCGCAGCGTGACCAAGCGGAACAGGGTCGGCGATGGGAATCGGTCCATCTCGCGAGCGAGACCGGGCAGACCGTCCTTGGTGTAAACGTTGCCCAGCTTGTCCTTGTCGGAGGTGATCCGACCGGCCAGATCCGTGTAAGCGGTGCTGAATCCGTCGGGCAGCATGGCGGCGAGCGCACTGGCCAGACGCCAGACATAGGTGTCGTGCTCGTCCGCCAGATGTGGGTAGTCCTTGGTGAATTCGGACCAGCTCGCTTCCCTCGCCCAGGCCGCGCCGTCGGCGAAACCGGCCTCCACCGCCTCGCCCGCGGCCGCAGCCCGGAAGAGCTCCTGCGACATGGTGACCCGTTCGGCGAGCAGCACCGCGTCGAAGAGGTCCTTGCCTTCAGGAAAACAGTCGGTCGCCAACCACACCAGTTTCCAGGCCAGCGACAACTGCGGACTCGCGGCGAGCAGCACCGCGCCCGGTCCAGACGAACCGAGCCGGGCGATCTCGGTGCGCAGCGGAGGTTCCGGCAGTGCCTCGCCGAAGACGAAGTCCAATTGCACACTGCCACCGGGGATGCCGGGTTCAGTCGCCGACCAGGGCAGAACCAAGCGCCGTCCGGGCACCCGATCGTAGGTCCAGATCTCGTCCGAGACCGCACCGGCGGGATCTAACCGAACGGTCGAGCCCGACCGTTCGGCCGCACCCTGTGCCACAGCGGCCACCTCGACGAACATGGCCTCCGTGCGCGGGTCCGGCAGCGTCCAATCCGGCGATAACACAACGAAATCCAGATCGCCGGGTTCACGTGCTTCGGTGCCGTACCAGGCGCGGAGAAGCACGCTACCGCGCACCATCACCTGATCGGCCCACTGCGTCGCGGCGAGACCCGCCAGGACGTGATCGAGGGCTTCGCGGCGCGCCCGACGCCATGCTCCGGCCACGTCGTCCTCGTCGAAATACGGTTCGCTCAATCGCATACCGAAGCGTCGATCGGTGAACGCCGGGTCGAACACCGGTCGCTGACTCACCCCGCTGGCATCGACGGGCAGCAGTGTCGCCGGGAGCATGCGGTTCGCGCGAGCCAGCTCCGTCGGTGGATGATTCGGTACCCGCTGGTGCTCGTCCGGCCACGGTCCGTGGCGAAAGTTCTCCCACTGTGTAGGCGGCATCGCCACGGCGTCCTCGGCGAGCCAGCCATCATCGACCGACTCGTCGCTGTCGTAGACGACGAATTCCCGCTCGACGGACAGCACCTCGAAATCGCGCTCTCGCAGTGCACGCAGCAACAGGTCGAGCCGGTTTCCAGCGCTCGAATCACCCATCGTCCGGCACCGCTGGGTGACGAAACGTTCGGTGCGACCGTCGGTGCGGGTGCGCCGCGCGTTCGCCGAGACGTGTGCGTTGTGCCCGGCGCAGGCTTCGGCCACTGTGTCCGGGTCGAGTTCGGTGGCCAGGAGCAGTTTGACGTGATGCTCGAAATACTGCCCCGCTCCTCGCGCCCGGCCTTGTTTGTCGGTCGCCGGCACCCCGCGCCCCCACGGGCTGAGCTCGATCTTCGTCCGAATCACCGGAACCCCAGCTGCCCTCAACTCCCGCGCGGCCGCCTGCGCCACCTCGGTGACCGCGGCGAGGTCACCGGTGCTCTGCAGCGTCAGCATCGGCTGATCGGCCACCCGACCGCGCGCCAACACGATATGGGTGAACTTCATATCCCGTTGCACCGCATAGCTTTCCACCGCGCGAAAGGCCTGCTCCCCCACTGCCCGAACGGTCAGGTGCACCTCGAAGTTGCCCCGGAAATCGACTTCTACACTCACCTGTCCATGATCACAGACCCCGCAAACTCTTTCGGCGTGGTCTGCGATCGAACCGGCCGCCGTCTGCCGAGTCGTCTCGCGCAGATCAGCGCAATCCGGCGACAGCCTCGACGAGCCGCGCGTGCGTGTCCGCGTCGGCTGCCGCGATCAACCCGTGCGGTGCGGTGTGCAGTGGTTGCCCGGCGAGGCCGGTGACCACGCAGCCCGCCGCCTGGCACACCGCTATCGCGCTGCTGAAATGCACACTGTCGCGGATATCGCCGCCGGTGATGTAGGCGGCGCGCCGTCCGGCCGCGACCCAGACAAGGGCCAGCGAGGTCGATAACACCCGCCCGTGGAACTCGCCCGCGAAACCCTCGGCGTCGAAGAGTCGCGCCGGGCTCGACCACGGGAACGGGTGGTCTAGATCGACATCGACCAGGTGACTTCCGGCCTGCGGGCGCAACGGTTCGTCGCGGCCGTCGGCGCGCCGGAACGCACCCTCCCCCGCGGTCCAGAACACTTCGCGGGCGAACGGGTCGGCGGTCGCCGCCACCTGCACGGTATCGCCGTCGCGCAGAGCGACATTGACCGCAACGAACGCGGTGTCGACAGCGAAATTCCTGGTGCCGCAGAGTGGATCGATGAACCAGGTCCGATCGCCGCGGGCGGAACCGGTGACTCCCGATTCCTCGGCGACGAACCGGTCGCCGGGACGCGCTGCCGCGAGGACGTCGAGGATGGCATCCTCGGCCGCGATATCGGCCTGCGTGGCGAAATCGTCGCCCTGTTTGGCGTAGTGAGTGAGCGGAGCGTGGAACGCCGACCGAATCACTTCCGAAGCGACTTCTGTTGCGTGGATTGCGATTTCACTGTCTGACTTGTGCACCGTTTCCAGGCTACGGACAGTGCCGCACCCCGGCGGGCGAACCCGCGGTCCTCATGGGCACCGACACGCAGCGGTCCTCAATCGCGCACGGCCGGAGCGAATGCGGAGGTACGCCTCATGGGCGCAGACGCGCAGCGGTCCTCAATCGCGCATGGCCGGAGCGAATCGCCTATCGGGCCAGGTATACGGCGAGACCGAGTCCGCCGATCCCGACCGCCACCCGCAACACGCCCGGTGGGATCACTTTCACCACCGGCGGGCCACACCAGCCACCCGCCAGCGCACCCGCGCCCAGCGCCAGCGCCGCACCCCAGTGCACCGGCCCGAAGGCCGCGAATCCGATCGCGGCGACCAGGTTCGCGATGCCGAGCAGGAAGCTCTTGAGAATCGATGCGCTCCAGATGGATTCGGAGGTGCACAGCAGCATCATCGATAGGTAGATCACGCCCGCGCCCGCGCCGAAGTACCCGCCGTACACCGATGTGAGCAGGATACCGACCGGCACGATCCAGGGCGCGCTGAGCTCGCCGATATGGCGGCGGACCAGCGGTTGCACCAGCAGCGCGATCGACGCCATGGCCACCAGGAACGGCACGACCACCTCGAATGCACCGTCCGGCGCGACCAGGAGGGCGAGCGCACCGAGCAGCCCGCCTACGGCCGACAGCACCGCCCAGCGCACCAGCGTGGGCCCGCGTCCGATGAGTTCACGTCCGGAATTCGCGGTCGCCCCGACACCGACGGCGACCATGGCGACCGTGTTGGTGACATTGGCCGCGACGGGCGGCAGACCGGCGGCCAGCAGCGCCGGATAGGAGACGATCGAGGCCATCCCGGTGACGAAACCGATCAAGCCGGTAAAGAATCCCGCGACGACCAGCAAGGACAAGTCGAGCGCGGTCACAGACCGACTGTACGGTATGCCCAGTTGGCAGCAACTCCTGGGCATCCACCGCACTGGCGTGCGCGCACACCGTGGATGTGGGCTATCCGAGGCCCACATCGAACACCGCCCGCGGGATCGCGACGACGCGCCGAGGGCCGTGCCAGGATGTCACCGTGCAGATGACGACTTTCGAGCCGGGCGAACCACCCGTTCGACGTAACCGGCTGGACTCCAACACCGTTGCCCGCCTCGACGACGTCACCACCTTCGCCCAACTGCTCGACGCGTTAGAGCTCGTCCGCATGGATCATCCCGACGCACGGATCCTGTGCACGCTCGACGATCTCGGCCAGTGCGCGTACACGAGCATGCACGCCACCCTCGGGCTCGTGGAGGGCGACGGCCACGACGACCCGGACGACCCCGCCGCCACCCACCACGCCGAGAACGCCACGGTCTCCCGGATCGCCGCGCTGCTCGACAACCCGTCCGCGCGCGTCTCCTGGGAATCGTTGCGCGACACCCGCAACGCCTCCGAGGACGAACTCACCGCACTCGTCGCCGCCAACCGCTCCCCCGACCGCGTGGTCGACGATGTCGTCCTGATCCAGCGCGTCCCGGTGGACCGCGACGACCTCGCCATCGCCGGCATCCCCAACGGGTACTTCGCCGACGACTGGAGCACCTACGACAATCACACGGTGATCCGCCGCATGACCACCCACGGCTACCGCCACATCGCCATCGGCGCCTCCCTACTGGCTTTCGCCCGCCCCACCCCTCCCACCCCCGAACAAGCAGCAGCCCTGGTCACCGACCTCACCCACCTCTACGGCTCACCCACCGCCATCGCCTGGCACGAACTAGCCGTCCTCCTGCCCACCCAGCGCCAACTCATCCTCGGCTACGCCGAGAACTTCGCCGACGCCCTCACCACCGACACCGAAGGCGCGGCGGGCCAGCCGTAGGAGCGAGCTTCGTCACCGACCTGGTCCGGAGCCGACTTCGGCACCGGCGGTGCGGTCGACGACGAGAATCGTGAAGACGATGGCCGGAACGACCATCAGCGCCGCATTGGAGATCCACCAGATCGCGTTGAAATCTCCGTAGTAAGCCCAGAACGAGATCGCCATGAACCCGGCGCAGAAGGTCAGGGTGAGCCCGATCGTGAGGACCACCCAGCCGAGCCGATGACGGCGTCTGACCAGGTAGACCCCAGCGAACCCGAATACCGCGGCGGCGAGATCGAGTGGGAAGAAGGACCAATTCCATGCCTGCATCATGGGATCGGAGTAGTCACGGAAGGCCGACTCCTTCGGAATCGCGTCCACCGCTACCGCCACCCAGTACAGCATCAGCAATGCGTCAGTGATCAGCAGCAGAATCTTTGCGACCTTCAGGCTCATGAAGCCACCCACTCCTGACAGGAATTTGCCTGAGCTGCAATCGATTACAAGCTGTCGGCGCGACCTTATCATCGAACAGATCGACGCTCTTCGCGTTCATCCGCAGGGGGCGCCGAGCCCGGAGGTCACTCAGGTCAGTGCATTCACCATGCGGGCCGCAAGTACTCGGGTTCGGTCGAACTGTGCGGCGCTCACGGCGGGCGTGCCGATCACCGACCGCAGGACGCCGAGGCCGATCAGCAGGGCGCCGATCAGTTCCGCGCGTAGCTCCGTGTCGGGGCCGTCGAGCCGGTCGGTGAATTCGCGCAGGTAGTCGTCGCAGAGTTGGGCGCGTAGCTGGTCGCGCACGTCGCTGTGGCCTGCCGATCGGAGCATGGCCAGGAGCGGGTGTTCTCCGCCGTATTGGGACCAGTCCTGGTACACCACGTCGTGGAGCAGGGCGTCGGCGATACTGACCACCGGCCGGTGCGGGTCGGCGGCTACCCCGGTCGGGATCTCGACGTGCATCGCCTCGGCGTAGAGCTGCTTCTTCGAACCGAAGTAGCGCGACACCAAAGCCGGATCGACGCCGACTCGAGCCGCGATCTCTCGTAGTCCAGTGCCATCGAAACCCTGTGCCGCGAAACAGATCCGCGCGGCATCGAGCAGAGCGGCGCGGGTGGCCGCGCGATCGCGGCGACGTGGTTCGGGCTTCGGTTCCATCAAGTCACTCTAAGTCACCAGATGTTGACTTGATGACCGCACCGTTTCTAGCCTCGAGATATCGGCCGATGACACAGTCCAGAACGATTCGAGGAGAACGGGATTCGATGCGCACTTATGTCATCACCGGCGGCACCGACGGCATGGGCAAGGGGCTCGGCCTACATTTTCTGCGACGCGGCGACCGGGTGATCGCGATCGCCAGCAGTACCGCGAAGGGTGAGGTCTTGCGTCGCGACGCTGTCGCGATCGGCGCGGGCGAGCGCGTCGTGTTCCTGCGGGCCGACCTGAGCACCCTGGCGGGAATGCGGGAGACGCTTGCCTGGATCAGCACCCTCACCGACACCGTCGACGGAATCATCTTCGGCACCCAACGCTTCCGACCACAACGCGAGATCACCGAGGACGGGATCGAGTACACCTTCGCCCTGCAATACCTGAGCCGATTCGCCCTCGGACACGGCCTCGTCGATGCACTGGAACGCACCGACACCCCGGTCATCATGAATATCTGCGGCCCTGGCGGCTTCCCCGGCCGAATCCACTGGGACGATCTGACCCTGAGCCAGGGCTACACCGGCACCCGCGCCGCCATGCAGGCCTCGCGCGCCAACGACCTGCTCGGCATCGCCTTTCCCCACCGCCACCCGAGCGCACGCACCCGCTACGTGCTCTACAACCCGATGATGGTGCGCACCGCGATGGCAGACCCGCTGCCCACACCCCACCGAATCCTGGCCAAGGCCGCCGGATACGTCTTCGGCCGATCGGTCGAGAAGGCCGTCCCGCCGATCGCCCGGTTTCTCGACGAACCGCCCACGGATCCGGTGAGCGCCTTCCGGCGCCGAACCCGACTCCCCTTGACGCGCGAGGACTTCGACCCGGACAACGCGATCCGCCTCGACACCCTCACCACCGCACTCCTCCAGCGCTGAGTTGTCTCACGAAAATGCCTCGGCGGGCGTCGCGATCACGACGCCCGCCGAGGCGAATGTTTCAGTGCCCGAACGAAATCGGGCCCACGATCACCAGCCGCGCTCGGCGAGACGGTGCGGCTGCGGGATGTCTTCGACGTTGATGCCGACCATGGCCTCGCCCAGGCCACGCGAGACCTTGGCCAGCACGTCCGGGTCGTCGTAGAAGGTGGTGGCCTTCACGATGGCGGCGGCGCGCTGCTCGGGGTTGCCGGACTTGAAGATGCCCGAGCCGACGAACACGCCTTCGGCGCCGAGCTGCATCATCATGGCGGCGTCGGCGGGGGTGGCGATGCCACCGGCGGTGAACATGACGACCGGCAGCTTGCCGGTCTGGGCGACCTCACGGACCAGCTCGTACGGGGCCTGCAGTTCCTTCGCGGCCACGAAGAGCTCGTCTTCGGACAGCGAGGTCAGGCGACGGATCTCGCCGCGGATGGTGCGCATGTGGGTGGTCGCATTGGACACGTCGCCGGTGCCGGCCTCGCCCTTGGAGCGGATCATGGCCGCGCCCTCGGTGATGCGACGCAGCGCCTCACCCAGGTTGGTGGCACCACAGACGAAGGGGATGGTGAAGTTCCACTTGTCGATGTGGTTGGCGTAGTCGGCGGGGGTGAGGACCTCGGACTCGTCGATGTAGTCCACGCCGAGGCTCTGCAGGATCTGCGCCTCGACGAAGTGGCCGATGCGGGCCTTGGCCATCACGGGGATCGAGACCGCGGCGATGATGCCGTCGATCATGTCCGGGTCGCTCATCCGGGACACGCCGCCCTGGGCGCGAATGTCGGCGGGCACCCGCTCGAGCGCCATCACGGCCACGGCGCCGGCGTCTTCGGCGATCTTGGCCTGCTCGGCGTTGACCACATCCATGATCACGCCACCCTTGAGCATCTCGGCCATGCCGCGCTTCACGCGGGCGGTGCCGACGGTGTTGGTGGTCTCAGGCGTAGTCACGAATGTCTCCTGTGTCATGGGCGCCAATCAAGTCGCTCGGGTTGGTGTCACCGTCGATTCTAGATCTGCCCGAATTCGGCCTTCATAGCCAGTTGAGCACCACTGGCCTTGCCACGACCAGTGGCGATGCAGACACCGCCCCCGTCTGGCCTTCTCCAGTGGCGTCGAGTTCCGTGCCCCGGCCGCCTCAGCGGATCGAGCGCACGACGTGCTGGGTATCGTCCGCGGCCGCGGTCACGGCCTCGGTGAGCAGCTCGTCGAGGTGATACGGGTAGACGGCCTCGCCCGCGTCATCGAGTGCGCGGATGTCGTCGGCCGAGCACCAGCGGTGGTCGGTGATCGTGCGGCGTTCCAGCGCGGTGAGGTCGGCCGGGCGCCATTCGAAACCCGGCGAGCGCAGGGTGAAGAACAATTCCTCGGAGCGGATGAGTTCGCCGTTGAACGGGAACACCGCGACGCGACGCCACAGCGGACCGCGCAGCGACGCCGGATCCACGCGCTGACCGGTCTCCTCGTGGATCTCGCGGACCGCGGCGTCGCGCAGGGTCTCCCCCGGTTCGACCCCGCCACCGACGGTGAACCAGAAGGCGACCTCGGGGATCATCGGGTCGTGGCCGCGCAGCAGCAGCACCCGGTTCTGCTCGTCGAGCAGGATCACCCGCGCGGAAGTGCGGGTGATGTGCACGACCAGGCCGGTGGCGGCGGCGGGTGTGGCGCGCTCGGTGATCTCGAAATAGTGCGGCAGCGGTGCGGTACCGCCGAGGTGCAGGATGCGTACGGGCCTGCGGGTGCGCAGGGCCAGGGTGTCGCGCACGGCGTCGTTGTGGAAACGGCGCGCGATCAGCACGCGAGCCTCGGCGTCGGCGAGTTCGGCCACCAGCTGGGGTCGCAGGTGGTCGATGTCGACTAGGGACAGCGCGGCGGACAGCTGGTTCTCGATCGTTTCCCGGTTGCCGCGGTCGGCGCGTTCGGCGCGATCGGCCAGTGCGGCGAGCTGGGTGGCGCGTTCGGCCCGGCGCGGATCGGTGCTCACCGGACCGGCCTCCCCGAAGCGGTGTACGCCGAGGCCGGGGGGTTCCTGCCGGTGATGGTCGGCTACGGCCATGGCCACCGCGCGTGCGACCACGGCACGACGGGCGAGTGCGGCGTCGAGTGCCTGCCAGGATTGATCGGAGCGCACGTGCAGCCTGTCCAGGCGGTTCGCGGTGGAGTAGGCCCACACTCCGAGGGCGAGGACGAGCAGTGCGACCAGCCCGAGAACGAGGACGGTGGTCGCGGAGAAGGTGATCATCCGGCGGCCCGCACCCGGTTGTCGCCGATGGTGACGGTCTCGTACACCCGCAGGATCTGTTCGGCCACGACCGGCCAGTCGTAGCCCGCGACCACCTGGGTGGCGGTACTGACCAGTCGTTCGCGCGTCTCGTCGTCGGTGAGGAGGGTGTCGATGGCGGTGGCCAACGCGTCGGAGTCACCGATCGGGGTGAGCAGGCCCGCTGTCCCGTCGCGCAGCACGCGCCGGAAGGCGTCGAGCTCGCTGGCGACCACCGGGGTGCCCGCGGCCATCGCCTCGATCAGGATGATGCCGAAGCTCTCGCCGCCCAGATTCGGCGCGACGTACACATCGGCACTGCGCAGCGCGGCGGCCTTCTCGGCGTCGGAGACCTGTCCGAGAAACCGCAGATGCCCCGCGTGCTCGCCTGCCTCGCGGCGCAACCGTTCCTCGTCACCGCGCCCGACGATGAGGATCTCCACATCGGGATGGTGTTCGATGAGCGCGGGCAGCGCGCCGAGCAGCACGTCCATACCCTTGCGTGGTTCGTCGTAGCGACCGAGGAACAGCACCGTGCGGCCCGCGCGCGGATATCCGTCGAGCGGCTCACCGCGCGCGAACGCGGATACATCGACACCGTTGGGGATCTCCACCGCGTCGGATCCCAGCGCCTCGACCTGCCAGCGCCTGGCCAGCTCGGACACGGCGATCCGCCCGCTGATCTTCTCGTGATACGGGCGGAGCACACCCTGAAAAGTGCTGAGCACCAACGACTTCGTGGTCGAGGTGTGGAAGGTCGCCACGATCGGCCCCTCGGCGATCTTGAGCGCCAGCATCGACAGGCTCGGGGCGTTGGGTTCGTGGATGTGCAGCACGTCGAAGTCGTTGCCGTCGATCCAGCGGCGGATCCTGGTGTAGGCCATCGGGCCGAACGACAACCGCGCCACCGACCCGTTGTAGGGAATCGCGACGGCGCGACCCGCCGAGACGACGAACTCGGGCAGCGGTGTGTCGTCGGAGGCCGGGGCGAGCACGCTCACCTTGTGCCCACGTTCGATGAACACCCGGGCGAGCTCGACCACATGCGCCTGCACGCCGCCGGGGACGTCGAATGAATACGGGCAGATCATCCCGATCTTCACCGCTGGCCCCCTGTGTCCTGCATCCGCGACAGTCGTTCGGACGACAGGTCGCCCTCCCAGAGCGGTTGCAGCATGTGCCAGTCGGCCGGATGTTCGGCGATATTGGCCGCGAACCGGTCGGCCAGCCCCTGCGTCGCGGCCGCCACCCCACCGGAAACATCCAGTGCCGGTTCGGCTTTCAGGCCCCAGTTCTCGGTGCCGTCGTCGTCGACGGTGAACCAGCCGTGCACGGGAACCAGTGCGGCACCGGTCTCGATGGCCAGTTTCGCGGCACCGCCGGGCATCCAGGTTCGTTCACCGAAGAAGTCGACCGGCACGCCCTTGCCAGTGAGGTCGCGTTCGCCCATCAGACACACGATCCGGTTCTGGCGCAGCCGTTCGGCGAGTGCCGCGAACGGCGGCTGCTCGCCACCGGTCAGCGGGAACACCTCGAAACCGAGGCTCTCGCGGTAGGCGACGAACCGCTCGAACAGCGATTCGGGCTTCAGTCGTTCGGCCACGGTGGTGAAGTTGTCGTAGTGCTGCACCAGCCACACACCGGCCATATCCCAGTTGCCCGAGTGCGGGAGCACCAGAATGAGGCCGCGACCGTGTTCCAGCGCGGCGTCGACATTCTCCAGACCGTCGACGTAGTAGTCGATCGCGCTGTGGTCCATCGACGGCAGCCGGAACGCCTCACGCCAGTAGCGGGCGTAGGAGCGCATGCTCGCCCGCATCAGCTCGTCGGGCACCTGGTCGGCGGGCACGCCGAGGACCCGGGCGAGGTTGCGGCGCAACTGTTGCGGTCCGCCGCCCTTCACCGCACGATCGGCGCCGAGGTCGAAGACCTTGCGCACCAACCCTTCCGGCGCCGAACGCACCAGACCCCAGCCTGCGGCGTACCCCCAGTCGCTCAACCGATCTTTGAGGCTCACGAGGCCGACCCCTCCGCCGCGTCCGGCTGCGGCGTCGGCGGAATGACCACCCGCGCACCCGGCGAATTGCGCACCGCCAGCACCCGCTGGAACACCGTCACGATGCTCAGCACCGCCAGCACCCACATCGCCACGTACACGGCCCAGGTCAGCCAGCCGATCCCCCAGTGCCCGCCGATGCCGGTGAGCCCCGCGCCGACCAGCACGATGACCAGGCGATCCGGGCGTTCGATGAGTCCACCGTCGGCGGACAGCCCACTCGCCTCGGCCCGCGCCTTGGCGTAGGAGATCACCTGCGAGGTGACCAGCACGATCAAGGTCAGCGCGAACAGTTGCCTGCTGTGCTCGTGATAGACCGCCCACCAGGCGAGTCCGCCGAAGATCGCGCCGTCGGCCACCCGGTCACAGGTGGCGTCGAGAACCGCGCCGTACTTGGTGCCGCCGCCGCGGGCGCGCGCCATCGCCCCGTCGAGCATGTCGAACATGACGAACAGCCAGATCACCATCGTTCCCCAGAACAGGTGTCCGGAGGGAAACAGGGTCACCGCGGCGGCGATCGTCGCCGTGGTGCCGATCAGGGTCATCGCGTCCGGGGTGAGCCCGGTCCCGACGAGCGCTTTGCCCAGCGGCGCAGTCGCTTTCGCAAACGTCTGGCGGCCGAAGAAGCTGAGCACGGTCTTTATTCCTCCCACGCCTCCGCCAGCAGCTGCCGCGTTTCGCGCAACAGCTGAGGCATCACCTTCACCCCGCCGACCACGGTGATGAAGTTCGCATCCCCGCCCCAGCGCGGCACGATGTGCTGGTGCAGGTGGTCGGCGAGCGAACCACCGGCCACACCACCGAGATTGAGACCCACGTTGAATCCGGCAGGCCGCGAGACCTGCTTCATCACGCGAATGGCCCGCTGGGTGAAGGCCATCAGTTCCGCGCTCTCGGCGGGCGTGAGGTCCTCCAGGTCGGCTACCCGGCGGTAAGGCACCACCATCATGTGCCCTGGGTTGTACGGGTACAAGTTGAGCACGGCGTAGACGTGCTCGCCGCGCGCGATGATCAGGCCGTCCTCATCCGACATCTTCGGGATATCGGTGAACGGATGCCCGGTCGCGTCCTTGGGCTTGATCTCACCGGTGATGTAGGACATCCGGTACGGCGTCCACAGCCGCTGGAGGCGGTCGGGCTGGCCCGCCCCGGCGTCGACGATCGAGCCGGCGTCGGGGGCGAGGTTCTCGCTCATGACCCGACCGCAGCGGAGACGACCTCGAACCCCGCGGCGGTGGGTGAGGCGTTCTCGCGGTGGGCGACCCAGGTGGTGATCGTGGCGACCGCGTCGGCGACGGGCACCCCGTTGACCTGGGTGCCGTCGCGGAACCGGAAGCTCACCGCGCCCGCTTCCACGTCGCGTGCGCCCGCCAGCAGCATGAACGGCACCTTCTGCGCGGTCTGGTTGAAGATCTTCTTCTGCATCCGGTCGTCGCTGCGGTCGACCTGCGCGCGCACCCCTGCGTCACGCAGCCGCTCGATCACGCCATCCAGGTGCTCGGCGAAGTTCTCCGCCACCGGGATACCGACGACCTGCACCGGCGAGAGCCAGGCGGGGAACGCACCGGCGTAATGCTCGGTGAGCACGCCGAAGAACCGTTCGATCGAGCCGAACAGGGCGCGGTGGATCATCACCGGACGCTGCTTGGTGCCGTCGGAGGAGGTGTACTCGAGGTCGAAACGATCGGGCAGGTTGAAGTCGAGCTGCACGGTCGACATCTGCCAGGTGCGGCCGAGCGCGTCCTTGACCTGCACGGAGATCTTCGGGCCGTAGAACGCGGCGCCGCCAGGGTCGGGCACCAGATCCAGGCCGGATGCCTCGGCGACCTTCTCGAGGGTTTCGGTGGCCTCGGCCCAGAGTTCGTCCGAACCCACGTACTTCTTCGGATCCTTGGTGGACAGCTCGAGGTAGAAGTCGTCGAGGCCGTAGTCCTTCAGCAGGCCGAGGACGAACTGCAGGGTGCTGGTGAGCTCGGCGTGCATCTGCTCTTTGGTGCAGTAGATGTGCGCGTCGTCCTGGGTCATGCCACGCACCCGGGTCAGGCCGTGGATCACGCCGGACTTCTCGTAGCGGTACACCGAGCCGAACTCGAACATCCGCAGCGGCAGCTCACGGTAGGACCGGCCGCGCGCGCCGAAGATCAGGTTGTGCATCGGGCAGTTCATCGGCTTGACGTAGTAGTCCTGGCCGGGCTTGCGGACAGTGCCGTCCTCGTTGAGTTCGGCATCGAGGTGCATGGCCGGGAACATGCCGTCCTTGTACCAGTCGAGATGGCCCGAGATCTCGTACAGATGCCCCTTGGTGAGGTGGGGGGTGTTGACGAACTCGTAGCCCGCGTCGACGTGCCGCTGACGCGAGTACTCCTCCATCTCCTTGCGGATGATGCCGCCCTTGGGGTGGAACACCGGCAGACCCGAACCGAGCGCGTCGGGGAAGGAGAACAGGTCGAGTTCGAGGCCCAGCTTGCGGTGGTCGCGGCGCTCGGCCTCGGCCAGCAGCTCCAGGTGGGCGTCCATCGCCTCGGCCGATTCCCACGCGGTGCCGTACACGCGCTGCAGGTCCTCGCGGTCCTGGTCACCACGCCAGTAGGCGGCCGAGGAACGGGTCAGCTTGAAGGCGGGGATGAACTTGGTGGTGGGGATGTGCGGGCCGCGGCACAGGTCGCCCCACAGCTTTTCACCGGTGCGCGGGTCGAGGTTGTCGTAGATGGTCAGCTCGTTACCGCCGACCTCCATGATCTCGGGATCGTCGATGCCGGACTTGTCGCTGATCAGCTCCAGCTTGAACGGCTCGTTCGCCAGTTCGACGCGGGCGTCATCGATCTCCACGACGCGACGCGAAAAGCGCTGCGCGCCTTTGATGATCTTCTTCATCCGCGATTCCAGCTTGGCCAGATCCTCGGGCGTGAACGGCTTGTCTACCTGGAAGTCGTAGTAGAAGCCGTCCTTGATCGGCGGGCCGATCCCGAGTTTCGCGTCGGGGAACTCCTGCTGCACCGCCTGGGCGAGCACATGCGCGGCCGAGTGCCGGATCACGCTGCGCCCGTCCTCGCTGTTCGCGGGCACCGGCTCGACGTCGGCGTCTTCGGCCGGGATCCAGGACAGATCCTTGAGTGCGCCGTCGACATCACGCACGACGACGACCGTGTCCGGGCCCTTCGTGGGCAAGCCCGCTTCCCGCACCGCTGCGCCCGCGGTAGTCCCGGCCGGCACCCGAACGAGAGCGACGGGACTGATGGGTGCAGAGGTGGTCACGGGAATGTTCTCCTTGACGTCGATACCGGGTCCGTCCGGCGGCTCGCGCAGGGGCACCTGCGCGCCGCACCATGCTATCGGGAGGCCCGATGCGCCGTGTCGATGGACCTATGACCGCGTGTTGGTCAGTGACGGCGAAGGTGGGCGCTGTCCGTGCCGGGCACGCGGCTGTCCGGCGACGGCGTCGAGGGACCGGGTCGCCGATTCAGAACCGGGTGCGTGCGGCGGCGGCCAGCTGTTCGGCTCGATCGGCAGGCGAACGTTTCGGGCAGCTCGTGCACATCTGCCGGCCGGGCACCTCATAGACCAGGCAGCACGAGGCGCGCCGGACGAAGGTGCGGCCCTCGACGGTGACGAACCGTGGCGCGGGCAGGCGCGAGCCCACATCCGCCGCCAGTCGGGTCGCGGCCTCCTTGGTGCCCGCGTCGAGCGCCCGGTTGCCGATGGCATCGGCGACGACCGCCCACAGCGACGGAGCCCCGGCCCCGGACACTGCCGCGACCTGGTAAATCACCGCGGTCAAGGTGTCACGCAAGGCGGTCGCGACCTCCTCGGCCGCCGCCGCACCGGTCTCGCCACCCACGTCCGAGCGCACCGAGCGCCCGGTGGCGTCGACCGGCACCCGGCGGAATTCCGCGTGCTCGACACCACCGTCGGGACGGACCGCACAGTCGAATTCGCCGAGCGCGGCGACCGGCGCTGGCGTGCCCGCCGCGTAGGCGACGGCGATCTGCTCGACCAAGGTCGAGGCGACCATGCACCACCACAGGGTGCCCGCGACCCGGGGAACATCGGTGCCCCAGGTATGGCTCATCGCGTCGATCCGGGCCGCGACCCAGGCGGGGTCGGTGAGTAGGTGGCCCGGAACCGTGCTCACGACATCAGGGGACTGCGCAACCATGGCCAATCGACTCCGATCCACCCTGCGACCATCGAATAAGTACCGAGCAGCCACAACGTCACCAGGACGAGGGCGAAGGTGCCCACCGCGCCGAGCACCTTGATGAACCAGCCGCGCGAGGTGTACCAGTCCATGACGATCCGGTATTTGCCGCGCACCCAGTTCAATGTGTGATGGGCCCAGACGAACTCGGTGGCCAGGATGCCGAATCCCGCGAACACCAGCGCCCAGCCGGGTCCGGGGTACGGGATCGTGATGATCCCGATGATCAGCACCAACCCACCGACCACGCCGACGGCGATGCGGTAGCCGAGGTTGAGGGTAGGGCGCCGCGCGACGTGTCCCCGGAAGGCGCGCCCGCGGTCCTTGACTCCATCCCACCGCCCCGGCCCGTCGGCGGACTCGGTGTCCGCGGATTCGGGGCCGTCGGTGACGCGCTCGGCGGCGGTCGGATCGCTGGTCATGGTTTCCAGCCTACGAGTCCGACCACCGCCGAGTCGCGGTGTCCTGATCGGCGCAGCCGTGACAGCGTTCCTCCGCCGATGCCCGCGGCACCGGCGGAGTGTCGTCAACGGGTGACGGTGAGTGCCGCGTGATCGTCGATCGCGCTGACTCCGTCGACAGTCACCTCGAGCACCCGCGATGTCGCGATGTCGAAGAACAGCCCCGACACCGCCAACCCACGCTCGGCGACAGCGCGGCGCACCGCGGGATTGCGTCCCAGGGTCTCGAGCTGCACGGCGACATTGACCATGCTCAGCTGATCCACCTCGTCGTACCCGGCTGCCCTGGCCGCGGCGGCCACGGGATGGCCCGCGAGGAACCGCTGCAGTGTCGGCTCGGCGTGCCGCAACCAGGAGCTCAGGCCACCCGCGGTGTCGGCGGCGGAATAGACCGCTTTCATCGCGCCGCACGAGGAGTGCCCGCACACCACCACCGAACGCACCGCGAGACTGTCCAGCGCGAAACTCAGTGCCGCTTCGACGGAATCGTCACCGCTGACCGGCACGAGATTGCCCACATTGCGCACGGTGAACAGATCGCCGGGTCCGCTGTTGGTGATCACATTGGGCACGATCCGCGAATCCGAGCAGGTCAGGAAGAACGAGTCCGGATCCTGGCTGTGGTGCAGCCCGTCCAGATGCGGACGCACCACGTGGGCGTGGCCGCGGTGGAAGGCCGCGACACCCGCGGTCACCGCGTCGCCGCCGGACTTCTGGTGCCGCCACGGACGGAGCATGTCGTCGATGGCGGCGCGACCGAATCCGCGGATCGGCGGGGCGGCGGGGGTATCGGCCATCCGCGCACTGCCGATTTCGACGAAATCGACACGGCCACCACCGCTTTCCTGCTGACGTTGCCATTCCTCGATCGCCTCGAACGCGGCGTGGTCGAGGAAGTCGACGGTCATCTCGACGATCACATCGACGCCCGTGGGCACCTTCGCCAGCTCGCCCGACAGTTTCGGCAGCGCGAGGAAGGTGCACGAGCCGTCGATGTGGACCTGCCAGCGTCCGTCGGACAGCGGGGACGCCGTCACCTGCACGCGCACGACCCGCCACAGCAGCAGCCCGAACGCCAGCGCGAGCCCGATGACGACGCCTTCGAGCAGGTTGGTGAACACCACGCCGAGCACGGTCACCACATAGACCAGCAGATCACCGGTGCGCCTGGCCAACCGGATGTGGGCCAGTTTCAGCAACTGCATGCCGATGACGATGAGCAGGCCCGCCAGCGCGGCCTTGGGAATCTGTTCCACCAGGCCGACCAGCGCCACCGAGAACAGCAGAATCCAGAGTCCGTGCAGCACAGTGGAAGCCCTGGTCCGCGCGCCCGCTTGCACATTGGTGGCACTGCGCACGATCACACCGGTGATCGGCAGGCCACCGACCAGACCCGATACGACATTCGCCGTGCCCTGACCGAGCAGTTCCCGATCGAATCCGGTGCGCGGACCGGTGTGCATCTTGTCGACCGCGACGGCCGAGAGCAGGCTCTCCACGCTCGCGATCAACGCGATGGTGAGCACCATCATGGCGATGGCCGACCAGTTGCCCGATGGCAGTTCCGGCAGACCGAGCGCGTCGAAGACCGACCCGCTCAGCGCGATCCGCTCGACGTCGGGCAGACCGAGCGAGAGCACGGTGCCCACGAGCACCGCGACCAGCGGACCGGGCACCGCGCGCAGCTTCGATGGAACGTACTTCCAGCCGAGCATCACCGCGATCACCACGGCGCCGACGAGCGCGTCACTACCGTGCAGCGACAGCAGCTGACCGGGGAGTTCGATCACATTGCGCAGCGCGGTGCTGTGCGAGGAACCACCGAGCAGCACATGGATCTGCTGCAGGGCGATGGTGATGCCGATACCGGCGAGCATGGCGTGGACCACCACCGGGGCGACGGCGAGCGCGGCGCGCGCGATCCGGCTGAGTCCGAACAGGATTTGCAGCACGCCCGCGGCGACCACGATGAAACAGGTTGTGCGCCAACCGAATTGGGCGATGGATTCGGCGACGACCACGGTCAGACCCGCGGCCGGGCCGCTGACCTGCAGGACCGAGCCGCCGAGCAGGCCCGCGACCACACCACCGATCACGGCGGCGGCGAGACCGGCGGCGATCGGCGCGCCGGAGGCGACCGCGATGCCGAGCGAAAGCGGCAGCGCGACAAGGAAAACAACGATGGAAGCGGGTAGATCGTGACGCAGCAGCGTCTGTTGCCAGGCGGGGCGGGACGGCTCGTTCGACGGGCCGTCCACCCGGGGCGGGGCAAGGTCGTTCTCGACAGACATGACTCTCCTTCGCCGACTCCCGGCGCAGGGCCGAGGCCGATCATCACGAGGGCGGTGGTGAAGCAAAGGGGGATGAAGCAAGATTCCGGTGCATCGGCGAACCGGGTACGGGTAGAACCAACCTATTGGTAAAGAATTGGCAAAGCCAGTGTGCCGCACAAACAGTGGGTCTCGCCATAACGGCAGGCAGTCTGTGGCGTGACCCACACCTACCCCCCTTTACACGGGCTCGGCGGCGACCCTGCGGGCCTCCTCTGAACCCGAGATCCCGTCGGCGTGGATCTCGATCACCCGCGCGGTCGCCAGGTCGAAGAACAACCCGGTCACCGCGACACCGCGTTCGGCCATCGCGCTGCGGATCGCCGGATAGTCGACGAGGGTCTGCACCTGGCGGGCGACATTGACCATGCCGAGCTGGTCGACCGGGCCGAAGCCCGCGAGCTCGGCCGCCGTCGCGACCGGATGACCGCCGTGGAACGCGGCCAGAGTCGGCTGAGCGTGCGCGAGCCAGTCGTCCAGACCCGGCCCGGCCTGAACCTGCCGGTACAGCGCCTCCATCGCACCGCAGGCGCTGTGCCCGCACACCACCACCGAGCGCACGTCGAGCTTGTCCAGCGCGTAGATCAGCGCGGCCTCGACCGAGACATCGCTGCCACCGACCGGTACCAGATTGCCGACATTGCGGACGGTGAACAGATCACCGGGACCGCTGTTGGTGATGACATTGGGAACGATGCGGGCGTCGGCGCACGCCAGGAAGAAGGTGTCGGCATCGGGCCGGTGTCGCAATCCGGCCAGGTGCGGCCGCATCAGGTGCGCGTGCTTGCGGTGATAGGCCGCGATGCCTGCGGCGATCGGGTCGACGCCGCCGCTGCGCCGCCATGGCCGAATCGCCTCGTCGACTGCTTTGCGCGCGTGCCCGTGTTCCGGCGGCCCGTCGTGGGTGCGGGCCATCCTGGCGGTGCCGAGTTCCACGAAGTCGACTGTGCCGCCGCCGGATTCACGGGCGTCGGCCCAGTCCGAGAGCAACTCGCACGCCGCGTGGTCGAGAAAGTCCACACTCATCTCGACCGTCACGTCCACACCGTCGGGCACCTTCGCCAGTTCGGTCGTGAGCCGGGGCGCGGCCAGGAAGGTACAGGTGCCCGCGATGCGCACCAGCCAGGTGCCGTCGGTGCGCGGCGCCGCGACGATGGTGAACCGCACGACCCGCCACAGCAGCAAGGCGAACGAGGCGAGCAGCCCGATCACCAGGCCCTGCAACAGGTTCAGCGCGACGACCGCGATCACGGTGACCAGGTAGACGTAGATGTCGCCGGTGCGGCGGGCACGTTTGATATGCGCCAGCTTCACCAACTGCACCCCGATCAGCACCAGCAGCCCGGCCAGCGCCGCCGTCGGGATCTGCCGGACCAGGCCGACCAGCGCGACCGCGAACACCAGGATCCAGCCACCGTGCAGCACAGTCGCCGCCCTGCTGCGGGCGCCCGCGTTGGCGTTGGTGATGCTGCGGACGATGACCGCCGCGATCGGCAGACCACCCAGCACGCCCGAGACCATGTTCGCCGCGCCCTGACCGCAGAGTTCGCGGTCGAAGTCGGTGCGCTGGTCGGGGCGCAATTTGTCGACCGCGACGGCCGAGAGCAGCGTCTCCACACTGGCGATGAGTGCGACGGTGAGCATGGTGAGCACCAGCGGCAGCCACCCGCCGTGCGGCAACGCGGGCAACCCGATCCCGTCGAGCAGCGAGCCGTCGAGGCGCACCCGTTCCACCGTCACCGGCAGTATCAAGGAGACCACCGTGGCCGCCACCACCGCGACCAGCGGGCCGGGCACCACCCGAACCCGGCGCGGCAGATACTGCCATCCGATCAGCACGGCGATCACCAGCAGCCCGACGAACAAGTCGCCCTTCTGCACCGACATCACCTGACGCGGAAGCTCGACGATGCTGCCCCACGGCGAGCTGACCGTCGTTCCGCCGAGGAGCACGTGAACCTGTTGCAGGGCGATGATCACCCCGATGCCGGCAAGCATCGCGTGCACCACCACCGGCGCGATACCGAGCACGGCTCGCGCGACGCGGCTGAGCCCGAACAAGATCTGCAGTACACCCGCCCCGACGGTGATGAAACACATGGCGGCCCAACCGAATTGCTGGACCGCTCCCGCCACCACGACGGCGAGACTCGCGGTGGGCCCGCTGACCTGAACCTTCGAGCCGCCGAGTAATCCCGCGACCACCCCGCCGACGGCGGCGGCGATGAGCCCGGCGACGACCGGCGCGCCGGAGGCGAGCGCGACCCCGAGCGACAGCGGCAGCGCGACGAGAAACACCACGAGTGACGCTGGAAGATCTTGTTGGAGAACCGATTTCAGTGACGCATGCGACAGCGTGCGCGCCGTCGCGGTGGTGGTGCCCGGATCATTGTCGGTCATCATTCTCCTTCGCCGGGGCGGATGAGCTCCCGGTTCATCGGTCGAACATGCACTGGCAATTGATGCTGAGCTGCGAGCGAACGACGGATCTGCAGCACTGCTCGAAAGAGAGCGGACTCCAGACACAGAGTCGCGTCAATAGTAAAGACCTTCCCAAGCGCTAGAAAACGTTCTGGGAAGAATGGGACGAAATCGCTGTCGATTTGTGACCTCAGTCACAGAGTAGGTTCTCGGCCAGCTGCCGCTGCGTCGCCTCGTCGAGACCGGCGCTGGTCGCCCACGCGGTGGCGCCACCGTGCTCGGTGTCCAGGTGGATCAGGAACTGGCGCATGGTTGCCACGTCGGCGGCGAAGACCCAGGCGGGGAGCCGATCTGCCGCGTCATCCACCAGTCGAACCCGCTCGCCGCGAGCCCGCAGCGCCGCGATGTTCGGGGTGGTGGCGGCATAGTCGGCGATGATGTCGTCCGCGCGCACCCCGGCGACGGCCAGTAGCAGCGCGATCACCACCCCGGTGCGATCCTTGCCCGCGGCGCAGTGGACCAGCGCGGGCAACTGACCCGGGGTGGCGAGCAGGCGCAGCACGGCGGCGATGTTCTCGCTGCTGTGCTCGAGGTATTCGCAGTACCGGTCGAACAGGCTTCCGTCGGGCGAGACCTCGGTGAGGTCGAGGCGCACCCGGTCCGCGCCGTAGACGTGCAGGTTGCGGTAGTCAGCGACGGCGTCGACCACGGTACCTGTTCCGTCCGTGACGATCTCGCCCGGCGCACGCAGGTCGACGATCGTGCGAAGCCCACACTCGGTCAGCAGGAACGACACATCTTCGGCGTCCAGCCCGGTGAGCAGATCCGACCGTAGCACCCGCAAGCGGCGCACCTGCCGCCCGTCCCTCGTGCGCAACCCGCCCAGATCCCGTGCGTTCACCGCACCGCGCAGCGGCAATTCCCGGCCCATCGAAGAACTCACACCGTTGGTCATCACAATCCCCGTTCTCATTTTCGCAGCGCCTGTTCGCAAACGTTGATCAACGGTATTCGGTGCCGGACGCCGCGAATTCCGAAATCCGCTCCGCCGCAACGCTCTTCCGACTGTTTTCACAGGTCAGCGCACTGACTGCGTCGATTCGATCGGGAAATTCGATGGACGGATCGGAATGTTCGATACGAGGCGGCGGGGTCGGTTCCCATCGACCGTCGGACACGGCGAGGGAGAAACGATCACGAATCGAGAAGTTTCGAAGTCGGTGCCGTGGAAGCATTGTTTCCACCGATCAACGAAAGGGTTTTCGATGAACATCATCGAGGTTCGACGAGCTCATCGATGGCTTGCCGTCAGCTTTCTCGCGGCAGTACTGATCACGGTGATCGGGTTGTCGCTGAGTGGACCGGAATGGGTGGTCTACCTGCCGCTGTTTCCGCTAGCCGGACTCTTTCTGTCCGGTTCGCTGATGTTCGCGCTGGTCTACCGCGGCTCGCGACGCGCACCGGCGTCCGGCCGGAGTTCGGGTGTCCGGCGCGTTCGCCGAGCGCACCGGTGGTCGGCGGTGGTGTTCGTCGTCACGGTTGTCGCGACGGTGATCGCGCTGGCGCGGCAAGAGCCGGTCGTGTGGGTGTCCTATCTTCCGTTGATCCCGCTCGCCGGACTCTTCCTGTCGGGCTCGATCATGCTGGTAGCGCCGCTGGTGCGGGCGCGGCGCGTCCAGTAGGAGGGCGACTTCCCGGCGTCAGCCGATGTCGACCACCCGCGCCCACGCGGGTGGCCTGTCCGGGACGTAGTCCGGGTTGTTCTCCTGCCACGCGCGCTCCCGGCTGAACAGGCCGACCACGGTTCGGCACGCCGGTTGTTGGGACGGCCAGGGCGTCTGGCCGTCGGTCAGGGCCACGAGGACATCCGGGCGGGTGCGCAGGGCCTTGGTGAAGCCGGTTCGCAGGTCGGTGCCGCCACCGCCGATCAGCAGCATCCCCTCGGCCTGGCACAGCGGGTGGGCGATGCGGGCCGCGGCGTCGCAGGAGAACACGGTGACCAGGTCACGGCGGCCGCCGACGGCGCGGACGATCGCGGCCACTTCGAGCAGGGCGCTGCCCAGTTCGTCATCGCTGACCGATCCCGAGGTATCGATGACCACGCTGACCCGAGGTGGGGTGCGGCGCAAGCTAGGCAACACGATGCCGGGTAATGCCGTCGAACGCCGGGCCGGGCGCCGGTAGGTGTAGTCCTCGCCGACGCCGGGGGCCGATGTTGCCGCGCGGAGGGCGGCGCCGAGCAGATCCCGCCATGGCTGGGACGGGTGCAAGGCCTCTTTCGCCCAGCGCCGCCACCCCTGTGGCGCGTCACCGGGACGGCCGATGATGCCCTGCGCCACCAGGAACCGGACGCCGTCGCGTTGCTGTTCGCTGAGCCCGTCCGCACCGTCGGGCCCCAGGTCCCACTCGCGGTCCGATCCGTCCGCACCGCTGCCACAGTCGAGCCAGGCCAGGTCTTGGGTCAGATGCCCGAGCCGGAACTGACCCAGATAGTCCTCCATGAGCTGGCCTTCGTCGAGTCCCAGTGTTCTGGGCAGGACCGCCCCAGCCGGCTGGACCAGACCGTCGCCGAACGCGTCATCGTTGATTTCGGCATCCGCGGCGATATTCATCCGCAGTCGTTCCCCCGGGCCGGTCAGGTCGTGGGTATGGGCGTAGCGGTCGCTGCGCGCGTGATGGTCACGCAGCAGGTGCGAAACCTCGTGCACCAGTATCGAAGCCAGTTCCTCCACCGGCGTGTGGTCGACGAACCTGGGCGAGACGTAGCACCGCCAGTGCTTGTCCACGCTCATCGTCGGCACCACCGGCGACTCGACGATGTGCAGCGCGTACAGGGCGGTGGCCAAATACGGTCGGGCCGAAACCGCGTGCAGCCGTGCGGCATACAGCTTGACGAAATCCAGCCCGGTGATGTCGGCCCTCATCGGCCCGCCTTGACGGCAACGCGGGCGGCGGCGCGATCGGCACTCTGGGACACCGATACCACCGCGGCGAGCTGTTCGATCGACGCGGGTACTTCCCAGTCGTCGCGGCGCAGCGTGGCCAGAGTGGTCGCGGGAACAACCACCAGGTCAGGCGCTCCGGTTTCCACGGCTTTGACCAGCAACGACCAGGCCGCGTCCCAACGAGACTTCTCCGGTCGTTTGCGGACCGCGGCCACCACACCGTCGAGCACGGCCTGGCGCAGGTCGCCCCGCTCCGGCAGCTCCGCGGTGTCGGGATCGGCCAGCAGCGCCTCCGGGTCGGGCAGATCCATCCGATCGATGCTGGTCAGCAATTCGAAACCGGCACCGTCCCCGACCGTGCCGCGGATCAACTGCGACAGCACATCGCGACTGGTGTCGGCCGCGGTGGCGAAGGCGATCAGCCGCACGGTCATCTCCCAGCTTCGCGGCGACGGCCAAGGACCGCCCCTTCGGGTCTCGGTGGTGGGAATCTGATGCACGAGCTTCGGCCGCGCCGCGAGCAGCGTGCACACCGACCGACGAGCGAATGCCACTGCCTCCGAGAGGCTTTCGGGTGCGATACGGGGCAGGGTCGCGCGCGGCCATGTCCCGCCGAGGCCTCGGACAACGACGTCGTGGTCGTGGGCCCACTGCAGGTGCACGAATCGGTTCGCCAACGGCGGACTCAGCTCCCAGCCGTCGGCCGCCGAGGAGCGCGGGTTGGCGGCGGCGACGATGCGCACGCCCGGCGGCAATTCCAGTGCGCCGACCCGCCTTTCGAGGACCACGCGCAGCAGCGCGGCCTGCACGGCGGGAGGTGCGGTGGACAGTTCGTCGAGGAACAGCAAGCCGCGCCCGACCTTCACCAGCCGCACGGCCCAATCCGGCGGCGCCATTGGCACACCCTGGTTCGCGGGGTCGTCACCGATGATCGGCAGACCCGAAAAGTCCGACGGCTCATGCACACTCGCGATCACCGTGGTCAGCGGTAGGTCCAGGGACTCGGCGAGTTGTGTCAACGCGGCGGTCTTGCCGATGCCCGGCTCACCCCACAGCAGCACCGGCAGGTCGGCGGCCACGGCCAAGGTCAGCGCTTCCAGTTGCGCGTTGCGACGCGGCTCCGTCTGCACCGCGCCCAGCAGAGCGAGGAGTTCACCGGCGACGTCGAGCTGGGAGCCGACGGGGCGAATCGGGAGCGGCGGGCAGAGAGTGGGAACAGTCATGTGCGAATCACCTTTGGGTTCAGAAGAATTCGATGGATGGGACGGTTGGTGCGAAGTCGAGTTCAGTGCGAGCCGGCTGACGTGCGGGCGAAGGCCGGCCAACAACCGAGCCGGATGTGAGCTCGGCCCGTCAACGCGAAGTCGGCTGACCCGATACACCGATCAGCAGGTCAGTGCGAATCCATGGAGTGTGGACGCGCTGGATGCTCGGCAGGCGCTCGCCGGTGCGAGAACGCATGACCCCGATGTGCCGGTCGCGTCAGCGCAATGCCGCGTGTCGCGGATGTGCTCGACGCTCGCGGCGGTCGCGCCGGATGGGAGGGACGTGGCCGCGACCCGGTGCGGGGAGGCCTGCCCGGAACAAGCCGTAGGTAATCCGTTGTCGTACAGCGGCTTCGAGTGCGTCCCTGAGTGGTCCGTCACGCAGCACCGCGTCGGCACCGAGCCTGGCTTCGACGATGGTGAGGGCACCGTCGATATCGCCGTGGTCCAGTCGGTCGCAGACGCCGACGAGCCAATCCGGTTGGCGCAGTGATCGGTCGATGGCTTGCAGGCAGGGCATCGGGGTTCCGGTCAGGGCTGCCAGCAACTCCTCGCGCCGGATTTCGGTGGGGTCGTGGTCCAAGGCGGCGAGCACCCCGTTCACCAAACCGATCCGGTGGCGTTCGCCCCGGCACTCGACGATCCGATGATCGGCGGTGACCCCGGGTGTCTCGGTCGGCGCGCCGTCGCGTCCGAGCGCGGAAGCGACCAGTGGATGCAGTCGATCGGCGGTGATCGCACCCGCGCGCAGCAATTCCAGGTCTGGGAGCACCCAGGTCGCGGCATCGGGCAGGACCGGAAGGGCGGAGATTCCGCCGCGCGGGTGCTCCCTCGAAATCCTTACTGCGGGTGAGTCATCCGCGCGCACGTCCAACACGACCCGCTTCCGCGCACCGCACCGCACCAGAACCAGTCCGGACCGGCATCCCTGCGCCCGCAGCAGAATTCCCGCTTCGTCCGCCCAACGGTCGACGGCACAACCTGGCAGCACCGTTGCGGACAGGCCGAAGTCGAGCCCACCGGCCTGCGTGATCGGATCAGCCGGCCCGTGGTCGGGGCGATCTGCCCACGCGATCGGACCGGGCAGCCCGAAGCCGGGGGCGCCATCCGGCGGCAGCGACACGGAATCCCCAGAGCGGGTTCGCAACTCCCCCACTCTGCGCGAATCCCACAGGTGACGGTGCAGGTCGAGCCGGTAGCGACTGTTGGGTCGCGGGTGTGGGTGCATGCGGGCACTCGTCGCGGGGCTCATCGTGTCCCACAGCGCGAGGCTGATCCGCTGACCGGCAGCCGCCCACGCCGGTGGCGTACGGACAACCAGGTGCAGGCTACTGGGACACGGTGTTCCGGTGCCGAGGTTCGCGACGTCGTCGGCATCGTAGCGAGCCAACACCATCGTCAACCCGGGCCGCAACAATCCGTCCGGCGCGATTCTGGGTAGATGCCAGCGCAACAGATCCGGTGCCAGATACCGCAGGTCGGCCCGCACGCGAGCGGCGAGTCCCCGCCCGTGCGTCCGCGCCAACGACCGCAGATCGATATCCACATCGACGTGCGCCGCGGCGCATGCCCCGGACCAGTCGCCGACGAGACGCCGGGACCCGGCGACATCGATCATCCCGGGCGGCACGGCGAGTTCGCGCACACGCAGCCAGAGGGCCAGGCGCGAATCGTCATACGACACACGGGAGCACTGCGGATTATCGGTGAATTCCCCGCGTTCATGCGGGAGAGAAGCCGGTTCGATGACCGGCGTGGGGCTCAACGGCCCGGGCGCAGGACGCCCTTTCGACTCGATGTCATGTGGCCAGTATGCACAACATCGCGCGGCCCGACAAGCGGTCACGTTCGCCGCACGCGCTCCGCATCCGGTCGACGAGGTAGGCGGGCCCAGGTCAGAGACCCGGTGCCCGCCTCACCACCGTGTCGCTACCGCGCGTCGGTCAGTTCGCGTACGTCGGACTGCGCACCCAGCTGCGGGTAGGTCGGGTATTCGATGCCCGAGATGTACTGCACGGTCCGTACCACCTGGCACGAGTAGCCGAACTCGTTGTCGTACCAGACGTAGAGGATCGCGGTGTCGCCCTCGACGATGGTGGCGTTGGCGTCGATGATCGAGGCCGCGCGCGAGCCGATGAAGTCGCTCGAGACCGCGTCGGTGGCGGCGGTGTAGTCGAGGTTGCGGCTCAACGGGCCCGCCAGGGAGACCTGACGCAGGTAGGCGAGCACGTCTTCCTTGGTGGTGTCCTGCTTCAGCTGCAGGTTCAAGATCGCGACCGAGACGTCCGGGGTGGGAACACGGATCGAGTTGCCGGTGATCTTGGCCTTGAAGTCCGGCATCGCCTTCGCGACGGCCGAGGCGGCGCCGGTCTCGGTGAGCACCAGGTTGAACGGCGCGGAGCGGCCGCGACGATCGGCCTTGTGGTAGTTGTCCAGCAGGTTCTGGTCGTTGGTGAACGAGTGCACCGTCTCGACGTGTCCGCGGACGATCCCGAATTCGTCGTCCATGGCCTTGAGCGGCGGCACGATCGCGTTGGTCGTGCACGAGGCGCAGGAGAAGATCTGCTGCGACAGGTCCAGATCGCGGTGGTTGACGCCGTGCACGATGTTGGGCACGTCACCCTTGCCCGGCGCGGTGAGCAGCACCTTCGCGATGCCGGGGCGCAGGTGCTGCTCCAGGCCGTCACGGTCACGCCAGCGACCGGTGTTGTCGATCAGGATCGCATTGTCGATGCCATAGGCGGTGTAGTCGATCGTCGTCGGGTCATCGCTGTAGATGAACTTGATGACGTTGCCGTTCGCGGTGATCGTCTCGTTGTCGGTATCGACCTTGATCGTGCCGTTGAAGTGCCCGTGCACCGAATCCCGGCGCAGCAGCGATGCCCGCTTGGCCAGGTCGTCATCGCCACCCCGGCGAACCACCACCGCACGCAGGCTCAGCCCGTTGCCCGACCCGGCCTTCTCGATCAGCAGCCGGGTGACCAGCCGCCCGATCCGCCCGAACCCGTAGAGCACCACATCGCGCGGCCCCTGCGACACGGCCTTGTTGTCGTCACTCACCTGCGCGAGCACCGACGTGGTGTACTCCTCGACCGACAGCCCACGCTCATCCGCGTGATAGGCCATCACGAGCTGACCGAGATCGATCTTGCACGGCCCCAGATCCAACCGGCTGATCACCTGCAGAAATGGCAACGTCTCGTCCACCGACAGCTCTTCGCCGCCGATCTGCCGCGCGAATCGATGCGTCCGCAGAATGCTGATCACCGACTTGTTCACCAGCGACCGACTGTGCAGCAGAATCGTCACACCCTTGCTGCGGTACAACGTCCCGATGATCGGAATCATCGCCTCAGCAGCAGCTTCCTGAGCGTTCCAGCGATCAAGTTGTTCGGTAGTCAACACACGTCCTCTGGGTTCATCGATATTTGCGCCATATCCATGGTAGTGAGGGCCGCAATTTCACTGTGGACCGCTCCCCATTGGTGAGATCGGCGTCGCACTGAACCCCGCTCACCGACGGACACCCGCCGACTCTGCGCGCAGGGCGTACGGGTTGCTGCGTCGCGAGTACGCGCTGGTCGGAGCCATTTCAGCGACCTTGATCCGTGAGCACGGCCATCGTCGGACCGCAGGTTTCCCGGCTGGTCGAGCGCGCTGACGATGATCCGCGGGTTGTTCGGCCGCCGAACGTGGCCTCGACTCAGAACTTGCCCATGTGGTGTTCGGTCCGGTGGCCCAGCTGGGCGGTGAACTCGGTAACGAACTCGTCGGTCAGGGGTGGCCAGCCCCAGAAGTCGAAGGCGAGGGCGCCGAGGGCGAAATCGTCGGCCCACTGCCAGCTGGTGATCGGGCCTGTCGTGGTGCAGGTGGCACAGGTGGCCGCGCCTTCGCCGGTTTCTTTCCAGGAGTCGATAGCGTTCGAAAATGGTTGCCACACTGCGGGATCAGCTTCCCAGACCTGCGGGTAGTCGATGATCACAGTGCGCGCGTGGCACTGTGGACATATCGCGGCGGCCGGTTCGATCTCACCCTGACCGCTGTAGTGGGCGTTTCTGCCGACGATCACGGCGACCGGCGCGGGGGTCCAATCGCCGCCCCAATTCTGGGCGATCTCAGCCCACTCGGGGCCCGCCACATACCCTTCGTCGACCTGGAGGCTGTACATCGCCGCGCCCGAAGTTTCCCGGAGCAGCCACCCCCGCCCCACCATCCAGTCGACCATCCGCTCCGCCAACGCACCCGCGTCGGCCGCGGACACCTCGAGATCGACGATCCGTTCGAAGAAGTCACCCACGCCCACATCCTGCCACTGAAGACCGCCCTCGTACCCGACCTGCGTGCGCCCGCCGGTCGAGGTCGGCGCCGCGGTCAGGTCGCGGCGGTCCAGCGGATCAGGGCCGGTTTCACCCTGGCGCACAACGGGTTTCCGGTCGCATCGGTGAGACCGAGCCGAGCCTCGAGTACGCCCGATTCCGTCGCGGCGGCCAGAACCTCGGCGGGCACGTCGGCGAGCATCAGTTTGGCCCGCCGGAACATGGTGACGGTTCCCGTGTCATCGACGGTGCCCCAGCTGAGATAGAGGAACCGCTCCCCCGGTCTGCCCTGAATGTAGGGCCCGCGGATATCGGCGCCGTCGACGGCGCATTCCACAGTCCATGTGACAGCGTCCGCGTCGCCACGCTGCGGATCGAGCAGCTCCTGTGGACGATTCTTCCGCTGCACGCCTACATGGATGTTCGAGTACGGCGTCTCGATCCCCGCCGGACGGCAGGACAACCCGGGCAGTTGCGTCCCCACGATTCGGATGAGCATCTGACCATTCTCGTGCACCGACCCGGCACGCGCCTCGCTCTCGACACCGCTCAGGCGGGGCCGTTCCTGCCGGTACTCCGTCCAGGACGACGACGCGAGTGCCCGCGGCGAGCAGGCTGCTGGCGGTGAGGCCACACATGGCGTGGAAGGCGTCGCTGAAGTGGGAAGGGCTGGCGAACCCGGCGTCCGAGGACGCTGTCGTCAAATCGGTGCCCTTCGCAACGGCACGGCCGACGCTGAGCATGCGAGCCCACATCCGGTATCGGCGGAAGCTGGTGCCTGCGCCGGCGTTGAACAGGTGCAGGAAACGTGACGTGGACAGGTGAGCTTCGGCAGCTAGTTCGGCGGCCGAGTTCGAGCGGGCCGGGTGGGCCTGCAGGGTCGCCGCCGCGGCCACGATCCTGGCGTCGATGTTCGCCACGCCGGGGCCGCAGGCCAGGTCTACTGCCGCGACGGGATCGAACCACGGCCGAGCGGCGAGATCGATCAGGTCGTCTTCCTTGCTGTGCGCCAGACCGATTCCCTGGTCGTGCGCGGTCATGCGTTTCCAGCAGCTGGTTGCCTGCGGCGAGCTCGGATCGATATAGCAGAACAGCATCCGCTCGCCGTTGCAGACGACCCGATGGATCATCCGGGGCGGAATCAGCGCAGAACGCGCGGTCTCCTCCCGGCCGCCCACGTGCACGGTGAACGGCGCGTCCAGCCCGACCGCCAGGCAATGCACGGTGCCGCAGTGCGCGTCGAGCTGCAGGGAAGGGCCTCGGTACACAGCGTGCCCCGGCCACAGCCACACCGTCGCCTGCCCGTGACCGCGCGTTTCTGAAAGTGCCGGACCGCCCATGATCGCCATCATGCACGACACGACCAGCTCGACCTCCACGATGCGACCTTGATCGGCAATGACGGCGACGGCGTCCGAATCCTCGTGAGCGACCTGAGCTCCCAGGTCATTTCGTAGCTGTGGAAGCCAGCCGAAGCTCGGCGAACGGCATTCAGATCAGCACGCCACTGCATCTCCGACCGAGTTGTCGAGACGCACCCCTAGGACTCGCGACAACTCGCCGACACTGTCGGCGCTGGGTGTCACCACATCGCGTTCCCAACGGCTGATCTGGTTTCCGTCCGCGATTCCGATCCAGTCGGCCAACTCCGCCTGGGTGAATCCGGAGGCCATCCTCGCCGCCCGAATCGCTTTGCCGATCTTTGTGGACATGGTCTCCCCTCTCTCTCGATGCCCTCGGCACGGACTGCATCGGCGCGGGTGCCCATAGCGAACACTCGTACTCCTGATGCGGTCTCGCGCAGCCACATTCGAAAGATATCGGTGTATCGGCCTTCGAAGGAGGCTGTCACTGCACGGCAACTGACTGTGCACGCACAAACGTGCTTGCAACCGGGCGCGACAACCCCCGGCTACTTCGGTGGGTTGTCCGTATCAGTGGCGCTGCGGCGCCAGTCACGTGGCGTGATGCCGAATGCTTCGCGGAATCGCCGGGCGAAGTGAGCGGCGTCGCGGAAACCCACGGCACCGGCCACAGACGCGATGGACCGGTGCGCGTAGCCTCTGTCGATCAGCATGTCGCGGGCCCTGACCAGGCGTTGTTCGATGATCCACTGCTCGAGGCTGATACCCGACTGCGCGCATACCTTGAACAGGTGCCGGACGGAGATGTTGTTGGCGGCGGCGATACCGGGGATCTTCAGGGTCGAGTCGGACAGGTGTGTCCGCACATACCCGAGGATCTGCTCGATCAGCAGTTGCTCCGGCATGGCTGCGCCGTCACCCGGACCGCGGCCCGCCGCCGAGATCAGTAGCGCCCGAACCATTTCCAGGCACGACTCGCCCACGGAAGCGGCGGCCGGATCTGCTTCGAGCTGGTCGGCGATCGCGACGAGATGCTGGATCTGCGCCGTGACCATCGGGTACAGCGGCGATGCCGCCAGCCGCCCGTGAGCCGCGACGACCGTTTCCGCGGAAATGCCGAGGCGCTCCCTGGACAGCTGCAGGCACAGCGTTCCCCCGAGACCGTGCCAGCCGGAGGCGAACGTGGTGGCCAGGTCGATCACTTCGCAGGCGCCGGGCTCGATCAGCGTTTGCGCACCGAATTGTTCGTGCCTGCGGACTTGTCCGTTCTGAACGGTGACCGTCAGGGTGTCGCTGGGCGTTGTTCGCTCATGCCGACGTGTCCGCCAGACCTGGTGACCGGATACCTCCGAGCGGGTGAGCGCGATCGGACCCAGCATCCAAGCCTGGTGCCGGCTGACCACTTCGGCCGGCGAATCCCACATCTGCAGGTTCGCCCCGATGTCGGCTTCCTGCAGGATCGCGGTGACTGCCTCCCGCCGGTCCGCCGGTGTGAAGTAGTCGGAGTCGATCAGCACTGCCATCGGTGATCTCCACTTCGGATCTCGCCGGCGGTGGAGTTCCTCCCGTCGCCGGCCGCTGCGCGTTTCGGGTGGTGGCAATTCGGGCAAAAATGATTGCACGGGCCAGTATTCGGCGATGCTATCGCGCCGCGGCGCGCCCGGAGCCCGATTCGGCAGGGTTGCTCACCGACCTGTGGTGGCGTGTTCCCTTGCCGCGGTAGGCCGTAACGCCAGGATTCGACGCTCGGCCGGTGTCGCCGACGCAGCCCATTCCGGCCGCAAAGCCGCGTAGGTGCACACATCGCGCCACCGGCCCTGGGTTCGGTACAGCTGCCGAAGCCGCGCCTCCGGCGTCAAGCCCACTCCCGACATCACCGTGTCCATCACCGGATGATCGTGCCGGTGCCCCGCCCATACCCGGTGAATCCCGAGCGGCCCGAAGGCGAATGCCGCCATGAGCCGCCCCGCCTCGATTCCACCCGCACGCAGCGCCCCTTCCGGAACCATGACCAGACCGCCGATCATCGCGCTGCTGCCGAAATCCTCTACCAATAGGCCGATGGTGCCGACCATGGCGTCCTCACCCGGTGCCGTGATCGCCAGCGTGTACTTGCGCCGCGGACTCTCGCCGCGGGACCGGCGGGCGGCGTCGAACGACGCCGCGGCCGCCCGGACGCCCATGCTGTCGGTGCCCATATATCGGGTCAGGTGGGGATCGGTGAAGATCCGCTGATATACGCCCAGATCACCGGCACGGAGATCACGCACCCGCAGCCGTGTGCCGACCAGTTCCACGTCGCACAGGTCGATCGTCAACGGACTTCTTCCATCGCCCGCACGAATGCCGGAGCAATCCGTTGGCCTATCGCGGGTATGAGCTCGTCGAGGTCGACATAGGTTCGCCCCGACGGGATCAGCTCGCCGAGCAGGATCCGGCGAGCCGTGTCCGCCACCAAGGCGCCGCCGAGCATCACCCCGGAGGCGAGTTGAGGCCAGCTGGACAGGCTCCGGCCGATCTCGCCGACGGCGTCCCGCATCGCCGGACTCAGCCGCGGCTCATCGACCACTGCCAGCAGAAACGACAGCAGTTCGCCCCGGTTCATCCTCGCGACATCGGACGAGGTCGACCCGCCGCCGCGGCCGTGGAACAGCGGGCGATGGGGTTCGCGATCGAAACGCTCCACATCCAGCAGGCCGCGATCGTTGGCGTCCATCAGTACCGGGATCCCTCGGTGCCGCGCGCACTCACGGGCAGCGACTTTCGCCCATACCGTGTCGCATTCCTCCACCACCAGATCCAGCGGCCGGGTGCCGCCCACGCCATCGAAGAACGACCCGATCGACTCCTCGGTCAACCCGTCCGTGAACACCTCGATGTCGAGGTAGGGGTCGATCTCGAACATCTGACGTGCCGCGAGCACAGCCTTGGAAACTCCGAGATCACCCACCCCTGCC
Source organism: Nocardia sp. NPDC058480 (assembly GCF_042720495.1). Classification (NCBI taxonomy): domain Bacteria; kingdom Bacillati; phylum Actinomycetota; class Actinomycetes; order Mycobacteriales; family Nocardiaceae; genus Nocardia; species Nocardia sp. NPDC058480. Next base: position 385,220 of record NZ_JBHXMN010000002.1, on the reverse strand, counting down.
CGCAACCGGTTCAGATTCGACAGCCCGACGGTGTCGAAGTCGGCCAATCGGAACGATCCGCCGACCCCTTCCATCGCCAGCGTCACAGCCGCACTGTTGCCCACCGACAGCCCGATCACACCGATCCGCCGATCGCGCAGGTCGCGCTGTTGCGCCCGGTCGATCTTGTTGCGATTCCGATCTGTCCGCACCCGCTGGAAACCCTCGCGCGGCAGCACATGCACCAACCGGCCGTTCCACGGATAGAACACCCACGTTCCCCACCGCCACAACGGAGTCCCGCCACAGATCCGACGACGGGAGGCTGCCAGCGAGCCCGTCGAATGCGCGAGGGCGGGGTCCTCGCACCGGATCAGTTCGTCGAGCTGGTCTTCGATCGTGTCGTGCACCGCACTCACAGAACTCGACGCTGCCAGCGCTTCCAGTTCACGCAGTCCTTCCGGGCTCGACGCGTCGAGCAGCACTGGACGGAAATGCGATGTTGCAGCGCCAGGCGTAAGTACCGTCGGACGCGGAACCGAGCGATGCAGAACCATGTGTGCACAAACCTCCGACACTCATGAGGCGAACGGACACCCGCTCGTCGCTGTCGACCAGGACGCGCAAAGAATACATACAGCACACCATCAGCAAACCAACCTTCGGTCCACCGGCATGGCGCGGCAATACCTAGGCCAAACTGGGACTATGACCAATAGATCCGGCACGAAAGGTGACCCGCTCCATTACTCTTCGTCGGTCTCGCAATAATCCCGCAAGCATTGATTCCAAGCCCTCGGGCGAGGATTGTTCACTGCCGCCCGCCCCACCAGAGCGGACATGATTCGATTACCGAACGCTCTCCCCGATCCAGCATCGCTCCACAGCCAGACGCTGAACGGCTGCGCGCTCATTAGGCAATCTTCAGTGGCCGTCGCACACGCCTGCGATCAGGTACCGCGCGGATTCCGGATCGGCTAGCGAATTCCGGATACCGCCGGTTCGTAGGCAGCGATTCTGCACGCATGTTGCACGCCGAACGGCGCCAACCAGCCCCATGGAGGAACCAGCTCTCGGGCGATCCAGGAACTCGCCTGTGCAGGCCAAGGCAGCATGTACCACCATTTCCGCGGCAAGGCAGATCTGGCCATCGCCGCGGAACATCGGATGGCCGACGAGCTCAAGGACCAGATCCAGCAGCGCCTGCAGAGCGGTTCGACGGTGCGGGACCGGATCGCCGCGTTCCTGACCGTCGACGAGAACGTTCTGAGAGGTTGCCGCCTCGGCCGACTGGTACAGGATTCAGCAGTCGTCGCAGATCCTGCACTGCTGGAGCCGATCTCGACCATGTTCACATGGATTCAGGATCAGATCCGCGAGGTCCTGGCAGACGGTAAAGCCCATGGCGAACTCGCGACCGACTTGGACATCGACGCCCTGGCCACAACTATCTTGGCGCTCAGGCAAGGCGCCTACGTCCTTGCGCGTGGCGCTCAGTCCGAGGATCCCTTTCGTCGGGCTACTATCGGGAGCTTGCAGTTGATTCCCGGCCGATGACGTGTGCTCGCCGCCTCGCAGCGAAACGGTCGGCTCGGATGACCCCGTCCGCGCCATGATGCCGTACAGCAGAATTTGCAATACATCCCTAAGGTCTCGGCCGAGACCTCCGGGTTGTGTCGCCTGTCCCCGCCATACGCACCTTTCGGCTGGTTCGCGGTGCATACATTCGGCCTCCGCACGGGCAGGCTGATGACCTGCGTTCGCCCGTCAGAGCCGGTCTAAGCAGATAACCGTTACGCCGCCGCCCGCCACGACTGCTAGCGAGCCTCTTTTGAGCGCGCAAAGATCTGTCACCTTCATGCCGACGTCAATGGTCGAGACAGTCTGGCTCAGGCCACTCGTGCATAGATTCCATAGCCGCACCATGCCGTCAGTGCTACCGGCAGCTAGGATGGTTCGTCCGTCTGGTATTTGCACCGCCGCAACCGCGGTCACCTCTCCGATGCGACCGGCAAGTGACTCGCCGACCGGCTGACCGGTAGTCGGATCCCACACCCGCACCGTGCAATCGTCGCTGCCTGTGGCAAGCAGAGTCCGTCCATCTGGTAACGGCACCGCCGCAACCGCATTCACCCTCCTCGCGTGGCCGGTGAGTGGCTCGCCGGAGGCGCGACCAGTGGCCGGATCCCACACCCGCACCGTGCAATCGTCGCTGCCTGTGGCAAGCAGAGTCCGTCCATCCGGCAACGGCACCGCCGCAACCGCATTCACCCTCCTCGTGTGGCCGACAAGTGGTTCCCCAGCCAGGTCACCAGTGGCAGGATCCCACAGCATCAGCGGGCCCTGACCTTCGACGGTCGCCAGCAGGGTCCGCCCATCCGACAACTGCGCCGCCGCAACCGCGGTCACAAGGTGGAGGTGGAAATTGAAGGGCTCGCCGAGCCGGTAACCGGTGGTCAGGTCCCACAACTCCACCGTAGGAGGAAAAAGCTCGCCAGCAGCCACCCCAGCAGCCAGCAGAGCCCGCCCATCCGCCGACGGCACCACCTCGACAGTGTCCGCCCTGATGGTGTGGCCGATAATTGGCCCGTCCGCCAGGTGACCGGTGGCAGCGTCCCACAACTGCACCTTGGTGGAGCCGTCTCCCCTCGCGGCAATCAGGGACCGTCCATCCGGTAGCGCGACCGCGGCGACCGCGGTCACCCACACCGCGGGGACCCCGGTCGCCCAAGAGATGGTCGAGCGCTCGCCAGCCAGGTATCCGGTGGCCGGATCCCACAGCCGCACCGCCCAATCATCGCTGCCGCTCGCCAGCAGAGTCCGGCCATCCGGCAACCGCACTGCCGCAACCGCGGTCACCCGGCCCGTATGGCCCACAAGGGGCTCGCCGACCGAGTGACCGGTGGCCGGGTCCCACAACCGCAGTGGGCCGTCGCCGCCGGTCGCCAGCAAAGTCCGCCCATCCGGCAACGGCACTGCTGCGACGGCGAACACCGCAGGGTTGTAGCCGGTGAGGGGTTCCCCGGTCTGCTGACCGGTAGTAGAGTCCCATAATCGCACCGTGCCATCAATACTGCTCGATGCCAGCAGGGTTCGCCCGTCCGGCAACGGCACCGCCGCAACCGCGAACACCCCCAGGGCGAACCTCCCCCCGGCGTGGCCAGTGAGCGGTTCCCCGCACTCCTCACCGGTAGTCGGGTCCCACATCCGCACCGTGCCATCAACGCTGCCGGCCGCCACCAGAATCCGGCCATCCGGCAACGGCACCGCCGCAACCGCGAACACGGCGTCAGAGTGTCCGGTGAGAGGTTGGCCGAATTGCTGACCAGCGGTCGGGTCCCACAACCGCACCGTGCCATCGCGGCTCCCAGCCGCCACTAGGATCCTGCCATCCGGCAAGGGCACCGCCGTAACTGATTTCACCCAGTCGGTGTGGAATGCACCGACCGGATCGCCGGTATTCGGATCCCACAATCGCACCGTCCCATCGCCGCTCCCGGTTGCGAGGAGCACCCGCCCATCCGGCAACGGCACCGCCGCGACCGACCTGACCCAGTCTGTTTGGCAACTGAAGGGTTCCCCTGCCGGGAGGCCAGTAGCCGGTTCCCACAACTGCACCTTCCCGTCGAGTAGGCCGACGGCCAGCAGGATACGTCCATCAGACACTGGCACCACCGCGAGCGACGTCACTGGACCGGGATTAAGAAGCACACGGTGCGGCGCGACACCTATTAGTGCAGCCCATTGCAAGCGAAGCCGGTAGCCCTCCTTCAACCCGACGGGTCCGCGTACTGTGCCGCCAACAATCCGCGCGAATGCAATCTGGAACACAACACCACGGTCCACTAGATCTACGCACTGAAGGCGTTGCCAGGAACTCAGCAATACGCTGAGCGCAGGCGGCAGTATCAATCGGCCGAACGCATACTGGTGCACATCCCGGGCGACCGATTCCGGGTTGAGCGCAAGGAGAAGGTCTCGGTTTTCGTCGAGCGACCGCCAGCCGATCTCACCGGCTGTGCCAGCGTGCGCGGACAGCAGAAGGCTCAGGTAAGGGTTCAGCGTCTTGGAGCCGTCGAGCACTGCGCCGAGGTCGGTAGTCGCGGCCTTTATTAGAGACCGCGTGATCGCGAGGTGCGCTTGGCGGTCTGCGACACTCGGTTCGGCTTCATTGGTGAAGTACTCGGCGAACGTGCGGTGCGCCAGCCGGAAGACGGTCTGGCCGTATTCGCGATCGACAAGGACATAGGGCGCAGCGTCGCGTACCAGTCGCTGGACATCCTCGCCGCTGATGTCCTGACCAGGTGCGAGCGCCCGTGCGAGGACGACCCACAGGCCGCCTTGGTCGGGGACACCGCGGCCGCGGGCGAACGCCAGGGCGCGCAGCAGTGGACGGTGGCTCGGGTGCCGGGCCTCCAGTCGGTCGACCGCGACCTCGAACAGATGTTGGTGGTCCTGCCCGAGCAGACGCTCCCAGGTCGACGGAAACTGCCAGCGCCGGTCTGCCAATACTTCATGCACCGCCAACCGAGCGAACAAGAATTGACGTCGTTGCTCTCGTACCGCGCGCGCGAATGCGGTGACATCGAATGACTCGTCGAGCAGTTTGCGTGCTCGATACAGTCGCCGCTCGACGTAGCGTTCGACGGCTGTGTCGTCCCGGTCGATGTGCACGCGGGCGGCAGTGGGGCCGAGCGCGTCGACCAGGTTCGTATCCGGAGCGGGGTGATCGGGGCCTTCGTTTGTGCTCAGCCTCGTTCCGATCAGCAAGCGGACGGTCGACACACCGGCCAGGGTGCGAAGCACCACGCCTGACACAGCTAACGGGTCGACTGCCTCGTCGAGTGCGTCGACAAGAATGGTCGTCATCGGTCGGTCGGTTAGCTGTTTGCAGAGCCACTGGGTCGACTCCGATACTGATCCGGACGGTGATTCGCCTGCGTCGATCCCCTTGGCGATCCGGGAGACGATCTCCTCCGGTGAGGTGCCGGTGAGGTGGAGGACGAGGTCGAATACCCCGCCAGTCGGGCGTTCGGCCTCCGGAACTTCATCGAGCACGCCAGCTTTCAGGAGCGCGGTGCGCAGCGTCGGGTTACTGTGGACCACCAAGTGCCCGAGCAGTGCCGACTTTCCTGATCCTGCAGGGCCGGTAACAACGAGCATTCCCGATGTCGCTGTAGCGAGCCAGTCGACGATCTGACGCGTCTCGGTCTGGCGTCCTTCGAAGTACCACGATTGCTCGCCGAGCGCTGTTTCCTTGAACGGCAGTTCACCGCCATGTGCTTTCGGCAGGAAGTGGCGTAGTTCGTCGTCACTCAGCCCCGACAAGGCGGCTTCGAGTTCGTCGGTATCCGCGACGGGGCTGTTGACGAGAACGGCGTGGCGGCGGCGAAGAACGATGTCGAAGAATCGATCGCTTTCGACTGTCGCGGACAGCCGCCCGAACTCGACCGGCAGTTTGCTGAGGTCGATTTCGAATTCGCCCCGGAAAGTGACGTTGATCAGGTAGTCCAGGTCTTGGCTGAACCGGCCGAGCTCGGTGGCGCCGTCGCCGGACATTCCACCCACCAGCAGATATCGCCCGGCGACCGTACTGTTCAGCAGTTCGATCTTCAGCAGTTTGATGAAACGCGTGGATCCGCACGCGTCGACCACGACGATCGCCCACCTGTCTTTGTCCGACAGCCGACTCGCAATCGCCTTCGCCAGAACCTCCGGCGTCGTACCCTGAGTGCGGCTGCTCCGCTTGCTCTTTGCGTGGTAGAGGACAGCGGTTTCGTAGTTATTCGTGTAGCCGTGGCCGACCCAGTAGAAGATCGTGGCGGGATGTTCGGCGTTGCTCCACACATCGATTCGCTCCTCGACACTATCCGCGCCACGCTCCTCCTTGGCGACGTTCCAGTCTTGTACTCGAACGTTGAAGGGCTCAAGTACTGCGGTCACCGCAGCAACTTCGGTATCGACATCGAGGTGGCCGTGTTCGCGATACCAGCCGATCGCCATCGGGAAGAACTCGGGGCCATCCGTCATCGGTCGGTATCCACCGCCATGATGATCTGTTCCACTGCGGAATTCCCACTACCAGCGACCTCCACCCGGTACAAGCCTGGCTCGTAGACGGTGCTGGATACAAGAAGTCGGCCGTCGCGACAGTGTGCTTCGGCTCGCCGGGGCAAGCGCGTACCGATTTCGGTGACCGTGCACCGGATATCGTTCGGCTTGGCCGCCCCCTCGACTCCAATGTCGAATTCCGAACCGACGGTGACGACGTCGGGTGTGTCGATGCCGAGATCGCCGGCACCCATCTGCGGGCCGAGGTCCGCATCGAGGTTCAGCAGAACGTCTCTCACGAAGGTGATTGCCGACTGGGCCTTCGCGAGCGGGCCATGCTGCTGTGGCAGCACATGCATTTTGTTCCGGTCTTCCTTCGTCAGGATCAGTTTCCCTGGCGTCAGTGCAGAGTTCCGCGGCACAGTCCCGTCACCGAATATCATCTCGCGAAGCGGGGCACCGGCGGCGTCTCTCTGCACCCCCGCCCAACCGAAGGCGAATGCGTGGCGCTGTCCTTCGACTCGCCCCGAATTGATCTTGAGGCTACACAGGGTCGGCTGTTCGACACCGACCACCGGACGATGATCCGGCATAAGAACCGTGGCGCGCTCGGCGCGGTGGGCCAGCGCGGCTTCGGCGAGGTCACCGCGACCACCGATGGCCGTGATGTCGCTGGGGGTCAGTAGCCGCACGTCGGTGCCGGTGTCCACGCAGCGGAAGCTCGGCAGTAGGTCGTAGAGGCCCGGCATGGTGACCGCGATCCGCTGCAGCTGCCGGGCGGGCAGCGGCGCTCCCTCCCCCGTACCGAGCATGACTATGGCCTTCGGGGCGCCCTTGAAAGGGGTGCCGAGGGTGATGATTTCACCGACATTGTCGGTGGCTCCGGGGTTCGCGGACAGTTCGTGGCACAACAGTCCACCCATTGAGTGAGCGACGAGATGCACTCGCGCCTCGGGACGTTTGGACTCACGCCGCCACCACTGCAGGTGTGCGTCGATGACCTCGGCCAGTAGGAGTGCGTTGTGACGCACAGGCAGTCGCCAGTCGTAGCCGAACTCGTAGACTGCGGCCGGGTGCCGGACGATGCGTTCGAGTCCGCGCACCAGCTCGGTGTAAGGCTCGATTCCGCGCAGGAATGGCGCGAAAGTTGGTGCCCGCAGAAGGCGTCCGGGCCGCACCGTTGTGCGCTCAGGGTCGACAGCCAGCGGGGTCAACCGATTGGTAGGCGCGGTCCACATCCGTGCGATCAAACCCGGATCCAGTCCCCACAGTCTCTTCTCGGTATCGATATCGATCAGCTCGGTGCCCATGATCCCCGGCACGACGATCACAGCATCATCGATGACTCGATCCGAACCATGCACCGGGTCAAGGAATGTCAACGTCTCGCTCCATGGCGACTTCGGCAGGTCGTCGGATTTCGCTGCGGGAAAGGTCCATTCGTGCGACACAGTCGATATCATCGCCCACAAGCCGACTGGATGGGGGAATTCGCGTGACCGACAAGCCTTTCGGCGCGCGTTCCCTGTTCGTCATCGCAGCCCGCGACTACCCCGACGACGATTGGGGGCAGTTCGCGGAAGGCATCGACGAGCAGATCCGAGTGGTTCAGGACTGGTGGTGCCACGACCAGCTGAAGGAGCGAGCCTTCACCGCTCGCTGCTCCACCGCCGTCACCACCCGGCGTGATGTCGAGAACCAGGTGCACGAACTGGGACTTCGCTTCCTCACTGCCGAGGATGTCGCGGTCCTGTACGTCACCGGGCACGGACGTAAAGCCGAGAGCGGCCGCCACTATCTGATGCTGCCGGACACGCCCGGCCAGGAATACACCCACGCCTATCCGACCGCCGATGTTGTCACCGCGATCCTCGGCTCGCAGGCCCAACATCTGCTGGTCATCGTGAATACGTGCCACTCTGGTGCATTGCGCTCCGAGCTCGCGAAGCACTGGGAGGATTTATCGTCGTCCCGGCGCGAACTCAGCTCACTCCATGTGTTCACGATCGGCGACTTCGACCAGCGGCCCCGCATCCTCGACTTCACCCGAGCGCTCGAAACCGTCCGCACGACCCTGTTGCAGGGCGGTTACGCGAAGTCGCACCTGAGCATCGGCGATTTCCTGCGGGAGCTCGACTACGCCGTAAAATTGGCTGATCCCGACAAGGAGTCCCCGGTCGGTGTCAAGCTCGTGTTCGGTGAGTCTTGGACCAGCGACCCGCACCTGTGCCTGCCCAACCCCGGTTACACGCCCGCCGACCCCACTGTGTACGACGCTCGACGCCAGGTCGCCGACTCCCGTGCCGAAGTGGAGTACTGGCTCGATCGTGCTAGTGGCCGCGCGACCGCCGACGATCCCGGCTGGTACTTCGCTGGTCGACGGACCCTGACGCGGCAAGTTGCGAGCTTCCTTCGCTCTGGGGCAGGCATGCTCATCGTCACCGGCGCGGCAGGAACCGGAAAGTCAGCGATCATCGCGCGAGCAGTGACACTGTCGGACCCAAAATTCCGCAGCGACCCGCGTTACGCCCTGGCAGTGGAGACGGCCCCCGCAGAATCACTGCCACCTATCAACTCGGTCGATGCCGCTGTCCTGGCCCGCCAGAAACGTGCGCCTGCGATCCTCGAACAGATCCTGACCGCCACCGGCATCACGCCGACAGCCACAGACCGGGCAAGCACCCAACAGTTGCGGAATCGCCTGCAACAGCATCTCATCAGCATGGGGAGGACAGTGACGATCGTCCTGGACGGTTTGGACGAGGCCGACCAGCCGATGCTCCTACTCCCGGAGGTCGTGAGCCCCCTCGCGGGCTGGCGCGACCAGCACGGCGCACATATGATTCGGTGGGTGATCGGTGTCCGCAGCGACACCTCAGCAGGTTCACCGGGCCGAGGGCCGCACGGACTGCTGCCCGAGCTGACCAAGATCGCCGCCGACGGTGTCACAACGTTACGTACTGATGGGCCCGAGACAACCAACGACATCGCCGACTACCTGGAAGCACTGCTGACCAACGCACACGCATACCAAGGTGACTCCATCGGACGGAAGCAGCTTGCGAACTTGGTCACGGACCGAATCGGACTGTCCTTTCTCGACGCCCGCCTCGTCGGCGAACGACTGCGCCGACTCGACGCACAACAATCGCTCGACGACCCGATCTGGCTGCAGTCCCTCTCCGACGGAACCATCGGGTTGCTCCGACGCGATATCCGCGACGCCGCCGACGACCACGACACCGACGCACTACTGGCGGTGCTGCGTGCCGCCGCATTCGCTGGCGGAGCCGGGGTTCCAGTCGGCGAAATCTGGTCGGTGATGGCTGCCGCGGTCCTCGACCGACCGCTACCGGACGGCACGATCGACCATGTCCTGAGCGGTCCTCTAATCGGATACCTCACCCGAGATGTGGACGAGCGGATCGTCACGTATCGGCCAGTACACGAACGGCTCCGGGAGGTATTGCGTTCCCAACCTGACGCACTACGAGAGGAACGGCCGTGACATACGCAGTCGAGCCAGGAGACGAGGTCGCTGTTCAGGCCAGGATCAGCAAAGCACTGCGCGCACAGCTACCAACGGTCGCCGAGATCCCGCCGCACCCCTACATTCGCAGGGAACTCGTAACGCACGCGGCGAAAGGCGATGTCCTTGACGACGAGCATGTCCCGGCGTCGTTCCTACCCTGGGAAACCAGCGGCCTGGTACGCAGCCACGTAGGAATACCGACAAAACCAGAGCTCGAAGCCACAAATCTTGCCGCATGGGCGGGGCTGGAACCGTTCGTCACCGAGGTAGAACCTTCGTCGCGCGCACTGAGCCTGGATATCGCGATTTCAGCGAGGGCATGGCCATCTGTCGATCGGGCTTCTAATCGACAAGTTTGGGCTCTGTGGTCGCAGTGCCGAGTCGGCAGCAATATTCTGGCACACGTAGATGGTGCGATTAATACACTCGCGACACTGCCGTTGACTGACGGACGGGCCGTGCTTGCCGCTGGGAGCTCTAACGGCACTCTGCAGCTTTGGGATCCTGCCTCCGGGCACCCCATCGGCGAACCGATCACCGCTCACACCGGCGGCGTCAGCACCATCGCAGCGGTGCCGTTACCGGACGGCCGGACCCTGCTGGCCACCAGCAGCTACGAGGGGATGGTCCGGTTGTGGGACCCGACCGCAGGCCACCAGGTCGGCGAATCCCTCACCGGACACACGAGCTGGGTGACCGCGATCGCGCCAGTGCCGTTACCGGACGGGCGTGCTGTGCTGGCAGCTGGAACCGCCGATGAAGAAGTGTGGATGTGGGACGTAACCACCGGCCACGCGGTGGGTGAACGCCTCGCCGGCCGCACCAACTGGGTGAACGCGATCGCGGCAGTGCCGTTACCGGACGGACGGACGGTACTGGCCACCGGGAACTCCTATGGCACCGTGCGGCTTTGGGACCAGGCCACCGGCCATCCGGTCGGCGAACCAATCACCGCCCACACCGATAGGGTGAACGCGATCGCGGCAGTGCCATTGGCAGACGGTCGAACCTTACTGGCCACCGGCAGTGACGACCGCACGGTTCGACTATGGGACCCGACCACCGGCCACCCGGTCTGTGAACCCCTTACCGGCCACACTCATTGGGTGACCGCGATCGCGGCAGTGCCGTTACCGGATGGACGAACTCTACTGGCCACTGGCAGCACAGATAGAACGGTTCGGTTGTGGGACCCCATCACCGGCCGCCCCGTTCGCGAACCCCTGACTGGACATACCGAAAGGGTGAATTCGATCGCGGCGGTGTCATTGTCGGAGAGCCGGACCCTGCTCGCAACCGGCAGTGAGGATGGCACGGTGCGGTTATGGGACCCGACCACCCGCAACCCAGCCGACCAACCCCCTGCCGGCCACACCGCCCCGGTGAACGCGGTTGCAGTTGTGTCGTTGCCGGACGGCAGGACTCTGCTGGCGACCGGCGGCTTCGATGCCAGGGTACGGTTATGGGACCCGGCCACCGGCCACCGGGTCGGCCGACCGCTCTGCGGCCACTCCAGCGGGGTGTTCGCCGTCGCGCCTGTGCCGTTGCCGGACGGACGAACGTTACTGGCCACCGGCAGTTACGATCGCACGCTTCGGCTATGGGACCCGACCAAGTGTGAGCCGGTCAGCGAACTCCTAACCGGCGACACCCCGTTCGGGTACTCGGTTGCGGCAGTGCCACTGTCGGACGGCCGAACTTTACTGGCCACCGGCAGCACGGACGAAATGGTGCGGTTATGGGACACGACCACCGGCCGCCCGGCTGGCGAGCCTCTCACCGGCCACACAGGCAGGGTGACCGCAGTCGCAGCAGTCCGATTGCCGGACGGCCGAACCCTCCTGGCTACCGGCGGCACAGACCGAACGGTTCGGTTGTGGGATCCGACCACGGGCCGCCCGGTCGGCGAACCCCTCACCGGACACGCGAGCTGGGTAACCACGATCGGGACGGTGATGTTACGGAACGGGGGGACGCTGTTGGCCACCGGCAGTGACGATGGCACGGTTCGACTGTGGGACCCAACAACCGGCCGCCCGGTCGGCGAACCCCTCACCAGCCACGCAGGCGGAGTGAGCGCGGTCGCGGCGGTGCCGTTGTCGAATGGCCGGACCGTGCTGGCCACCGGCGGCTTCGATGGCACGGTTCGGTTGTGGGAGCTGCCGTCCTTTCATGCAATCGATCTTGCGGTTGTCGGGGGTGCCGTCAGCGCACTCGCTGTCATCGAGTCGACGTCCGCGTCGCCAACAGGTTTGGCTGTCGCGGGGGGAGCTGGATTGTTGATGCTGGGCCTCAAATAATTCACACCCACCTCAGCGAACTTCCCTCAGCCACAACACGGCATGGGTGGGGTGCGAGCAGTGCCGGTGCGGGGTGCCGCACCGAGACCGGTCGTGCCAGCAGGGTTACAGGCCCGATGCAGTGGCTTCCGTCGTACAACCTCCGCTGTCGATGCAGTGCTGGCGGGATCGCTCATCATCAGGTTTCCTGGAGATGGACGAGTCACTGATCGGGCAAGCGAACAGGGTGCCCGATGCACATTCAGCAAGTCTCACGATGCACAACTTCGAGCAGGCCATACCGACGCCCTCAAGGGCCACGAGGAACATCGGTGCCTCGACCTCGGCAATCCGGCAGTGCCGCGGCCTCAACTACCCGACCACCGGTCTCCCACCTCCGCGTGCTCGTGTCGCGTCGATCCGCCATTTTGCAGCGACCACAGGCGCCTTCACCAACCACTGCAGACTGCGCGAAACCCACGGTCGCCCGAGTGAGGTAACGGGTCATGTCCAGGCGTAGCCCGAAGCGGACTCTGAACCCGAGCCGCTACGTGTCGATAAAATTCGCTGCCGAACGCGCCGGCGTCAGCACAGACACCATCCGACGGATGATCGCCGACGGTTCGCTTCCCGCATACCGGTTCCGAGGCCAGATACGAGTCGCAATCGAAGACATCGAGGCCGCCATGCGCCCGATCAATTGACCCAAAATCGCGTGACGAGCATCACAGCCACGGCCCGCATCGAGCAGGCTACGAGCTCCCAATTTCGGGGCCTCCGCGTCCCGATTTCGGGACGATATTCAACGTATATTCAACGAAAACGGCAGGCCATCGCCGTTAGGGCTCTGACCTGCCGTTTTACTGTGGTCCCAGCTGGTTTCGAACCAGCGACCTTCCGCGTGTGAGGCGGACGCTCTCCCGCTGAGCTATGGGACCGAACACTGCGCCGGGCGGATTTTGAGCCGCTCGAACGAGATGGAACATTAGCACGGGGGGCCGGGATGACACCAAATCGCCTTGTGAAGCGGGGTTTCGGTGAAGGGGAGCCGAGCTGGTGGGTCAGGGCTCGCGCTCGCGCGCGTGTGTGCGCGGGCGGGCGATCGATGTCCGCGCCGGGCGCTCCAGTCGGCGTCATCGATAGATGCGCATATCTATGTTTCATGATGTGGGCATCAAGGGGGTGTTGGGCTGCGGATCGGTTCAGGTGGGCGGGGACGACATGCGTGTAATTCACATTTAGGCCTGTTTACCAGGCGATTTGTAGTCTGCGTCGAACGTCGGCTAATGTTCTCATCGCACCGCAGAGAGCAGCGAAGCCGCCAGGCCGAGCCGCTCCCCTAAGTGTGAAGTAAATGCGGATGTGGCGCAGTGGTAGCGCATCACCTTGCCAAGGTGAGGGTCGCGAGTTCGAATCTCGTCATCCGCTCGAGAGGTAGATAAGGCACTAGCCCTATCCTCCTTTGTACGGTGGAGTGGCCGAGTGGTGAGGCAACGGCCTGCAAAGCCGTGCACACGGGTTCGATTCCCGTCTCCACCTCGCGCGATTAGCTCAGCGGGAGAGCGCTTCCCTGACACGGAAGAGGTCACTGGTTCAATCCCAGTATCGCGCACCACCGTATCGAGTCAGGCCCCCTTTCGAGGGGGCCTGACTTGTTTGCGTCATCGACCGAGTGAACCGCGGCATGTAACCCAGATCACTCTCGGCACGGTGTGGGAGTGAGCTCCCCTAGTATCGGCACACGGCGTCGCCGGGCGACCCGGTGCGGGACCGGCGGCATGGAGGGGCAATCGAGTGAGGCAGATCCTGTTGGCGGCGGGGATCGCCCTTGTCGTCACCATCACTCTCACGCCGGGTTTGATCCGGGTGTTCGCGCGGCGGGGGTTCGGGCAGGAAATCCGGATCGACGGGCCTGCCAGCCATCACGCCAAGCGCGGAACGCCGACGATGGGTGGGTTGGCGATCGGGGCCGGGGTGTGGTCCGGGTATCTGGGATCGTATCTGATCGGGTTGTTGTGGGACGCGCCGGGACCGAGCGCGTCAGGGGTGCTGGTACTGCTGCTGGCGTCGGCGCTGGGGGTGGTCGGGTTCCTCGATGACTCGATCAAGCTGCGCAAGCACCGCAATCTCGGGTTGACCGCGGCGGGCAAGTACATCGGGCAGATCGGGGCCGCGGTGGTGTTCGCCGTGCTGGTGCTGCGCTTTCCCGGCGCCACCGGGCTGACGCCCGCCGGTCGCAACCTGTCCTATGTCCGCGACATCAGCACCATCACCTTCGCATCGCTGTTCTTCGTCGCGTTCATCGTGTTGCTGGTGGTCGCGTGGTCGAACGCGGTGAACATCACCGACGGGCTCGACGGACTGGCGGCGGGTTCGATGAGCCTCACACTCGGCGCGTATGTGGTGATCACACTGTGGCAGTACGACAATTCGTGCGAGATCAGCCCTGGACGCGCCTGCTACACGGTCCGTGACCCGCTGGACCTGGCGATGGTCAGTGCCGCGGGCGCTGCCGCGTGCATCGGGTTCCTGTGGTGGAACGCGGCGCCGGCCAAGATCTTCATGGGCGATACCGGTTCGCTCGGCCTGGGTGGACTGCTGGCAGGGCTGTCGATCACCAGCCGCACCGAGCTGCTCGCGGTGGTGATCGGGGCGTTGTTCGTCGCCGAGATCATGTCGGTGGTGCTGCAGATCGTGGTGTTCCGCACCACCCACACCCGGCTGTTCCGGATGGCGCCGTTCCATCACCACTTCGAACTCAACAACTGGCCCGAGACCGCGGTGATCATCCGGTTCTGGGTGCTGGCCGGGATCGCGTCGGCGACTGGGCTCTGCCTGTTCTACAGCGAGTACCTGACCTCGCTCTAGTTGTCGGGGCCTGCGGCTACGCTGACCCGATCGAGCGAGGGAGGTCGCCGCTGTGAGTGCCGAGATCGTCATGCCACCGGGCCACGATATCGCCGCCGACGTCTCGTTCGAGCTCGAGGAACTCGACGAACTGGTCGGCGAACTCCTCACCGACCATGCCGAACGCGCGGCCCGCGACGCGCGGATCGTCGCGTTGCGCCTCGGGATCGGCGGGCAGCGTCCGGAAACCCTCACCCGCATCGGCGCACGTTACGACCTGGCCCGCGACCGGGTCCGCCAGCTCTACACCAAAGCGATCGGGCGGATCGTGCGTGAAGCCGCCCGCTCGGGACACCGGTCGGCGCGGGTGTTCGCGCACCGCTATCCGGTCGAGGCGGGGGATCTGCGCCTGGTGCGCATGCTGCTGGCCGAGACCTACGCGACCGATACCGACCTGGTGGCCATGGAATGGTCCTATCTCAAGCTCCGGCTGGCCGGCCACGAACAGGGCGACGCCAAGCGGGTCGCGGGCTACGTGATGCAGCGAATCCTGGGCTGGCAGAAAAAGACTGCCAGCATTCTGGCCAAGCTGCAGGTCCCCGAGGAGGGCGCCGACGATCTGCGGGCGCTACTGGCCGACGTCGAGTGGTCGACCGGGTCCGTCGCCCCGATCCCCACCGAGTCGGCACGCGTGGCCGACGGTGACGACGCCGACCGCGGACGGTTCTACTTGGCGAAGGCGGGCCGCGACGTCGCCTACGACTCCGCGATGGCCGCCCGGCTGCTCCGAACCCTCGACGCCGACCCGGCCGTGGCGGCGTTCCAGGAAGAGCCGACCGCGCTCACCTACGCCTTCGGCGGCGAGGACCAGGTCCACTATCCGGCGGTCGCCGCGCAGCTCACCGACGGCCGCACCGTACTCGTCGACGTGGTCCCGTTGGGCCGCATCGCCTTCCACCACAACCGGATCCAGAGCGAGCTCGGCCGCGACTACGCACGCGAGCACGGCTGGGGCTGGCTCGCCTGGACCGGCAGTGCGCTCGGTACATCCCAGCTCGCGGCGCGCACCGTCGACACCTCGATCGAGGAACGGCTGGCCACCGACCTCGAACAGGGCCCCTACGATCGGCAGGCGCTGGCTACAGCCAGCGCGGAAACCGGCCTCGATCTCCTCGACCTGGCCGGTCTCGTCCTGCGCAACAACTGGCAGTGGGACCGGTTACCGATGCGGCTCAGCGCATCACCATCGCACCGACCATCACCGTAAGGACCAACAGCATCGCGCAGCAGGTGAGCCACTGCCACTGATTCAAGGTCCGATCCATCCGCCCGATGCTCGCGCGCAGGCTCGCCGCGACGCGCTGCTGGGCAACGATTTCGCTGCGCAGTCCGGCCATCGTGATGGCTTCGGCATCGGCGTTCACCCCGGCCCGATCGATCCGGTGGTGCAGGCGGCCGACCAGCCGCTGCTTGTCGCGCACGGCCTGGCGCGATACCGCCAGCTCCACCCGCTGATCGCGCAACTCCGTGCGCTGGTGCTCGATCATCGCGGCCTGTGCCGCGGTGTGCCGTTCCCAAGTGCCCACGTCGGACCACCCCCCTGTCGTGAGATCCGCGTGTCCCCAGTGGATTTCGCCGGACACCCAACCTTCGAGAAAATCGCGCAACTCCGTGGTGCCCCGAGCCGGCGCGGCGAAACCGCGCTCGCCCGCGGCGAGCATGCCCTGGTCGATGCGGTAGTCGGCGGCCGCGGGTGCGAAATCGGCGAGGCCGACCGCGGGGACCAGCGGCACCCAGAAACCCTGCGGGCATACCCACAGCACATCGTCGATTCCGGCCGCCTGCAAGCGTTTCCGGTGCGCGCGGGCCGCGGTGATGTCGAGTGGGCCGCTGCGCAGCTCGACCACGCAGCGCCGGTCGCCGCGGCGCCAGTAGATATCGACGGGGATATCGTCGATCCGGGCGTCGACCTCGGCCTCGTCAGCTCCCGCGGCCGTGAGCCTGCCACAGATCCAGTGTTCGAGACGCTGCGTATTCCATTGCATCGCAGCGCATTCGGGGCACCCACAGCCATACCCGGTGCGTTCGGTGACGGCGCGGCGGCTGCCCTCGGAAATACCCAGTTCGTCGAGCAGCGCTTGTCGTCCACACGCCACCTGGGTCTCGCTCAGCCGCTTCGTCCTCACACCATCACTCCCTCACCAACGGACCTGCCGTACGCTCACGCACACGTCCCGGACATCAGGTTCCCGCAGCCATCGCCAAGGCGCCAGCCCCCTTGACCCGCGCTCGGGTGCGTCACCGACCGGTGATTGAGATCACAAATGCGACTCTGCTTGTATATCAAGCCATTTCATTGTGTCAACGTCGCACAAAGACGCCTAGATCTTGATCATTTCGATACACAGACCCGGCCTGTTGCATGTCCGTTTCATCCTGATTTCGCATCAGTTCGGCGCGTCGCGTAAGCGGTCACGACAACACGTGCTGTTGCCCCGGTGGATATGATCGCTGCGGCCGAGGCGGGCACGCTCGGGCGACCACGGGAAGTAGGGTGTGCATGAACCACGCTGAGCACGACGAGTCCATCGGGTCGATGCTGGCGAGTATCGCCACGGCGCTGCGCGAAGTCAGCGACAAGCTCGATATCGTCGCCGCGCGGGTCCAGCTCGATGTGCCCACCTTCCCGGTCGACGAGGATCTGCCCGACCACATCCGGATCCGGCGCCTGGAATCCTGGGCATTCCGTGCGTCACAGGACATTTCCCGCCTGAGCTCGCGCCTCGACGCCCTCGACAACGAGGGCGAGCCCGATTCCGGTGCTCCGGCGCGGGGCACGCGCAGCCGCCGCGAGGTCCGCGAAGCCGCGGAGGCCGCCGAACGCGCCGCCGACGGACTCGACGACCACCAGCCGGTCGCCGATCCCTTAGCGCCCCACCAGAACCGCGATATCGACGGCTCCCGGCCACCGCTCGAACGTCGCAGCTCCCCCGCCCGGCCGACCACCGACCACCTCGGCGATCCCACCGCATTGGCCGCGGCGCCGATCCCGCGTCCCGCCTCGGCCGAGGCGGTGGCGCCCTTCGGCCAACCGATCTCGTTCGACAGTGACTCGGCCGTCGCGGCCGGTGGCAACGGCGCCGGTGGGGAACCGACGACACCGAGTCGGCGGCCCGCGCCTACCCGGCTCAGCGGGGCAGTGGCCTCCGGCAACGGCGCTGCCTCCGGTGAGAGGGTCGCGGCTGCCTCGGTCGGCAACGCGACGTCGACGAACGGGACCAACGGCACCGCGCATCGCGTGTCCGGCGACATCGCGTCCCGACGAAACGGCACTCCGGTGCCCGCGGTGATCGGAACGGTGTTGACGGCACCCGCTGGCGATCACACATCCGGAACGAGTGCGCCGACGTCTGCGAAGACCACCGCGGCGGTGCTCTCCGAGGATCGCGCGCCCACGTCAGATCTCGACCGCGCGGATGTCGAGACAGCGACGCCGGCTGCGAGCTCAGCCCTGCCCGGGAGTGCCGATGTGAGCACTGTCGTGCGTGCGGGTGACGTGACGATCGGTGGTGTGAACGGGAACGGGCTCAGTTCCGGTGCGACGCAGGATGTCCCGGGCGAAGCGCAGTCGGTGCGGGCCACGGCAGAGGCTGCAGATCCGCTGACGGCGGGAATCGACCCCGAAGCCGTTATCGAGCGAGCCCGCCCGGTCAAGAAGCCGCCGGAGAGCTCGGCCACAGGAGCCGACAGACTCAGCACTCCGTCGCCGGATGCGCAGTCCAGCAACGGGAACGGTGTCGCACGGTCCGCGTCGGCGCACCCCACCCACACGGCGAACGACCACCTCTCCTCGGGATTCACGACGGGTGACCGTGCCGCTGCGGCGCCGAACGGTAAGCCGGTCAACGGATTCGAGGCGCACTCCCCCGGATTCCCCGCTCGATCCGATGCGTCAGCGGTCGCGCGGCCCGCGGAGAACACCGCCAACGGCATCCACTGGTCCTTCTCGGACGATCCGGCACCCTCACCAGCTAGCCCGGACCTGAACGGACACGCCCGCAACGGCTTCACCACCGACTCCGCGCGCCGCTCCGATTCCCTCTTCGACGATTTCACCCCCCGCGACCGCCTGACCACCGGCGAAACCCCCGAGCCGCCGACCGTCTCGGGCCCGCCCGCACGTCTGACCCCGCCGACAGAACTCACCACCCAGCCGAACCACGTCCCGGTGGATTCCACGCGCATCCCCAGCTCATCGCACGTCAACGGCGCACCGGATCTCAGCGACAGCCCGGCATACCCGAATCGGCCGTCGAGCACGGATCGACCGACGAACACCGGCGGACTGCCCGACCACAACGGCCTGTCGAACCACGCGCCGCTCACGAACCACGATCGCCCAGCCGACGACTTCGACAACTCAGATCCACCGACCCTCGGCCTGCCGACCGGTCGTGGCATGTCGACGAGCACCCCCGATCCCCTCGAACGCCCTGTCTCCGACCCGATTCCGCCGACCGCCACCGACTCCGCCGGAATCACCGTTACGGGCACCTACCGTGCCTTCGACATCGAACGCGCGCACGTCGACAAGCTGCAGGCCATGCTCGACGAGCTGAAACGCTCGGCCGGCCTCCCACCGGGCCGCCGCGACGTATTCGGCCCACCCACCCCGGACCTCGGTTAGGCGTACCTCCGCCTGCGCTCCGGCCATGCGCGACTGAGGAACGCTGTCGCAGCTGTGCCTATCGGCGGACCGCCACCTCGCTCCGGCATCCGCCGACGATCGCTGTTACGAGCCGGTCGCCGGTTTCGCCCCGACCATCCGAAATCTGACGTACCTCCGCGTTCGCTCGACGACGCGAGAGCGGCTGACGAGTGCTCCGCGACCCGTGACTGTCAGGCGGGCGTTGCCAGCGGGACGAGACCAGGGTCGACGTCCGGTTTCGGTGGTTCGCGCAGGACGGTGCCGATCAGGTCGCGCAGGGCACGATGGCCCGCGTCGGCGGTGTTGCGGGGATGCCACGCCATGGCGACGACGGGGGCGGGCAGCGGCAGCGGGATCTCGAACATCGCCAAGCCGAGCGCGGTGCGTGCGGCTCGGGACAGTAGTTCCGGTGCGGGGCAGACCAATTCGGTCGAGGTGAGGGTGAGCAGCGCGGTGGGCAGGTCGGCGACGGTGGCGACCACGCGGCGAGTGCGCCCGTGCAGGGCGAGGCGGTCGTCGATCGGGCCGTGGGTGCGACCGGTGGGGGAAACCTCCAGATGGCGGGCCGAGGCGTAGGCGGCGACGGTGGGGCGGTCGGTGGCGAACGGGTGGTCCGGCGCGGCCACACCGATCCAGCGGTCGGTGAACAGGCGCTTGACCACCGTTTCCGGATCGGTCTGCCCGATCATGCCGACTTCGACGTCGACCCGGCCGTCGCGCAACGCCACCGCACCGTCGGCGGCGTCGGCCGCGAGCAGCCGCACCGTCACCCCTGGTAGCTGTGTGTTTACCGCGGCCAGCAGTGGACCGGACAGGCTCGCGCCCACCGAATCACCCACCCGGACAACGAAATCACGATGCCTGCCGGGCCCGTGTCCGTCGCGGGCGGTGAGCAGCAACCGTCCCTGATCGACCAGGCTCGCCACATCGTGGCGCAGTTCCAGCGCTCGCGGAGTCGGCACCATCTGTCTGCCGGAGCGAACGAGCAGCGGATCGCCGAGCACCTCGCGCAGCCGGGTGAGGGTGCGACTCATCGCCGAGGTCGAGGTATTCAGTCGCCGGGCCGCCTCGGTCACGCTGTTGGTGTCGAGCAGCGCGTCGAGAGCGAGCAGTAGGTTCAGATCCAGCGCGTCCACGCGAGGATTATGACCAACGCACCGATCGCCGCCAAGCGTTGCCGACGGCGATCCGGCGTGTCGGCTACCGCTCCGCTACGGACGCCGGGGTCGGCGCCACGGGAGCGGCCACCGCGCGATTGCGCAACACCCCGCGGTAGGACGGTGGCCGCACGGGTCGCACCCACTGTGCCAGCCGCGACAGCAGCGGCAGCGGCGTGCCGAGATCGTCGAGCATCTCGTCGATATTGGCCAGCGAGAACGGGACCACCGAGGCACCGTGCGCGTGGTTACCGTCGCTGCGCTCGCGCGACCACTCCAGGCGCGCGTCGATATCGTTGTTCATCAGCTCGGCCATCGGCGGCACGAACCTGCCCGTGAGCAGCCCGGCGATCCAGTGCGCGCCCACCTCGGCGCTGAGGGCACTCGCATGGGAGCTGTTGTAGCCGGCGAAGCTCAGGTTGGGGACCTCCACCGGCAGGATGTGGCGGTAGAGCCGGAAGTCGCTCACCTCGTCGGTGAGGGCGCGCCGGACGAACGGGGTGAGGAACGGCACCTCCTGCCGGTATCCGGTGGCACAGACGACGATCTCGGCCAGTTTCAGGCTGCCGTCGGCCAAGCGCACCGCGGGCCCGTGCGGGCCACCGATCAATTCGGTGATCTCGGTGTCGCGGTGCACGCTGATCCGGCCCGCCTCGACCTGCTCGGCGAAGCCTTCGGTGGCCAAGCTCGCGCTGCTGGTGCCGATCTCGGAGATCGGACCCGTCGGCAGCAGGTCGAGCTCCCGCAGCCGCAGCTTGCGCGTCACCCGCTCTTGCAGCAGGTCCATGTTCGCCTGGCGCAGCGCGAGGCGGTCGAGCAGTCGTTCGGTGCGGCGCGGGAAGCGGGAGGAGAAATGCGCCTCACCCGCGCGGGTCAGCAGCAGTCGCTCGTAGTCGACGCCGAAGCCGAGTTTGCGCGGCATCTTCCACGTGAGTCTGCGCGCCACCACGGTGGTCTCGTCGGCGATATGGCTCACGGCCTCGGCCACATCACACGCGGACTTGCCGTAGCCGAGCACGACCACCGAGCGGTCGCGCGCCTGCTCGACATCGTGGAATTCCGAGACATGGCACAGTCGCCCGCCCGCGGCACGGAAAGCCGCGGCGCCCGGCAGGTCGGGCAGCACCGGGTCGCTGTAGACGCCGTTGGCGACGATCAGGTGATCGCAGGTGGTGCGGTGCCCGCCCATCTGGTCGCGGATCTCGAGCAACCAGCCGCTGTCGACCGGGTCGGCCGCCACCACCTCGGTGCCGAGGCGCAGGTGCGGGCCGAGGCCGAACTCCTGCACATATCCGGCCAGGTAGGCCTGCATCTGCTGACCGTCCGGCCAGCGGGGAAAATCTTCGGGCATCGGGTGATCGCTGAACGCGTACGTGGACTTGCTGTTCTGCGCGCGAAGTCCCGGATACCGGCGGGTGGCACTCCACACCCCGCCGACGTCGGGGGCCCGGTCGAAGACTTCGACCGGGAACCCCGCCTGACTCAATACCTTCGCGCAGGCCAAACCTGCCACTCCCGCACCGACGATCCCGATGCGGCTACCGCTCGTCATGCGACGGAGAGTACTCGGCAACGTAGGCCCGGTGCCACCGCACTGTGCAGGCCACAGTCACACTGCCCCTGAGCGACCCGTGCTGTACTGGAAGGATGACCAACAGTTCCGTTGTCGTCGACCGAGCCGGGCTCTGGGATGCCGAGGCACTCAGCGATGTCGCCGCCGCGACTTTCCCGCTCGCCTGCCCGCCCGAGGCCACCGCGGGCGATATCGAGATCTTCCTCGAGCAGATGCTCTCGGGCGAACGCTTCGGCGAATATCTGTCCGACCCGGCCAGGACCGTGCTCAAGGCCGTCGAGGGTGACGAGATCGTCGGCTACGCCATGCTGATCATGGGCAGGCCGAGCGACCCGGAGGTCGACGCGCAGGTGAGCGCGGGCGAGGTCGTCGAACTGAGCAAGATGTATGTGCTGCCCGGGCACCACGGCAGCGGTGTCGCCGCGGCGCTGATGGAAGCCGCGGTCGACACCGCGAGAGACTCCGGGGCAGGCACGGTGTGGCTCGGGGTCAACCAGGCCAACGAGCGCGCGCAGAAGTTCTACGCCAAGCACGGTTTTCGGCAGGTGGGGACCAAGACCTTCACGGTCGGCAGCCAGCTGCACTCCGATTTCGTCTTCGAACGCGCGCTGTGACGCTCGTCTGACCGGCGCCGCGACGGGCCGATGACCCGTCGCGGCCGAAGGTTATGCCGCAGCGGCCTCGAAACGCGACAGCGCCAGCAGACGCGAGATCGCGCGCAGATACTTCTTGCGGTAACCGCCGTCGAGCATCTCCTTCGAGAAGATCTCGTCGAGCTTGACGCCCGAGACCGTCACCGGGATGCTCGCGTCGTAGAGGCGGTCGGCCAGCACGACCACGCGCAGCGCGACGGCCTGATCGGTCACGGTGTGCACATCGGAGATGAACACCGACGCCACGCCCTGGATCAAGGCACCGTACTTCGACGGATGCAGCGTGCTCAGATGCTTCAGCAGCACGTCGAATTCGTCGAGCGTGGAACCCGGGGTGAGCACGGCACGCTCGACGAGCAGCTCGGTCGAAGTGGGTTCCGGGGCGGGCGGCAAGTCGCGGTGGCGGTAGTCGGGGCCGTCGACGCGCACCGGATCGAAGATCGAGCCGAGCTTCTTGATCTCGCGCAGGAAGTCCGAGGCCGCGAAACGACCCTCGCCCAGCTGGCCGGGCAGCGTATTGGAGGTCGCCACGATGGACACGCCACGGGCCGAGAGTTCGGTGAGCAGTCGCGAGACCAGCATCGTGTCGCCCGGATCGTCGAGTTCGAACTCGTCGATGCACAGCACGCTGTTGGCCGAGAGCCGCTCGACGGCGTTGTTGAAGCCCAGCGCGCCGACCAGGTTGGTGACCTCGCCGAAGGTGCCGAACGACTTGGGCGCCGGGGAGCTGTGGAAGATCGAGGCGAGCAGGTGGGTCTTGCCCACACCGAAGCCGCCGTCGAGATACAGACCCGCGCCCGACACTGCCTTCTTCTTGCCGAAGAGGCTCTTCTTCGAGTTGGCCTTGTGGATTTTCGCCACCTGACCTGCGAAGTCCTCCGCCTTGGCGACCGCGGCCGACTGGCTCGGTTCCTTGGGGTCGGGGATGTAGGAGGCGAAGCTGACCTCGTCGAACATGGGCGGGGGCACCATCTGCGCGACGAGTTGGTCGGCTGGGACCTCCGGATGGCGATCGACGAGGCGTTCTTGCATGGACAAATCGTACGGACGTGGTTGCATCGATCCCTATGCAGCGTATCCACAATGTGACCCAGCTCGCAGACCTCGACCCCGACGCACTGGCCAGGTGCTATGCCTATCCGCGGCATCTGGACGCACCGTGGGTACGGGCGAACTTCGTGAGCAGCGTCGACGGTGCGTTCACCATCGACGGTGTGTCCGAGGGGTTGGGCACCGAAGCGGACAAGACGGTGTTCACGGTGCTGCGCGAACTGGCCGACGTGGTCGTGATCGGCGCGGGCACCCTGCGCGCGGAGAACTACGGCGGTGCGCACCCCGACCCGCAACGGCGCATCGCGCACCACCGACAAGGAATCGGTGGTCACCCCGATGGCACCCCGCCACCGATCGCGGTGGTCACCGCCACCGCCAAGCTCGATCCCGGTGCGAAATTCTTCACCGACGCCGAGGTGCCACCGCTGATCATCACGACCAGTCATGCGGACCCGGAGCAGGTCAGCGCGCTGGAGGACGCGGGCGCGCAGGTGGTGGTCGCCGGTGAGGCCGCGATCATGCCTGCCGCGCTGATCCGGGTTTTCGCCGAGCGCGGTCTGTACCGAGTGCTGTGTGAAGGCGGACCCCATCTGTTCGGGCAGCTGGCCGAGGCCGGTGTGGTGGACGAACTGTGCCTGACCACCGCCCCGATGCTGGTGGGGGGCACGGGCGGGCGAATCTCGCTGTCGGCGAGCTCATTCGACCTGCCGATGGCCCGCAAGCAGTTGGTGCTCGCCGAGGACGGCACCGTTCTGGCCCGCTGGGCCCGTCGATGAAACCTGGCGCCGAACCTGGCAGTGTGTAGCGCATGCGTTGGACTCGGGCCGCGGCGACGGCCGCGACACTGTCGATCATGCTCGCGGGCTGTGGCGCCGGACCGTCGGATCGGCCCGTCGTCGCCGTCGAGCGCCCGGGGGCAGGCGGCGCCCAGACCGAAGCGCCCGCGCCGCAGGATCTGGCCAAGGCGGAGGTGCCCGAAACCGATCTCGCCTGGCGTGATTGCACCGCGGCCACCCTGAGCTCGCTCGACTTCGGCGCCGCCCCCGCGGGTCTGGTCCTCGACTGCGCCGAGTTCTCGACGCCGATCGACACCGCGGGCACCGTGCTCGGCACCTTCCGCGCCGGCGCCCTGCGTGCCCGTTTGCCACAGACACCCGCCGACGCGGCCCCGCTGGTGCTCACCTCCGGTTCGGACCGTTCGTCGGCCTCGACGCTGGCCGGTCTGGCGATCGGGCCCAACAGCGCGTTGCTGGCCGCGCAGCCGATCGTCGCGGTGGACCGGCGTGGCATCGGCGCCTCCCAGCCCATCGACTGCATTCCGGCGCAGCTGCGCGCGGTGATGACCGACCTCGGCCAGACCGGAGTGGGCAACGCCGATCAGGTCGGTGCCGTCGCGGGCTTCAGCCAGGACGCCACCATCGCCTGCCGCGATTTCCTGCAGCCCTACGAAGGCACGTTCGACGCACCGCACGCCGCCGACGACATCGAACAGCTGCGCAAGCAGTGGCAGGTGGACAAGATCAACCTGCTCGGCACGGGCAACGGCGCCAAGGTGGCCCTGAGCTACGCCCGCCGCTACGGCGACCACCTGGCCCGACTCGTGCTCGACGCCCCCGAACCGGTCGGCGCCGACGCCACCACCATGGCCGAGGCGCGCGTCACCGGCGCCGAAGCGGCCCTCACCGCGTTCGCGCAGCGCTGTAAGGCCGCCAACTGCGCACTCGGGGCCGATCCGCGTGCGGCGATCGTCGCGCTGATGGGCAAGGCGAGCAGCGGCGGGCTCGGCGAGATCTCGGCCGCGGACCTGTCGACCGCGCTCACCGGTTTCCTGTCCAGTCCCCGCGGTGATCAGGCGAATCGGGTCACCGCCCTGGCCGACATCCTGGCCGCCGCCGACCGTGGCGATCGCGGACCGCTCTCGGCCATGGTCGTGCGCGAGGCCGCCGCGATCACCTCCGACGGCGAGTTCGTCAACCGGTGCACCGACAGCCAGCAGCCTCCGACCGCGGACAAGGCCCGTGAACTCGCCGAGACCTGGGCGAGCAAATATCCGGTATTCGGGCGCACTGCCGCCATCGGGCTGATGGTCTGTTCTGCCTGGCCGGTCTCCACCGCGGCGCCGCTGCCGACGAAACTCGACCTGCCGGTGCTGGTGTTCGCCGGTGCCGCCGATCCGGTCGTCGGCGGGGCCGCCGCCTCGGTGACCGGCGCGCTCGGCTCGGCGGGTGCCCGGCACGCCACGATGACCTGGCAGGGCTGGGGGCATCCGGTCGTCCCCCACTCCGGATGCGCGCAGAAGGCGGTCAACGACTACCTCGCGGAGGCGAAGCTGCCCGCCGACGGCGGCGCCTGCCCGGCCTGATCCTCCTCGGGGCAACCGCCCGGTTCCGGCGCGTCATCCGGGTCCGGCGACACCATCGCAACCCGATCCGGTGTACCGTGCCCCAGTGTTGTTCCGACAGCTCGAGCCTCGTACCGCTCGCACCTCCGCAGAGGTGATCAAGTTCGCGCTCTGGCCCTTCGCGGTCATGATGGTGCTGAACCGCGTCTTCATCAAGGCGATCAACGGTTTCGTCACCGACGACTACCGGCCCGTGTACAACGCCTCGTTCGAGTTCCTGAACGGCAGGCCTTTGTACACCGCCGATTTCTCGTCGGTCGACCCGCATTATCTCTACTATCCGAGCGGCACGCTGCTGATCGCGCCGGTGGCGGTGATCGACTACGAACTGTCGCGTTGGCTGTTCATCGGGCTCAACGCGGTCGCGATCCTGCTGGCCTGGTACCTGCTGCTTCGCCTGTTCAAGTTCGGTCTCGGCTCGATCGCCGCGCCCGCGCTGCTGCTGGCGATGTTCGCCTCCGAGACGGTGACCAATACGTTGGTCTTCACCAACGTCAACGGTTGTCTGCTGCTGGCCGAGTTGCTGTTCATCACGCTGCTGCTGGCCCGTCGGGATCTCTGGGCCGGTGTGGCACTCGGTTTGAGCATCGCGGTCAAGCCGACGCTGGCGCCGTTGCTGCTCGTCGCGGCCGTTCGCGGCCAGTGGAAGGTGTTCATCACCGCGCTCGGTGTGCCGTTGCTGCTCACCGCGATAGCCTGGCCGCTGTCGGCGGACCCCGAGAAGTTCGTCACCGTCGTTATGCCGTATCTGGCTGAGACGCGCGACTACTTCAATAGTTCGATCGGGGGCAACGGGCTCTACTACGGATTGCCGGACTGGCTGACCCTGCTGGTAAAGGTCGTGATGGCCGGCGTGGTGGCGGTGTCGCTGTGGCTGCTGTGGCGGTACTACCGCCATGACGAGCTGTTCTTCGTCACCACGTTCTCCGGTGTGCTGCTCACCGCGTGGTTCCTGCTGCCCTCGCTGGGCCAGATGTACTACTCGATGATGGTATTCCCGTTCCTGATGACCGTGGTGCTGCGTAATTCGGTGCTGCGTAACTGGCCCGCGTGGCTGGCGATCTTCGGGTTCATGACCTACGACAAGTGGCTCTCGGATCGCTGGCAGGGCGTCGGTCGCAACCTCGAATACCTGCGGGTGACCTTCGGTTGGGGGCTGCTGCTCATCGTCGTGTTCTGTGTGCTCGGTGACCGCTACCTGGCCGCGCGTCGCGAGGGCAGGCTGCACCTCGGGATCGACCCGACGTGGATCACGAGTGCGCCCGATTCGCGGGACGGCACCGACGAACCAGCGCCCGTCGCGCCGATCGAGGACACCCCTTCGCCCCGCGA
This sequence comes from Nocardia sp. NPDC058480, assembly GCF_042720495.1. Taxonomy (NCBI): domain Bacteria; kingdom Bacillati; phylum Actinomycetota; class Actinomycetes; order Mycobacteriales; family Nocardiaceae; genus Nocardia; species Nocardia sp. NPDC058480. Next base: position 357,655 of record NZ_JBHXMN010000002.1, on the reverse strand, counting down.
GGATCCGGTGGCGCCGGTCGAGGATCGTGAGCCCGCGCTCAAGTAAGTTATCGGCCGGTGACGCACCGCTCACGGCGCGCACCGGCCGAACCCATTAGCGTGGAGCCATGAGTTCCGATACTTCGTTGCCCACGCCGCGTATCCAGCTGACGCCGCAGCAATGGCGGGCGAAACTGGACCCCGAGGAATACGCGGTCCTGCGCGAGGCTGCCACCGAGCGTCCGTTCATCGGCGAATACACCGATACCAAGACCGAGGGTCTCTACACCTGTCGCGCCTGCGACGCCGAATTATTCCGCAGCACAGAGAAATTCGACTCGCACTGCGGTTGGCCGTCCTTCTTCGATCCAGCCGATTCCGCCGCGGTGATCCTGAAAGCCGACGAGACCTTGGGTATGCACCGGGTCGAGGTGGTCTGCGCGAACTGCCACAGCCACCTCGGACATGTCTTCGAGGGCGAGGGCTACCCCACCCCCACCGACCAGCGCTACTGCATCAACTCGATCTCGTTGCGCTTGCAGCCCACGGAGGGGTCCACCAGCTGACACCGGGGGCTCAATCGCTCGGGAAGCCCACCGCGGCCAGGTGTGGTCAGTTGCCGCGGGCGGGTGCGGTGCGCTTGGGGTAGACACCGTGACCGACCTGCAGGTACGACAGCCGATCGGCCAGTCGGGTGCTGAGCCGTCGGACCGCGTTGTAGACGTGGGCGTCCTTGCCTATCACGACACGGCCCCTACCCTTCGCGGTCGTATCGACGATGCGGCGCGCCACCTGCTCGGGCTGGGCCGAGAATCCCTTGGCGAGCCACTCCGGCGCACCCATTTGCTGGGCCACCTTGCGCACCAGGTCGGTCCAGACCGAACCCGGAAGCACCGTGGTCACCGTGACATTCGAGCGGCCACGCAAATCCTGCGACAGGCCGTAGCTGAACAGGGCGAGCGCGGCCTTGGACGCGCCGTACACCGCTGAGCCGGGCACCGGAACGATCGCGGACAGGCTCGAGGTGTTCATGATGACGCCTCGGGGGCGTTGCAGCAGGTGCGGGAGGAAGGCCCGCGACATCCACACCGCGCCGAAGAAGTTCACCTGCATCAGCGTTTCGATGCGAGCGTCGCTGAGGTCCGCGACGGTCTGGAGTTCCTGGGCGATTCCCGCGATGTTGAACAGGCCGTCGACTTGTCCGTGTGCGGCGATCACGCTGTCGGGGAACGCGGCCACGGCGTCACGGTCGCAAATATCGATCGGGTGGGCGGTGAAGCGGTCACGGTCGGTGACCAGTGCGGCGGTGGCGGCCAGCGCCTGCTCGTCACGATCAGCGCCGACCACGATCGCGCCGCGGGCGATCAGCTCCAAGGCGACGCATCGTCCGATGCCGTTCCCAGCTCCGGTGACGACGAAGACGCTTCCCTCGATCTGCATGCACGATCTCCCAGTTATTCGCTGTATGACGGACAGGGGTCCACTCATGGTGTGTCCTGCCCCCGGGTGTGTCCGCCGAGGGTCAGCTCGATCGGCTCGCGCGACAGGGTGGGGCGATACATGCAGCGCGTGCCCGAGTAGATGGTGGGCATGCATTCGTTGCAGTGCACACACGCCGAGCGCGTCGACTCATCTGCCTGGATGCGGTGCAGCAGATCCGGTTCGCGCAGCAGGGCCCGCGCCATGGCGACGAATTCGAAGCCCTCGGTCCGAGCCAGCTGCATGGTGTCGAGATTGGTGATGCCGCCCAAGAGGATCAGCGGCATGGACAGTGCGCGCCGGAAGTGCCGGGCCCGCTCGAGCAGGTAGGCCTCCTTGTACGGGTACTCCTTCAGGAATTTCTTCCCGACCAGACGGAAGCCCTGGCGGGCCGGAGTGGGCAGCACTTTCCCGAAGGAGCGGTGCGGGGGCCTGCCGTGGAACAGCATCATCGGGTTCAGCAGCGAACTGCCGGCGGTCAATTCCAGGGCGTCGAGCGCGCCGTCGGCCTCGAGCCAGGCAGCGAACTGGAGCGATTGGGGAATGGTGAGGCCGCCGGCCTGGCCGTCCTCCATATTGATCTTGGCCGTGACCGCGATCCGATCACCCACGGCATCCTTTACCGCACAAGCGATTTCACGCGCCATCCGAGCCCGATTGAGCAGGGAGCCACCGTAGGCGTCCTTACGCCGGTTCAGCATCGGACTCAGGAACGCGCTGGCCAGATAGTTGTGGCCGAAGTGAATCTCCACCGCGTCGAATCCGGCCTGCTCGGCCAGGCGTGCGGCATCGGCGTGCGCGGCCACGGTTTCGGCGATCTCGGCGATAGTCGGAGTCTTGGTGAATCGCATGCCGAGCGGATTGAACATCCGGCTCGGCGCGAGCGCGGGCACTCCATTGGAGGCGGCGTTGGCCACCGGTCCGGCATGACCGATCTGCGCGCAGGCGGCGGCACCCTCCGCGTGCACGGCATCGGTCAGCTTCCGCAGGCCGGCAACGGCTTCCGGGCGCATCCAGATCTGATGCCGATCGGTGCGACCACCCGGCGCGACCGCGCAATACGCGACGGTGGTCATGCCGACGCCGCCGGCGGCGACCTCCCGATGGAAGTCGATCAGTTCGTCGGTGACCAGGGCGTCCGGCGTGCGACCTTCGAAGGTCGCGGCTTTGATCACCCTGTTACGCAAGGTGATCGGACCCAGCGTGGCAGGTGCGAAAATGTCGTTCATAGCTGTTCTCCCGTCGGCGCGGTCAAACCGGCCACCACGAAATCTCGCAGTGTCTCCAGGTCCGGCTGCGTCATTCCGTGTTCCTCGATTTCGGGGCTGCCGAAACGCATGATGATCAGATCGAAGGCGAGCATCCACCGACGGCGGCTCTCCCGGCCGCTCAGCTCCGGGAGCAGCGTGACCCAGGTGGCCATTCGAAACCACGGGCCTTGCCACGTCGTGAGATGCCGTCCGAGCACGAACCTCGACAACAGTCGAAGATGCAAGCGGCCCAAGGGATCTCCCGCGAGCTGGACAAAGGGGGCCAGGATCGTGTCGACGACGGCGGGCAGCGAATCGCGTCCGGCGCTCGCACGGGCCAGATCATCGGCCCACAGTGGCCCCAGCCGGTCCTCGATCAGCGCACCGACCAGCGCTTCCTTCGATCCGAAGTGGTAGTGCACCGCGGCGGTGTTCGCACCGGCGGCGGCACAGATGCCGCGCACGGAGACTTCGTCGTACGGCTCGGTCAGCAGCATCGATTCGGCGGCGATCAGCAGTCGCTGCCGTGTCCCTGTCTTGACCTCATCGACCATACCCAGAGTGAAACACGTTTCAATCGACGTTTCAATCACTGTTTCAATCAGCGGCTGGAAACGCCGCCCGACCCGCTTACCGCGTGCGGGTCACCACCGGTTCCGGGCGTCCTCCGCCCATCCCACGACACCGTCCAGGTCGAGCCAGCGACCGTCCTCACCACGCACACGGCCGGCGAAATCCCCGAAACACTGATGCGTTTCACCGGCGACGATCAGCAGATTCGACACCGCGACGCGCTCATGGAACGGCCGGAACTCGACCTCGACCCGGTCGCCGATGATCGACCACGGTCGCAGCCAATCGGTGGTGTCGTAGTCCCAGCGCAGCTCATCGCTGATCTTCTGGAGGCGACCGTCGACAATGAGGGCGTTCTCGGTGCTGCCGGTCCCGTCGGTCCACTTGCCACCGAACTGGATGCCCAATCCGGGCCGCGCACCGGCCGCCCAATTCCAGGTCATCGAGTACGGCCATTTTCCCCGGCCGTGGTCGAGTACCGCGAACCCCTCCTCGATCCGATGCACCTGCGAACCCAAGGTCAGCGTCCCGGACACGGGCCGCCCCACATCTTTGACCGTGTACTGGAAGCGCCGGGCACTCCACGGCACCACCACGCCGAGCGACTCGTGACCGGGCGGCATCGGCAACCGCACCGAGAGCCGTACGCCCGAGGCACTGGCCTCGATCGCGCTACCGCCCTCGTCGTCGGAAATCTCGATCTCGACACCACCACCGCGCGCCGACGTGATGCCAACACCGCTGCGCGCGGACATCACCGTGCCTCGTGCCAGCGGAACCACCGCATCGCGGGCGATTTCCTCGCCGCTCTCCCGGTCGAGCACGTAGATCCCGTGCACCCCAGCGTAATCCAGCGACGACACGACAATGCCGACAATATGACGCGGGGTGACGATCCCCCAGTACTCCCAGCGCTTACCCCGTCCCCAGCCGCGCAGATCGGTCCGATGCAACGGCCGCCGCGTCCAGCCGACGGCCGCCGGGTCGAGCCGACCATCGGGTCGGCACAGGTCGACCGGCGTGGTGATCTCGTGTTCCATACTCGTCCTCCGATTCCTCACCCCGCTTCAGTACACGATGTGCGGAAGCGGGCAGCGCGCAACCGCGTCAGCCGCTGCTGATCCTGCATGCCGGAACGAACAGCTACAGGCAGCGGGGCGGCTCGAACCGTGCGGATGGAGAACTCCGACCGAGCTCGCGCTGTGTGGGATCGCCTTACCGAGCCTTACGGCAGTGCGGTGACCAGTTGCTCGACCTCGACCCGCGGCCCGGTGAAGAACGGCACCTCTTCGCGCACATGCAGACGGGCCTCGGTCGCCCGCAGGTCACGCATCAGATCGACGATCCGGTGCAGTTCGGGGGCCTCGAACGCGAGGATCCACTCGTAGTCGCCCAGCGCCATCGAGGTCACGGTGTTGGCCCGCACATCCGGGTATCCGCGAGCTTCCTTGCCGTGGTCGGCGAGCATCTTGCGACGCTCCTCGTCGGGCAGCAGGTACCACTCGTAGGACCGCACGAACGGGTAGACGCAGATGTAATTCCCCGCGTCCTCGCCTGCCAGGAACGCCGGAATGTGGCTCTTGTTGAACTCCGCGGGCCGGTGCACCGCGACGTTGCTCCAGACCGGAGCGCTCGCCCGGCCGAGTTCGGTCGTGCGCCGGAAATCGGCGTACGCGGCCTGCAGATCCTCGACCCGCTCGGCGTGGGTCCACAGCATGAAATCGGCGTCGGCTCGCAGCCCCGCCACGTCATAGATCCCGCGCAGCACCACGCCCTTGTCGGCGAGCCCGTCGAAGAACGCCTTCGCCTCCTTGATCGCCCCCGCCCGGTCCTCACCGAGCACGCCCGGCTGAACCTGGAACACCGAGAACATCAGGTAGCGAATGGAGGAGTTGAGAGCCTGATAGTCGAGTCGCGCCATGGATCTATGGTGCCACTGCGGCGTTTTCGCCCGCCGCTGGGGCTCAGTCCCCCACCGGCCTACTCGCCCGCCACGGCGACGATTCATCACTACCGAACACCGAGGTCACCGTCGTCACCTCACCCGCGTGAAGTTCGACAGGCCCGAGATCGGGATCGAGGATCAGTATCCGCCCGCTGTTCTGCTCACCATTGATGGCCACAGCGGGCGATCATGCATCATCGCTATCACCTCCGCGCGGTGACACGCCGCTGGTCAGCGTGCGTGCTCGGAGAAGTTATCCAGTCCGGTGAGCTCGCTGGACATAGCCCAGAGGCGCGCGGCAGAACCGGGATCGACGGCCCACGATTTTACACCGCCGACGAGCATGTCATCGTCGGCGGCAGGTTCGGCGACATCGCAGTCCTGGCAGTAGGCACCGCCGTAGCCGGCGAGCGGTGCGGCCGTCGCGGCCCAGACAGCTGTCGCTGCCCCCTGCGCCGGAGTCTTGAAGCCGTCAGCATGAGTCCCGTCGCTGCCGATCCAACCCTGTGCGATCTGTTCGGCACGGGCGATATTGCGTTGAAGCGGAGTGAGGATGCTGCCCGGGTGCACCGCGTACGCATGTAACCCCGTCGCCGCACCGATCACGTCGAGATGGGTCGCGAACAGCGCGTTGGCGGTTTTGGATTGACCGTAGGCCCGCCAAAGGTCGTAGCCGCGGCTGAAATGCGGATCGTTCCAGCGGATATCGGAAAGGAAGTGCCCGGACGACGCCACCACTACCACGCGCGCTCCAGTCCCAACCAGCGCCGGACGCAGCCGATTGACCAGCGCGAAGTGCCCGAGGTGATTATGGCCAAGTGCGCTTCCCATCCCGGGCCGACCCGCCGCTGCGGATACGCCATCACCCCCGCGTTGGCGATGATGACGTCGATGGCCCGTCCGGTGTCGAGGAATCGTTCGCTGAAGGTCCTGATGCTGTCGAGGTCCGCTAGGTCGAGTTCGGCCACCTCGACAGACGCGGTGTCGCGTAATGCCTTTCGGGCCACGTCGGCACGGCGCGCAGGCACGACGACGTGCGCCCCGGCACGCGCCAACGCCACGGTGGTCTCTTTGCCGAGACCCGAGTAACCACCGGTGACGAGGACCGTCTTCCCGGTCAGGTCGACGCCGTCGACGACCTCTTCAGCCGTGCTGCGCGGGCCGAACCCGCTACCGATTCTGTGCTGCTGTGTGATCGCCATGCGTTGAACGTAAAATCTTGAGTGCGCTCCAGGTCAAGCCGGAGGAGTGATGCCCGCGATGAGCGGGTCGCCACCTCCCATACGAGCGCTACCCCGAGCCCCTTCACTATCGCCCACCCAGCATCAGGATCAGCGCTGTGTGCTCTGGATGTAGGCGTTAGCTACACGTTCCGCGGCGGCGGTGCCGGAGGCGACGCAGGCGGGGACGCCGACGCCGTGGAGGTAGGCGCCGGCTACTGCGAGGCCGTCGAGGGGGACGAGAGCGGATTCGAGGGTGGCGATGCGGTCGGTGTGGCCGGGGGCGTATTGCGGGAGGCCACCGGGCCAGCGTTGGGCGACGGCTTCGAGTGGGGTGATCGGGATGCCGGTGACGGTGGTCAGGTCGGCGACGGCGGCGGCGATGAGGTCGTCGTCGGTCCAGGACAGGGGTTTGTCGTCGCCGAGGCGGCCGAAGGAGGCTCGGACCAGGGCGACGTCGCGCTCGGCCAGGTGGGGCCATTTGCGGCTGGATAGGGTGAAGGCCTTGGCGCGCAAGGGTTCTCCGGTGGCGACGAGGATGCCGGAGTTATCCGGGAGGGCGGTGTCACGTGGGAGGACCATGGCGACGAGCGCGGAGGAGGACAGCTCGATACCGGCGGCCGCCCGTGCTGCTTCTGGCGCCACATAGTGCAGGAGCCGGGCGGTGACCGGGGCGGGCGTCGCGATGACGACGGCGTCGACGGCTCCGAGTGGGTCGACCACCCAGCCTCGAGGTGCGCGAGCTACGCGCGTCGCGGCCGTCGTCGTGACAAAACGGGCTCCCGAGGCTTCGGTCAACGCGGCGAGCAGTGCTCCGTAGCCGTCACGCAGTCCACCGAATACCGGCGCTGAGCTGGGGGCGGGCATCGCAGCGCGGACAGCCTCGGTGAGGCTCGAAGCGCCGTCGTCGAGTGCCTTGGCGAGGGTGGGTAGCGCAGCGCGGACACCGATGGAGGCACTGATCCCGGCGTACACCCCGCCGAGCAGCGGATCGACGCTCCGCTCGACCACCTGCCTGCCGAAACGGTCGCCCACCAGGGTCTGCACATCGACGTCAGAGCCCGGCTCCCAATGCAGTGGGCGCTCCGGCTCGGTCGCGACCCGGGCGAGCGTCGCATCGTCGACCAGCCCGCGCAGCGACTCGACATCGGACGGAATCCCCATCAAGGTGCGCCCCGGCAGCGGATGCGCTGACCCCTGCGCCCAGATCAGCGGCCGCTTCCCCGCAGGCCGCACCAACTGCTCGTCCAGACCGAGTTCGCTCATCAACTCGATCACCTCGGGCCTGCGCCCGACGAACGCCTCAGCACCGAGATCGACTGGCTCCCCAGCCAATTCGCGGGTGTGCAGCGCTCCGCCGACCCGACCACTCTGTTCGAGCACGACGATGTCGACGCTCCCCCCCAGCCGCTGTCGCAACCGGTAAGCCGCGACGAGCCCACTGATTCCGCCACCGACGACCGCGATCCTCATGCCTCGACCGTAACCTCGCATGCATCCCGCTGACGACGCGCACCCGGACCGATGTCGGCCGGGTCACTGTCCGTGGGCACCTCGCCGACACCGGAACTCGGCGTGACGCCGTCATCTCGGTGTATCGCACCGGCCGATCCCGGCTCGATGGCGTGGGTTCACCGGACCCGGGTTCGGGTTCCGCCGTGGCAGGGGATCGACCCGCTACTGCCGACGGAGCGGGACGATCGCGCGCTACAGCGAGTGCACCAGCTCGACCAGCGCGGTCAGCACGCCGGGATCGGTGTCAGGCAGCACCCCGTGGCCCAGATTGAAGATGTGCCCGGTCGCGCCGAGGGTGATCGCCTCGTCCGCTTCCCGCACGATCCGCCGCGTCTCGGCCTCGACCGCGTCGAAACCGGCGAACAGGATCGCGGGATCCAAATTGCCCTGCAAGCCCTTTCCGGCGCCGACCCGACGCACGGCATCGGTGAGCGGCACCCGCCAGTCCACCCCGACCACATCCGCACCGGCCTCACCCATCGCACCGAGCAGCTCGCCCGTGCCGACACCGAAGTGAATACGCGGCACCCCCGCCGAAGCGACCTCGGCGAACACCCGCTCCGAATGCGGCAGCACGTACTCGCGGTAATCGGCCAGCGAGAGCGCACCCGCCCACGAGTCGAACAGCTGCACCGCGTCGACACCGGCCGACAGCTGAGCCTGCAGGAAGGCGATCGTGATGTCGGTGAGAGTGCCGAGCAGGGCGTGCCAGGTCTTCGGGTCGGCGTGCATCATCGCCTTGGTGCGCTCGTGCTGCTTGCTCGGCCCACCTTCCACCAGGTAGGAGGCGAGGGTGAACGGAGCACCCGCGAAGCCGATGAGCGGGGTATCACCGAGCGCGTCGGTGAGCAACCGCACGCCTTCGGTGACCGCGCCGACCTCTTCGGGACGCAGTCGCGGCAGCGCGCGCACATCGGCTTCGGTTCGTACCGGCGAGGCGATGACCGGGCCGACACCGGGCACGATGTCGAGGTCGATGCCCGCGGCCTTGAGCGGAACGACGATGTCGGAGAACAGGATTGCCGCATCGACGCCGTGCCGGCGAATAGGCTGCATGGTGATCTCACACACCAGCTCCGGGTCGAAGCACGACTCGAGCATGCCGACGCCCTTGCGCAGTTCGCGATACTCGGGCAGTGACCGACCGGCCTGACGCATGAACCACACCGGGCGCCTGCTGGGCGTCGCGCCGGTGGCGGCGGCCAGGAAAGGGGCATCGGTCAACCGGCGGCGGGTGTAAGTGCTCATCACCGTTCATCCTAAGCGTCGAGCCCGGACGAACCGCACGCCCAGGCGGGTGTGGGACCGACCACACGTTCAGCCGGTCGAGTACCCGACACCCGCCGCACCCCCTCGCGTCGCACATCGCGCATCGCGCCGACCTCGAGAATGCGCCCTACGCAACGCGAACGGCACCGCAACGCGCACGGCGGCGCGCCTCCGACGGCGTCGGGCGCCCACCGTCTACCGTTCCTCCTCGTGACACCGCTCGACATCCGCGACGGCGCCGCACCGACCGGGGGAACGCCCCGCGAGCCTGCTCCTTTCCGGGCGGCGGTCGATGCGATGGGCACCGCAACAGTGCACCCTCGAATCGAGCTGGCGCCTATCCGTCCTCCGCAACGGTTGGCGCCGTTCTCCTATGCGCTCGGAGCGGAGGTCACCCACCCCGACAGCCCGATGGTGCCCACCGACTCCGAGGGCGACGCGTTCGGCAGGCTGATCCTGCTACACGACCCCGACGGCGACGAGGCCTGGAACGGTGTGTTCCGGCTCGTCGCCTACATCCAGGCCGACATCGACGCCGCCCTGGCCGCCGACCCGCTGCTACCCGAGGTGGCGTGGAGCTGGCTGGTCGACTCCCTGGAATCGCGTGGCGAACCGTTCACCGCCCTCGGCGGCACGGTCACCGCGACCAGCTCGGTCCGCTACGGCGATATCGCGGGCCCACCCCGCGCCCACCAGCTCGAACTGCGCGCGTCGTGGACAGCGACGACCACCGAGATGCGTCGACACGTCGAAGCGTTCTGCGAGGTGCTGGCCTTTGCCGCCGGGTTGCCGCCCGCCGGGGTAACCCATTTACGACCGGAGTCCTATACCCGCACCGATCGCCCTTGATCGCCACGTAGAGTTCACGTCTATGTCGGTCGCCGAGGAACCCACCGCAGCAGAGCCACTGCTCGTCCCTGCCGAGGGGGTTCCACCTGTGCTGGCGACCGCCGACGAGGTCGCCGCGGCCGCCAAAACCCTCGCCGCGGGCACCGGACCCCTGGCCGTCGACGCCGAACGCGCGTCCGGTTTCCGCTACTCGGCACGGGCGTACCTGATCCAGCTCCGTCGCGAAGGCGCGGGCTCGTTCCTCATCGACCCGATTCCCGTCACCGATGCACTGACTCCTTTGGCCGAGGCGATCAACGACCTCGAATGGGTTCTGCACTCCGCTGATCAGGACCTGCCCGGCCTCGCCGAACTGGGTTTGCGCCCAGCCCGATTGTTCGACACCGAACTCGGCGGCCGGATCGCCGGCTACGAACGCGTCGGCCTGGCCGCGATGGTCGAAAACCTGCTCGGCCGTTCCCTGCGCAAGGGCCACGGCGCCGCCGACTGGTCGAGCCGCCCGCTGCCCGACGAATGGCTCAACTACGCGGCTCTCGATGTCGAACTGCTCCTCGAACTCCGCGACACCGTCGCCGCCGACCTCACCACTCAGGGCAAATTCGACTGGGCCGCAGAGGAATTCGAACACGTCCGCACCATGGACCCACCCTCCCCCAAGGCCGACCGCTGGCGACGAACCTCCGGCATCCACACCCTGCGCCGCACCCGCCAGCTGGCGATCGTGCGCGAACTGTGGACCACCCGCGACGAACTCGCCCGCGCCCGTGACGTCGCCCCCGCCCGCATCCTCCCCGACTCGGCCATCATCGCCGCCGCCACCGGCGAACCCCGCTCGATCGCCCAACTCCGCACCCTCCCCGTCTTCGGCGGCCCCCGCCAACGCCGCTACTCCCGCGACTGGCTGGCCGCGGTCGAACGAGGCCGCACCCTCCCCGACAAACAACTCCCCCCGCTAACCCTCCCCTTCGACGGCCCACCACCGGTCAACCGCTGGGAACGCCGAGACCCCATCGCCGCCGCCCGCCTCACCACCGCCCGTGGTTCGATGGGCGAACTCTCCACCGAACATTCGATCCCGGTCGAGAATCTCCTCTCCCCCGACCTGGTTCGTCGGTTGTGCTGGGACGGACTCCCCGACTACAAGAATGTCGGCACCCCCGAAGAGTTGTCCGCGAAGATCGAGGCGTTCCTCCTCGTCGGCGGCGCCCGCAACTGGCAACGCACTCTCGCGGTCCCCGCCTTGACCAGCGCACTGACACCCGCGTCCGACTAGTCCGACACCGGCCGTGGCGTGTCGGCAACGGCAATCACCGCCGCGATGTCTGCTGCTTGATATGCGCGTACACAGCGTTGTCCATCTCGCTCGCACAGCGTGTGCGGCCGCTTCGGAAGACTGGCAGCGGCGCGTCACTCCTGGACAATTCCGCCACCTCCGGATGCACATCGCCACTTTCCGGTGGCAGATCGCCCTCGGTGAACCCAATCTCGACCATCTCAACTCCCGCCAGTATGAATCGGTCAGCAGACCAAACAGATTCGTCCTACCCCTGAATCACCCGCGATCAAACCCGACATCTTCACGTTCGGGCGGGTCGCGAAATTGACCTCCCACACGTAGTCTGGCACAAATTCCAGACTATCACCCTTCGTGGTTGCCACGATATCAACACCAGCTTGCGCCAATTAGTGAATTTCATGGTGATATCGACGACAGCGCGCTCGATCAAACGCCCCAATCTATAAGTCAACGGTTCCGTCTATCATTTGATTTCACATGCTTGACATCAAGGGATGTTCGCCACACTTCGAATACATCTATCTCCTTCTCCAACACATTCAATACCTTGCGATTATCTTCAATGGCACTGAAGCCATGGTTATGCAGAGATTTCGCGCTATCGTAGACAGCGCAAAGAAATTCCGACAACGGAGTGGAATCAAACACCATCTTACCGTGTCGGGTAGCTACGCGGCCCTTCTGTAGTGAAAACTCGATCACGAACATGGAACCATGACCTTCGAACCTCCCATTGCCCTTTCCACGACTGGCCAGTAGGCGAGCCTCGAAGAGAAGAGCGGCAGCGGAGGGATACACCATCATACGTTTATCAGGGTGCTCGAGACCGCGAGTGGTAACTGATCCCGAGTTACCCAGCACATCCAGGTCGCCTAGAGAATATCCATCCTCTGGAGAGTCATCGCGGACCGTGAAAATAAACTCGACCATTGTTTTCACATCCCAATGAGTTCAGCCTTACCGACGCCGATGAGGTCGAAAAAAAACTGCTTTCCAATCGATATTCTCAGCTCATTGCCTACTTCGACACTAGATTCAAAACTATCCGAAGTGACGACGGGAGGCATCTCGACACCACCCCGCCACATCTCGACGCTTACACCGCCGACCACCAAAGTCGAGATCGCCTCGCTCCCATCAAGCTCCATCATCGGGAAGCCTAAGCTCTACCGAGCAACTCCCGTTCCCCGACCTGGTTCCCCGGCTCTGCCGAGACGGACTGCCGGACTATTGCGGGCACCGCCGACGAGGAGGAAGGCCTCAATCTTCGCGTACAATTCTTCGGGGTTGCCTACAGAAGGGGTCCGAAGTCAGGCCGACCGAGTCCATACTCTATCGAGGTGCCCCAAGAGTGAATGGAAGTCTGAAATTGCAGATTCGCAGAAATTTGGATCTACTTCCGATATTTTCAGAGGAAGTTCCATATATCCGACATCAAGTCGAGGTAAGAAATCCGCTGGCACCCTAGAGGGTTGAATCAGCCAGTTCCTTCCTCGACTATTCTCCGCGTACCAATCAACCGCTCCTCGATAGGATCCCACGCCATCCATGATTGAATTTCGGGTTGCGGCGGTTTCTTCTTTATATCTCCATACAACGAACGGTGGCGTGCGACGTTTGTTTCGATCGTCGTATCCTACATCTATTCGCGCCCATTCCACCTCTCCGAGCTTGGAGAGGATCCTCAATACTCGCAGACTTGGCGTTGAGTCCGATGAAGGTTTTTTCATCGCCAACTCATCCCTGGATTCAAACTGCGCATGACACTTTGATAATCCCCCAGCGGAATTGGAGTCTGAGACAGTCGGGGGTCGTAGGCATATCGGCCATCTGTGTACACCTCATGGAATACATACTGCTCCATAATCCTCCCGCCGGCTTCTGGCGTCTCTAGGGTGCTCCCCGGCGCTGGCTCATATCGGATGATACGTCCCTCGCCATCGGCTCGCCGCAACATCCAATCGGCGATTTCTGAACAATCGACCATTGGGTCATAAGTTCTGTTCATGAGGTCATCAAGTCGACCGTCAGTCGGATGGTCCGGGTTGGGTGACCGGAATCGGTACGCGCCATCCTCGTCTCGACATGGTGTCAGGCCCAGTGGGTCGGTCCACGCGGTGGAGTTGTGCGGGTAGGTGTTCGGATTTGACGACGGTGCGAGGCCCAGGGGATCTTGGGTGAGGTAACGGCCGGTTTCTGGGTCGTAGTAGCGGTGGTGATTGTAGTGGAGGCCGGTTTCTGGGTCATGTTGTTGGCCTTGGAAGCGGAGATCGGTGGCAGGGCCGGTCCAGGTGGTTTTTCCCCAGAGGGCGGTGGTAGCGGTGGATTCGATTTCGCCGGTTGCCGGGTTAGCGAGGTGGGTGGGGGCGCCTTGGAGGTTAGTGATGATCGCCCAGAATCGGTCATCGATTGTTTGAGTGAGGGGTATATGAGTGCCAGGGTGTTTGGTCCAGGAGGTGGCGTGCCGGTCGGCCCGCGTGTGCGTGATTTGTTCGGTCAGGTGGACACCATCCCAGGTGAATTCGGTGCGGCTTTCGCTCTCGGGGTGTTGTTTGGTGGTTCGGCGGCCGAAGGGATCGTAGGTGTAGAACCACGTGTTGTTGTCCGGGGTGGTGACTTCGATGAGTTGATCGAACGCGTTGTATCGGTAGTGCCAGGTGGCGGTTTTACGGGATAGCCGGGACTTCTCTTTGCGGATGAGGCGACCGGCGGGGTCATAGTGGTAGCGGGTCCTGCCTGCGCGGACAAGGAGGTTGTTGCGGTACTCGAAGCGCGGATCGGTGGCTGGGTCGCCTGCCGGTGGGTTCGGTGCGATGGGATCAAAGGGTGCCCCAGTGACTTCGGCGATGGTGATGTTCGACAGCGCGTCGTATGTGTACTTCTCGGTAGCGCTGGAGCTGGGGCCGGCGACATGGGTGATACGACCGATTACGTCCAGCGTGTAGTCGCGATGCCGGTTCGCGATAGGCGATGTGGTGGTATGTCTGGTGATGTAACCATCTGGGCGCCAATCATATTCGTCGCGTTCGAGCAACTCCATGGGGGCACTGGTCTGCGGATCGAGTTGTACGAGTTCGCGGCGCGCGATGTAGCCGACGGGACTGTAGGTGTTGTGTTGTCCGATTCCGGCGCTGTGCCAACTATTTTGGCGTCCGATCGAATCGTGGGTGAAGTCGAAGCGGTGACCGTTGGTAGTGAGGGCAGCGATCTGTCCGGTCGAGGTGTGTTCGTAGCTCGTCGATACCCCCGTTGGGGTCGTGTACTTAGCGCGGCGCCCGTGCTCGTCGTATTCGTAAGTGACAGCACGTCCATCGACATGCTGGGACAAAACCCGACCGGCGGGAGAGTGAGCGAAGGTGACCGAATGGACAGTGTCGTCGTCTAGGCCGTTTCGAGCCATCGCGAGGTGCCCAGCTGCGGTGTAAGTGTTGGTGATCCATTCACCGGCATCGGTCCTGACACCGGTGAATCGGCCGAGGACGTCGTAGTTGTGTCGACGTTGGACACCCGCCGGTGTGGTGATGGTGCTGGGCCGGTTCAGCAGATCGTATTCGGTTCGGGTGACCGACCCGTTGTAGTCGGTTTCGCTATTGACGTTGCCGGACGGGTCGTATTCGTATGTCCAGGTGTCACCGAGGGGGTTGGTGACCGAGGTGAGTAGACGTTCCGTGTCGTAGGTGTAGGTAGTGATCGCACCGTCGCCGGTTTCGCGGCTGCTGACGAGGTCGAAGGTGCCGTAGATATAGCGGGTATGCGCACCGATCTGGTTGGTGTGGGTGAGCAGGTTCGCTTCGCCGTCGTAGGTCCAGGACTGGGTAGTGCCGTCTGCATCGGTGCGGGAGAGCAGTTTTCCCTCGGCCGAATAGTGGTGGATAGTCGTGTCGCCGAGGGGGTTGGTGATGATGGTGGGGCGACCGAAGCCGTCGCGGGTGACGGTGGTAGCCGCGGGGCCCGGCTCGGTGATCCGAATCGGTAGTCCGGCAAGATCGACGTCGAAGCTGGTGGTAGCGCCAGCGGAGGTGGTGATCGACGCCAGTGCGCCACACGGGTGATGGGTGTAGGTCGTGGTGACGGAGTCGGCGTCGGTGACGCTGGTGAGGTTACCGTGCTCGTCATAGGTGCGAGTGATGGTCGTGCCGTCAACATTGGTGATCGTGGCCGGACGGCGTCGGGACGCATAGCTGATGGTGATGGCTTGTTGGTCGGGGCGTCGAACCAGGACCAGGTCGCCGTCGGCGTTGTAGAGGTAGGTGGTGGTGTTGGCGTAGGCGTCGGACGTGACGGATCGGTTTGCGGTACTCGTTGTAGTCGGTGATCGATGTCGCGCCACGCGGATCGATCAGGTTGCGCAGGCACAGGTCTTCGTCGAACTCGAAGACGGTGGTCGCGCCGAGGGAATTCGTGTGATGGGTGCGCGAGCGCCGGAATTCGGGAAGCGGTTCATACGCGAAAGTGGCCGACAGGATGCCGTCGGTACCGACCTGTTTGATGACCCGTCCGGACCGGTCGTAGGTGTTGTGCATCTCGGTGCTACGGGAGTCGCGCCACGACAGCATGCGGTGCTCATCGTCGTAGCGAAAGGTTGTGGTCGCGGCGACACCGTTGGTGACCGAGGCGAGGTCACCTGCCGTGTAACCGAATTCGCGCACAGTGGTTGCGAGCGCTTCGCCGGTGGGGGTGGTGCCGAGCACCGTCAGCGCGGTGACGCGGTCGCTGTCGGTGTCTACGCGGACGCGGTACCCGCCGGAGTGAGTGACCTCGGAGGGTTGGCCGGTGCTGGTGTAGTGGAAGGTGATTCGGTTGTGGTGGCGGTCGGCGATCTCGGCAATCGGATAGATGCCGAGCGGAGTTTCTGACGCGGCTGTAGTCCCGGTGGGTCGAAAGCTCCAGGTGAGTTCGCGGTCAGGGTCGTGGACCGAGTATCCGCCGGTTTCGGTGCGAGTCATCGTCGCGCGGTTGCCCTTGTGTACCGGCCGGACCGGGACATCGGGGGCGGTGTGGGGGAATTGCCACAGCTCACCGTCGGGTCCGACGAATCGGACGCCGACTTGGTCGATTTCGACGCGCATATCCAGTGTCGCTGCCCAGGAGGGCCCGAACCATCGGCCGAACCTGTAGGACGAGCGGTGGCGGCGGGTCAACACCAAGGCCAACACGCCAGGCAGCTCGACATCTGTTGCGGGGAGTAGGAACTCGCCGGTCGCGACGTCGACCGGGTCGCCGCAGTCGGTGGTTTGCTTCGCGGTCTTGTTGAGGTCGGGCTTCTCCGAGCCTGACTGGTCGGGAAGCTTTCCTCCATCGCCCGGGGTACTCGCTGGTTTCGTGCTACCCGAGGTGTCCGGGCTCTCTGTTGTCTTTCCGGGTGTGTCAGGCGTGCTCGCCGGGGTCGTCGGAGCGTCAGGCTGTTTCGTGGTCGAGGGTGTTGTCGAGGTGTCGGTGTTCTTCGCGCCCGCGGGGCTCGTGCTGGTGTCGTCGGCATTCTTCGACTTGGACGGGGTCTTCTTGAATGCCTTCGCGATATCACCGAACGCCGACTTCAGCTGCTTCAACAGTGGCTTCAGCTTCGACATCGTCTTGGCCAGCTTCGAGAACAACTTCGAAATCGTCGCAACGGTTTTCGCGATGTAGGCGGTGGCTTGGACCGCGACCAGCGGGGTCGCCAGACCGACCGAGAACACCAGTTCCGCAGCCCAGACCGCGAGGCGGCCGACGGTTTGGGCTACCAGGTCTCGGACGGTTTCGCGGACCGCGGCCACGATCCCGCCTGCCATACGGATCGCTGAAGCTGCGGCCGTGGCTGCGGTGTTGGCCGCGGTGAGCAGGTTCGTGGTGTTGGAAGCCGCGGATTTGTAGGCGGTGGCGGTTTGGCCGGTCCAGTCCGCGACGTCTGCGGTGACGGCGGCGTTTTGGGCGGTGGCTACTTCGCTGATGCGGGTGGCGACGTTATCCCAGGTTTTGGCGTAGGCCTCGATCTGGGCGGGGTCGCCGGCGATCCAGTCCAGGGCATCCTGGAGGGGTTGGCAGTGTTCGATGAGCCAGCCGACGCCGTAACCGGCGAGGGTGCCGAGTGGGTCGACGACGAGGGAGACTGCTTCGGCGCCGAGGCCGATGACGCCGAGGCCGACTTCGATCCAGGAACCGCCCGAGATCGCGTCGGAGAGGTCGGTGACGGAGCTGACCAGGCTGATGCCGGTGGACCAGTCGGTGGTGTCTTCCTTAGCGGCGATGAGGGGGTTGGCGGCCATTACAGGCCGGACTCTTGGGTCTTGAGCGCTGCGGCGTTGGTGGTGTCGCGGGTGGTGAACGCGTCAGCGACGGCGGTCAGGTTCGAGCTGGTGTTACCGAAGGCATCGATCGCGGCCTGGATCGCGTCGATGCCGTCGGTTTCGACCGAGTCGACGAACAAGGGACCGAGGAAGGCGCAGAGTTTGCCGAAAGCGTCGGAGGGGGCTGAGACGGCTTGGGCTGCTTCGAGGGCTTCGGTCAACCCTGAACCAGCCGAGGTGACGTTGGTGGCGTGGGATTTGATCTTGTCCGGGGAGATGCTGAGTTCCCCGCCAGCGCTGGTCATGGTGATGCCCCGCCCCTCGTACGTCATGCCACCCCTGGTCGGCGGGACTCCCTGCCCGTGACCTACGGTGTTCGATCCTGATCGAGCAGGTCGGACCCAATCGCGACGACCTGCGGCACGCAGTGCCAATGGCCGAGCGTAGCGGATCGGGATGGGTTGATGATGGTGGTGAAATCGATGGAACCAGAACGGGCTTCGGTGCGTCTAAGGGTGTGCAGGAGTGCCACATCGGTGCGCGATTGTGCGGGATGGGCAGGGCGGTGAGGATAGGGCTCGACCGTGTGACTCGCGGCCGTCGGCCGGCGGGCGTGGGTTGCTGTGGAGGGTTGGCAGAATTTTGGCGCGGCGGAACTCGGTGTGGTTGTGGAGGTTCCATGGGGCGGGGGCTGTGGGGTGAATTGGGTGGGGTGGTGTCGTAGGCTGTGCGGAACGACGGGGTGGCCGGGTGCGGGGAGTACTCGGGGCGGCCGTGGGGTTGGTGACGGGCTCGGCCGGCTGGTGTGGCTCGGTGATCGGGGAAGACGGAGGATGCTCGTGCGGCGACGGTCTGTGGTGGTGACCACTGTGTTGTGTGGGGTGCTTGCGGTGGCGGGATGTTCCACCACTGAGAGTGGGAACGCACAGCCGAGTACGTCTACGGATCTGTCGGCGGCCACGGCGGCTTTGTGGGATCCGTGTTCGCAGATCCCGGATTCGACGTTGACAAGCCTCGACATCGACCTCGCATCGAAGCGGTCAGGCATCCTCGGAGCAGAAGAGCCAGGATGGAAGATCTGCCTGTGGGAAGAGAACGAGTTCCCGCCGAATTACGGGATCTCGGTCGCATCGTCAGTGCACACCTCCGATGAAGTCAGGGCAAAGCCCGGCAACGTCGATTTTGCAGACGTGACTATCGCCGGCCGCGCAGGAACTAAGTACCGGCAAAGCCACAACGATGTAAATGAAGACTGCACGATCATGTTCCCGACAAGCACGGGATTCGTACAACTCGGCATGCTGAATGTCAGCTCTAAGTCGAAGTCTGTACCGCCATGCGATCGGCTAACACCGATTGCAGAAGCGATCGTTCCACTCCTTCCACGATAGAATTACAACGATATAGGGGGTGCGGTGGCTCCAACTGACGAGAAGTCCCGCTGGCAGTACCTGAACGAAGAGGCCAAAGCAGGACGCCTCTACTTGGATCCGTCGGTCGCTACAAGCTGCCGGGATGCAAGCAATACACAAATCGCCCTATTCACGCAGCTCAAGAATGATCTCCAGATGCTGGCCAGCGTCACCGGACTCGGCCGCTTCGATGCAGCCGACGAGCTGGCGACGATGCTCGGCATGAAGGCCATCGGTGGCGAACGAGATTTCAAAACTGCCTTTGAGGAGCATATAGCGGTCCTTGAGCTCATCCGCGACACCATCGAGATCTCGGTGAAGAAGTACGAAGACCAGCAAGTAGCTCAAGCACAAGCGCTGAATTCCCAGGGCGCCAACATCCCCGGTGGTCAATAGTGTCATTCTTGGACAACCTCGGCAGGGCCGTCGTCAACACCATCCCGGGAGGTAGCACCTACCTCACGTTGAAGGATTACGCCGATGGCAGCAAGCCGACCCGCTCAACGGATGAGAGTCCGGACGCACACATCGCACGGAATCGGCTGGCGGAGTTGAAGACCGACTTCGACGGCACCTATCAGAAGCCGCAGGTTGTCTCGTACGACGAGCCGAGCCAGATGTCGGATCTGTACGAGCGGGTCTCCGCGATGTCGATGACCGACGTCAATACGTTGCACACCCGCTGGGAAACCCTGCGCAACAAGCTCGAAGAGGGGTTCAAGACCTACGACGCCCAGATCGGGACAGCGATCGCCGAGAAATGGACCGGCAACGCGGGTGCCAGCGCCGGTGCGGGAATCAAAGAATATGTCGAGAAGTCGGGCAACCTCCTCGGGTCGGCGCAGATGATGGCCGAGAAGGTGAAGGTCGTCGAGTCGGCCATGCAGATCGCCAAGGATCGGGTGAAGCCGCACGAAGGGTCCACGCTCAGCGGGATCGCGAGCTATATCCCCGGACCCACCTGGAAGATGGACAGCCACAACGCCGACACCGCGAAATCCGAAGGGGCGGAGGTGGTCAAGGGCATCTACTACGAGGCGATCAAGATCGCGGACACCGATGTCCCACTGGTGCCACAGCCCTACAACCCCCTCGACACCGGATCGAAGCCGGGCGACGACCAGGGCAGCAAAGACGACACCACCGGCACGAAGCCGACCACCCAGCAGCCCACTACCGAACAGCCCACCACCGAACAACCGACCACTGAACAGCCGACGACGGAGGATCCCTCCGACGACGACACCGGCGACGACACCACGCCGTCGAGCACGGAGCCGGCCGCGACGACACCACAGTCCACCGTGCCGACCACCCCGACCTCACCGGCAGGCACCACACCCGCCTCGACGACACCGATGGGAACCGGTGGCTCGCCAGGCGGGGGTTCGCCCGGTGCGGGCACACCCGGTTCCGGCGTTCCAGGAGCGGCCGTTCCGGGCACGCCAGGAGGCGCGACCGCTGGGAAGGCGGGCGCGAGCGCAGGCGGCGCGGGTTCCGGCGGCGCGGGCCGTGGAATGTCGGGCATGGGCGGTATGGGTGCCGGTGCCGGTCGCGGCAAGGGCGACGACGAGAAGGAAGCCGGGACGAAGGACTATCTGATCACTCAGGAGAACGGTGAAGAACTCACCGGGCTCAGCGAAGATCAGCGAGCCAGAACCGTTCCCCCTGTGATCGGAGAGTGAACGTGACTCAGTGGCAGTTCAGCGCCCTCGGGTTCACCGTGCTGTGGCGGGCGGCGGATCGGGATGTGCTGCCCTACCCCCTGCAGACGCAATCGGATGCGGTGACCGTGGACGACTACGACCGGCTGTGGCACGACGAGGCGCAGCGGATTCTGCCGATGTTCGACCAGTCCCTGGAAACGGCGTTGCGGATTCTGCGCGAGCCGGAAGCGCGATTCGAACTGGCCGGGTACGGCGACGGGGAGAAATTGCGGTCGTTCGCGGCGGTGCAGGGGCAGCAGGCGGTGCTGGTGGAACAGCAGCGGGTGCCGCTCGACCGCGACGGTGGTGACATCCGGATGAGCATGCTCGAGATCGAGCAGCTGCCCGACAAGCTCCTTTCCCGGCTGCCGAAGACGGGGGCGGCAGCCGGGGAAGGGTTCACGATGAACAGCAACGACATCGACGAGGAAACGCCCTACGATCCGTGGGCGGCCGATCGGCGCACTCCGCAGCAGAAAGCGGATGATTTCTTCGGGCGAACACGGTCGACACTGGTATATGTGGCGGGCTATCCGGGCGCCGCGATCGACAACCGGCCGCAACCCGGTCAGGGCTTCCACGTCATGGATTTCCCGGATGGGCGCTACCTGATCACCGAACGTGGCTCGGTGATCGAGGCACGCCCAGGTGATACCGGTGACGCGCGAGGAGCGCTGGTGCGGTTGATGAAATCGGCGCTCGCGATCTATCGCGAGGACAACGAGCCCGCGTACCGATAGGCACGCATCGACCCTGCCGCGGGTTGCGGCGGGGTCGATGTCGATTCGGAGCAGCGGGCAGCTGTCGCGCCGCTGAGGCAGAATGGCTTCATCCTCCGACTGGTCGTCGGAAACTCCCTCGCGCCGAGGCAGTTACAGGGCTATACAGGTGTTCATGGCAATTCAGAATCCGCCGGTTGAACCGGTTGTGCCCGAAGCCGAAGCGATCGCCGCCAACCGCGCGAACTGGGACGACCGGGCCGACGTGCACGCGCGTTCGCGGATGTACGACGTCGATGCCTTCTTGGCCGATCCGGACGACATTTCCTCGGTGGTGCGCAACGATCTCGCGATGCTGGCGCCACACCTCCCGGCATCCGGGATCCAGGGTCGGTCCCTGCTGCATCTGCAATGCCACATCGGCACCGACACCGTGTCCTGGGCGCGGTTGGGCGCGGTGGAGGTACACGGACTGGATCTGTCGCCGAACTCGCTGCGACACGCGGCGCGGATCGCCGAGGCCGACGGTCGCGACATCACCTGGGTCGAAGGGGACGCGCGGTTCGCCTCGGCAGTGCTCCACCGGCGCTTCGACACCATCGTGACCAGCGCGGGAACGATCGTCTGGCTGCCGGAGCTCACCGCGTGGGCGCGGTCGATCCATGATCTGCTCGAACCGGGTGGGGTGTTCGTGATCCGCGACGACCATCCGATTCTGGGCGCGATGCAGTGCCAACCGTGGGCGATCGACGACGACTACCTCGGCGGTGGTGGTGCTCGGAGCTACTCGGACTCGGGTACCTACACCGAGGAATCGGACGGGCAGATCACCCACACCACCAATCACGAGTGGCGCCACGATCTGGGGGAGATCGTCGGAGCGCTGCTCGGGGCCGGGCTCGTGATCGAGGCGTTGACGGAACTGCCCTATATGGACTGGCCCGCGTTTTCCGATCTCGTGCCCTGCGAGCAAGGGTGGACGCTGCGAGACGGCACGCCGCGCATCCCGTTGAACTTCGCCGTCGTGGCCCGGCGGCCTGACCGCTGAGCCGAGAACGGCTCAGCGGGTACTCGGCCGCGCGCTATACGGCCCGGATCAGCGCGATTGCAGCCAGCCGCCGATCCGCTGGGCGATGGCATCGGGAGTGAGGCCGAGTTCTTCGAGAATCTCGTTGCGGGAGGCGTGGTCCAGGAACTGTTGGGGCACACCGAGATCGCGGGTGGGGACGTCCAGACCCGCGTCACGCAGGCGGGCGGAAACGGTGGAGCCGATGCCGCCGTGCAGGCCGCCGTCTTCGACGGTGACGACGAGGCGGTAGTTCTCGGCGAGCTTGACCAGGGTGTCGGAAACCGGGATGACCCAGCGCGGGTCGACGACGGTGACCGAAATCCCTTGGGGATCGAGCAGTTCGGCGACCTGCATGGCGGTCTCGGCGAAGGGGCCGACGGCGACGATCAGGACGTCACCGTGCTGGGACTGCGCCGAACCGGCACCGGGGACGGCCAGCCGCAGCACATCCAGTCCGTCGAGACGTTCCACGGCCGTGATGTCTTCGGCGACACTGCCTTTCGGAAAACGCAGCACGGTGGGACCGTCGGAGACGGCGAGCGCCTCCGCCAGTTCCTCGCGCAGGGTAGCGCCGTCGCGGGGGGCGGCGACGCGGATGCCGGGGATGATGCCGAGCAGCGAGAAGTCCCACATGCCGTTGTGGCTGGCACCGTCGGGGCCGGTGACGCCCGCGCGGTCCAGCACGACCGTGACGGGCTGCTTCAGCAGCGCTACGTCCATCAAGAGCTGGTCGAACGCGCGGTTGAGGAAGGTGGCGTAGATGGCGATCACCGGGTGCATGCCGCCCAGCGCCAGACCGGCGGCCGAGGCCATGCCGTGCTGTTCGGCGATGCCGACGTCGAACATGCGCTCGGGGAAGCGTTCGCCGAACGCGGCCAGACCGGTGGGGCCGGGCATGGCGGCGGTGATGGCGACGATGTCCTCACGACGCGAGCCGTGTTCGATCAGCTCCTCGGAGAACACCGCGGTCCAGCCCTTCGGCTTCTTGCCCGCCAGCGGGCGGCCGGTGCGGACGTCGATCGGGTCGCAGGCGTGCATCTGGTCGGCGACGTGGTTCTCGGCGTGCTCGTAACCGTTGCCCTTGCGGGTGACCACGTGCACGACCACCGGACCACCGAAGTCCTTGGCGCGCCGCATCGCCGCCTCGAGCGCGACGAGATCGTGGCCGTCGACCGGGCCCACATACTTCATGCCGAGGTCGGAGAACAGTTCCTGCGGGCTCACCGCGTCCTTGATCCCGGCCTTGAGCGCGTGGACCATCGAATACGCCGAATCCCCTACCGCGGGAATACTTTTCAGAATGCGTTTCCCGGCGACGAGCGCGTGCTCGTAGGCGGGCTGGGTGCGCAGCGCGGTCAAGCGATCGGCGAGTCCACCGATCGTGGGGGCATACGAACGGCCGTTGTCGTTGACCACCACCACCACCGGACGATCGGGGGCACCCGCGATGTTGTTGAGCGCCTCCCAGCACATGCCGCCGGTGAGCGCGCCGTCCCCGACGATCGCGACCGGGGTGCGGTCCTGATCGGTGAGCGCGAACGCCTTGGCCAGGCCGTCGACGTAGGACAGCGCGGCCGACGCGTGCGAGGACTCGACCCAGTCGTGTTCGCTCTCGGCGCGACTCGGGTAGCCCGACAGGCCGTTGCGGCTGCGCAGCGAGTCGAAGCGATCCTTGCGGCCGGTGAGGATCTTGTGCACGTACGCCTGGTGACCGGTGTCGAAGATCAACGGGTCGGCCGGCGAATCGAAAATCCGGTGCAGGGCGATGGTCAGCTCGACCACCCCGAGATTGGGGCCGAGATGGCCTCCGGTGGCGGCGACCTTCTGCACCAGGAACTCGCGGATCTCGCCCGCCAGTTCCCGCAGTTGCGGCACGCTCAGCCGGCGCAGATCTTCGGGTGAATCCACCCGCGACAGCACTCCCACCTGAACTCGCTCCCTCCGGACTACATTGTGATCTGCCCAGTGTATTTGCCCGCGTGACGGGCACCGGCCCGCGGGCCCTTCCCCGCGTGGGCACGGCAAGGCCTACGGTCGCGACGACGATACTCCCGCATGCCCGCTGAACAGGACGCGCGAGCGGAAATCGGGTTCGGCAAAGGCTTACCTCACCGCGTTCTCGGCTGTGAGGACAATCTCCCGCGCGTCCCCGCCCGGCCCGCCGACGACGCGACCTACAGTGACGCTGTGACCCGACCGCACGGCGCGACGCGCACGATCGACCCGGGTGTGGTGGCGGGCATACTCGACGAGGTGTACGCGGTCTGCCGCGACGACACCTCCGGCGCACCCGCCGACTACATCCCCGAGCTCGCCGCGGTCGCACCGGATTCGTTCGGGTTGTGCCTGGCCACCGCCGACGGGCTCGTCTACGAGGTCGGCGACACCGACATCAGCTTCACCATCCAGTCCATCTCCAAGCCGTTCACCTATGCGCTCGCCCTCGCCGATCGCGGGCTCGACGGGGTGGCCGCGCACATCGATGTGGAGCCGTCGGGCGAACCGTTCAACGAAATCAGCCTCGAACCGGACAGCCAGCGTCCGAGCAATCCGATGATCAACTCCGGGGCCATCACCGCGGCCTCGCTGATCAACGGCCGCGACGCCGCCGACAAGTTCGAGCGGGTCCGTCGCTGTTACTCCCGGTTCGCCGGGCGCGAGTTGACGATGAACGAGGCGGTCTACGAATCCGAGGCCCGCACCGGGTACCGCAATCGGGCGATCGGGTACATGTTGCGCTCGGTCGGCATCATCGACGTCGACCCGGACGACGCGGTCGACCGGTACTTCCGGCAGTGCTCGATCGAGATCACCTGCGCCGATCTGGCCGTGATGGCCGCGACCCTCGCCGACAACGGGGTCAATCCGAGAACCCGCGAACGGGCGCTGTCGACCGCGCTCACCGAACGGGTGCTCAGCGTGATGACCACCTGCGGCATGTACAACGCCGCCGGTGACTGGGTGACCACGGTCGGACTGCCCGCCAAGAGCGGGGTCGGCGGCGGGATCATCGCGGTGCTGCCCGGTCAGCTCGGGATCTCGGTGTATTCGCCGAGGCTGGACGAGCAGGGCAACAGTGTGCGCGGGGCCGCCGCGTGCCGCGAGCTGTCGCGGCGGCTCGAGTTGCACTTCTGTCACGTGACTCGGTCGGCGCGCACGGCGATCCGCGCCGACTACTCGGTGGCGCAGCTGCCGTCGCGGTTGCGCCGGACCCCCGAGGACGCCGCGGTGCTGGCCGAGCAGGGTGATCGGGCGCGGGTCTACGAACTGCACGGCGACCTGTTGTTCGCCGGGGCCGAGCGTGCGGTGCGGGCGATCGAGGGCAGGGCCGACGAGCTGGACGCGTTGGTGATCGACCTGCGTCGCGTCGGCGAGGTGAGCCAGGTGGCCCGCCACATGCTCGATGAATTGCAGACCGAGCTCGTGCGGCGCGGCAGCCGGGTGGCGTTGGTCGATCCCGACGCCAAGCTCGGGCACGAGGTGTCGAGTCTTGACCCCGACGACCCGCTCGGGCGGGTGTTCATCGATCGGGACACGGCGACCGAATGGTGCGAGGACGTCGTGCTGGACCGGCATCGGCAGCCGGGCACAGGCGTCGGCACGTCGATAAGCCTCGACGAACACCCGCTGCTGGTCGGGCTGGACACGGCCGATCTGGACCGGTTGTGCGCGGATTTCGAGGTGCGCACGTTCGCCCGTGGTGAGGTGATCGCCGAGCGCGCGTCGCAACGGTCGGGGCTGTATCTGATCCTCGACGGGCGGGTGCGGGTCACGTTTCCCGGCACCGACGGGCGGGTGCATCGGCTGGTGACGTTGTCGGCCGGGATGTCGTTCGGCGAGATTCCGATGCTGATCAAGGAACCGTTCGTCAACGAGATCGTCGCCGAGACGCACGTGCGAGTGGCGGTGATGAGTCCGGCGGTGTTCGACGAGCTCGCCGAGCAGCACCCCCAGCTGAAACTCGCCCTGCTGCAACGACTTGCGGCCGGGGCGTACGCACAAATGGACGCAGCGGTGCGAACAGTATCGGCGAACGCCGACAATTACTGACCATCTCCAAACGCTGCTGTCCGAACAGTATCGGCGAACGCCGAGAACTACTGACCATCTCCGAACCCCACCTCTGGCAACACCGAGAATTACTCACCCGGGCCATGGAACTCGGTCCGGGTGCGAGACGTTGAGCAGCACAGCAGCCTTCGACCGACAGGAGTACCGCGGTGAGCAACAAGTCCTGGCAGGCGAGCACGACCACATTCGGGCGCGGGGTGGTGCGCGCGGTGCCCGATCTGATCCGGTTGACGTTGTCGGTGGAATCGCGCGCCGACACCGTCGCCGCGGCGTATGGGCGGGCCGGTGACCGGGTGAGCGCGGTCGTCGCGGCGCTGCGGACCGCCGGGGTGAGTGATGCGGACATGGCGACCAGTGGCTTGAGCGTGCGCACCGAGACCGTCTACACCGACAACGGGCGCAACGAGATCTCCGGCTACCTGGCGTCCACCGGGCTCAGTGTGGCGCTGCGCGAAGACACCGGCACCGGCACCGGCCCCGCCGAAACCGTTGCCGCCGCGGTGAAGGCGGGCGGTGACGACGTCCGCCTCGGCGGCCTCACTCGCGGCATCGCCGACCCGGCTCCACTGCTCGAGCAAGCCCGTGACGCGGCCTTCGACGACGCGAAGGCGAAAGCCGAGCAGTACGCGACCCGCGCCGGGGTAACCCTGGGCGCCGTCCTCCAGATCACCGAGGACACCGCTCCCCCGTCGATCCGCGCCTACGACATCAGTGCCGAGATGGACTCGTCCCCCATGCTGATGGCCCGCGCCAGCTCCCCCGTCCCCATGGTCCCCGGGGAAACCGAAGTCGGCGCAAGCGTCCGAGTGACGTGGGCCCTCGACTGACCCCCTCCCGAGGTCCGCAGCCCTACCGAACCCACGTCATCGGTCGAGCAACGCCACACACTCCACATGGTGGGTAGCCGGGAAAGCGTCGAACGCCCGCAACTCCGCAAGGTGATAGCCCGCATCCAGGTACAACCCCAGATCACGGGCGAAAGCCGCTGGATCACAACCGATATGGACGATCCGACGAGGATCGGCATCGGTGACGGCGGCGACGACATCCTTACCCGCACCCGCCCGCGGCGGATCGAGAACCACCACATCCGGCCTACCGGAGGCACTTCGAGCCCACCGCTCGACCCGGTCGCTACGCAATTCCAACCAGGGCAGATCACCCAGCGCCGCAGCACCGTCGACCACTGCCGACCGGGCGGACTCGACACCGGTCACCGCACCGGTCTGTCCCGTCTGCTCGGCCAGACGTGCGGCGAACACACCGACACCGCTGTAGAGATCCCACCCGGACCCACCGGGAGCAAGCCCCGACCATTCGGCGATCAGATCCGAATAGCATTGCGCCGCACCACGATGTGCCTGCCAGAACCCTGTCGCCGCCAGTTCCCAGCGACGCCCCGCCACATACTCCACAACCCGACCTGAACCTTCGACCACACACTCTTCACGAGGCGCGTTCATCGCCGACTTCCGCGAAGCCGCCCGGTCCCGGATCGCACCACGCTCATCACCCGCGGGCGGCGCCGACTCACGACGACGACCCGGACGCTGACCACGACCGCGACTCGCACCACGCGGAGTCTCGGGGCGACCGGACGGGCCGCCGGCCGGCGTCTCGGCCAATTCCACGATGTGCCGCACACCGTCGCCGTCGATCGCGACGACCACATCTGCCCCCGGCGTCCACAGCCGATCCGCGACACCGTCGAGCGCACCGGCGACAGGCTGCGGACAGCCCAGATCCGCGATCACCTCGGTGCTGCGGTAGCGATGCACACCCGCACGCCCCGCACGGTCCACGACCAACCGCACACGGGTGCGCCAACCGCCGGTGACCGCACCGGAATCACCCGCGATCGGGTCGACCGCCACCTCACGCTCGATCTTGGCCAACCGGCGCAGCTGCTCCTCCACCACCGTGGCCTTGAGCGCACGCTGCGCCGCGGGCGTGGCGAAGGAGAAATCACAGCACCCCGCACCGCCCGGTCCCGACACGGGACAGGTCGCGGGCACCCGGTCCGGGGACGCCTCGATGATCTCGACGGCATCGGCGCGGCAGAACGAACCGCCGCGGTCCTCGGTCACCCGGGCCCGCACCAGCTCACCGGGCAGCCCGTGTCGCACGAACACGACCCGGCCCTCGTGGCGCGCGACGATGAAACCACCGTGCCCCGGCGCCCCGAGACGGACCTCGAATTCTTGTCCGCTCCAATCACTCACGGCTACACCCACTCTCACCCTCGACCGGTGCGCCGCTCATTCGCGATCTCCTGGTCGTTCGAAACCTCGGCGCACCGATCCCGGTGCGTTCACATCTGCTGTCTGCTTGGCGCGGGCGGAGGAACTGAGCTGCCACGGCACGCTCGTCACCATCACACCGGGCTCGAACAGCAACCTGCCCTTCAACCGCAACGCGGACTGATTGTGCAGTACCTGCTCCCACCAGTGGCCGACCACATATTCGGGGATGAACACGGTAACCACGTCGCGCGGTGCGTTCTTGCGCACACGCTTGACGTAGTCGAGCACCGGCTTGGTGACCTCGCGGTACGGCGATTCGATCACCTTCAGCGGCACGTTGATCTCGCTGTTCTCCCACTCGCGTACCAGCTTGCGGGTGTCGGCGTCGTCGACGTTGACCGTCACCGCTTCGAGGGTGTCCGGGCGGGTCGCCCGTGCGTAGGCCAGCGCCCGGCGGGTCGGCAGGTGAAGTTTGGAGACCAGCACCAGGGAATGGGTGCGGCTGGGCAGCACACCGTCCCAGTCGGATTCGTCGAGTTCGCGCGAGACCGAGTCGTAGTGCTTGCGGATCAGCTTCATCACGATGAAGATCGCCACCATCACGATGATCGCGATATAGGCGCCGGCGAAGAACTTGGTGACCAGCACGATCACCAGCACCGCACCAGTCGCCGTCAGACCGATCGCGTTGATGACCCTCGACCGCTTCATCTTCGACCGTTGCGCCGGATCGGTTTCGGTGCGCAGCAGCCGCGTCCAGTGCCGCAGCATGCCGGTCTGGCTCAACACGAACGAGACGAACACGCCGACGATGTAGAGCTGGATGAGCTTGGACACCTCGGCGCCGAACAGCACCACGAACGCGATGGCCGCGCCCGACAGGAACAGGATGCCGTTGGAGAAGGCCAACCGGTCGCCCCTGGTGTGCAGCTGACGCGGCAGGTAGCGGTCCTGCGCGAGAATCGAACCGAGCACGGGGAAACCGTTGAACGCGGTGTTGGCGGCCAGCACAAGAATCAGCGCGGTGACGATGGTGATGAAGAAGAAACCGATCGGGAAGCCGTGGAACACAGTCTCGGCGAGCTGGGCGATCAGCGTCTTCTGGTGGTAGTCGGCGGGTGCGCCGATCAGATTCGAGGTGTCGTGGGCGTAAACGATGCCGATCTTCTGGGCCAGAATAATGATGCCCATCAGCAGCACGATCGCGATGGAACCCAACAGCAGCAGGGTGGTCGCGGCATTGCGCGACTTGGGTTTCCGGAACGCGGGAACACCGTTGCTGATGGCCTCGACACCGGTCAGCGCCGCGCAGCCGGAGGAGAAGGCGCGCGCGATCAGGAAGGCGAAAGCAATGCCGTAGAGATGTTCGTCTTCGGCGTTGAGCCCGAATCCGGCGGACTCGGCCTGGATGTCGTCACCGAGCACGTAGGTCCGGAACAGACCCCAGACCAGCATCGCGCCCATGCCGAAGATGAACGCGTAGGTCGGAATCGCGAAGGCGGTCCCGGATTCGCGAACGCCACGCAGGTTGATCGCGGTGAGAATCGCGATCGCCACCACGGCGAACAGCACCTTGTGCGTGGCGACGAACGGAATGGCTGACCCGATATTGGAGGCGGCCGAGGAGATCGACACCGCCACGGTGAGCACGTAGTCGACCAGCAGCGCGCTGCCGACCGTCAAGCCCGCGTTGGGGCCGATGTTCGTGGTCGCGACCTCGTAATCACCACCGCCGGAGGGGTACGCATGCACGTTCTGCCGGTAACTGGCGACGACCACCGCCATCACCAGGGCTACCGCGAGACCGACCCACGGCGCGTACACATAGGCCGAAATGCCCGCCGCCGACAGCACCAGGAAGATTTCCTCCGGGGCGTAGGCGACCGACGACATCGCATCGGAAGCGAACACCGGAAGAGCGATACGCTTGGGCAACAGCGTGTGGCCGAGCGTATCGCTACGGAACGGCCTGCCGAGCAGCACACGCTTGGCTGCCGTCGTCAACTTGGACACCGGGCTGAGCATAGAGGAATTGAGGAGCACCTTCGCGCGCACGTTCATCGGCGTCACGGGGATGTCCGGATTGTTTGTACCGCGTCGGCGCGGGGAAAATGGGCGATGGGAGCATCCGGCGGGTACGGTCCTTGCCGGACGCCACGGGTAGGCCAGGAACGAGGGTGCACGGTGTACGTAGTGATCATGGGGTGCGGGCGCGTCGGCTCGTCACTGGCGCGTGCGCTGACCCGGGTGGGTCACGAGGTCACGGTCATCGACCGCGATCCCGCGGCGTTCCGCCGCCTCGGTGAGGGCTTCACCGGGCAGGAGGTGATCGGCGTCGGGTTCGATCGCGAGGTGCTGACCCGCGCGGGGATCGAGCGGGCCGACGCGTTCGCCGCGGTGAGCTCCGGTGACAACTCCAACATCATCTCGGCCAGGGTGGCCAGGGAGATGTTCGGTGTCGAACGTGTCGTGGCTCGCATCTATGACGCCAAGCGCGCCGAAGTGTACGAACGGCTCGGCATCCCGACCATCGCGACCGTGCCGTGGACCACCGACCGGTTCCTGCGCACCCTCATCGGCGACAACTCGACCACCACCTGGCGCGATCCCACCGGCGCGGTCGCGGTGACCCAGCTGACCCTGCACGAGGACTGGTCCGGCCGCACGGTCCGCGATCTGGAACGCGAACTGCAGGTGCGGGTGGCGTTCATCCTGCGCTTCGGCCAGGGCCTGCTTCCCGAATCCAAGACGATCGTCCAGGCCGACGACATCGTCTATGTCGCGGCCACGTCCGGCACCGTCGGCGAGGCGATCGCCCTGGCCGCCAAAGCCCCCGTGAGCGAGGACTGAACATATGAAGGTCGCCATCGCCGGAGCGGGCGCGGTCGGGCGCTCGATCGCCAGGGAACTACTGCGCGGGGGGCATCGGGTGATGCTGCTCGAACGCCAGCTCGACCACATCGACCCGGCCGCCATCCCCGACGCCGTGTGGGTCCACGCCGACGCCTGCGAGCTGTCGCTGCTGGAGAACGCCGATCTCGAGACCTACGAGGTGGTGATCGCGGCCACCGGTGACGACAAGGCGAATCTGGTGCACGCGCTGCTCGCCAAGACCGAGTTCGGGGTGCGCCGGGTGGTGGCTCGGGTCAACGATCCACGCAACGAATGGCTGTTCAACGAGTCGTGGGGCGTCGACGTGGCGGTATCGACACCGCGGCTGCTCGCCTCGCTCGTCGAGGAGGCCGTGTCGGTGGGTGATCTGGTGCGGCTGATGACGCTGCGTCAGGGACAGGCCAACCTGGTCGAGATCACCCTGCCCGCCGATACCCAGCTGGCCGGCAAACCGGTGCGCACGCTGTCGATGCCGCGCGACACCGCGCTGGTGACGATCCTGCGCGGTGGCCGGGTGATCGTGCCGCAACCCGACGATCCGTTCGAGGGCGACGACGAACTGCTGTTCGTCACCTCGGTGGAAGCCGAAGAGGACCTGCGGCTGACCCTGGCGACGCACGGTGTGAGGCCGTAGCCCTTACGCCACTTTCAGTTCCGCGCGCAGCTTGGTGAGCGCGCGGTGCTGCATCACCCGGACCACGCCGGGACTGGTGCCGATGGCCTCGGCGGTCTGGGCCGCGCTCCAGCCGAGCACGATCCGCATCACCAGCACCTCCCGGTGATTCGGGGCGAGCACCTTCATCAGTTCGTGAGTGGCGGCGCGGCGTTCGAAGGCGAGTACCCAGTCCTCCGGTCCCGCAGAGGCGCTCGCGGTGTCGGGGAGGTCGGCCGTCGGGTAGGCGGTGTGCTTGCCGCGACGAAAGGCGTCGGAGACCTTGTTGGCGGCGATACCGTAGACGAAGGCCAGGAACGACTTGCCCTGATCGCGGTAGCGCGGGATGGCGGTGACGGTGGCGATCAGGACTTCCTGGGTGACATCCTCGGCGGTGACGGTGAGATGGCCGGTGGTGCCCATCCGCGCCGAGCAGTACCGGCGCACCAGCGGATGCACCAGGCGCAGGATCTCCGCGACGGCGTCGCGGTCACCGCGGGCGGCCGGGCCGATCAGCGCGTCGAGTTCGGCGCCGATGCGCTTGCTCTCCGACAGCACCGGCGCCGGGATCTTGGCGGCGTCGCGGCGGGCAGCGGTGGCCGGTCGCTCATTTCGGTGCTCGGTTGCCATCATGGTCGCCGGTCCTCTCACGATCATCGCGTGTTTTTCGGTACGCATTGATCGTGCGACGAACAGGCGGTCGCAACCAGGCACCCCAGGGTGGGTACTTCCCCACCTCCGGCGGCGCGCTACCCACCCTTACGCGGACACGGATTCCGTTCCGGC
This sequence comes from Nocardia sp. NPDC058480, assembly GCF_042720495.1. NCBI lineage: Bacteria > Bacillati > Actinomycetota > Actinomycetes > Mycobacteriales > Nocardiaceae > Nocardia > Nocardia sp. NPDC058480. The sequence continues at coordinate 324,463 of NZ_JBHXMN010000002.1, read as the reverse complement.
ACCGGACTTGTCGGCTTTCTCGGCAGGCAGATGTCCGGCGCGGCGCACCGCCCACACGGTGACCACCAGGGCGATCGCGGTGAGCGGCCAGCCCATGCCGATGCGCGCCACGGCCAGCCAGGTGGTGTGGTCGGTGTCGTAGAGCTGTGACTGCACCAGGTAGCGGGCACCGAACACGACCACCCAGACGCCGGTGGCCAGGTCGTAGAGCTGACGAACGCGCTTGTCGGTGCGCCAGCGGTGACCGTGGCCGTTGAGCGCGCCCCAGATCACGCCGACGAGCGGTCTGCGCAGCAGGATCGACAGCGCGAACACGCCCGCGTACACCAGGCTGGTGTAGATGCCGAACAGGAAGAAGCCCTTGGCCTCCCCCACCCGCTGGGCGATGAGCGCGCACACCCCGACACCGAGGAAGCCGGAGATCGCGGGCTGGATGGGGCTGCGCTGCACCAGCCGCCAGATGAGGATGGCGGCGGCGACGCCGAGGGCGGCCCAGATGGCCACGGTGAGGCCCGCGAAGGTGTTCACCGGGACGAAGACCAGAACGGGCAGGGTGGAATAGATCAGGCCGCTGAAACCGCCGAGCTGCTCGAGCAAGGTCTGTTCGGCCTTCTCGACCTCGGTGTCGATCTCCGGGTCCACCGATTCATCGGTGACCACGGGCAACGCCACGGTGGCTTCGGGGTCCGCGGCAATGCGGTACTCGTCGCTGGAGGGCATACGTCAGCTGTTCCCGCGCAATTCGTAGTAGGGGTTGAAGATCACCTTACGGCCGTCGCGGTCGCCGACGCGGCCGCGGACCAGAATGCGCCTGCCCGGTTCGATTCCGGGAATGCGCCTGCGCCCGATCCACACCAGGGTGATGGCGTCGGTGCCGTCGAAGAACTCGGCCTGCACGGTGGCACCGGCCGCCTTCGGACACGCCTCGACACTGCGGAGCCTGCCCAGAATCGTCGCCTCTTCACCGCGACAGCAATCCTTGGCCCGCCGGGCACCGGAGGCATCGACCGTCTCCGCCAATTCCTCGGCGTCGAGCTGATCGATATCGGCGGTGAGACGACGACCGAGTCGACGAAAATATCCCGAGTCCGGACCCGATCCCGACTTGTGTCCGCCCGTGGATGACGACATGGCACGCTTCTCCCGCTAGTTGGCCGTACACCGCCACTGTAGATGGGCAAACGCCCGGCCGCTACGCTCGGTCGGTGTTGTGCACCCCACCCCAGGTCACCGTGGTCGCCCTGCCGGGGACCGGCTCCGATGCCGCTTTCGCCGCCCGCGCGTTCGGGCCTGCCGCCCATGCGCACGGACTCGCGTTCCACGCCGTCGAACCGGACCCGCAGGCCGTGATCGGGAGCTGTACCGCGGCTTTGGACGCTGCCGCGGCGCGCGGTCCGGTCCTGGCCGCGGGCATCTCCCTCGGCGCCGCGATCGCACTCGACTGGGCAGCCGAGCACCGTACCGCGGTTGTCGGTGTCATCACAGCATTACCCGCCTGGACGGGTGCCGAAACCGCCGCGTGCCCAGCGGCGTTGAGCGCTTCGGTTACCGCCGAGCAACTGCGAGCCGATGGCCTGGAGGCGGTGATCGAGCGAATGCGGGCGTCGAGTCCGCCGTGGTTGGCCGACGCGCTGACCCAGTCGTGGCGCGGACAGTGGCCGCATCTACCCGCGGCGCTGGACGAGGCCGCGGGGTACGCGTGGCCGTCGACGGCAGCGTTGGCCGCCAACAATGTGCCGGTCGCGGTGGTCGGCGCGACCGACGACCCGGTACACCCGATCGCCGTCGCCGAAGAATGGGCGGCAACATTGCCGTCGGCCCGACTGCACCGAGTGACACTCGCCGAGCTCGGCGCCGACCCGGCAATACTCGGGCATGCCGGGTTCGCAGAGTTGAGCGCGTTACTGCCAGCGACCACTCAGGCAACGGAAAGCCTTGCAGAACAACTGATTTCGCGAGTACATGGGTAACTCGCCGGGCACCCCCAACACAAAACTCACCCCGAACCGCCGGCCCGGCCACTAGCTGAACCGCCTCCCCACGACCGGCAAAAGTCGCGGAGAGGCGGGAAAGCCTAGTTCAGGCCTAGTTGTTGCATGGCCGAACCGTCCGCGCCTCGACGCGGCTCGTCCGGCAGCTTCGGCGGGAGGGCCGAGGGCGGCGGGGCGGCCGCGGCGGCCGCCTGGGCCTCGAGGGCGTCCTGCTGGGCCTGGACCTGCTGCTGGTGGGCGGCGGCCAGCTGTTCGGCCAGTTCCTGGGGTAGGACCACCGGGAGCGGGTCGCGCACGGGCAGTGGCTCGGTACCGCGGCGGACCACGGCGTCGGCCAGGACCGCGCGCGCGGCGGTGATCAGCGGGCTGCGGTCGTCGACGGCGCCCTTGGGACCGGCGGCGACCAGACGGATCATCCAGCGCGGGCCGTCGACGCCGATGAAGCGCAGGTCGGCGCCCTCGGTGATCGCCTTGACCTCACGGCCCCACGGGCCCTTCTCGACGGCCACGCTCGCGCCGTCACCGCGCAGCGACTCGGCCAGATCCGCGGCGACCGTGCGCCATTGGCCCGCCGACTTCGGCGCGGCGTAGGCGGCGACGGTGAGCCTGCCGTGCTCGGTGGCCAGGTGCACCGCCTGCGGGGTGCCGTCGGGGCTCATCTCCACCTGCAACTGCCCGCCCTGGGGCACCGGAATGAGCACCGAACCCAGGTCGAGGCGCCGCGAGATCGCCTCGTCGGAGACCTCGCTGATGTCGTAGGGGCCTGCGGCGGCATCGGGGGCGTGGTCGAAGTTGCCGTAGATGCGCTCATCGGTCGGCGCGTCGTCGAAGTCGAGGCGCGCGAAGTCGGGGCGCTGGAACTCGTCGGTGTCGTACTCGTCGGAGTCCGCGTCCAAGTCGTAGTCCGCCTCGTCGTACTCGACGTAGTCGGCGTCGTCGTACTCGACGTAGTCGGCATCGTCGTCGCGCGCGCGCTTCTTCTTCCCGAACAGACCCATCACGCCTCCTTGCCGGCCAGGCTGGCGTGCCCGCCGCTCGACCCGTATCCGCCGGTGCCGCGGGCGGTGTCGTCGAGATCGTCGACCTCGGCGAAATCGACCGGCTCGACCCGCTGCACCAGCAACTGCGCGATGCGGTCACCGCGACGCAGCTCGATGGCGGTGCGCGGGTCGTGGTTGATCAGGCACACCTTGATCTCACCGCGGTAGCCCGCGTCGACCGTGCCGGGCGTGTTGACCACCGACAGACCGGCCTTCGCGGCCAAGCCGGAACGGGGATGGATCAAGCCGACCGTGCCCATCGGCAACGCGATCGCGATCCCGGTGCCGACCAGCACCCGCTCGCCCGGTTCGATGATCACATCCTCGGTGGTACAGAGGTCGACGCCCGCGTCACCCGGATGGGCACGCGTCGGCACAGGGATGCCGGGATCGAGCCGCCGCAGCGGAATCGGTGCAAGTGCGTTCACATCGGTCGAGACTACGCGGTCGAGGCCGGACCTTCTCGTCGCAGCCCTGGTGCGGTGACCTAGTGTTGAGGGGTGCCCGACCAGCCCGATTCCCCGACCACCGCGACCGCGGACACCGACCACCGCGCGCCGAGCGCGCAGGGTCCGTCGCCCTACTCCGAGCGCCTGTGGGTGCCGCTGTGGTGGTGGCCGGTCGGCTTCGCGATCGCGGGCCTGCTCGCGGCCGAGATCCACATGGGCGCGCCGGGGCTACGGGCCTGGCTGCCCTACGTTCTGCTGGCGCCGGTCCCGGTCTGGATTCTGTTGTGGATGAGCAGGCATCGCCTGGATGTCACCGTGGCCGACGACGGTACGGCGGAACTGCGCGTCGACCGTGCCCACCTACCGGTGAGCTTCGTCGCGCGCGCCACGGCCGTCGCGCCGACGGCCAAGAGTGCGGCGCTGGGCCGACAACTCGACCCCGCCGCCTATGTGCAACACCGGGCCTGGATCGGCCCGCTGGCATTGCTGGTGCTCGACGACCCGGACGACCCGACGCCGTACTGGTTGGTCAGTACGCGCAGGCCGGACCGGGTCTTGGCCGCGCTCGGACTCCCGAGCGCGGGCTGACCCTTCCTCGCTGATCCGTACCGGATCAGACTGCGCGGCCCGTGCGGATCATGTCGACCGCAAGGTGCCGCACACTGCTTGCCGCTAGAGCGCGCAGTCCATGCAGATCAACTGGCCACCCTTCTCGGTGGCCAGTCGGCTGCGGTGATGCACGAGGAAACAGCTCGAGCAGGTGAACTCGTCAGCCTGCTTCGGGACCACCCGAACGCTGAGTACCTCGTCGGACAAATCCGCGCCGGGAAGCTCGAACGATTCCGCTGTATCGGATTCGTCGATGTCCACGACGGCGGACTGCGCCTCGTTGCGGCGCGCCTTCAGCTCCTCGAGCGAATCCTCCGACACCTCGTCGGATTCGGTGCGCCGCGGTGCGTCATAGTCGGTTGCCATGTCGTCTTCCCCTCAGTCCTTACTCCGTATATCCCGGATCAGTCGATTGCCGTAACCCCGCAGGGGTCCGGCGTTCGTACCGCCCCGCCGGTGGTGCACCTCACACGTGCACCGGTCGACTATCAGGTTCGACCGGCTAGCGATCTACTCCGACAGCGTTCGGTAAACGCAGGACATGCCCTTGTTGTTCCCGCGACCGACCACCGTTTCACCGGTAAATATTCGATCTGGGCGGGCAGACAATAGCGGACCAACGGGCGAAAGTCGCAATCAAACCCCAGCCGTGCCGAAACCGACGACGAATCGTCACCTGCTGGGAAACTCGCCGAGACCTCCCCGACTCGCGTACCGCGGCGGGACTCGTAGAGTGAGCGCGTGGTTTCACTGATCACCGAAGGCAGCGCGACTGATCGCGACGGCAAACCCTTTCCGCGGCGGCGGCCCGAGCTCTGGCTCGCGCTGGTCCTCGTGCTGGCTCTGGTGAGCCTGTTCGTCTGGATCACGGCGTTCCGAACCCGTGACGACAGCAACGAACCGATGGCGTGCAACCCGCCGAGCACACCGACGGCCACCAGCGCACCGCAGCCCGCGGCTCTGGGTACCCGGGTGGGTCCGACGCGGCTCGCCGAGGTCGACCCGGCGGCCCTGTCGGAGTCCAGGGTGCGGGTGTTCAACGCCAACGGCAAGAGCGGTCAGGCGGGCAACATCGCCTCGGCACTGGCCGACCTCGGCTTCGCCGGCGCGCCGGGGACACAGGTCGGTAACGATCCGGTCTACGTCGCAGGCGACCTCACCTGCACCGGTCAGATCCGGTACGGCGTGAACGGTCGACCGGCGGCCGCCTCGGTGCAGTTGATCGCACCCTGCGCCGAGCTGATCGAGGACCCGCGCACCGACGACACCGTCGATCTGGTTCTCGGGCAGGCGTTCGGCGAGTCGCTGCGCCCCGGCGCCGACGCCGAGGCGGTGCTCCGGTCGCTGAAGAACCTGGCCCCTGGCGCGAGTTCGTCCTCGATCGACCCGGACCTCCTCGACGCCGCGCGCGAAGTCAAATGCTGAGCTGATGTCTTTGCGGCCGGCGCCGCTGGTTTTCGGCCGCGATTGTCAGTCCGGGAGCGCGGTCGGCGCGCCGGCGCGGTCGAGTAGGTCGTTGAGGTCCTTGGCGATGCCGGGGGCGGCGACGACCGTGAGTTCGCCCGCGGCACCGCCGACGGTGACCGGGGGGACGTGCACGACCGCGCCCGCTTCGGCGGCGATGAGGGCGCCCGCGGCCCAGTCCCAGGCGTTGAGGCCGTGTTCGTAGTAGGCCTCCAGCCTGCCCGCGGCGACATGGCACAGGTCCATGGCGGCGGCGCCGAGGCGGCGGATGTCGCGAATCTGCGGGAGGATCTCCGTGAGCAGCTGCGCCTGGCGGGCACGGCGCACGCTGCCGTAGGCGAAGCCGGTGGCTACCAGGGCCACCGAGAGCGAATCCTCGCTACTGCAGCGAAGTGTCACGCGGGTGCCGTCCGGGCGCACAGCGTGCGATCCAGCGCCCAGTGCGGCACTGTAGGTGGTCGCGGCGGCTACGTCGACCACGGCGCCCGCCACGGGCTTGCCATCGACCACCGCACCCACCGAGACGGCGTAGCCGGGTAGCCCGTAGAGGAAGTTCACGGTGCCGTCGATCGGGTCGACGACCCAGGTGACAGTGCCCGATGCCGTGGCGCCGACATCGCCGCCACCCTCCTCTCCCAGAATCGCGTCGTGGGGCCTGCGCTCGGCGAGCAGGCCACGGATCAGCTGTTCGGATTCGGTGTCGACGATGGTGACCGGATCGGTGACGTGCCCCTTGGTGGCCACGGCGCCCACCACGGGTCCGTCCTCGGCGAACACCTCGGGCCTGCGGGCGCGCACATGCGCGGCGGCCGCTTCGGCGAGCTCGACGGCGAGGCGCCGCAACTGCTCGTAATCGGCGGATGCGACGGGGGCGGGGGCGGGGGCGGGGGCGGGGGCGGGGGCGGGGGCGGGGGAAGTCTCGGGCTCGGTGTATTCGGGCACCGCTCCATCGCATCACATGTCGTGGCGCGTCGCGCGAGAGGTGACTACCGCTACTCTGCTTGCTGGTGCCTGTCAGGCACATCGACCGCGTCAGCAAGGGGTTGAACCATGTCCACTCGGGGGCACGCATTCGGGATCGACATCGGCGGCAGCGGGGTGAAGGGCGCCGAGGTCGATCTGGCCACCGGGCTGCTCACCCATGACCGCATCAAGATCGCGACACCGCAGCCGTCAACGCCCGCGGCCGTCGCCGCGGCGGTCGCCCAACTGGTGACGCAGGCGGGGTGGGACGGCCCGGTCGGCATCACCATGCCGTGTGTGGTGCTCGACGGCCACGCCAGAACCGCGGCCAACATCGACCAGGCCTGGATCGGCACCGATGCCCGCGCCTTGTTCGCGCAGGCACTGGGTGGGCGAGCCGTCACCGTGCTCAACGACGCCGACGCCGCGGGCCTGGCCGAGGATTCCTACGGCACCGCGCGAGACCTCTCCGGGCTGACCCTGCTGCTCACCTTCGGCACCGGCATCGGCTCCGCGCTGCTCTACAACGGCGTGCTGATCCCCAACTCCGAACTCGGCCATCTCGAGATCGATGGCGCCGACGCCGAGGATCTCGCCGCGGCCTCGGTCAAGGACAACGAGGATCTCACCTACCCCGAGTGGGCGCAGCGGGTGAGTCGCGTGTTGGGTCACATCGAGGATCTGTTCTGGCCGAAGGTGATCGTGGCGGGCGGCGGCATCAGCCGTGATCACGAACAGTGGATTCCCTTGCTCACCAACCGAACTCCCGTGATTCCGGCCGTATTGAAGAACACCGCGGGTATCGTCGGCGCGGCGATGGCCATCGATGCGGGCATCGCGCCGTAGCCCGGCGCGGCCTGCGACGCAACGCCTGGGTGGCATCGTGCCATGAGTACCCTGGTTGGATCGTTACAATGGAACACGTCCGGCGGTGAGCCGGTGAAACCTTCCGGCCGCGGCCGGTCGCGAGAAGGTCGGTGAACGAGCGCCGACTTCCCCCGGCCGACGCATCGCCGGTGCAACCCGACCGACCGCTCCGCCGGAAAACCACTCTGGCGTGACGCCGCACGAGACCGTCACGAAAGGGCGTACGTGGTAGCCACGAATACCCGTCAGACCGCCGACTCGGCCTCCGACGCCGATGCCGACGACGCCGCAACCCCGGCTAAGAAAGCGCCGGCTAAAAAGGCCCCCGCCAAAAAGGCCCCGGCCAAGAAAGCCGTAGCCAAGAAGGCGCCGGCGAAGAAGGCTGCCGCCAAGAAGGCTCCGGCCAAGAAGACCGCCGCGAAGAAGGCGACCTCGGGCGAGGGCGGTGACGAGCAGCTCGACGACGAGTCGGTCGACGTCGACGATCTCGGTGATCTCGAAGTCGCCGAGGACGAACTCGTCGGCGAGGAAGTCGTCGTCGAAGACGTCGCCGAGGAAACCACCGAGGTAGCCGATACCGCGGAGCCGTCCGAGAAGGACAAGGCCTCCGGCGATTTCGTCTGGGACGAGGAGGAGTCCGAAGCGCTGCGTCAAGCACGCAAGGACGCCGAACTCACCGCCTCCGCCGACTCGGTGCGCGCCTACCTCAAGCAGATCGGCAAGGTCGCGCTCCTCAACGCCGAAGAGGAGGTCGAACTCGCCAAGCGGATCGAGGCCGGCCTGTTCGCCGCGGAGAAGATGCGCGAGTTCGCCGAGGCGGGCGAGAAACTCTCGGTGACGACACGCCGGGACTTCAACTGGATCGTGCGCGACGGCAACCGGGCCAAGAACCACCTGCTCGAGGCCAACCTGCGACTGGTCGTCTCACTGGCCAAGCGCTACACCGGCCGCGGCATGGCGTTCTTGGACCTCATCCAGGAAGGCAACCTGGGCCTGATCCGCGCGGTCGAGAAGTTCGACTACACCAAGGGCTACAAGTTCTCGACCTACGCGACGTGGTGGATCCGTCAGGCCATCACCCGCGCCATGGCCGATCAGGCCCGCACCATCCGTATTCCGGTGCACATGGTCGAAGTGATCAACAAGCTCGGCCGCATCCAGCGCGAGTTGCTCCAGGACCTGGGCCGTGAGCCCACGCCGGAGGAGCTCGCCAAGGAAATGGACATCACGCCGGAGAAGGTGCTGGAGATCCAGCAGTACGCGCGTGAGCCGATCTCGCTGGACCAGACCATCGGCGACGAGGGCGACAGCCAGCTCGGTGACTTCATCGAGGATTCCGAGGCGGTCGTCGCTGTCGACGCGGTGAGCTTCACCCTGCTGCAGGATCAGCTGCAGTCGGTGCTGGAGACCCTGTCCGAGCGTGAGGCGGGCGTGGTGCGGTTGCGCTTCGGCCTCACCGACGGTCAGCCGCGCACCCTCGATGAGATCGGTCAGGTCTACGGCGTCACGCGTGAGCGCATCCGCCAGATCGAATCGAAGACGATGAGCAAGCTGCGCCACCCGAGCCGTTCGCAGGTTCTGCGCGACTACCTCGACTAACGGTTCTACGACACGAGGCCCGCACCACCGATTCGGTGGTGCGGGCCTCGTTTTCGTTTCGACCGCTACATTCCAAGCGGTCTGTTTTATCCAATGTACCGACGGGTAATCGTTTCGTGATCAAACCCACACCGATGGATTGCACTGGGGAGGACACGGTTTGGCGAATTTCACCGTATCGTCACATTCAGTTTTTCGTTCTACCGCCTCGAGTCTGCGGTATCGGCATTTGAGGGTTTTTCGCGCGTGCTCGACATTTACCACTTCAGCTACGGCTGGATCACCCCCGTTCTCGCCTACTTCATGTCGGTCACGGGTTGTCTGCTCGGGCTGCAGTGCGCGGCTCGCGGTCGCAATGCCGCCGAGGGACGGGTCGCCTGGCTCATCGGCGCCGCGATCGCGATCGGCGGAACCGGCATCTGGGTCATGCATTTCATCGCCATGCTCGGTTTCACCATCCGCGGCGCCGACATCCGCTACGACATCCCGTTGACGCTGTGCAGCGCGATCACCGCGATGGTGGTGGTCGGGATCGGGCTGTTCATGGTCAACAAGCCGCAGCCGACACTGCGCTCGTTGCTCGCCGGTGGCACCATCACCGGCCTCGGTGTCGGGACCATGCACTACACCGGCATGTACGCGATGAAGTCCAGCGCGACCGTGCAATACGACCCGGCGATCGTGGCACTGTCGATGCTGATCGCGGTGGTGGCTTCGGTGGTGGCGCTGTGGTTCACGTTGCGCGTCAAGGGTTTTCTCGCCACCGTGGGTGCGGCGCTGATCATGGGCGTAGCCGTGTGCGGCATGCACTACACCGGGATGGCGTCGATGCGCGCGCACACCGGGCATCAGACCGCGCCCGCGACCGGCGCCGAGGCGATGGAGTTGCTGGCTCCGCTGATCGGGGTGAGCAGCATCGTCACCATGCTCGTGTTGATCAGCGTGAGCCTCACCGAGATCGAGAACGAGGAAGCGCTGCCGCGCATGTGGCTGACCTCGCGGCACCGTCCGCGACCGGCCAGGACCGCACGGCCGGTCGCGCAGTTCGCGCCGGCCGCACCGCAGGAGTACCGCACCGAGGAACTGAGTTACGACGGTGCAGGCGCCTGGCCGCGTCGCGTCGTCGACTGATCAGCTCGTCGCGACATCCGAACGGCGCCTGACGAATTCGACCACCGGCTCCACCACGCGCGCCGCGATCGGGCCCAGGATCGCCATCAGGAGCACATAGGCCGAGGCCAGCGCGGCCAGTTCCGCGTCGGCCTTGCCATAGGCGACCGCCAGTCCCGCGATGACGATGGAGAATTCGCCGCGCGCCACCAGCGCCGCGCCCGCCCGCGCACGGCCCATCCGCCGGATTCCCTGCTTGCTCGCCGCCCACCAGCCGACCGCGATCTTGGTGCCGGTGGTCACCACTGCCAACGCGACCGCCCAGGCGAACACCGGTGGGACCGCGGCCGGGTCGATCGACAGGCCGAACGCGACGAAAAAGATCGCGGCGAACAGATCACGCAGCGGCTCCAGCAGTTTCGCTGCCTCGTGCGCGGTGGATCCCGAGATGGCGATGCCGAGCAGGAACGCGCCGACCGCGGCCGAGACATTGAGCGCCGAGGCCGCGCCGGCCACGAGCAGCGCGGCGCCGAGCAGCTGGAGCAGGAACACTTCGCGATCGGCGCTGTCGAGTACCGCCGACACCACCCGCCCGAAACGCAGCGCGACCACGAGCACCACGGTGATGGTCGCGAGCGCGATCGCCAGCGAGATCAGTCCGCTCAGCAGGCTCAGCCCCGCCAGCATCATGGTCAGGATCGGCAGGTACACCGCCATCGCGAGGTCTTCGAACACCAGGATCGACAGCACCACCGGGGTCTCGCGGTTACCGAGGCGGCCCAGGTCGTCGAGCACCTTGGCCACGATCCCCGACGACGAGATATAGGTGACCCCGCCGAGCACGACGGCACCGAGTACACCCCAGCCGAGGATCAGCGCCACCGCGACGCCGGGGAGCGCGTTGGCGACCAGGTCCAGCACTCCGGCCGCCCAGGAGCGTCGCAGGCCGGTCATCAGCTCGGGGGCGGTGTACTCGAGCCCGAGCAGCAACAGCAGCAGCACGACACCGATCTCGCCTGCCATGTGCCCGAACTCGATGGCGGCGTCGAGCTCGATGAACCCGCCGCGACCGAACGCCAGCCCACCGAGCAGGTACAGCGGAATCGGTGACATCCCGAACCGGCCCGCCACTCGCCCGCAGATCCCCAGCGCGAACAAGATCACGCCGAGCTCGAGCAGAGCCAAGGCCTGCGAGGTCACGGCGCTCAGCCGTGCACGAGAATCTTCGCGGCCGCTTCCAGGCCCTCCGGGGTGCCGACAACCACGAGTAGATCGCCCTCGGTGAAGGTGAAGTCCGGTCCGGGTGACGGGTGGAGCTGACCGGCGCGCATCACCGCGACGATCGAGGTCTTGGTACGGGTGCGCATGCCCGTCTCGCCGAGGGTTCGCCCCGCATAGGGTGATTCGTCGACGACGGCGAGTTGACGGGTGGTGATGCCCGGCAGATCGCGGTGGTCGTCGTTGAGTTTGGCGACCAGTTGCGGCGCGCCGAGCAGGTTCGCCAGCACCGATGCCTCATCGGTGGACAGTGGCACCTGGGCGGCGATGGCGTCCGGGTCGTCGGGTTTGGACACGATCAGATCGATGTCACCGTCGCGGTGGGCGACCACCCCGACGCGGCGCCCCGACCTGACTTCGAAATCCTTACGCACTCCGATGCCCGGTAGCGCTGTGACGTCGACGTTCACCTCATCAACAGTAGTCGCGCCCGGTGCCGATTGTGGTCTACGCCACTCCGTCCCGGCGCGGTGTCGTGAACACGCCGTCGGAGCCGGGCAGGTACGGCTGCGCGGCGAGCACCGCGGCGACCGGCAGCGGGGCATACAGGTGCGGGAAGAGCATCGACGACGGGTCGCTCGGCACTCCCGGCTCCCACTTCACCGCACCGGTGAACGCCGCCGGATCCAGCCACAGCACGACCATGTCGGTGCGGCCGGCGAAGAGCCGGTTGGCGGGCAGGTGGACCTGCTCCGGGGTGGACAGGTGCACGAAGCCGGCGTCGGCCAGTGACGGGGGTCTGCGTTCGCCCGCGCTGCGGGCTTGTTCCCATTCTTGGGAAGAACACAGGTGAACAAACGTGTGAGTGTCGGATGTCACGGGTAATCTCCGGGTAGACAACAGGTTCGGACGGTCAAGACCCTGTCACAACTCGACATGTTCGGCCCGGTTCGGTGGTTACGCCCCGTGCGTAACGAGCAACACCGCAGCGAGCGACATATCGGTGAGTAGCAGGATCGAGTGGGAGGTGGCATCAGCGCTTCGCGGGTGATCGGTGGGTGCTCGAAACCGACGACCGGCGGGTGTTCGCTTTCAGCGAAACCGCAGGTCTGTTATCGAAAACACAAAGATTCACTTCCGGGAACAAAGCCTGAACCCCGAACGTCTGACAGAGTAGTCGTACCACTGCTGGGAAGTAGCGGACGCGAGCCACGTGGAGTGACCACGAGGCCCACACCTAGGCGAACGGCCACGCAGCGCCGGGAGCCGGGACGGAGGAGTCATGCCAGGAACCCTGACCAGCACCCCACTGACCGCGATCGATCGTTGCGATCGTTGCGGGGCGGCTGCCCGAGTGCGTGCCGTGCTTCCTGCGGGTGGCGAGTTGCTCTTCTGCCAGCATCACGCGAATGAACACATGGACCGTTTGCGCGAACTCGAAGCCGTGATCAACACGGACGAAGCTCCCGCGATCTGACCCCTCCTCGCGTCCGGAACAATCACATCCGACAATCAAATACTCCCGACAGCGGGCGACCCGAACAGGGCGCCCGCTGTTGCTGTATCCGGGTATCGACGCAGGCCCTCGCCGAACGCTTCGGCCGTGCGCGGCGGAGGAATGCCGCATCGGCGCTCAGCGGGCGTCGGCGAGAATGCCGTCGACGAGAGTGACCACGCCGTAGTCGAACGCGCCGTCCGGGTCGGCGGGGGCCTGGTAGTACTCGCCGACGGCGGTGCCGACCCGCCCGGCGAGCGGGAATTCGTCGGCGGGCATCACCCGGGCGAGTACGGGGCCGCTGACCTCCCACCACTGCGCGTCGCTCAGTTGCGCGGCGGCCCCCGCGGCCGCGATGGCGAGGCGGGCATTGCCGGTGGCGAAGTCGGTGAGCACCGCGATCGCGCGGTCCATGACCAGATCACCGAGGCCGACGCCGTCGATCGCGGCCAGCTGACGTTCGTAGCGGCGCATCCTGGCCGGGCCGAGTACCTGGCGCCAGGGGGACACTTCCAGCAGCCAGGGGTGCTCGATCAGTTCGGCCCTGATCTGGGTGGCGATGGCGATCATGCGTGCCCGGACCGGCAGGTCGACCGGGATCGGGGTGTCCGCGGCGGCGACGGCGTCGACCATGAGCACGATCAGGGCGTCCTTGCTGGGGACATAGGTGTAGAGGCTCATCGCGCGCAGGCCCAGTTCCGCGGCGACGGCCCGGATCGTCAGCTTGTCGATACCGTCGCGGTCGGCCAGCGTGATGCCGGCCGAGACCACATCGTCCACGGTGAGACCGGGTTTCGGGCCACGCGCGCCCGGCTTGGACGGCAAGGCGTGGCGCCACAGTAGTTCGAGGATCTGGGTGGCCTGTGCGGTGGATTTCGCGTCCTCGTCGGCGGGCACGGGCCGTCCTCTCCGGAACTTGTCCGAGCGTTCGGGAACAAACTCAGTACAGTGTACGTTGTTCGGTTGTTCGCGCTTCCCGATCAGAGGAGAACGTTCTGCCCGCCATCGAGGCCACCTACCTCCCCGACCGTCATCTGTTCGCCTTGTGGACGTGGACCGGGCACGATGCCGGTGCCGCGCCGACAGGAATCGGCGATCCGGAACAGCTCACCCTCGCGCTGCCCGTCGGCGAGCGCGGCGCGATCGAAACCGTCGAAGTGGCGACCGCCGTGGTCACGTCGGCCGAACTGGCCGAGGTCACCATCGACGACCTCGCCCCGTCCGCCCTGGCGTGGCGTGCGTTGATGACCGACGAACGGCCCGGCCGATTACCCGCCGCCGCGCACGCGGTGCCCGATGCGGTCGGCACTGCGATCGTCTCCGCCGAGCGAGCGGCGCGGGTGCTCTGCGAGACGCAGGCGCTGGACGGAGAGCTCGCGGGTGTCCTCGATGCCACGCTGCGGCCGTATCAGGTGCGTGGGGTCGGTTGGTTGCGCGAGACCGTTTCGGCGTACGGCGGGGCCGTGCTGGCCGACGAGATGGGCCTCGGTAAGACGGTGCAGACGATCGGGTTCCTTCAGGGGCGCGCCGATGGGCCGCAGTTGGTAGTGTGCCCGACCTCGCTGGTCGGCAACTGGGCGCACGAGATCGAACGGTTCGCGCCGGGGTTGAAGCCGGTGCCGTGGCGTGGTGGTGCGGTGTCCGCCGGGGCGGGGACGGTCGTCGTGACCGGGTATCCGACCTTGCGGCTGCACGGTGCGGCGCTGACCGGTGAGCAGTGGGCGACGGTGGTGTTCGACGAGGCGCAGGCGTTGAAGAATCCGCGGACCCAGGTGTCGCGGGCGGCGCGAGCGTTGACCGCCGACGCGAAGGTCGCGCTCACTGGCACGCCGGTGGAGAACCACCTCGACGAACTGTTCGCGCTGCTCAACCTCACCGTGCCGCGACTGTTCGCACATCGAACACAGTTCCGGCGAAGGTTCGTCCGGCCGATCGAGGAGGGTTCGGCCACAGCGGCGGCCCGGCTGCGCGATGCTGTCGAGCCGGTTGTCCTGGGACGCAAGAAGCTTCAGGTGGCGGCGTCGCTACCCGCGAAGATCCACAGTGATCTGCTGTGCGATCTCACCGCCGAGCAGGAACGGGTGTACGACGCGGTACTCGCCGAGGCCCTCGACGAGGGATTCGGCTCGGGCCTGCAACGACAGGGACGGGTGCTGGCCGCGCTCACCCACCTCAAACAGGTGTGCAACCACCCCGGACTGGTCTCCGGCGACCTGGGCGAACTCGCGGGCCGCTCCGGCAAACTCGACCTGTGCGCCGACATCGTCGCCACCAACCTCGACACCGGTGACCCCACGCTGATCTTCACCCAGTACCGCAAGACCGGCGACCTGCTGGTGCGTCATCTGGCCGAACAGTTCGGCGTCGAGGCGCCGTTCTTCCACGGCGGGCTCGACGCCACCCAGCGCGGCGACCTGGTTACCCGCTTCCAGGCACCGGACGGACCGCCGGTCCTGATCCTGAGCCTGCGCGCCGCGGGCACCGGCCTCACCCTCACCCGTGCGGCCGATGTGATCCATTTCGATCGCTGGTGGAATCCGGCGGTGGAGGCGCAGGCTTCGGACCGGGCGCACCGGATCGGGCAGACGCGCACCGTCACCGTCACCACCCTCACCAGCGCCACGACGGTGGAGGAACACATCGCGGCGATGCACACCCGCAAGTCCGCGCTGACGGACCTGTCCGATACCGCGGGCATCGCCGAACTGGCCCGCCTCGACGACGACGCCCTCGTCGACATCCTGCGCCGGAAGCGAGCGAACTGATGGCCGACAACGAATTCGGTTACACCCCATGGGGAATGGACTGGGTAAGACTGGCCGAACCGCTGCGCCAGACCCGCCCGGAACCACTGCTGCCGCGGGCCCGCAGCATCGCCCGCAACGACGGTGCGCGCATCGAGATCGAGGGTCGCACCGTGCGCGCGCACCTGCATCGCGGCGGTCAGGCGTCGATCGCGCACGTCGAGGTGGCACCGCTGTCGCGGGCGGCGGTGACCGCGATCGGTCACACGATCACCGACCCCTCCGTCCTCACCGACGAGATGCACCGGGCCCTGCTCGACGCGGGCCACTCCCCCGCGCCGACCGTGGTGAGCACCGATTGCTCCTGCTCGGCACGGACCGCGCGCTGCGTGCATGTGTTCGCGACCCTGTACACGATCGCCCGCAAGGTCGACGAGAATCCGCGCCTGGCATTGGAATTGCAGGGCTACTTCGACGCCACCACCGACTCCGGCCTCCCCGTCCAGGAACCGCGCTGGACCAGCATCAACGCTCTCGACCCGACCCAGTTCTTCGTGCCCGCCCCCTGAGCCTTCGGCCAGGAATCAACGGCCGGATGAGCCGCAGGCGATGCGGCTCATCCGCTCGAACACCACGCGGCACCCGACATCCCGAGCCATGTGCCCATCGACCCTGCTCAGGCGTTGGTGCCACCGTCCACCGTGAGGATCGCGCCGGTGATCGATCGACCGGACGGTCCCGCGAGGAAGGTGACCAGGTCGGCGACATCGGCGGCGGCACCGAACCGGCCGAGGGCGTTGAACTCTCGCTGGGTCGAGGCGTGGCCGCTGTTCGCCGGGTTCATGTCGGTGTCGGTGGGGCCGGGCTGGACGAGGTTGACGGTGATGCCGCGCGGACCGAGTTCGCGCGCAAGGGCTTTGGTGAAGCCGTTGAGGGCCGACTTGCTCAGGTTGTACAGCGACAGCCCGCCGAAGAGCGCGCGGTCGGACAGGTTGGAGCCGATGGAGATGATCCGGCCGCCCTCGCCGAGGTGCGGTAGAGCGGCCTGGCCCGCGACGAAGGCGGCGCGTGCGTGGATGTTCAGCGCGCGGTCGATCTCGTCGAGGGTGAACTCCTCGTAGGGCTTGGCCGGGAAGATGCCTGCGTTGTTCACGAGCACATCGAGGCCGCCCAGTTCGCGCGCGGTCTGATCGACGGCGGCGACGACCTGTGCGGCATCGGCGCTGTCGGCCTTGATCGGCAGCGCCCGCCTGCCCAGCGCCGCGATGTCGGCGGCGACCGCCTTCGCGGCGACCTCGTCGCGCTGGTAGGTGAACGCCACATCGGCGCCCGCGGCGGCCAGTGCGCGGGCGATGGCCGCGCCGATCCCACGGCTCGCGCCGGTCACCAGGGCAACGTTGTCAGTACTCGTCATCGGGCTCGCTCCAATTTTGTAGTGGTCGATACACAAATAGACAAGCGCATCCACACCCCGCCGTCAAGAGTTTCTTATCGATCGACACAGAATTAGCGGGCGGACGCTGCGACTCCCGCGCCACGGGGTATATTTACCGATCGGCACAGAAAGGTTTCGCATGGCAGAACGCGGGCGTCCCCGGGGTTTCGATCGTGAGGTCGCGCTGCGCCGGGCGATGGAGGTGTTCTGGGAACGGGGCTACGACGGCGCCTCGATGAGCGACCTCACCGCCGCCATGGGCATCAACTCCCCCAGCCTCTACGCCGCCTTCGGCGACAAGGAAGCACTGTTCCGGGCCGCCGTCGAGCTCTACGGCCGCAGCGAGGGTTCCCACACGGCCAGGGCGCTGCGCGAGCAACCCACCGCCTACGCCGCGATCGAGGCGATGCTGCGCGACAACATTCCGATCTACACCGACCCCGGCCTTCCGCACGGCTGCATGGTCGTCCTCGCCGGCGCGACCTACACCACCCGAAATGCCGCAGTCCGCGAATTCCTGGTCGAAGCCCGCCGCCACACCACAGCCGACATCCACGCCAGGCTCGACCGTGGCGTCACCGAAGGCGACCTCGCCCCCGACACCGACACCGCTTCGCTCGCCATGCTTTTCAGCACTGTGCTCTACGGGCTGTCGATCCAGGCCAGAGACGGCGTCGGGCCCGACGAACTGAACATCGCCGTCGACAGCGCCATGCAGACACTGGCGGCCGCGACGCGCTAGGTGGGGCCGTGTGATCGACGAACGGCCGGACAGGGATCTACGTCGAGGGCGGCGACCCGTCGGCGGGATCTCTCAGAGTCGACGCAGGGCCGCGATGCGCTCGCCCAATTGATCGACACTGGCCAATGCCGTTGGCGGACCACCACATTCGCGGCGGAGTTCGCCATGGATCACGCCGTGGGGTTTGCCGGTGCGGTGGTGGTGCATGGCCACGAGGCTGTTGAGTTCGCGGCGCAGTTCGCCCAATTTGTCGGAGGTGGCGACCCGTTCGGCGACGGCCGCTGGCGGCGGGGCGGACTCCTGGGCGGCGCTTCGGTCGGCGAGTTGGCGGGTCTGCCGGTCGCGCAGCAGCGCGCGCATCTGGTCGGCGTCGAGCAGACCGGGGATGCCCAGATAGTCGGCTTCCTCGTCGCTGCCCGCGATGGTGGCGGTGCCGAAGGAGGATCCGTCGTAGATCAGCTGGTCGAGTTCGGCGTCCGCGGCGAGCGCGACGAAGGACTTCTC
Source organism: Nocardia sp. NPDC058480 (assembly GCF_042720495.1). Taxonomy (NCBI): domain Bacteria; kingdom Bacillati; phylum Actinomycetota; class Actinomycetes; order Mycobacteriales; family Nocardiaceae; genus Nocardia; species Nocardia sp. NPDC058480. The sequence continues at coordinate 306,233 of NZ_JBHXMN010000002.1, read as the reverse complement.
GTCCTCGCCGGGCTCGTCCTTGGCCTTGTTGGCGTCCATCAGCAGCTCATCGTCGAGGCCGTCCTTCTCGCGATGCGGCTTGCCGATGACGTGATCGCGCTGCAGCTCGAGCTGCGCGGCCAGATCCAGCAGCACCGGCACCGACGGCAGGAACACACTCGCGGTCTCCCCCGGCTTGCGGGCACGCACGAAACGGCCGATGGCCTGCGCGAAGTACAGCGGCGTCGACGCGCTGGTGGCATACACGCCGACGGCCAACCGTGGCACGTCGACGCCCTCGGACACCATCCGCACCGCCACCATCCACGGCTGGGTGCTCTTGCCGAACTCACTGATGCGCTGCGAGGACTGCGGATCATCGGAGAGCACCACCGAGGGCCGCTCGCCACAGATGTGTTCGAGCAGTTCGGCGTAGTCGCGAGCCCGTTCCTGATCGGTGGCGATCACCAGACCGCCCGCGTCGGGCATCCCGGAGGCGCGCAGCTGACGCAGGCGCATGTCGGCCGCGCGCAACACCGACGAGATCCAGTCGCCCGCCGGATCGAGCGCGGTGCGCCAGGCCCGCGCGGTGTGTTCGGCGCTGAGCGGTTCGCCGAGCCGGGCGGTGTGCTCCTCACCCGCACTGTCGCGCCAGTGCGCGTCGCCGGAGTAGGCCAGGAACACCACCGGACGCACGACGCCGTCGGCGAGCGCGTCGGCATAGCCATAGGAATGGTCGGCGCGCGAACGCGGGAAACCGCCTTCGTCGGGCTCGTAGGTGACGAACGGGATCTTCGAATCGTCACTGCGGAACGGGGTTCCGGTCAGCGCCAGACGACGCGTCGCGTCGCCGAACGCCTCCTCGGTCGCCTCGCCCCAGGTCTTGGCGTCGCCCGCGTGGTGGATCTCGTCGAGGATCACCAGCGTGCGCCGGTTCTCGGTGCGCACCCGGTGCCGGGTGGGGTGGGCGGCGACCTGGGCATAAGTCACGACCACGCCGTGATAGTCGCCGGAGGTCGCGCCGGTGGAGTTGGAGAACCGCGAGTCGAGCTGGATTCCGGTCCGCGCGGCCGCGGACGACCATTGGTGCTTGAGGTGCTCGGTCGGGGCGACGACGGTGATCTGATCCACCGTGCGATCCGCCAGCAACTCCGCGGCTACCCGCAGCGCGAAGGTGGTTTTACCGGCGCCGGGCGTCGCGACCGCGAGGAAGTCTCGCGGCTTGGTGGCCAGGTATTTCGTCAATGCGCGCCGCTGCCAGGCGCGCAGCGAACCCGACGGGGCACCTCCTGCGGCAGAATCGCCCGGTGTCCCCACTTGCTTCGCCGTAGCGGCACCACCCGACCCAGTCACGCAGACGACCCTAGCCGCCCGATGCGGCGTGTCGCCAAACCGACGCGGGGTGGGCGACAGGCATCACAACCGCACCCGTGGTCACCGGCCATTTACCTGTTACCCGCCGACACGATGCCCGGCCCGTACCACACGGACCTCCATCGTGCGGGATGCTTGACACTGAGATGAACAACGACCAGGTCCCGGCTGCCGACGCGGCACACCCGCCGCACACGCTCCCGCCCCTCGACTCGCCCGCGCGCCCCACGGTCGGCGCGCAGGCCGCCCCGCAACGTCACAGCGATCACGCGCCGTGGGTGCGCCGGCTGGCTACGGCATGGCGGTTGATGGTCCGGGTCGCCATCAAGTGCTGGGACAATTCGATCTTCGCCAAGTCCGCGGCCGCGGCGTTCTGGCAGACGCTGTCGCTGGCCCCACTGTTGCTCGGTCTGCTCGGCAGCCTCGGCTATGTGGGCGGATTGTTCGGGCCCGACACCGTGCAGATCGTGGAGAGCAAGATCATCGCGTTCAGCCGCGAGTTCTTCAGTCCGTCGGTGGTCTCGGATCTGATCGAACCGACCGTCGACGACGTGCTCGGCCGGGGACGCGGTGCGGTGGTGTCGGTGGGTTTCGTGCTGTCGCTGTGGGCCGGATCCTCGGCGATGGCTACCTTCGTCGACGCCATCGTGGAGGCGCACGGGCAGCAGGACGCGCGTCACCCGATCTGGCAGCGGATCTTCGCGCTGCTGCTGTACGTGCAGTTCCTGGTGGCCGCGGTGCTGATCTTGCCGGTGATCGCCCTGGGTCCGACCCGGATCGGGCGGGTGCTGCCCGAATCCTGGCGTGAGCCGGGGTTGCGGCTGATCGACACGTTCTACTACCCGATCGTCGGCCTGCTGCTGATTTTCGGGCTGACCACGCTCTACAAGCTGGCCCTGCACAAATCGCTGCCGTGGCATCGGCTCTTCGGCGGTGCACTGGTGGCCGGGGTTTTCTTCATGGGCGCCAGCGACCTGCTGCGCCGGTACCTGTCGTGGATCACCGACACCGGGGTGAGTTACGGCGCGCTTGCCACTCCGATCGCCTTCCTGCTGTTCACGTACTTTCTCGGCTTCGCGGTGATCCTCGGCGCGGAGTTCAACGCCGCCGTTCAGGAGTTCTGGCCTGCCCGGGCCACCCGGATCGAGCAGGTCAAGGACTGGATCACCAGCCAGGTGCGCGGTGACGACGAGGAGGTCGACGAGCACGACGAAACCGCCGACGCCTCACCCGAGGCACCGGCGTCATCGACCGAGCGCTGCGCTCAGTCGCCGTCCTTGCGCAAGCCCTCGTAGACCTTCTTGCAGTCCGGGCACACGGGCGAGCCGGGCTTGGCCGAACGCGTCACCGGGAAAACCTCGCCACACAGGGCGACGACCATCGTGCCCATCACGGCACTTTCGGCGATCCGGTCCTTCTTCACATAATGGAAGAATTTGGGGGTGTCGTCGCTGGTCGTCTCGTCGGTCGTGGTTTCCGGGCGTACCAGAGTGTCTGTACTCACGCCATCCATGATGCCGCATCCGGCGCCCGCACCGCTGACCAGCCGCGTGTGCGCTCGACGACGCCGAGTGGAAGACTCGGGGGTATGCAGTCCTACGGCGATGTCCCAGGCGCCGACGAATCGAAGCCGGACCCGGAAGTGACCATGCCCACCGAGCCCAAGCCCTCGCGTGGGTTCTTCCGTCCCGCCCCCGCCGAACATGCCGTGCTGATCACCGAGGCCGCGCCCTCGCTCGACGACCAGCATCGCGCCAGAGTGCGCCGCTACACGTTCATCATGGCCTTCCGGATCCCCTGCCTGATCCTGGCCGCGATCGCCTACAGCGCGTTCGAGAACCCGCTGCTCTCGATCCTGATCATCGCCGCCTCGGTGCCGCTGCCCTGGATCGCGGTACTGGTCGCCAACGATCGGCCGCCGCGTACCAAGGACGAACCCAGCCGCTGGGACGGCCGCAACAACCAGATCGCCCTCGAATCCGGACACCACAAGACGCTGGAATAGGCGCCTGTCGCACGCAGTCCGGCTAGCGAAGGCTGGGTAGCCGCCAGCGTTCGGCTACACGGCCGTCTTGGGTCTGCGGACCAACATCGACATGACGGCCGCGATACCGCAGAGACCGCCCGCGACGTACCACGCGAGGTCGTAGGAGCCCTGGAGGTCACGGATCAGGCCGGCGCCGGTGGCGGCGATCGCGGCGCCGACCTGGTGGGCGGCGAAGACCCAGCCGAACGCGATCGGTCCGTCGGCGCCGAAGAGTTCACGGCACAGCAGCACCGTCGGCGGGACCGTCGCGATCCAGTCCAAGCCGTAGAACACGATGAACACCCACATGCTCGGCTGGGTGTGCGGGCCGAGCAGTGACGGCAGGATCAGCAGCGACAGGCCGCGCAGCGAGTAGTAGCCGAGCAACAGATAGCGCGGGTCGACGCGGTCGGAGAGCCAGCCCGAGGCGATGGTGCCCGCCACATCGAAGATTCCGACCAGTGCCAGCAGTCCGGCCGCGGTGGTCGGTGGCATGCCGTGGTCGTGGGCGGCGGTGACGAAATGGGTGCCGACCAGGCCGTTCGTCGAGGCACCACAGATCGCGAATCCGCCCGCCAGCAGCCAGAATCCGGGTTGGCGCGCGGCCGAGGCCAACACCGTCAGCGCCCGGTTCGCGCCGCCGGCGATCGGCACCCGCGCCCCCGCGTCCGAACCGGCAGGCGCCCCGTAGGCACGCACGCCGACATCGCTGGGGTAGTCGCGCACGAACAACCACACCAGCGGCACCACCGACAGTGCCACCGCCGCCACGATCAATGCGGGCAGCCGCCAGCCGTGCTCGGTGGCGAGCATCGAGACCAGGGGCAGGAACACCAGCTGACCGGTGGCGCCCGCGGCGGTGAGCACCCCGGTGACCAGGCCGCGACTCCGGACGAACCAGCGTCCGGTGATAGTGGCGACGAACGGCATGGACATCGACCCGACACCGACGCCCACCAGTAGTCCCCAGGTCGCCACCAATTGCCACGCCTGGGTCATGAACACCGTCAGCCCACTGCCCGCGGCGATCAGCACCAGCGCCGAACACACCACCTTGCGGATGCCGAATCGGTCCATCAGCGCGGCGGCGAACGGCGAAATCAGGCCGTAGAGCAGCATATTCAGCGAGATGGCGGTGGAGATCGTCGCATGTGACCAGCCGAATTCGGTGTGCAGCGGGTCGATGAGGACGCTGGGAACCGAGCGGAAGGCGGCCGCGCCGAGCAGGGCCACGAATCCGACGCCGGCCACGATCCACGCGGGGTGGAGTCGACCGCGTTCGCCGGCGCCCGATGCCGGAGTGCGAGTGAGGTTGTCGGCCGGGTCGTCGCCGGTGGGCGGCAGGGGCGCACGTAGATCGGTCACTTGCCCAGCGTGCCGCATCGGCGAAGGACGGACTAGTGGCCGATATGACATGTTTCGTTGATATCCTGCCAACAAGTACGGGCGCGGGCCTGTCAACGGCCGCGCATACTGCGCACCAAGGACTCTCGACGCCCGCGCGCAAGGTTCTCTCGATCGCGGCGCTCGCGATCCGCTCGCGCAACCTTGGTCGACAGCGGAGCTCATGGCGCCTACCGTTCGGACAGGACTGCCGACAGTGTGCCCGGAACAGGCCGACCGCTCGGCGAGTGCCGCATATCGGAAGGGAGACAGCATGATTCGCTGGACCTGGGCGTTTCTCGATCGGCCCGTCGATTCGTTCGCCGACTGTGCGCGGTTCTGGGCGACGGTCACCGATTCCACGGTGTCGGCGCCACGCGGCGAGCACGACGAGTTCGTCACGCTGTTGCCCGCCACCGGACCTGCGTGGATCAAGATGCAAGCGGTCGGCGATGACGGTGGCATCCATCTCGACCTCGACGTCGACGACATCCCCGCGGCGGTCGCGACCGCAACGGGGCTCGGCGCCCGCGTCACGGCCGAGCTGCCTGATTACACCGTGCTGGAATCGCCTGCCGGACAGACGTTCTGCCTCACTCCGGCGGCCGGCCGATCGGATCTCGGGCCTGCACCGGTCACGGTGTCGACCGCACCCGACGGCACGGTGACCCGCCTCGACCAGATCTGTCTCGACCTGTCCCCCACCGACATCGACGCCGATACCGCCTTCTGGCAGGCACTCACCGACTGGACGCACAGGCCCGGCCGCCGCCCGGAATTCTCCCGCCTCCGCGGCCCCGACCAGCCACTGCACTTCCTGCTCCAACGCCTCGACGACCCCGGCCCCACGGGCGCGCACGCCGACCTGGCCTCGTCGAACATCACTGCCACCGCCGCCTGGCACGAATCCCTCGGCGCCACCCGAATCACCGACGCCGAACACTGGATAGTCCTACGGGACCCCGGAAACGCGCTGTACTGCGTGACATCCAGAGACCCGTACACCGGCTGAGCAGCAGCGCCGCCGACTATCGCAATACGTCAATCGGTCGGCCACTGCGAGCGCAGACGATGCCCATCCGACCCGACGGCTATCCTTCCCAGCCGCATCGACCGCCACAGCCACCGGCGACCCGAGGCGCTGTGTGCGCGGCGACACGCACCGGCAGTTGGTCGATCTCAGTACTCGCGGTCCTGGCAGAGTAGGCGGGTGCCTACGAACCCGACGATGACCGACTCCCTGCTCACCGCACTGTGCCCGGACCTGCGCACCGCGCTGATCCGGGTCGGTTACGCCGCCGACACGCTGGTGGAAGCGCTGGGTCCGGATGTGCATGCGGCGCTGAGCCGTTCGGAGCCGGTACCGGTGCGCCGGGCCGCGCGCGCGGCCGGTGACCTCGGCACGCTGGTGCGGTTGCTGCTTCTCGGCGACGTGTTGCCGGAGCGCGAGGTCGCCGCCGCGCTGGCGCCGGTGCGCATCGACGCGGCGGTGGCGGCGGGTCTGCTCCTCCGCGAGGGCGACGAGGTCAGGGCCGCGCTGGATCTGCGGCCGCTCGATGTCGGCGCGGGGACGCGGTGGATCCTGTCCGATCTCGACGATTCGATGCGGCGGCGCACGCTCACCTCTGATCACGTCCTCGGCGTCGGGCACGCGTCACTGTCCTTGCTGCGCGCGACACCGACCGAAGCCGTCGGCACCGTGTTGGATCTGGGCACCGGCTGTGGCGTGCAGGCCGTGCACGCGGCGGGTTACGCGGGCCGGGTCACCGCGACCGATGTCAACGCGCGGGCCTTGTGGCTGGCACAGGCCACGGCGGCGCTCAACGAACTCGATATCGAACTGCTCGAGGGGTCCTGGTTCGAGCCGGTGGCCGGGCGGCGCTTCGATCAGGTCGTGGCCAATCCGCCGTTCGTGGTCGGTCCGGCGCGCATCGAGCACACCTATCGCGACTCCGGACTCGCCCTGGACGGCGCCAGCGAACTGGTTATCGGGCGGGCGCCCGCGCTGCTGGCACCCGGCGGCACGGCGGCCATGCTCGCTGCCTGGGTGCACGTGGACGGCGAGGACTGGCGGCAACGGGTGTCGAGCTGGTTGCCCGCCCACGGCGTCGACGCGTGGGTCGTGCAGCGCGACGTCGCCGACCCGGCCCTCTACGTCGGCACCTGGCTGCGCGACGCGGGCCTCGACCCCCGCGACCCGGCCGCCCAGGAACAGGCGGCGCGGTGGCTCGATGCCTTCGACGCCGCCGACGTCGAAGGCATCGGGTTCGGCTTCGTCTATCTGCGCGCGATCGACGGCCCGACCGAACTCCTCGCCGAGGACCTCACCCACGGTTTCGACGACCCGCTCGGCACTGAGGTGGCCGGGTATTTCGCGCGGTCGGCGTGGCTGCGCGCGGTCGCAGGCGACGAGGAACTCGCGTGGACATCTCGTTTCGCGCCGAGCCCGGCGACCGCGTTGGAGCGGGTATACCTGCCCGGCGAGTTCGGCTGGACCGAGCAGGTGGCCCGGCTTCATCGCGGCGACGGACCACGCTGGCAGCACGAAGTCGACGAGTCGACAGTCGCCCTGGTCGCGGGAATGCGGCCCGACGGGCTGCCGTTGTACGAGCTGATCGAACTCCTCGCTCTCGCCGACGGAGCCGAGCAGGTCACGCCGGAATTCGCCGCCCAGGCACTCGGTGTGGTCGCCGGACTCGTCCGCCACGGATTGGTGCGGCCGGTCTGAACCGCCCCGCGGTGGTAGCGAGTTGGCGACCACGGCGCTCTTCTCAGGAACTTCTCAGCCGTTGGGGTGGGAACCAGCAGCTCAGAGCGGTTTATCGACCGCGGGAACGGGAACTTTCTCTAAGTCGGGTCCGTTGAACGGAGTGAGACACCACCGACAGGAGGCAAGTCATGACAAGCCCCGCCACCACTCGTTTGCGCCCCAGCGAGGCCGATATCGACGCCCAGAGCCCCGCAGCCGATCTGGTACGCGTGTACCTCAACGGAATCGGACGCACGGCACTGCTCACGGCGGCCGACGAGGTCGAGTTGGCCAAGCGCATCGAGGCGGGCCTGTATGCCCAGAACCTGCTATCAACCGGTAAGCGGTTGACGGCGGCTCGCAAGCGTGATCTGGCGATCCTGGTCCGCGAGGGCTCCGCCGCCCGCTCGCACCTGCTCGAGGCCAACCTGCGTCTGGTCGTATCCCTGGCCAAGCGCTACACCGGCCGCGGCATGCCGCTGCTCGACCTCATCCAGGAGGGCAACCTCGGACTGATCCGCGCGATGGAGAAGTTCGACTACGCCAAGGGCTTCAAGTTCTCCACCTATGCCACCTGGTGGATCCGTCAGGCCATCACCCGCGGTATGGCCGATCAGAGCCGCACCATCCGGCTGCCCGTGCACCTGGTGGAACAGGTGAACAAGCTCGCCAGGATCAAGCGTGAACTGCACCAGCAGCTGGGCCGCGAGGCCACCGACGCCGAACTCGCCAACGAGTCGGGCATCCCGGTGGAGAAGATTGCCGACCTGCTCGACCACAGCCGCGACCCGGTGAGCCTGGACATGCCCGTCGGCAACGACGAAGAGGCCCCGCTCGGTGACTTCATCGAGGACTCCGAAGCCACCTCCGCCGAGAGTGCCGTCATCGCCGGCCTGCTGCACCACGACGTGCGCAGTGTCCTGGCCACCCTCGACGAGCGCGAACAGCAGGTCATCCGCCTGCGCTTCGGTCTCGACGACGGCCAGCCGCGCACCCTGGACCAGATCGGCAAGCTGTTCGGGCTGTCCCGTGAGCGAGTCCGTCAGATCGAGCGCGAGGTCATGTCCAAGCTGCGCAAGGGCGACCGCGCCGACCGCTTGCGCGCCTACGCCAGCTGATCCAAATCTCGACGGCCCCCCGGGGTCGTCTGCCGAAACGCCGACCGGCGACCGCGAACCCCTCCCCTCCGGGTCGCGAGCCGGTCGGCGTTGTTCGTTATTCCGGCTCCGCGTCGGATCCCCGGTCAGACGCGCCGCCTGGGCGGGGCGACCACGGCCGACGGGGACCGTCGCACCTCAGGCCAGTCGGCGGGGGCCGGTGTCGAAGCGGCTGGGTTCGGGGCCGATGCGGGCTCGGGCGTAGATGATCTCCGCCGATGCCGACGCGGCCAGCACGGGGTCACAGGAGAGTTCGCGCATCTGGGGGATGTCGTCGAACAGGGCCGAAATGCGTTGGGCCAGTTCGGCGAGGGCTGCTTTGTCGACGCCCACTCGGCCCGGTCCATCCGACAGCAGTGGTGCCGCACGTGGCGCGTCGATGAGCGCGGTCGCTTCCTCCTGGGTCAGCGGTAGGGCACGGTAGGCACGGTCGCCGAGCAGGTCGATGATCATGCCGGAGAGGCCGAATTGGATGACCGACCCGAACGAGGGGTCGTCGGTGACGCGCAGCACGCAGCCGACCCCCTTGGTCGCCATCTTCTGCACGTGCAGAAGCGGATCGCCGCAGATTTCCACCAGGTCGGTGTAGGCCTGACGGACCGCATCCGGTCCCCACAGGTCCAAGCGCACGCCGATCAGATCGGGTCGGCGCCGCCACAGCTCCCCGGTCGCCTTGGCCGCGACCGGATAGCCCAGTTCCTCGGCCGCGGCGACCGCTTGCCCGCCGTCGCGCACCGCCCGGAACTCGACCACGTCGATCCCGTAGCACCCGAGCAGCAGCACCGCCTCCTCATCGGTGAGCCACCGTCCGCCCGATTCCGCCAGCCAGCCCTCCACCAGCGCCGCCGCGGCCGCGGTGTCGATCCCGGGCGGGCGCACCACCGGCGAGATCGGCCGGTCACGCCAGCGCGCGTACCGATCGACCCTGGCCAGCGCACGCGCGGCCCGCTCAGGGTCCGGGTAGGACGGGATGGATCCGCGCGCCGGTGCGCCCGCGGTGGTACGCACCGCCAACTGTCGCGGAATGCCCGATTCCGCGACAAAGGTGGTGAGCACCGGCTTGCCCGGCGCCGCCGCGGCGGCCGCCCGCAAGGCGTCCCCGAAGCCCTCCATCGGCACCGGAACCGGCGGTGCGACCACGACGATCACCGCGTCGATCTCGTCGCTGCGTAGCGCAGCGAGGACCGCTTCCCTGAAGTCGGCAGGCGTCGCCTCCGGTCCGAGGTCCACCGGGCCGTCCACGCCCACGCCCCGCTCGATGGGCCCGGCAACTCCGGTATCCCGCTCGGGAAGTTCGACGCTGATGTCCGCACCGCGGCCCGCACGCCGAGTACTACGCGCGCCCCACGTGGTCCGGCCGACGCGATCCGCACCCTGCGCCGCACGATCCGAATCCCGTGCGGTCCGCCGCACACGATCTGCTCCCCGCCCGGCCCCGCCACGATCTGCCCTCCGGCCGACTCGCCCTGCTCGGTCCGCATCTCGCTCGGCCACTTCGGCCGAATCCCGGTCGATCCGCAGAGGACTGTCCGCACCCCGCTCGGCCGACACCGCACCACCCGAATCCCGCTCGGCCTGCTGGGCGCTGTCCACGACCCGTCCCTCCGACCAGGCACTCTGCACAGCTGTCGGCCGGCTGCCGTGCACGCCGTGCTCGGTCGGTCGAGCGCCGGGGCCTCGGTCGCGGGCCGTCACGGGCCGGTACACGTGCAGACCTTCGCCGCGGGCGGCGTCGATGGCCAGCCAGTTCAGCGCGGCGCTGTTGCCGACCACCGCGACTCGGGGGCCCTTCGGTAGCGGCTGACAGGCCAGCAGGGCGGCGCAGTCGAACAGTTCGGAGATGGAGTCGACCTGGATGATTCCGGCTTGGCCGAAGAGGTCACGGACCACCGTGCGGTCCATGTCGGCACCGGCCGCGAGGCGCCCACTGCTCACCGCGACGATCGGTTTGCCGCGTGCCACCCGGCGCGCCAGCCGGGAGAACTTGCGCGGGTTACCGAAGCTCTCCAGGTACAGCAGGATCACCTCGGTGTCGGCGGCGGTGTCCCAGTACTGGAGCAGATCGTTGCCGGAGACGTCGGCTCGATTGCCTGCCGAGACGAACGTCGACAGACCGAGGTTGCGGGCCGCGGCCTCGCCGAGAATCGCCGCACCGAGCGGGCCGGACTGGCAGAAGAAGCCGATCCGCCCGCGCTCGGGGAGCACCGGGGCCAGGGTGGCGTTCAGGCCGACCGCGGGGTCGGTGTTGGCGATGCCGAGCGCGCTGGGCCCCACCACCCGCATGCCGTGCCCGCGCGCCGCGGCCACCAGGTCGTGTTCGGCGGCCAACCCGGCCGCTCCGGTCTCGCCGAAGCCCGCGGTCAGCACGACCAGGCCCTTGACCCCCTTGGCCATGCAATCGTCGAGGACCGCCCCGATCGCGGCGGGTGGCACCGCGACCACCGCCAGGTCCACCTCGTCGGGGATCTCGCGCACCGTGGCGTAGGCCCGCACACCGCGCACCGAACGCCGGTGCAGATTCACCGGGAACACCGGCCCGCTGAAGCCGCCGGCGAGCAGATTCGCGAACACGGCACCACCGACGCGGGTCTGCTCCGGTGACGCGCCGATCACCGCGACCGAACCGGGTGCCAGCAGATTTCCGACGCTGCGCGCCTCCGAGGCCGCCTCCCGTGAATCCCGCACGGTGCGCAGCGCTTCGGTGGGGTCGATGGCGAATTCGAGGTGCACTTCGGAACCGTCGCGGCTGCGCTGCAGTTGGTAGCCCGCCTCGCGGAAGACCGTGATCATGGCCTCGTTCTCGGCCAGCACCTCGGCGACGAACGCGACCACTTCGTTCTCGGCGGCGGCACCGGCGAGATGCTCGAGCAGCACCGAGCCGAGCCCGCGTCCCTGGTGCTCGTCGGCGACCACGAAGGCCACCTCGGCCGCGCGTGGACCCGGCCGGGCGAGCAGCTCGTAGCGGGCCACGCCGATGATGGCCGTGCCGAGTACCGCGACGAGGCCGACCCGGTCGCGGTAGTCGACGTGCGTGGTGCGGTACATGTCCTTCGGCGAGATCTGTGGGTAGGGACCGAAATAGCGCAGATATCGGGTGCGATCGGACAGACCGGTGTGAAAGGCGGCGAGCGCGTCGGCGTCGGCGGGCACGATCGGGCGTAGCTGGACCACACCGCCGTCGGCGGCGAGCACATCGCCGTACCAGTGTTGGGGTGGCGCAGGCGGATTCGCGGGCGTGTCGGAGGTATCGGGCAGCAGTGGCTCAGTCACGGGGGTCCTCCGGGTCGAGCCCGAGCAGGCCGAAACTCGCCCGCCGGGTGGCCGTGATCGCGGTATCGACCGCGCGCTGCGCGCGGATCTGGCCCGCATCGCCGATCTCGGGTGTGCCGCCGGGACCGTCCCAGGCGCGGTAGGCGGTGTCGCCGCCGTCGCCCATGGTCGTCGGTGGTCGCACGCGCGGCGCGGATGCCCGCACCTGTTCGATCCAGTCGGTGGGCACCGGCGTTTCGGGGGCGAGCGGCCGATCGAGTGCCGCGGCGAGCAGGTGGGTCCAGGCACGCGGCACCACCCGCACCACGCCGTAACCGCCGCCGCCGACGGCCAGCCAGCGCCCTTCGGCGTATTCGTCGGCCAGGTCCCGCATCGCGAGGAAGGCCGCGCGCTGGCCGTCGACGGTGAGTTCCAGATCAGCCAGCGGATCCTCGCGGTGGGTGTCGACACCACACTGGCTGATGATGATCTGCGGCCGGAAGGCGGCTACCGCGCCGGGTACCACCGCATGAAATCCCCTCAGCCACTGCGCATCCCGTGTGCCGGGCAGCAGTGGCAGGTTGATCGAGGTGCCTTCGGCCGCCCCGATACCGGTCTCCTCGGGCCAGCCGGTATTGGGCCACAGCGTGGCCGGATGCTGATGCAGCGAGACTGTGAGCACACGCGGATCGGCGTAGAACGCCCGTTGCACGCCGTCGCCGTGATGGACATCGACATCGAGGTAGGCGATGCGGTCGAAGCCGTGGTCGAGCAGCCATGAGATGGCGATCGCGGCATCGTTGTAGACACAGAACCCCGCCGCCGAATCCGGCATGGCGTGGTGCATTCCGCCGCCGATACTCACCGCGCGCCGCGTACGGCCCGCCGCGATCTCCCGTGCGGCGGCGAGGGTGCCGCCGACGATCACCGACGCCGCCTCGTGCATATGCGGGAACACCGGATTGTCGGCGGTTCCGAGCCCGTAGGCGGCGTCCTCGGGTGTCGGCGGGCCTTGCCCGGCCCGGCGCACCGCCTCGATGTAGGAGCTGCTGTGGACCCGCATCAGGTCCGATCGAGTGGCCGCGTCGGGTGCCAGCGGCTCGACACCATCGAGAAGACCTAGGCTTTGGGCCAGCGACATGGTGTATTGCAGGCGCGCGGGCTTCATCGGATGCTCCGGACTCCAGGTGTAGCCGAGGAATCGCTCGGTCCATACGACGGTCCCTGCGTGTTCGCTGCGCGGCGACGTGACCATGGTCGCCACGCTAGCCGGAAGCAGCGGACCCCGTGTGGCGTTGACATGCAGTAGAAATAGGGCCGCTGGTCCGACGGGCGGACCGGTGTTCGCGCGTGGGTAGAATTCGTCCTGACGAAGGGGTATCAGGTGAAGGATCTGGTCGACACCACGGAGATGTATCTCCGTACCATCTACGACCTCGAGGAAGAGGGCGTGGTGCCCTTGCGGGCGCGTATCGCCGAACGCCTCGAGCAGAGTGGTCCGACGGTGAGCCAGACGGTCGCGCGGATGGAGCGCGACGGCCTGTTGCTCGTCGCCGGCGACCGCCATCTCGAGCTCACCGACAAGGGCCGGTCCATGGCCGTGTCGGTGATGCGCAAGCACCGGCTCGCCGAGCGGTTGCTGGTCGACATCATCGGATTGGACTGGGAGAACGTGCACGCCGAGGCGTGTCGCTGGGAGCACGTGATGAGCGAGGAGGTGGAGCGGCGCCTGATCGAGGTGCTCAACCACCCGACCACCTCGCCCTACGGCAACCCGATTCCCGGCCTGGACGAACTCGGCCTCAGCGACGCTCCCGCCCCCGAGGAGAAGCTGATCCGGCTCTCCGATCTGCCCAACGGCGCGCTGCACGCGGTGGTCGTGCGCAGGCTGGCAGAGCACATCCAGACCGACCCGGAGGTCATCGGGCGGTTGCGTGAGGCGGGCGTTGTGCCCGACGCCCGCGTTACCGTGGAGACCAAACCGGGTGCGGTATTGATCACGGTGCCGGGCCACAACGGTTTCGAACTGTCCGAAGAGATGGCGCATGCCGTCCAGGTGAGGCTGGTCTGATTCGTGAAACTCCTTGTCACCGGCGGCGCCGGCTACGTGGGTGGCGGCTGCGCCGCAGTGTTGCTCGAAGAGGGCCACGAGGTTGTCGTCGTCGACGACCTCTCGACCGGTAATGCCGACGGCGTCCCGGCCGGTGCCCGATTCGTCGACGGCGATATCGCGGTCGCCGCCCCCGACCTGCTGCGTGCCGAATCCTTCGACGGCGTCCTGCATTTCGCGGCACAGTCGCTGGTCGGCGAGTCGGTGGAGCAGCCGGAGAAGTACTGGCACGGCAATGTCGTGAAGACGCTGACGCTGCTCGAGGCGATCCGTGAGACCGGCACGCCGCGCCTGGTGTTCTCCTCCACGGCCGCGGTGTACGGCGAGCCAGAGCAGGTCCCGATCACCGAGGACTCGCCCACTCGCCCCACCAATCCCTATGGTGCGAGCAAGCTGGCCATCGATCACGCCATCACCTCCTACGCGGTGGCGCACGATCTGGCCGCGACGAGCCTGCGCTACTTCAACGTGGCAGGCGCCTATGCCGGACTCGGCGAGAACCGGGTCGTGGAAACACATCTGATCCCCCTCGTGTTGCAGGTGGCGCTGGGTCACCGCAAGGCCATTTCGGTGTACGGCACCGACTGGCCGACGCCGGACGGTACGTGTGTGCGCGACTACATCCACATCCGCGATCTGGCGCAGGCACACCTGCTCGCGCTGTCGTCGTCGCAGCCGGGCACGCACCGGATCTGCAACCTCGGTTCGGGCACGGGTTTCTCGGTGCGCGAAGTGATCTCGGCGTGCGAGCGGGTTACCGGCCTGCCGATCGAGACGATCGACGCACCGCGGCGCGCGGGCGATCCGGCCGTACTGATCGCCTCCAGTGACCGCGCGGTCGCCGAACTGGGCTGGCAACCCGAGCACAACGACCTCGACGAGATCGTCTCCGACGCTTGGGATTTCCTGCGTTCCCTCGGCACGAACGCCCACAGCGCTCGCTGAAACGCCTGCCTCATCCGGCGATCGGGCCGATGTCGACCCCGAGATCGGCGGCGATCTGGTGGCCACAATGCGCGAGTCTGCGTAGCCGTTCGGGCCGCAACCCGGTCTGCAGCGAAGTCTCCAGCAGTGCCGCCATCGCGTGCTCGGCGTCGGCCTCGACGGCGGCGGCGATAGCGACACCGGCGAACGGTCCGTCGCCGCGCAGGTAGGCGCTGAAGCCGAGCAGGGCCGCGGCCTCGGCGCGGTCGGAACCGGAAGTCGCCCGAGCCAGCTGTGCCCACAGCAGCTCGGCGGCTTCGGCGTGATCGCCCAGCGCCAGCCCGTACATGGCGTCGCGGATCGGCCGGTCACGCAGGTTCGCGGCCAGTCGCGCGAGTTCGCGCTCGGCACGCGGTGCACCCGACGCGGTGTCGGCGATCTGCCACAGCACCCATTCCAGTGCCCGCCGCTGGTAGGCCACCATGTTCCCGGCGCGCGTCGCCGCCGCCAGCCCACCCCGATACCACGCGTCCGCCGCCCCGAGCTGGGCACGCACTCGCGCGCTCAGCAGGTCGTCGGGAATCATCAGCGCGGTCATCTCGTGGCGGGAGCCGCGAATCTGCTTGCCTTCCAGCACATGTGACACCGCGACGATCGAGGACGCCGGGTCGGCGACCAGGCCGGTCCCGACCGTGCCGAACACGCTGGAGTAGCGCTCGCCCACCGCGATCGCGGGCACCGACCAGGCACCGCGAACCGCGATCCCGTCCTCGGCGAACACGTCGATCAATTCGGCCGCACGCAAGACTTCCTCACCCTCGAACTCGGCGCGGTCCTCGACGAAGACGGCGAGCACCCCGGTTGCCTCTTCGCGCAAGCAGATCGATGCCAGGCAGGCGGTGAACTGGTCGAGCAGCCGCATGTCGGTGGCCGCGTCGAGGTCGAAGCGCACTACTGCCTCGATTGCCTCGGACCCGCCACCCGCCACCTCGTGCAGAACGGCGACAACGAGGGATCGTTCGGGGACGAAGCCGAGCATCGCGGGCAGGGCGGCGATCAGTTCACCGGGTTCGTCGACGCGCAGCGGTGGGCGTGGCAGGCCGCCGGGATAGCGGGGGGTGGATTCGGCGCAGCCGAGTGCGCGGGGAAACGGCCCGGTGCGCTTGGCCCGGCGGGTGGGGTTCGTCGAATGCGTCATGGCTCCACTGTGCCCGCCGCCTACCGCACACGCGGCGCACCGACCTGGGCTTTTATCCGCCCTGTGAGTAGCGCCGGAGCTGTGGAGAAACCCCGGTCCCGGCGATGCGCCGCCGGCGAATCTGTCAGCGCCTCGTGGTAGGCGCGTCAGCTGCCGTTCACGGAGGCAACGGTTGTCGCGAACATTTCGTCCACGGCGGCTGTATCCGGTTGTCCGGCACCGAAAGTCATCGACGTCACCGTGATGCGCACGTCGCCGATCTGCCCGATCGAGGTCTGCATCGTCTGTGTCAGCCCCGCACCGCCGACCTCGGGAACTACGGTGCGCCGCAACGCTATCGCATCGTCGGTACCGGCAGGCGCGGCCTGGTCGAGCACGGTCGTGACGGTGGAGCCCGCACCGGCCCGCCGGACCTGGATCTGCCCGCACTCGTGGAGCCGATCGCGCAGTCGCGCCACCGGCTCGGGGCTACGCGACAATTCGACGGTGAGGGTGGCCCGGCTCGCGTCGTCGGTCCCGACCGCTACCGCCGCGGGCTCCCCACCGGGCTCGGCCTCGGTCGGCATGCACTGCGCCGGGCTGACCGTCGCGCCCGCCCCCACTCCGTCGAGATCGCCCGCGGCCGCCGTCGCCGCCTGCGCGGGCAGCACCACCGCCGGGTACCGAGCCGGAAAACGCGAAGGTGAAGGCAGTAGGTCGGCCAATGCACCATCGACCTGTCGCACCGACACCGCGCTCTCGGCGACCGGCGTCCCGCTGACGCTCTGCGCGCATCCGGTGAGCGCGAACGACACTGCCGCCAACCCCAGCCACCAGCGACGCAGGCCCGGATCACCCGTACGGATCGGTGTCGCCTGCGCCACGTTCACACCGTCCACTGTGCCCCACCGCGTCGATCTGCCCGGTCGCGCCACGCCGTCCGGGAAGTCGCGGCGTGCACAAGACCCAGGTCAGCAGCCCGGCCGCCACACCGGACGGGAATGGGCGAACAGTCCACGACCACCGCCAGCAGCCCGATCACCACACCCGGCGGGAATGCGTAGAGAGCCCACGACCACCGTCAGAAGCCCGGTCACCACACCGGGCGGGAATGCGCGGAGAGCCCACGACCACCGCCAGAAACCCGATCACCACACCCAGCGGGAATGCGAGGAGAGTCCATGCTGTTGCCTACCAGGACGAGCCGTCCCCGGCCGTGTGCGATGGCACTAGCTCGCGTGGGGGACAATGGAGATCCGCTTCCCCACCCCCGCGAGCGATGGTGGACCGCGCAGGAAGGAGAAACGCGATGGATGACCAGTCGCATATGTACGAACTGGAGTTCCCGGCGCCGCAGTTGTCCTCGGACGACGGTGCGGGCCCCGTGCTGGTGCACGGCCTGGAAGGTTTCACCGACGCCGGACATGCCGTGCGCCTGGCGACGACCCATCTGCGCGAGAGCCTCGAATCGGAGCTGGTCGCGTCCTTCGATGTCGACGAGCTGCTCGACTACCGCTCGCGCCGGCCGATGATGACGTTCCAGACCGACCATTTCGCCGACTACGCCGAGCCGGAACTGAACCTGTGGGCGTTGCGCGACACCGCAGGCACTCCGTTCCTGCTGCTCTCGGGCCTGGAACCGGATCTGCGCTGGGAGAAGTTCACCACCGCGGTGCGACTGCTGGCCGAACAGCTCGGCGTGCGCCGCACGATCGGCCTCTCGGCGATTCCGATGGCGATCCCGCACACCCGTCCGCTCGGTGTCACCGCGCATTCCTCGGACCGTTCGCTGATCGGCGAGCACCAGCGCTGGCCGGGCGAGTTGCAGGTGCCAGGCAGCGCGTCGTCGCTGCTCGAGTACCGGATGGCCCAGCACGGCCACGAATCACTCGGGTTCTCGGTGCACGTGCCGCACTACCTGGCCCAGACCGACTATCCCGAGGCCGCGCAGACGCTACTGGAGAATTTCGCCGACAACGCGGGCCTGGATCTGCCGCTCTCGGCGCTGGGTGAGGCGGCCGCACGCGTGCGCGAGCAGGTCGCCGAGCACATCGCGGGCAACGAGGAGGTGGAGACGGTCGTCACAGCGCTGGAACGCCAGTACGACAGCTTCGTCACCGCCCAGGAAAGCCAGTCCAGCCTGCTGGCCGCTGATGGTGAACTGCCCAGTGGTGAGGAGCTCGGCGCGGAGTTCGAACGCTTCCTGGCCGAGCAAGGTGGTTACGACGACACCGCCGGCGACGGTAAGGACTGACCCGCCGGACCCACTAGGGTGGTCGGAGTGGATCTGACCGACCTGCTGGAAATTCCCGGGACCGACGCCGACGCGCTCTACGAGTCGTTCGCGGCGTGGGCCGCCGAGCAGGGCACACCCCTGTATCCAGCACAGGACGAGGCGCTGATGGAGTTGGCGTCGGGATCCCATGTCATTCTGGCGACGCCGACCGGCTCCGGAAAATCTCTGGTGGCGGTCGGCGCGCACCTGTTCGCCATGGCCAACGGGCAGCGCAGCTATTACACCGCGCCGATCAAGGCCCTGGTCAGCGAGAAGTTCTTCGCGCTGTGTGAGGTGTTCGGCGCGGAGAACGTCGGCATGGTGACCGGCGACGCGGCGGTCAACGCCGACGCCCCGATCATCTGCGCCACCGCGGAGATCCTGGCGAACCTGGCGTTGCGCGAGGGCGCGGCGGCCGAGGTCGGCCAGATCGTGATGGACGAGTTCCACTTCTACGCCGACCCCGATCGCGGCTGGGCGTGGCAGGTGCCGATCATCGAACTCCCCCGCGCCCAGTTCCTGCTGATGTCGGCGACTTTGGGGGAGGTGGATTTCTTCGCCACCGATCTCGAGGCGCGCACCGGCCGCTCGACCTCGGTGGTCGCGGGCACCGAACGTCCTGTCCCACTGACGTTCTCGTACGTGCGCACGCCCATCACCGAAACCCTCGAAGAACTGGTGACCACCCACCAGGCACCGGTCTACGTCGTGCACTTCACCCAGGCCGCCGCCCTCGAACGCGCGCAGGCACTGACGAGCGTGAACTTCGCCTCCCGCGCCGAGAAAGACGCGATCGCCACCGCCATCGGCGATTTCCGGTTCGCGTCGGGCTTCGGTAAGACCCTGTCGCGCCTGATCCGCCACGGCATCGGCGTGCACCACGCGGGCATGCTGCCCAAATATCGCCGCTTGGTGGAGAAGCTCGCCCAGGACGGCCTGCTGAAAGTGGTGTGCGGCACCGACACCCTCGGCGTCGGCATCAACGTCCCGATCCGCACCGTGCTGCTCACCGGCCTCACCAAATACGACGGTGTGCGCACCCGCAGGCTCAAGGCCCGTGAGTTCCACCAGATCGCCGGACGCGCGGGCCGTGCGGGCTACGACACGATGGGCACCGTGGTGGTGCAGGCACCCGAGCACGAGGTGGAGAACACCCGCCTGATCGCCAAGGCGGGCGACGACCCGAAGAAGCAGCGAAAAGTGGTGCGCCGCAAGCCCCCCGAGGGTTTCGTCTCCTGGAGCGAGGAGACCTTCGACCGTCTCATCGCCGCCCCGCCCGAGCCGATGGTGTCGCGCTTCGCGGTGACGAACTCGATGCTGCTCAACGTGATCGCCCGCCCCGGCAACTGTTTCTACGCCATGCGTCACCTGCTCGAGAACAACCACGAGCCGCGCCCCGCGCAGCGCAAGCACATCCTGCGCGCCATCCGTCTCTATCGTTCGCTGCGTGATGCCGGTGTGGTGCAACAGCTTTCCGAACCCGACGCGAAGGGCCGGATGGCGCGGCTCACCGTCGACCTGCAACGCGATTTCGCGCTCGACCAGCCGCTGTCACCGTTCGCACTGGCCGCGTTCGAACTCCTGGATCGCGAAAGCCCCACCTACACACTCGATGTCGTCTCCCTGATCGAGGCGACCCTCGAGGACCCACGCCAACTGCTGATGGCCCAGCAGCACAAGGCCCGTGGCGCCGCTGTCGCCGAAATGAAGGCCGAGGGCATCGAATACGAAGAGCGCATGGAGCTGCTCGAAGAGGTCACCTGGCCCAAGCCGCTGTCGGAACTGATCGACCCCGCGTTCGAGACCTACCGGGCCGGACACCCCTGGGTGTCGGAATTCGCGCCGTCGCCGAAGTCGGTGGTACGCGACATGATCGAGCGCGCGATGACCTTCGCCGAGCTGATCTCGCACTACGAACTGACCCGCTCCGAAGGCGTCGTGCTGCGCTACCTCGCCGACGCCTATCGGGCCCTGCGCCGCACCGTGCCCGACGCCGCGCGCACCGAGGATCTCGACGATCTCACCGAATGGCTCGGCGAACTGATCCGCCAGGTCGACTCGAGCCTGCTCGACGAGTGGGAACAGCTCACCAATCCCGGCGCCGAGAACGATGCCCAGCAGGTCGCGTTCGGCGCCGAAACGGTGCGCCCGATCACCGCCAACGAACGCGCCTTCCGGATCATGGTCCGCAACGCCATGTTCCGTCGCGTGGAGCTGGCCTCGCGTCGCCGCTGGTACGAACTCGACGAGCTGGGCACCGGCCCCGACTGGGCCGAGGACTTCGCCCCCTATTTCGACGAGTACGCCACGATCGGCACCGGTCCCGACGCGCGCGGCCCGCAACTGTTCCAGATCGAGCAGCGGCCGGGTTTCTGGCATGTGCGCCAGGTGATCGACGACCCGTCGGGCGATCACGGCTGGGCGCTGACGGCGATCGTGGATCTCGAGGAGTCCGACGCCGCGGGCGAGGTCGTGTTCGACGAGGTCACAGTCACAGCCGGCTGAGTAATACCAGCTGCCTATGACGAATATGACGAATGTTTGACGGATTCGTTGTTGGGTAGGCGCCGCTGATAGTCTCTCCCGGCCGCCGAGGAGAAAGTTCACCGTGCTCGATTCCCCGTACCTTGTCATCGACCCCGAGCGGGTACGTGCCAATTACCGAACCCTCGACGCCGCCGTCTCCACGGACACCCGGATCAGGTACGCGGTCAAAGCGGCACCGGTGGCCCAACTGATCACCCTGCTCGACGACGAGGGCGCCGAATTCGACGTCGCCAGCATCGGCGAGATCGACCAGTGCCTCGACCTCGGCGTCGCCCCCGAGCGGCTCTGCTACGGCAACCCGATCAAGAAGAGCGCCCACATCGCGCGCGCCTTCGCCCTCGGGGTACGCCGCTACGCCTTCGACACCGAAGACGACCTCGACCGCATCGCCGAGCACGCGCCCGGCTCCGAGGTCGAGTGCCGATTCCTGTCCTCGGCCCCCGAATCACGGACGCCGTTCGGCACCAAGTTCGGGTGCGCGCCCGCCGAGGCCCTGCGACTGCTGGTGCGTGCCCATGACCTGGGCCTGACGGTCGGCGGCCCCTATTTCCACGTCGGCTCCCAGCAGCTCGACCCCGCCGCCTGGCGGATCGGCATCGAGCAGGCCGGTGAGATCGTCAAGGCATTGGCGGACAAGGACATTCACCTCACGGCGGTCAATGTGGGCGGCGGTCTGCCGATCTCCTACGCCGAACAAGCCCCCGAACTCGACGCGATCGCGGCCGCCATTTCGAGCGCCGCCGCCGAGTTCCTGCCCGCGGCCACCGGCCTGATCGTGGAACCCGGCCGTGCGCTGGTGGGTAACGCGGGCACCATTCACGCCGAGGTCGTCGGCGTGCGTTTCGCGCCGGATGGCCGGCGCTGGGTGTATCTCGACATCGGCCGATACAACGGTATGGCCGAGACCGAGAACGAGTACATCGCTTACCGTTTCGTCACCGATCGCGACGGCGATCCGGTCGAGGAGGCGGTGGTCGCGGGTCCGACCTGCGACGGCGACGATGTACTGTATCAACGCACGAAGGTCCTTCTGCCGACCACGTTGCGAGCCGGTGACCGGATTCAGATCCTGCACACCGGCGCCTATACCGCGAGTTATTCGTCGGTGTCCTTCAATGGTTTTCCGCCCTTGACCGTTCATGTCTCGGGCGCTGAGCGAGAGTGAGTTTGCCCATGACGGCGGAATTCACCGGTTGGCACGTGCTGGCCGAGTTCGGTGGCGTCGACACAGACCTGTGTGACGATCTCGAACGACTCGAATCGGCGTTGCGTGAAGCTCTGCTCGCGGCGGGCGTCACCATCTGCGAAGTCGTACATAAAAAGTTCGATCCGCAGGGGGTGACCGTCCTCGCGCTGTTGGCGGAGTCGCACGCCTCGATTCACACTTATCCGGAGTCCGGCGACATCTTCGTCGACGTCTTCACCTGCGGCAGCATCGGTGCGGGCGCGACGAAAGCAGTCGACCTGCTCCGAGACAAGTTGTCCCCCACCACTGTTCGGATGCAGGTGGTCCAGCGTGGCCACGGCGCCGAGAAGATCTACGAACCGGTGGGCGACGGCCTGACCCGGATCTGGGATCTGCACGAGGTGATCGTCGATACCAACACCCCGTTCCAGCACATGGTGATCGCGCGGACCGATCAGGGGATCTCCCTGTTCTCCGACGACGATCGCCAGTCCACCGAGTTCTCGCAGGTCACCTACCACGAGGCCATGATGGTCCCGGCGTTCGTGCTGGCGGAGAAGCTCGATCGGGTGCTGATCATCGGTTCCGGTGAGGGTGTGGCCTCGCAGATGTCGGTGGCGGCCGGGGCGAGCCTGGTCGACCATGTCGACATCGATCAGCGCGAAGTGGAGCTGTGCGCCGAGCACCTGCCCTACGGCTACACCACCGCCGAGCTCACCGCCGCCGTGGCCCACGAGGGCCCGATCCACGTGCACTACGCCGACGGCTGGGATTTCCTGGCCAAGGCGCAGCAAGCCGGCACCCGCTACGACGTGATCGTCATCGATCTCCCCGACGAGCGCGTCGAGGATGCCCAGCACAACCGCCTCTACGAGTCGGAGTTCCTGTCCCGATGTAAGGCACTGCTGGCACCCGGCGGCGTACTGACGGCGCAGGCGGGTTGCGCGACCATGTGGCGCAACGAAACGCTGAAGCGTTCCTGGGGCCGTTTCCAGGAGCAGTTCGCCACCGTGGTCCCCTACGGCAGCGACGAGCACGAGTGGACCTTCCTGTTCGGCCTGAACGAGAAGATCGACGACCCGGTCCGCGGCATGCGCGACCGCCTCGCCCTGCTGCCCTACCGCGCCGAAACCATCGACGCGCGGGCACTGGAGCGCGGCGCGATCGAGCCATACGCCCTGCGCGGCTGATTCTCGATACGCGAGAAGGCGGTGACCCGGAGTTCCGGGTCACCGCCTTCGTCGTTCGCCGGCACCGCCGATCCGGCGGATTCGCCGGTCCGCGGGCGGCGACCGGGCGACACTGGTCAGTACCCGAGCCCGCCAGTGCAGAATCGAGCCAGCAATGACGCAGACACCGTTGTCCGCAAACGGCCTGATGCCGGTCCGCCGACCGTCCGATCATCGGCCCCGGCTGGACGCGCTGTCCGCGGCGGGAATCGCCGAGTTCCCTCGCCTGTTCGCCGCGGCGCCCGCGGTGACGACAGCCGATTTCGCGCGCCTCGAGGGTGATCTGGTGATGCGTTCGTTCCCCGGGTCCGCGCAGCGGGTGCTGGGACCACTGATGGCGCGGCCCTCGTACTCATGGGTGGGGAAATCGTTTCGTCACGTGGACGACGCCATGGCGGTCGGCCACAATGTCTTTCGTCTCCTCGGCGGTGTCCGCGCGCTGAGCTTCGTCGCGACGGTGGGCGATTCGGTGGTCGACGGCAAGTCCGCGGTGCGGCTCGACTACGACGATTCCCGCACGGGTCCGCGCAGCCCCGCTCGCGGGATCTACGACGAACTGCGCGAGATCGAGCCGGGATTGTGGCTGGGGCCCAGCTATTTCGTGACGCGCGGGAGACGGATCTCGATGGGCTGGTTCGCCCTCGACGCCTCGGTCGAGTTCGACAGTTTGCTGTGAGCCGGGCGCAACCGTTGCGCGCACCCGGCTCGTCAGCGGGGACTCATTCCGCGGCGGCGCGCCGAGCGCGATACTCGGCGACGTTCACCCCGCCCACACCCCAATCCGTCAGCGGCACTTCGTCGATCACGACATAAGTACTGTCGGGGGCCTTACCGAGCACGTCGAAGAGCAGATCGGTGACGCCTCTGATGAGCTGTGATTTCTGCTCCGGAGTGACATTCTCATCGGTGACCTTAGTTAATGTCATATAGAGGGCGTAATGGCCTGAGCAGGCAGAACGCGCCATCTCGGTCCAGTATCACTCATCCCGAGAGGCCGTCTCCATGACCACCACCGAAGCCTTCCCCCACGCTCCCGAGACCATCGCCGCCGAGCTCGTCACCAACATGCCCGAGTTCGGCCTACATGCCATGCCCGGTTACGCCCGGATCGCGATCACCCACCGCTTGGACCTCGTCCTCACCACCGACGTCTTCAACTCCACGCTGATCCTGTGGGAGCTCACCGGCCACATCGGCGACGGCCGCCTGGCCTCACAGCGTGCCGACGTGGTGGCTGGCGAGCTGCCCGCCGACCCCGTGGCAGCGCTCGCCCAGGTGACCAACCTCTGCCAGGTGTGGGCCGACCGGTGACCGCCCCGAGCGCGACAGAGCGCGCCGACGACTGGCGCTCGAGGCGCGACAGGAACGACGGTCGCGTCCCCGCATTGGCGTCCTTCCACCCGCTCGACGCCGACCACCTGGCCGAGCTCATCGGCCAGATCCTCGACCGCGACGACCTGTTGATCCGCGTCGACCTGCGGGGATTGCAGCGAGACCTCCAGATGCAAGGTGTCGTCGGGACGGCCCTGCTGGATCGGCTACGCAACGAGTACCCGAAGCTGTCGTGGGACACCTGCGGTCCAGCGGTCTACGCCTACCCCCGCGACTACGCCAAGCGGGATGAAGTCTTCGGCGAGACCTGGCAAGCGTTGGGCTTGACGATCGACGAGACCGATCGCCACATCTCAGCCAAAGGCACCGTCGACGGGTGGGATGTGGTGGTGCACCGATGACCGCCCCCACCGAGGTCGCGACTCTCACCCCGCAGGCACTCGCCGCGGCGACGATCGCCCTGTGCCGACCGGGCACCGTCACCCGCCGGCATGTCTCCGACCGGGATGGGTCAGTCACCCTCACCCTGCGCGCCGGTGTCACCGTCCGGATCGCCCAGAACTCCTGGGCCGCCGGTGGTGGGCTCACATGGCGGGCGTACGTCGAGGGCGGCCATGTCGGCGATGATCTGCCGGGTGATCGCCTGGAGGCGGTGGCCGTGATGATCACTGTCTGCGAGTCCAGGGCAGGGGCCTAGCCGCTGCCAGCGTGCGCGCACCAATGCCAGGCCGCGGTCTACGTCGGCCTGGCATTGCCGTGTCCGGGGAGTCATGCCTGGTTAGACGCGGTGGACAGGCCCGAGGTTCCCGGCATTTCGGACCGATTCCTGGGCGGGTGTAGACAGCTCTACACATTGATTGTAGAGTCGTCTACATGAGCAACGCGATCGATTACAGCATCGGCCCCTTCCCTGGCCAGGCTGAGGACCAGCACCGCTGGATCATCACCGACACCGCTGGCGAAGTCGCGTCGCTCTACGCCGACCTGAACACCGGCGAGATCAACAGCGTCGACGTGCGCGCCGACCGCCGCCGCGAAGGCATTGCCCGTCGCCTCTACGAAGCCGCCGTCGCCCAGGTCGACATCTACCACGCCCCCGACGTGCACTGCACCCCCGAAGGCTTGGCCTTCAAGAACGCGATGGGCGGCGAAACCATCCCCGACGAGCTGGCCTACTTCACCGAGTGGGAACTCAACCAAGACGAGGAGATCTGACATGGACATGAGTGACTGGGTAGGCGAGTCCTGGGGCGAGCTCACCCCCGACCAGCAGCAGCGAATGAACCAGCTCGGCGACGATGTTGGCAAGATCTGGAGCGACCCCGATGACCAGCCGACCCGCGATGTCGCGCTCGCCGCCGGGCTGGACTACATGCTGGACCGAGAGTCGGTCGCGGTCCTTGCTGGGGATTCGATGTTGGAAACCTTCGGCGACACCCTCGCCTCGTGCCGCCGAGATCTGCAATACGCGCTCGCCCGGTGCCAGATCGCCGCTGTCCTCGCTAGCGAAGACGGCGTGCCGGAAACCCGCATCGCGCACGAGGCCGGTGTCGACCGCATGACCGTTCGAAAGTGGCTCGGCAAGCGGTGAGCACCGACCCGATCTCGCCTGAGGAGGCAGCCGTCATGGCTGCCGTGATCGACGCGATCGAGCCCGACACATCCATCACCGCCGAACACCTGCACCGGCACCTCGTCGCGGAGATGTCGGACCCACCGAGCCTGGTCGACGTGCGATCCGCGCTGGCGATCCTGCGGATGCCGAACCTCACCTACCGGCCAGGCGAGTCGTCAGCCGCGGTGCTGGATCGGATGCGAGCCATGCTCGACCGCGCCGAGAATCCCCCAACAGTTGACCTCCAGCAGTACCTGGGAAACCTCCCATACTGAGCGGTACGATTCGCTCATGCGTTCGATCCTGTGGCGTCTCCGCGACGGCAGCGTGGTCGAGCCCGGTCGCCTCTACCGCACGCGCCGAGGGTGGGTCGAGCCCGAACCGGCCGCCTGCCCGAACGGGCACCGTCTCGGCCCTGGCCGGGTGCTTGTCGGCAAGATTGCCTGCGCTGCGGTGGGCCTCCATCGCACCCACGCCTGCCGGACGTGCGACGCGGTGATCATGTGGCCGCCCCTGACCGATGCGTGCGACCACCGGGTGTTCGATGAACGGCGAGACCAGTAGCCGCTCAGTCCCGCAAACCTGCGTAATTCGACAAGCTACGCAGGCTCTCGGACGCGCGTCGCTGCTGCACGGCAGCGGTCTTGATGATGTTCTTCGCCGATGAGGATGACCGGAAGTGCTCCGGCGCAGCCAGCCTCGACTCGTACAGAGCGCCGATCGCCTCGTCCACCTCGCCCGCCAGGAGGTACGCGCGGGCGGTGTCCAGCCAGAAGTACCCCTTGCGTTCCTTCGGGAACCTGTCAGGGAACCGCGTCGCCTTCGCCACCTCGAGCGCCTTGCCAGCCTCGCCCAGGTCGACCTCCGCGCACACCTGGTACAGCGCGATGTTCGTCGAGCCGACGGGGGTGTCGTAGACGATGCGCTCCGGACCGAAGTGTCGGGCCAGCTGCGCAGCCTCAGCCAGATGCGAACGTGAGGTATCCGCGTCGCCCATCGCCGCGGCGATAGTGCCGGCCCGCATGTGCAGGATGCTGTACACGGCCGCGGCGGTAGCGTCCTCGTCCACCAGGGATTCGATGTCGGCCATTGCCCGATTGAGCAGACGGAGCGCCTGCTTCGGCGCGCCGACCCGCGACAACGTCGCTGCCTTCACGTAGTGGGTGGTCGCGAGGAGTAGCGGGTCACCGGATCGTGTTGCCGCCCACTCCATTCGCTCAGTCGCGGTCAGCGACAGGTCCGAGTAGCCGAGCTTGTGCGCCACCGTGTTCGCTGCCCTGTAGGCGTCGGTGAGCATCGCGTAGGCAGGCTCGCCGACGCCGTTGCCTGAGATCAGCAGCTGGTCAACGAGATCGGGTAGCGCACCAATAACCTTGCCGTAGGCGGTGTCTTTCCGCCAGCGTGCGACCTGCGCCGATTGGGCGCGGAGTTGTTCGATTGGCTGCGGCTCCAGGTCTGGGTCCATAAGATCGGTCGCGGCCAGGGCGCGGCGCAGCACCGGCAGCACGTCGAGGAGTTGTTCGGGCTGATCCTTGCCGTACAGCACTGCAGCGTCGACACCGAGCGCCGTAGCGACAGCGCCGATCCACACCGTTGACGCAGCGGCGTGACCGTTCTCGACCTGTGACAGGTGAGCACGGCCCACTGTGGCAGCACGCGCCAGCTGCCCCTGGGTCATGCCGCGCTGGTTGCGGATTCGCTTGACGTTTGCGCCTACGGAGTCACCCTCGTGCATGGCCACCACGGTACTCGTGTTCGTTCCGAACAAACATCGAACATTCAAGTCTCCGCACGGTCTTAACGTCTGAGTCATCCCCCATTCGGTGGGGCTGACGGCAGGGGACGCCATGACCACATTGGAAACCAGGGTGATGGGGGTGCTCGACCAGCCTGGCCGACTCCTGTACCCCGAGACGCTGGCCGCGATTCTGCAACAGCCACTGTCCGAGATCCTGTATGCAGTCGAATCGCTGCACAGACGGCGACTCGCATGGTCCAACCGCTGCGGCCAGTGGAGCGCACGCCGAGCGGGGCCGACGTCATGACCGAGGGAGAATCGCGCACCCTCGGCGCCCTGGTCGACGGCGCGCTCACCGCCGCCGGCATTGCCAAGCGCACCCAGATGTCGCCCACCCAGGTCCGCGAACACCTGCGAGGGCTGGCCGCGATCGGGTTCGTCAGCGGGACCACCGCGACCCCGCGAGTGTGGGGGATGACCGGCCGAGCACAGGAGTGGTCACGCCAGAGCGTCGGCCGATGCGCGCTAGGCATCCAGGCATGAGACCGCCCGCCATCGGCTACATCCGGGCCGACATCTCCGGCGCCCGCAAGGTGTGGGACCAGATCCAAATCCGCACCCTCACAGAGCGTCTCGGCTACCGACTGCTCAAGACGATCGAGTTCTCGCAGCACACCGATGACCCGCTGGCCCAGCTGCTGTCGACCATCGAACGCGACGAGGTCGACGCCGTAGTCACCCCGTCGACCGAGCACCTCGGCGGCGAGATCCCCGAGGCTCTGATCTCCGCGGCCGACGTCGTCATCGTCTCCTCCGAGGAGGCCCACTCCCGCCGCCTGGCGGGCCTGTTCGACCCACCCAGTTCGACAAGCGAAGGAGATCCGCCGCATGGACGTGGCTCTGCTGGTGCTCGTGATCGTGCTGCTGGTGCTCGTAGCTTGGCTGGTCGTCGATTCGATCCGCCGCTGACCTGATCCATCCGAGCTCTACTGAGATTCGTGAGGAGGTGACATGAACGAGTTCGCAATCCCGGGCCCCGACGGCAACGCCGGTACTTCCGACCCCGACGCCCCCAGGAAGTTCCGGATCGACGGTACTGACTCCTGGCAGAAGCCGACCGCGATGGACGCGCGGAACAGCTGAGCACGGATAGACGAAAAGCGCCCCGCCAGAATCAAGAATCTGGCGGGGCGCGATCGATTTTTTCGAACAGGGTAACGACATGAGATTGTCACCGATACGTTGGCAACTCATCCATCAGGGGGCACAGTGGCAGACCGGAATCAGCAGCAGCGAACACGTTGGAAGCTGCTCGTAATATTCATCGTCGGCCTCTGCGCATTTGCGATCCTGCCAACAGTCCTCGACGCATTCAACAGCGACGGACAACCGGCACGCACGAACGCCGCAGCGCAGCGGACCACCACGGTTGCAGCGCCGATACGCGTTGTCACTTCGATGCCGCCGACTAGCAGTGCGCCAGTCAAGCGCGGCGAGGCCAGCTGGGCCCCTGGAACATTCAGCGTCGGATCATCCCCCAGCGGTGGCCTGCGCGCCTCGATACCTCCCGGCAGGTATCGCGCTGTACCCGTCACCGCGGGAGGATTCGTGATGCGATGCTCTGCACTGCCGTGTACGCCGAACTACCCACAGAACGTGGTCACCACGGAATGGGTTGTGAGCGAAACAGTACTCGACTTGGACCCTAGCGACGCTGCCGTGTTCACGCTCGAAGTGCGCCTCGTCGCGACGACCTAGATGTGTGCTCGTGTCTTCGGTCAGGTAATCCGAACCCAGCTGTTCGCACCGCCGGTCACCGAGGCGTTGACGCCCGCCGACACCATCGCCTCCAGGGTGATGAGGTCGCCTGCGACTACGTCCCACAACCCCGATGTGGCGATGGTGGCAGTGCCGCCGAAAGCGGGCACGCTCGTCGGGGCACTGGTCGCCACCACATTTGTGCCGACCTTGAGTCGGATCGTCATGTTGATCGCACCGGCCGCGGCATTGCTCGCCACGATCGAGGTCGCGACCGTCGCGCCGGTCTTAGTGTTCTGCACGACCAAGCCATTGCTGCTCACCGAGCTGCCTGGATAGCCACCGGTGTCTGCCGTCCAGCTCGTGATCAATGAGAAGGACGTGCCGGGGTTCGGGCTGTTCCCGTTCTTGGTCATGCGGGACGGGTTGAACTGGGGTGCAACGACCGCCGACAACGTGCCTGAGCCGGTGAATGGTGCGTTCACGGAGAATGTGTGCTGCTGAACGCCGAGCTGTCCTGATCCCGTGAACGGTGCGGCGATTGCGTACTGGAAAGTGGAGCTCGCTGCCAATGCGCCCGAGCCGGTGAATGCCGCGGCGACAGGGATGCCGCCGAGGACGGTCGCCGACAGTGCGCCGGATCCTGTGAATTCGGCGGTGACCGGCACCGCGATGGCGCCCGTTGCCGTGCCGGATCCGGTGAACGGCGCGTCGGTCGTGCCGACAGGGACCACGGGTGCGGTCAGGGCGCCGGACCCGGTGAAGTCCGCTGTCAGCACCTTGCCGGGGTAGGCCACCGCGGCGAACCCGCCAGCGCCGGTGAACCGCGCAGGCAATGAGCCGGTTAGGTCGACGGAGCCCTCACCGGTGAACGCCGCGATGACGGGAACCTTCGCACGGATCGACGCCGTGAGGCTGCCGCGGCCGGTGAAGTTCGCGTAGACGCCGGGCTTGGTGATCAGCGTGGCGACAGACGCACCCGCGCCAGTGAAGTTCGCGACCACCCCGTCAGGGATGACGACCCCGTGGGGCACGGCCGGAAGGCGGTCGACGGCCGCGGCAGGTGGGTCGACGCGCCACAGTGTCGTCGGCAGGTCGGCCCGGTCTCCGAGCTGGGGCGGGTCGACGTAGGCCATGTCAGCTCTGGGTGTAGCTGGGCGTGACCAGGATCTGACCCTGGCTACCCAGAGTCGTCGAGGTGATAGCGACCTTGTCGATGAAGGTGCCAGCGCTCGACGCGGTCCACAGTCCGGCGTAGGTGAAGGTGCCGGCGGGGACGTCGATCACGACCTGGGTGGCAGTGAGCACGCCGCCGGATCCGGACGACCAGGTGCTCTGCTTGCGCGCGTAGGCGGGTGTGCCGCCCGACGCTTCGGCTGTGCCGGTGGTCCCGGGGTCGCCGGTGTGCAGGGAAACCCACACAGTGCCCGCGCCGCCGAGCGCCTTGTAGGCGTCGGCCAGGGCCTGCCGGGATGCTGCTACTGCGATGGCCATGATGCCTCCTGAAATGACGAAACCCCCAGGCCGACGGCCGTGGGGGTTGAGGTGAGTTCGGTTGCGGGACTACTGCTTGCGGATGATCGAGCCGTAGAACCAGAGGTGCTCGGTGGTCGGCGCGGTCGGGTACTGGACGAACAGCCGGTAGCGGGAGTTCTCCGGGATCGTGTCGGCGGTAGCGGCCTCGACCTTCCAGCCCGCCGAGGTGGCAGTGCAGGTAGCGGTCCAGGTGTCGAGGACTCCCGCCATCTGGCTGTCCCAGATATCGATCCACGCCTCCATGCCCGCGGGGAATTCGCCGGTGCGGGGCTGGATCTCGTGGACGAAGTCGGCGCCCGCCGACAGGATCAGGCCCCGGCCGATCGGGTCATGGCCGATAGGGGCGCTCACTCGTCCCCCACGGCGTCTCGCACCCGAACGATGTAGCCGCCGAGCAGCTGGAGCGCCAGCCAGTAGCCACCCTCGATATCGGGATCGCCATCGAGGGTAACGGAGCCCACCCGGCGGTTGAGCTGCAAACTCGCACTCGCGCCGGTGACGGAGGCGGGATAGACCTTGACCTCGGCAGCCTGGACTCCGACCCGCTGCTGCACCACCGCGGTGACGTACTCGTGCGCGCGCCCGTCGATCATGCGGGGCGGGTCGAGGTGAAAGCACCTAGCCGCGACGCCGAAATATCCGTCGACAGATGGGATGTGGACGGTAGCTGTATTCAATGGTCAGACCTCCTGTGTGTACTCGATGACAACGACGGCGCCGTGTGCACCCGCGGCTCCCGCGCCGCCACCGCCAGAGGGGAAACCTCCTGCGCCGCCAGCATTTCCGCCGCCGCCTGATTGGCACCACGGCCAAAAGGTCGGGCTAGTGCCACCGGCGGGGACCAGCCCGGACCGGCCGCCGGTCGATCCAGACCCGGCGCCTCCGCCTCCTGCGGCGAGCAGCCTGATCACCCCGCTCGTGGCCGCTTCGCCGGGCTGTCCGGTCGATCCCCCATTGCCGCCACGCATGCCCGCTACCAGCCCGCCAGCCCCGCCGTTGGCTCCTCCCGCACCGCCGGGGGCTGCGATGGCTCCGAACTGGCTGGCACCACCGTTATCGCCGCTCGTCCCGCCGAGGCCGACCACCACATTGACTGTGGCGTCGAGGTCGTTGGGTCGGATGCGCTCGAGGAGGACCGCCGCACCGCCGCCGCCGCCAGTGGTGGCGTCACCGCCGCCGCCCGCGCCACGGACCAAGACATCGATGCGCAGCAGTCTGTCCGGCTTGGTCCATACGGCGTCGTCTGTGTAGACGCGCATCGTCGCGATCGCGTTCGCCACTAGGTGAACCGCTCGATCACGAACGCGATCCCGTTGCCTCCGTTGCCGCCGTTAGTCCAGCCCGATCCCAGCGGGGCGGCAGCCCCGCCACCACCTCCTCCGGCCGGCACCGCGCCGACACCGCCGGGGTGTTCAAACCCACCGCCGCCACCGCCGCCACCGGTGGCGATGATCGCCGCGGGTGCCGTGCCGTTTTGGTTCACGGATCCACCTGGGGAGATTCCCCCAGTGCCGCCTGCGCGGGCGACGGCTGCGTAGCCGTTGCCGCCACCGCCGCCACCGCCGCCACCGTGCAAGTCGTAGGGCGAGCTGGAGTTCCCGCCGCTGGTGGATGTGCCAGTGGACCCGTTGGTCCCGCTGCCCATACCTCCGTTACCGCCGGGGATCATGCCGGTGCCCCCGAGTCCGCCGATGCTGGGCTGACCTTGCCCGCCCTGTCCGCCGTTGCCCCCACCAGCAGTGAGGAAAGTGCCGAACGTGGTGTTCCCGCCGCCATTGCCGGGCACTTGCGATCCAATCCCGCCTACACCGCCAGCCCCGATCCCAATCGAAATGGGGGCGAACGCTCCCCCGATCTGCGGCAAGAGATTCGCCGGAATGGATGTGTGCACTTCTCCACCGCCGCCGCCGCCAGCTCCGCCGCCGCGGTTTGTGCCGAGGACATCCTCACGTCCCCCGCCGCCCCCGGCGCCCGCGCCGATCAGGATGACGTCGATGGACAGCACGCCCGCCGTTGGCGTGTACATCTCGCCGTCGGTGAAGACGAGCGCATCGCCTTGCAGAATGAGCTGCTGAAACGCGTCCTCGAGGTCGGCGAGCTGCTGAGAGTGGTCGGTGATGATCGGCAGGTCGCGGACGTAGTTGTCGTTGACGGTGCCGAAGATGGCGTCGAGCACCGAACCGAAGCCGCCCAGCACCGAACCGATCGCGCCTGCGATCAGCGACAGGATCATCCCGATCAGCATGCCGCCGAGCCCATTCCAGTTCGACCCTTCCATCGCCTGGCTGGAAATCTGATCGGTAACCGTGGCCTGGCTGCGACCGGTCATACCGGGGATCGACCCGTTCGCGCTAAGCCCGTAGTTGCCGGAGTTGAATCCGCCGGCGCCGCCGGGGAACGTCACGTCAGACCTCGTCCATCAGCAGCTCGGGAACGGGCGGCATAGTCGGCGCCGTACGGCCATCGCGCTGCGCATCTTCGAGTTCCCGCACATGCCCGATCAGCGAGCGGATGTAACGCACCGCCAACCGGAACAGCCCCTGCGACTTCTCCAGTTCGGTCTGGAGTGTGGTCACCTTCTTCTCCAGCTCGGCCAGCTTCTTGCCCTGGCTCGCAGTCCAGGCAGCGAGAACTGGTGCGGTGACCGCAGTTCCGACCGCGGCCCCAACGGCCGCGATCAGTTCGGGGCTCACGCGGCCTCCCGTAGACCGACCTGATCCTTGACCGGTGTGACCACGCGCCGGATGAGGAGACCAGCCAGGACGGGGGCCGCGAATCCGTAGAACGTGCAGACAGGTTCGATCCACGACACGTCGATGTTCTTGCCGAGGATGAATGCGAGGACGCCGGTGACCGCGATCAGCGTCGATCGGATGAGGGCGGGCTCGGGGATGCGAGACATCACGCACCTGCCTTCGGCACCAGGACCGCCAGCAGCTGGTCGACCTTGAGCTCCAACGCCTTGAGCCGCTGCTCGTTGCGGAAGTCCGCGGCATCGGAGTTCAGAACATACCCGGCGACGGTGTCGCGGAACGGCGACCCGGCCACCCGTGACTGGAATCCGTAGGTCAGTTCGTGGTGCACCTTGCGCACCTTCTGGAGCAGCTCAACCTGCTCGGCGTCGGTGAGGGACATGATGGGGTCGCCTTTCAGCTGGGTGTCTACGTCTGCTCGGAAGTCGTCCATGTCGATACCGCCCGGATCCCACTTCCCCTGTGATCCACCGGCCCACTCCTTGTGACCGATGGCGTGGGAGGCGGGCTCGCCGAGCTTGCGCAGGATCGCCGCGACGCCCGCGGTGTACGCGTTGTACTGGGCGTCGGACCAGCCCTCAGTGCCGTTGTTCTCGGCCTCGATGCCGATGGTCACCTGGTTGGCGTTGTTGGTCGGCAGCCCCGGGTAGGAGCCCATACCGGCGTGCCAGGCGATCCCGGCGCCGCAGACGGTGAAGACACCGGAGCGGGACAGGTGCAGCTGGGAGCACAGGCCCAGGGTGGGGTGGTTGGCGATGTAGCCAGGGTTGTTGCCCGGCGGCGGGTTGCCGGTGTGGTGGCAGACGACGCCCCAGATATCCCCGAAGTCGCCGTGCCCTCGGTCTTTCCAGCCGGGGTACTCCTCGACCTGCAGGCCCGCTTCGCGTAGGACTTCGGGCAGCCATGTCGGATCAGGCATCAGTGTTTCCCTTCTGCATGTTCTGCATCTGCTCGAACAGGCGGCCGAGCTTTGCGCCCTCGGCTGCCATCGCGGCACGCCGATCCGGGTCGGACATGGCCGCGATCTGTTCGGCGAGACCTGGATTCATCGCCTCGGCCGCGGCCGCGAGGTCGGCGAGCTTCCCCTCCCGTGCTGCGACGTGCTTGTCGTACTCGTCGCGATTGACGAACCGCACCGGCGTCAGCCATGCCATGTGTGTCTGCTCGCCAGTAATGGGGAACAGGGTCTGCTCGTCGGGGTGATGCCGAAACCCGAGGTCGTACAGGAACTTGCTCCAGTCGGGGACGATCTTCGGCGGGATCGGCACGGGCATTCCGCCGGCCTGGTGGGATGGCATCGCGCCGATCGCCCATGCGAAATGCTGGGCGGGATCGGTCATGTCGATGCCGGGGAATCCTTCTGGCATGACGCCCCTTTCAGGAGACGAGGTGGACGCCGATGTTGGACAGCGTCGTGAGTGCTTTGGACAGCAGGCGTGACGAGCGTTCGGCCTGGGACATGGCGGCTTTGGCCTGGCCGACGGTGACCTTCACGTCGAGCGGCTTGCCGGAGCTCCAGTCCCACGACCAGTCCATCTCTTCGACCTGCTCGACGAAGATGGCGTCGGAGACGTATCCGTCGACGCTGCCGACGCGGTCGCCGATATCGAAGTGCAGGCCGGGCAGGAACGGGCCACCCAATCCCATCGAGAACTGGTGTGCAGTCTCGGATTTCGAAGCGAGGAATCCCGCGCGCAGTGCGGCGATGGCGCTGAGGCTCCAGGCGTTGTTCTCCGCGCCCTGCTGGTACAGCTCGTACAGGTGGGCCCATCCGAGGTTGTGGCCGCGGCCGTAGTTCTCCCACTGGAGCCAGGCGAAGATGGTGCCCACGAGGAACGGCATCGCGATGTCGGCGGCGATCGCGCCGAGAGCTGAGAATCCTCCGAGTAGGAAGTAGCCGATCAGCGCGGCTGTGGTTTCGATCGCCAGCCGCGCCAGCTGATCGGCGAGCGGATTGTCTCCACCGACAATGATGCCGACGGCAGTGGCTGGCGACCATACGAGTTGCGAGGATTGGATCGAAGTCCACTCCGAGTCGCGCACCACCACCCACGGATAGCCCGGCTTTGTGCCGACGAAGCCGGGTGTCGAGTACTCCTCGGGGTGGATGGTCTGGTCGTCGAGGATGACAACGGAGGTGTCCTCGACGAAGCCCGCGAGGAAGGACTGCACGGAGCGGGTGAAGCCTCCGGCCACGCCGCCGCCGGTGCCGGTGCCGTCAGCGTTCCAGTACCCCGACTTGTCCTGGACCTCGAGAATGAGCGCCCCGTTGGCGACCTCGGGAACACCTGGTACGTCGGAGACTTCGCCGTCGACGGTGAGGCAGCGGCGATAGGTGAGCACCAGCTGCGCGTCGTCGAGCGCGTCGGAGATCACCTCGTCGAGGCGAGTCATCCTGGTGGCAAGGATCGTCCACAGCGAGGAATCATCGAGATCGAAAGGATTGGCTTTGATCAGGACTTGCCAGTCGGACCAGTCGACCAGATCGTCGTAGGACTCCGGCGCGAACGGATCATCGGGCAGCGTCCACAGATTGCCGTTGAGCCTGATCAGGTTGATCAGGATCATCATCGAGATCGCCCATTTCGCAGGCCCGAAAAGTGGCAGCACCCTGGGGAACTGGAAGATCGGGATCGGCAGTAGCGGGTTCGGCGGGCCCAACATAAATTGGAGGTATTGCAAATCGTCGATGAACGTGGCCTCGAGGTAGCGAATCCCCTGGCCGTCCCGAATGACCTTCCAGTTCTTCAGCAGCCCGGACCAGCGAACCTCCCCGCCCATCATGTCGACCGTGATCACGACGTTCTTCTTGGCGTCGGGATCGTTCGGGATGGAGACCAGCCAGCGTGCGAGGTAGTGATCGAGCCGAAGTTTCAGGGTGCCCGCGGTGCCGAAGCCGTTCTTGCGGAACGGGAACTTGCCACTGATGTTGTCGCGGGCAGTGCCGCGCAGCACCAATCCCGGGGAGCCGTCGGGCTTGTTCGCCCACAGGCGCACGAGCGGGGCGGCACGCTTCATCGCGCGGTGCTGCTCGCGGATCTCCTCGCACTGTGCACGCAGGCGCGGGATGTCAGCCAGTGTGGTTGTCATATCTTCACCCCGAACGGCCTGGAGTAGCGACGCGGGATCGTAAGCGTCACTGCTGCACCGGGATTCGCATCGGTCACCGAGACGGGCAGGTTCTCCGGAAGCGTCTTCGGCGCGATCGGGTACAGCAGGCCGCGGCCGTTGGTGCGCGCCCACACCGGTGCGTTGTTCGCGGCGACGAGGAACTCCTCGTCGGGGTCGCTGTTGACGTGGCAGTCCTCGCCGGAGAACAGCAGTGGCAGCGTCTCGTTCCGGTTGAGGTCGGAACCGGCGGGCCGCTGGTACGCCGCCTCCAGCCCCCGCGACCGGTCGGGCAGCGTCCATTTCCCCGGCGCCGTCACGAAGTACTCCGGCCAGACGATGACGTCGCCGCGGTTCTCGAATGGGAAGGTCGTCGATCCGGACGTGCCGGACGGCAGCGACCAGGAGAACTCCAGATCGCTGGCGTACCAGAACGGTTGGCTCGCAGCGGCGTTGATCGTCAACGTAGAGGCCGCGTACAAGTGCGGGTCCTTGCCCTCCCACTGCCCGTTCTCATACGGGACCGGGTCGGACAACAGGCGCATGTCCAGGTAGCGGACGTCGCCGCCGGTCTCGACGGTGAGCCGGAACTCTTCGTCATACATGCCCAACGCCATCCGGAACCGCGAGTCGACGTCGCGCCAGACCAGCGGGTCGGACGAGTTCGCCGGCGGGAAGATGTTCACCGCGAACACCGGGTCGCGGCGCTCGAACTGCTTGCCCTGGTAGAACTGTCGGTCCGCGCCCTGGAGCCAGAAGGTTTTCGCCGGGGCCTCGATGATCCGCTTCGGACCAGGCCGCAGCTCAATACCCTGCAGGCCGGCGTCTGGGCCGGACAGATCCCAGCGGGATCCGTCCACGCCCTTCAGCCAGATGATCATCTGGTCGCTCATGAGAACGCCGCCAGCGGACCGATGGACTGCTGCTCCACGTGGCGGTCCTGCTGCCGGAACAGCTCCTCGGGGTTCATCACGTAGTTGTCTCCCCAGTAGTTCACCGACCGGTCGTTCGTGGTCGCGTTGGACGTGGACGAAGTTGCGGCCGAACCGAATCCGGCGGGCAGGCTCGACGCCGACGGGACGACACCGGCGTTGATCGCTTCGAGCAGCGGGGCATTCGCCTTCGCCGCGGCGGCGTTGACGATGAACTCCTCGGGCATGCCGATGATCGGCACCGAGTCCTTGCCCGGGATGCCGCCGGTGATCCATCCGCCGGCGGCGTAGCCACGCCCTTGACCCCACACTCCGACGGGCGAGCCGTAGCGGGCTTGTGTGTAGAGCAGGGCCGCGGCGATGTTGGCTTCCGGATCCCAGATGTCGGACGTGTACAGGCTCGACTGGTACGTCGCGAACGTCGGGTCGATCACCTGCATGAGCCCCTTGGACGGGGTGCCCTTGGCGGCGTTGCTGTCGGAGTTGTTGATCGCCTGGGGGTTACCGCCGGATTCGGTCTGCATCTGCGCCAGGCCAAGCGACAGCCAGGAAGACGGCAGCGCCAGGGAGTTGAGCACCCCGCTGAACGTGGGGCGCCACTGCTCGACGCCGCCGTCCGCGTTGTAGGTGACCTCGCCCTTCTCTGCGGTGGCCGAACCATCCGTCGACGAAGACGAGGCGGAGTCTTCGAGCTCGACCTCCTTTGGCGTGTAGGCGTACTCACCAGTCGGCGAGGACGTGGTGGAGCCGTCGCTGTAGTAGTCGATCGCGGTGTTGAGCGCCTTGTTGTAGGTGTTCGACGAGGAGAAGATCGAGTTCTCCAGACCGAAGAAGCTCAGCAGCCCGGTGGCCAGCGCCGACCCCAGCGCAGAGCCGATGCCCTGAGCGGTGTACTCCTCGGGCAGACCGCCATCCGAGGATCCGGACTCCTCGTCGAGGGACTCCAGCGAGTTCTGCGCCTTCTGGTACGACCGGTCAGCCGCCTTCTTATCCGCGTCGGTGGCTTTCGGATCGTTGTAGACCTGGTTGCGTTTGGCATTGGCCTGGTCGACGGCGTCCTCGGCATCCGCGCGCGACAGTTCGCTCGACGACGCGCGGCCGGGCAGCGCAGCTTGCGGCGCCACGGTCGTCGCCGAGGAGGTGCCATCCTTCTTGTTCTGCAGCTGCTGCGCCTTGTATCGCGCCTCGTCGACCTTCAGCTGTGCCTGCCGCTTGTCAGCGTCCGATGCGCCCGCCTTGGCGTTGACCCTGGCCGCGTTCTCCTCGGCCTGGGTGACGGCGGTCTGCGCCTGCTGCAGGTCGATCTCGTTCTTCTGGGTCCACTCGACCGCGCCGCCCTTGGCCATCGGCTTGACGAGGCCGGCCTGCAGCGCGGCACGGAATCGGTAGACGCCAGATTGGCCGCCCATCTTGTCGACGTCGGAAGTGGTGAGCATGTGCTCGCCGGGCATCGCCATGATCGGCACCGAGTCTCGGCCCTGGACACCGCCGAGGATCGGGCCGCCGAGGGCACGACCGGGCAGGCGATTTCCTTCAGCGTCTCGCGGGACGGATTCGGGAGCCTGAGTCGGGCGATCCTGATTCACGCCAGCGGTCTGCGGTCCCGTGTCGCCACGGAGGATGACGTTGACGATCTTGGATTCCGGCTTGGTGATCTGAGTGATCCCAGCTCGCGCGGCCTCGTCGCTCAGGACGATCTTGACGACGCCATTGGGCAGCGTCGTCACCTCGTAGCCGAGGTCCTTGAGCATCTGGATCTGCTCAGGCGAGTTCGTCTGAACCGTAACCGTCTTCGCGTTGGGCACGTCGAGCACAGAAAGGCCGAGCTCCCTGAACTTCGCTGTGCCTTCTTCGGTGAGGGCGAAGGTTCCGTTGAGCGCGTCGTTTGTCTGCTGCCATTCCTCGCGGGCCTTGCCGAGCGTGGAGTTCGCGTTGTTGAGTTCGCCGCCGAGGGTGGCTGCCGACTCGCCGACGTCGCCGAGTCGACCCTTGAGCTCCGTCAGAGTGACACCGGAGTCGCCCGCCGCCTGGGTGTACTTCTCTAGCGCCTCAGGGACGCCTGCCAGTGCCTGCGCGATGACACTGTCCGACAGTCCAGTCTGTTCTTTGGCGAGGTTCCACAGGCCACCGTTAGCTACTTCGTCGTCCTCGAGGATCGTCTGCGTGAGTCGCTGGTTGATCCGGGCTCGACCCGCGGCGTCGGTGAGACCGGCATCGAGGAATTCCTTTTCGCCGATGCCGAAGCTGTTGGCGCGGTCGAATACGTTGCGCCCGTTCTCGACCGATCCACCGTCCTGCAGATTCTGAGCAACGGTCCTGCGGGTTTCCTCAGTGATCGCGCCGGACTGCTCATCGAGGGTTCCGCGCAGTTCGTCGAGCTTGCGCTTCTGTTCCGCCGCCGCGTTGGCCGCCTTCTGGTGCTGCTGCGCGAGGAGACCCAGGCCGATGGTCGCGCCGATCAGCGCGATGCCGAACAGGCCGCCTGCGCCCAACATCGCGCCGAGGCCGCCGAGCGCCTTGCCCATGCTGGTCGTCGCGGTGCTGTTGGCCATACCAGTTTGGAAGTTGCCCAGCGCACCACTCGCGCCCGCAATCGCGCCCGACAACAAACCGAAGATCGGACCGATCGTCTTGAATGCCAGATAAGAGATGATCAGCGTCTTGAGGATTCCGTCGTGCGAGGTGAGCAACGACGATGCCGCCGTGAGGAACGGCAGCAAAATCCCGGACCATGCCTGTGCCGCTTCGTAGGCGGTCTTGAGGAAATCGCCGATCGAGGCGAGGATCGGCTTCCACTTCTCCATCTGCTCGCCGCCTTCTCGGAAGAAGGCCTTCAGCTCCGACTGCCCTTCGGTCGACTTGAGCCAGGTCGCCATTCGCTCGGTCAACCGGTCGACGGTCGAGAGGAAGGTCTCGCCTTCTGCGCGCTGGGCGCCGAAGATCGAGTTCAGCGACGAGCCGAGGTTGCCCAGGATCGACCCGAGTTTCCCTGCGGAGTTCAGCCCCCGGTCCATCCATCGCCACAGGTCGCCGGATTTCTCCGACTTGGTGATGAAGGCATCGAACTTCGTGGCCACGCCCGCGAAGGATTCAGCCAGCCGCGGCAGAAAGCTTGAGCCGGTGGTGGATAGCGTGCGAATCGACGAAATGATCGGCAGGACAGCATCGTTGAGCTTGCCCGCGGCTTCGCTGGTGTTGCCGAAGATAGTTGCCGTCGCGGCGGTCGACTTGTCGTTCGACAGTTCGCCGAGGGCGGTCTTTGCGATCGCGTTGAACTTTCCCGCCACCCCAGTCATGCCCTTTTCCAGCGCAGGCAGCTGGGCCTTGAGCAGCCCGTCTAGCGGCTCGGTCATCCCAGCCAGAGTGGTGTCCTGGATCGAATCCTTGATTCGATCCCACTGGGGACCAAAACCCTTGAGGCTGTCGACGACACGCTTGCCTTCGACGGATAGCTCGGCGTAGGCCTTTGCTGCCTTTTTCGGCGAGTCCGAGAAGGCGTCCTTCATGTTGTCGAGGCCGATGCTCAACGTCATCGCGCCAGCGGCGGCGCCAGCGAATATGCCAGGCAGAAGGGCGATGTTCGCGCCGAGGGTCTGGACGTCGGCGCCGATCGAGGCGATCAGGCTGGCCGCGGCGGGAAGTGCGCTGATGCCGAGCACCCCAGCATTGAGCAGCGACCCCATGCCGAGACCTCTGCCGCCACCGCCTCCTCCGCCAAGAGTGGATTGCAGCGCAGCGATCTGTGCTGCGGCGGCGGTGGTGTCGGCGTCGACATCCATCGTGTGGGTGGCGTTGGCCGCCCGCAGCGCCGCTATCTCTGCCGCTGCCACAGCGGTGTTCGCATCGACGTCCATCGTCAGATTGCGGTAGGCAGCGAGCATCGCCTCGAGCTGGATCACCGCTGCCGACGTATCGGCATCCACGTCCACGCTGATCGAGATCCCGGACAGCCTGTCCCTGATCTTCTGCTCGGCAGCAGCCAGGCTCGCGTCGGAGACATCGACATCGACATCGACGCTGACCGATGCGTTGATCTTCGCCAGCTCGGTGTCGAGTTCAGTGGCGAACCCGGTGGTATCCGGCTCGACCCCGACCCCAATCGACGCGGTGACCTTCTCCAGTTCCGCCGCGAGGTCCGCGGCGAAGGTGCTGGTGTCAGGGTTCACCTCGACGGCGAACTTCGCGGAGATCGCCTCCAGCTTGGTCCGCAGGGACTCGGCGAACTTCGACAGATCCGGGACGACGTCGATCGGAAGGTTCGCGATGACCGTGTCGAGGTCGGCGCGGAGCTTGCGAACGAAACCGTCGAAGTTGGGCTTGATGTCGACGGAGGCGGTGCCAGCCGAGTAGTTCGCCATTAGTCACCCCCGGTCAGTGTCGAAGTCATCAGGTTCATGCGGGCGCGCCGTTGCTCCTCGCGGAGCGCAAGGTGCGGGTACTCGGGGCGTGGAACAGAAGGTGCTGCAGAAGGGTCGGCTTTCGCTGTGGCCCAGAGCAGTTGGGTGATCCGATCCTCGATCGAGGCGAGGCGTCCAGCGAGGAGGCCGAAGCCTTCGAGTGGGACGTCGTCGTCCTCTTCCATCTCGGCCAGGGCGGCGGCGACGTCCGGATCGCGCAACCGGGCGGCGGTGTAGCGGCTGCCCGCGGGGAGGTTGGTGAGGAGCTCGAACAGGGTTCGCCAATCCCGTTCCCCGCGGAGCCAGTCATCGAGGTCGAGCCGGAGTTCGCGTTGCAGATCCCAGCGGATCTCGGCCCCGTAACCGCCGATGGCGTCTACGAGGCCGGCGTACCCCCCGGTGCTTCACCGGCGCCTCGGCCGAGGAAGTGATCGGTCAGCCGCAGCTGCAGGCCGACGAGCAGCAGCTCGTTGTCGGGTTCGTTCTCGAATGCTGCGACGACACGCACAAAGCCGTCGTCGCCGAGCAGAGTGTGCAGGAACCCGATCGCGTCACCGCGGCGAGAAGCGATGTCGAGTCCGATCTTGTCCGACAACGCCGATGGCCATCGCACGACGATCGGCGGGTCGAAACCTTCGGCGGGGCCGAGGGTCAACGGTGCGACGTTGACATTGGCGCCCGGCTTGGGTGCGCCCGCGGCGCGTGCGCGCAGCGCTTCGAAGGCGTCGACCTTCTGCGCCACGTTTTTGCGTGGGGCGGTGCGCTTC
This sequence comes from Nocardia sp. NPDC058480, assembly GCF_042720495.1. Classification (NCBI taxonomy): domain Bacteria; kingdom Bacillati; phylum Actinomycetota; class Actinomycetes; order Mycobacteriales; family Nocardiaceae; genus Nocardia; species Nocardia sp. NPDC058480. The sequence goes on along the minus strand of NZ_JBHXMN010000002.1, from coordinate 262,932 downwards.
GCGACGGGCTTCCTTGTGGTGGTCATCTGAATACTCCTGGCTCCTGGTGGTCCTGGTGAGGGCTGCCCCGCGCCGCACCAGGAACGGCGCGGGACAGCGATCAGGGGGTTAGGCGACCGTCACGAGCGAGGTATCGGTGAGGGCGCCAAGGGTGGCGGTGATCGTCGCCGCCGCGCCAGTAGCGACGGCGGTGACCAGGCCCGAGGTGGACACGGTTGCGCGTGACAAGTTCGAGGAGGTCCAGGTGCACTCCGCGGTCCGATCGAACCCGTTGTTGTCGATGACCGTGAGCTGCAGAACCTCGGCTACAGCCAGGGATGCTGCGGCGGGCGAGGAGTTGATCGAGATTGCCGCGCCAACGAATCCGGCGTCGGTGGCGATCGAGTCGAAGCCCGCACCGGAGACGCCGAAGTCGTACATTCCGCCGAAGTCAGCGTCGTCGTACACGGTGAGCGTGCACGGCAAGCCCAGCTCCGAGCCCTGCTGTCCGGCCATCGCCGCCTTCTGGCTGACGCTGACCTTCGGGAACTTGAAGAACGGGTACAGGTCGCCGCCGCTGCCGCTGTCCTGGCCGATCAGGATGGCCGAGTAGAACCGCATGTTCAGGCTGGAGGTCTTGCGCGCGGTGTAGCCCTTGCCGGGAGTCGCGGCGACAGTCGACATGTCGACGTTGTGCCACAGCTCCTGGTTGATCTTGCGCCACTCCTGCGCGAAGTAACCGATGGTGAACGTCTCACCGGTGACCAGGGTGCGCCGCGGACCGGACGAGCCGTAGCCGTCGATGTTGGACGTCTGGATCTCGGGCGCCAGGTTCACACCGGCGGCCTTCTGGATCTCACCGGAGGTCTTCCACCCGGCAGGCAGGCTCTGCAGGACGCCTGCGGCATCGCACAGGTCGACGGGCATGTTCGGCGCACCGGGCGCCCACGGACGGAGCAGGACAGCCCAGTCGAGGGCGCTCATGACGAGCGCGTCGTTCTTTTCCTTCAAGGCGAGGAAGGTGGTCGGAGCCATGAGGCCCCTCCTTTCGGGCATGACCGATACCCCGCGCGGTCACGCAGGGTCGGTCGGGAATGGGGTTCAGAGAGGGAGGGATTCGCGGATGTGCGCGTAGTCGGGCACATCGCGCGGGATCCGGCATTCCACCCGGAAGGTCGCCGGGACCAGCCGGTTATCGGGGTTGAGCTCGGGTATCTGCTGCGGGCCGACGATCTCTTCGATCGAGCTGATCAGGGTGATCGAGTCGTCGGCGCGTTTGACCTTGCCGCCGTGGTCGAAGGACAGCAGGATCTGGCGCAGGTACTCCATGACCGCCCACGAGTCCGCCCGGGTGGAGGCGATGACACCGACCTGTACGGCCGCCGCGTCCCACAGCCCGTTCGCGCCCATGCCGCCGCGGTAGATGCGCACCACCGGGATGCCATCGGCGACGAGCTGGGCGTAGTTGTCGGGCAACCATGTGCACCCCAGTCCTGCTGGGGTGCACAGGTCCAGGAACGACTGGACGAGGTCGAGCACAACCAGCTCGCGGTCCGGGAATCCGCCTTCGTACCAGGCGGGGAAGGTGACGCTCACAGCGTGCCCAGCATGTTCAGGACCTCGTTCAGGTCTTGATACGCCGCGCCGATGCCCTCGTCGCCATCGTCGTAACCGAATTCGTGCGCCAGGCCGTACTGCGTGCCTTCGCCGACGATGAGCCGACCACACCACCGGTCGTTGTTCTTGCCGCCGATGAACGTCTCGACCCGCGCCGAACGCGCCAGGCGCCCGGTACGTTTCGCGACGACATCGGTGTAGATGGCCTGTGCGATCTCGGCCCGCTCGAACATCAGCGACCGCATCTGCGCCGACTTCATGATGCCGAGCACCGCATGGTTCGGGTAGGCAGGGATGTCGTTCTCCATCAGCTCACCCCTTTCATCCTGGCTACCTTGTAGCCGGGGTCCCAGCCGGTCATCGGATGGACGTGGTTCCACGCCGGGGCACCGACAGCCACCCAGGTCGACCCATCCGCCAGGCGAACATGGTCAGTGGCGAGGAGATCAGCGTCTCGAGGTACCGAGAGTTGGCCGTACACCGTCGAGGTGTCACGGAAGTTGTCGTCCCCGCTGACCGACTCCTGCCAGAACACGGCCTGGTCGATCGTGTGATGGTCGACCAAGGCCTGGTCGCCGGTCCGGTCACGGCCGCCGCGGCGAACCGTCACCGTCTGCCCGAAGGTGATGCCGATCGGGTTCATAGTCCGGGCGTCGTCATCGAGACAGCACCCGACACGTTGATGCCGAGCAGGGACAGAATGGTGTCGCGCTCAGCGGCGTAGATAAACAGGCTGCCGTCGGGGTTGCGATAGCTGATCTGAGCTGTGAACGGACCCATGACCTGCTGCGCCTGGCCGACGCCATCACCCGCCGACAGCATCGAGCGGCGGACCATGTTGCAGGACAGGATCTTCAAGCCCTCTTCGATCAGCGGATCTTCGGCCGCCAGGGCCTCGAGGTCTGCTGTGTAGGGCTTGAACCAGACCTTCAACCACCACGCTGCGTCGCCGAGTAGGGTGGTGGCGCGCGCCTGCTCCTCCGGGGAGAGTGCGCGCCACCGCGCGGCGAGGTCAGCTGGGGCGGCGAAGGCCATGGGTCAGTCCTCCTTGCGAGGGTTCCGGGCGCGGGACTTGGGCTCCACCGGCTCCGGTTCGAGCTCTTCGCCAGCCAGCACGTTGAGTTGATCGAAGCGTGCGATGTGACTGGAGTGCACGGTGACCGTTGCGCCGCAATCCGCGCGACGGTTGTGACCTTCCGGGTCGATGTAGGTCATCGACCCGAGTCGCACGACGCGCTCGTTCTCAGAAGACATTCTCTGTATTCCCTTCTCGAACGCCGGTTAGGCCGCGAGCCCGGTGATCTTGAGAGCGTTGTACGGATTGGTGACCGCGAACACCGGGCGGATCGACGACTTCACCCACGTCGACTCGGTGCCCTCGTCGCGGTAGGCAACAGTCGCGAGCGGCTGCTCGTACCGCACCTGGCCGACCAAGCCTTCCTGGACCGCGTACATGGTTCCGGCGGTCACCTGGTTCGAGCGCACCGCGCTGAATCCGTTCGCCGACAGCCATCCATCAGGGTTGTTGTCAGTCAGGATCGTCAGGTTCGCGTACTCCTGCGGGTTCATGATCAGCAGGTTGTACGTGGTGCCAAACTCCTTGAGGTCCGCGCGCTTACGGATCTCAGCCATGTCGGCGCCGGGCAGCGCGGCCTTGTTTGAGGTGGAGATGTTCAGCAGCGTCGCGTCCAGCCACGAGGTGCCCGTGATCTGCAGGTCGGATCCGACCGCAGCAATCGAGGCTTCCAGCTCGCTGAGTGCGCGGGCATGGAGCTGGCGCTGAATGTCGTTGCCCAACTTGACCGATTCGTTCTGGATCGACGACAGGTCGTTGCGGTCGCGGGCCTCGTCGGTCACCCGGTACTTGCCGCCGAGCTTCTCGACCTGTGCGGTCTTGGGCTCGGGCCGGTCGAAGGTGATCTCCGGGAACTCGGCACCGGGCGCGACCTTCTGCGCCGCGCGGGTCGGGAACAGGTCGTTCGCGACGAGCTGGCTGTAGACCAGTGCACCGCCCGAGACACCGCCGCCGTTGGTGAAGATCCGTTCGGCGAAGTAGTTCTTCAGCGCGAGATCCGACAGGTAGGCGTTGATCCTGGTGGGCTCCTTGAGCATCAGGTCAACGGTGAGGCTGTTGCCGGAAACCGACGGGGTTCCGAGCGGGTACTGCTGGCTGTATGCAGTTGCCATGGTCTTGTCCTTCCCTACTCGTAGACCGCGATGAAGGTGTCGACACCGGCGCCGGAGGCGGCCTTGACCGCCTGGCCGACTGCCTTGCCGGATGCCAGGGTGATCGCTCGGCCGGACGCGCCGACCTCGACTTCGGCACCTGCGGTGATCGCGGCACCGGCGGTCACCTGCAGAACGCCGCCACGCATGATCGCGACGGTCGCGCCGGAGGCTGCGTCCTGGACCGCGACGCCGAGAGCTTTCGCGCCGGCGGCTGCGGTGGCGACCTTGATCAGGCCGGTGGTGGTGTCCATGTCGGCGGAGACGTTGACGAACGTCTTGCCGGTGACCGCGGCCGTGGTGAGGACAGTGATGTCTCGGCCCGGCCGGAACAGGGGTGCACTCTCATTTGCCATGAGCTGCTTCCTTTCCTAGCTATTTGCCTGCGGCGCCCAGGCCGCGGGATATGAGTTGTCCACCGGAGCTGGTGGGGTGGGCGAGGCGCCGGGCCTCAACGACTCGACCGGCCGATTACTCGGCGGCGGAGGGGTCGGAATGCTGGTGGTTGCGAAGCGGGCGGCGTAGCGCTCGCCTTTCGCTTCCATCTCTTCTCGGGAGCCGGTCCCGAGGAAGTCGAGGTCCTCGTCCGGAACGCCGTACGTCTTGGCGACGACTTCGCGGATGAGTTCGTTGTTGGCCTTCTCGACCGCGGCGGCGCGTTCGGTGGCGCGCTGCAGTTCGGTCTTGGCGGCTTCTTCCGCTTCTTCGTGTGCCTTGATGATCGGGTCGGCGTCACGTAGGCGGGTGCGCCAGTTCGCGTTCTCCTTGCGGAGCTTCTCGATGATCGAGTCCTTGTCCGCCTCGGACAGTTCCGGAGCGGGCGCGGTGGGAGGTTCGGCCACGACGGTCGCGGGATCGGGTGTGGCTGGCGTCTCCACGGGAGCGGCTGGCGGTTCGGGTGCTACGTCAGGCTGCAGCGGATTCGTCATCTGGTGCCCTCCTGGGGCGTCGAGCCGCCTCCAGGGCGGCTGGTGGGTTTTCCTTCACTGCGGCGGCGAAGGCGCGCAGTGCCGCGCTGCCGGTGAGGCCTTGGGTCGAGTCGGCCCACAGACGGTCGTAGACCTCTTCCAACTCGGGGTGACGCTGGATGCGTCGCCACGACCGGTTGAATGCTCGTTGCGCGTCTGCGGGGTGAGCGGCGTTGGCGGCCGTCCACATCCGTTGCAGCCGCTCGAACTCCGTCCGGCCAGCCCAGTCCTCGCCCTGGCGGACAAGCACGCAGTCGCAGTCGCAGAAGTCGTGGTACTTCTCGCCGAGCTGCCGTGTGCCACGGGTTCGGCCTCCTCGTCGGCCGACGACGGTCAGCGCGGACTTGTCCGACTTGTAGACCGGGCCGCGGCTGGCGAGCATCGCGCACCACGCGCAGTTCTCGGCGCCGGACAGCACACGCGCCCAGCCAATCTCGTCACCGGAGGTATCTGCCGTGGTGGTGACGGTCTCGCGGTCGACCTGGCGGATGTGCCGCTCGACGGTGGCAGCGACCCGTTCGGTGACCCCTCGAATTACCGCGGGATCAGTGCGGTTGTTGTCGGTTACCTCGATCCGGGTTCGCGCTTGCCGCCTGGTTTGCGGGTCGAGGTCGTTCGCGGCGACCTGCACTCGCACACGGGATCTCGGCTGCTGCGCCGGAGCGGTCACACTGACTCGGGAGCGTGGCTCCGCGGTACGGTTCGGCTGCTCCGCGGGCTCCGACGGGGGCTCGGGACTAGGCTCAGGCTGCGGTTCCACTCGCTCGAGCGGAGCTTCCTCCCTGCGTTCGACCTGCCGCTCCGGACGCACGTAGGGTTCTGCGCCAGTGGCCCGCTCGATAGCTGCGACCAGAGCTTGTGGCCGGTACGGCGCGAGCGGTGCGGGCTGCAGCCCTTCCACGCGTAGCTGCGCGGACGTGCGTTCGTGCGCCGCGGTGCGGAGCTCGTTGACGGTCGGGTGCAAGCGGCGGGCCATTGCCCACCGTTGGTCGCGGGTTGTCGGGACGCCGTTCACGCTCATGTACTGCAAGATCAGGCGGGCGACCTGGGCGGCCCACGCGGCCATCTCGGTCGGCTCGATCACGGACTACTCCGGGAACGGAACGTCGGGGACCTCGCCCTGCGCCTGTCGGGCCGCCATAGCGCGTTCGACCTTGGTCTTGGTCCAGCCCGGAATGTCTTCCCAGAGAACCTCGTCCGGGATGCCGAGCATCGTGCCGAGCTTGCCTAGTCCGTCGACTGTCTGCGCGAAGCTGCGCGCGGTGGCGTCCGCCCACTTCACCTCGCTGGCGAAGTCGGCCGCCGAAACAGCGTCACCGGTGATGTGGGCGCACGTGCGCATGAGCTGCTCGTGGCTTTCGCCGAGGCTGGTTTCCAGCTCGCCGGACTTCCGCTCACGCCCGGACTCCAGTCCGGCCAGCGCGGCTTCGGACAGGTTGCTGATGCCCGAGACGCCCATGGACTGCGGCGGGATCTGGGCGATGGCGGACAGGTCGCGGATGGCGCTGGACTGGGAATTGATGTAGTTGTTCAGGTCGGTCTCGTCGAACTGGCCGGCCTTCACGTTGGCGTCGCCGAAGAACCAGGTGTCCGATGCCGACTGCCTGAGCGCCTGCTCCTCGTCCTTGGGCATCCAGCCAGTGACGTAGCGCTGCTTGAACGCCGCCACGTACTGACTGGAGAGCATGTGGAAGACGGTTTCGTCGATGCGGCCCTGGAGGGGAATCAGTGGCTCGATGATGCCGTAGACCTCTTCGCCGTCGAGCAGCATCCGGTCGCGGTAGCGAACCACTGGGCAAACGCCTACATCGTGGGCCCTACCTTCGATGTACTCGAAGTTGCTGGCCTGGTGATAGTTCGGGTCGGTCCAGCCCAGTGCGCTGCGTGGGACGTTCTTCACGCCGATGAAGTGGACGTTCTTCTCGTCGTAGAGCCGAATCATCGGCCCCTTCATTTCGAGCGCCATGATCGGCCAGTCGTCGTCGACCGGGCCACCCTGGCGGGGGTCCCACTCCAGCGGTTCGCCGTATACCGCGGTCATCTGCCGGGGACTCACGCCGCGAATGACCGCGGCGGGGACGTCGTCGGCGGTTGTCAGCGACGGCAGAACCGTGGCGTAGCTGACGCCGTACTGCAGCGCGGTGCGGTGGATGCCGGTCTGGCGGGCATCCATTCGGTTGCGCTGCCACCATGTCCACGGCTCGGCGGTCGTCTGGCCACCGCTGGCCAGGTAGTTGTCCACCTTGAGGCCCTGGCCGAAGATGTCGAGGATCAGCGGCAGGAAGTTCGTTTGCGACTTGCACGCCAGATTGATCAATCGCGCCTTCTGCGCATCGGATCGGGCGCTCTTGATCGTCAGCGACGCGAACGCACGCTCAGGATTCCACGGCCGCATCGCCACGTCGATCGCGTCGAGGCGCTCCGCCTCGAATGCCCGCGGCCCTTGCAACAGATTGCGGGCGGCATCGACTGCCTGGGTTTTGTTCACGTCACCGCCTCACAGGAAGAAGGCCTCACCCGATGGTGGGGGAGGTCGGTCGATTGATAGCCAGGTCTGCCGCATGAGACGAGCGCCTACGGCGGCGACTGCGGCGTCGACCTTCTTGGCGCTCTCCCGATGCTCTTTGCCGAGGGAGACGCCGTACTTGTTCGGTCGGCGGCGGGAGTTGTAGACGTGCTGGGCGAGCCGTTTGTCGCCGTCATGTCGGAATGCCTTGTCGCGCACGTCGGCCAGGAACCGGCCGGCGGCTTCGACGAACAGTTTCTGGTGTCGTTGCCAGCGCATGTCCCAGATGACCGCGTGGTTGAAGTCGCCGGTCTTGACTGCGGGCAGCTCCCAGTCCTGCAGCTTCGCCCAGTCGTCGCAGTAGGACTCCCAGAACCGTTCGCCAGTCTCGTCGTCGCGGGCGTCGGAGGGGTCGAACCAGCACCCGAGGACGTTCCACTTCTCCTTGGAGTCGCGAACGGCGTGGTCGACGGCATCGCGGTCGACGATCCATCGCTCCTTGGAGTCCAGTCCGGTCGGGCGCTGCCAGACACCGATCGTCCAGACTTTGCCCGTGTCCAGGTCGCAGCCGATCAGCACGGTGGCGTCGTCGCTCTTGGACCCGTCACCGAAGATGAAGACCTGTGCGCCGGGTTCGGGACAGAACCCCTTGTCCTCGAGCGCGTCCCACGCCTGGCGGGTGGTCCAGGCGTCTGCTGCCGCGGTGACCTGGTTGTACCACTTACGTCGGCTCTCGCTCGGCGGGTTCGCGGTGTTCAGGATCGACTTCACGATGCGGCCGTTCGGCCTGGTATCGAGCCAGTGCGAGTCACCTTTGATCGAGTCGAGTACCGCCGGTGCGGCTTCCGCGGTGAGTGGTGCTTCCGGCGGCGCCTCGAGTGAGTCGTACAGCAGGCCGTAATCCATCGCCCGCGCGTCTTCGCCGATGGTGGCTTCGTACGCGTCGCGCACCCGCTCCCCCACCGAGTCCTCGCCAGGCCGGTAGGCGTTGCAGATGTCGAGTATCCGCGCTGGGTGGTCGATCTCGGACTTGGCCGCGTTGCCTTCTAGGGCGCCGGCCATGTCGTGGCCGCCGTTGGATGTGTTCCAGTTCTGGGTCTCAGCGCGGATCACCAGCGTCGGTCGGCCACCCTCGATCGCGAGCGGTGAGCTGGTCACCGCTTCGATCTGCCGGGTGTCGCCGAGTCCGTAGACGTTGAGCTTGCCGACCTGGATCCCGTAGTGCCGCCGGGTCTCCTCGGGGAGCAGCGACGGGAACAGTTTCATCGTGTTCTTCGTCTGCTCTTGCGAGACGGCGATGATCTGTACCCAGGCGTTGTCGTCCTCGCGTCCGACGGGTCGGTCGTTGTCCCAGTGATCGAAGACGACCGGGGCGAAGCAGGCCGCCGACGAGTAGCAAGCCGCGGTCGGGTCCTTGCCCCAGCCCTTGATCCGTTGGAGCACGCCGGAGTGGTAGACGTGGTCCGCTTCCGGCGTTAGCGCGTGGTACCACAGCGTGAACCGCGTCTGCTCCGGCGTGAACTGCCACGGTTGGCCGTGCTTGTCGCGCAGCCACTTCCCGCACCAGGCCAGTACGCCCCAGCCGAGGGAGATCTCCGGCAGCTGCCAGCCGTTGTCCCACTGCCACGTCGGCCCGATCTTGACCGGGTCCCATTCCAGGTCCACCGGTGGCGGTGTCGACGCCAGCATGTCCTCGTACCAGCGGATGATCTCCTGGTACTCGTCCTCGTGGGACCGGATCAGCGCTGGACCGGAATCAAGCGCTACGGCCACGGTTGCCCCAGCGGGCATTCGCCGCAGCACGCGCCGCGGTCGACCGAGCCTCAGCGCTGGACGCGCCCTCGTCGGGCAGCTTCAGCTGACGCAGCAGGCTGGCCAGCGTCGAGCGATGCTGGCGCAGCTCCGGCACCAGGGGGTTGATGACCGGCTGCCCCTGCGAGCCGGTGACGATCAGATCCTCGGCCGGCATCGCCGATTCGATCCGGTCGATGAGGTCGACCTCCCGGCATGCGGCTTCGAGAACTCGCAGCTCATCGGCCCGCAGACCATACTTGCCGACGACGTCCTTCCACAGCGAGGTGCCGGGGTCGTTAAGTCCTTGTGGTGCAGTGGGTTTCGCCATGGCGACCTCCTGGGTCTAGGCCACCGCCAGGGCGACCGGGGCAAACGGTGAAGCGGTCCAAATCGCTGGAGCAGTGCACGCATGGTCCGAGGTGCTATGCCCTCCGCCGAACGTTGCCAGGTGTTAGCTGGGTCTACCCCCACCCCGGGCGGGGTCCGGGGTGCCGATGGCCTGGTGTCGTCGTGGGCGGGCGAGCCTGGCCGAGTGGACTCCTAGCGACCCTGGGTAGCTCTGCGATCCATCCAGGTGACCCACTCAGTTACTCGGGACAAACCGCAGGTCAATGGTAGAATCGGGTCATGTCGTTGTCCTGCCAGGTGTGCGCCCGATCCTTCGAGTGGTCGGGTCGTGGTCCTCGGCCGTCGGTGTGTGGTCAGCGGTGTCGCAAGCGCAAGCAGCGGATGCCGGCGGCCGTGCCGTCTGCCATGACCGAGCAGCCTCGATGGACCAGGCGTGCGGGCAAGCGGCCGATGTCGGTGTCGGGTCGGCCTGCGTCGAGCACGGACGCCATGACCTGGGCGCCGTACGAGGCGGTGGCAGGCAGTGACCATGGGGTGATGCTCGGCGGGGGGCTGGCGTGCTGGGACCTCGATGGGGTGATCGGCGAGGACGGCGCCCTGCATCCCGATGCGGCCGCGGTGCTGCGCAAGGTGGGGACGCGGGCGTTGTGGGTGGAGCGGTCGATGTCAGGGCGGGGCCTGCATGTGTTCGTGCACGGGGAGGAGGGACCTGCTCGTGTGGGTGAGCGGGTGTCCTACTACTCGTGGGGCAGGTTCATCGCGGTGACGGGTGAGCGTTACGCCCCGTTGCGTTGACGGGCGATCAGGCCTGGGTGAGGCTCGACGGGCAAGCGTCCTCGTGCTCGACGGCGTGCGTGCCCTTCGGCTGCTTCGGCCTGGGTCTTGGCTCGGTGGTGCTCGGTGCACAGGACTCGCAGGTTGCGGTCGTCGTCGGTGCCGCCGGCCGCGCGGTTGGTGATGTGGTCGACCTCGTTGCCTGGTGCTCCGCATATCTGGCAGGCGTGGGCGTCGCGCTCGCGGATGCGGGCTGCTGTTGTCGGGCCGACTCCGCGGTATCGGTCGGGGTCTCGTGACCAGGTCATCGCTTGCGAGTCCAGCCGAGTCGTTCGAGGACCAGTCCGATCGCCCATACGATCAGGCGGTCGATCCGGTCAGCCATCACGCCTCGTGCTGTAGACCATCGGACCACGGTCATCGACACCACAGCCAGAGTCGTACGTGCTCGCCAATCGAACTGCGCTCTCGACTGCCGCCTTCGCCGTGACGCCGTGGCGCAGGTCGGCATGCACACTGCCGAGCGCGAGATCGCGGCCGGAGCCGACCGCCGCTATGCCAGGGCGAACGCGCATTGCCGCGTGGGTCTGAATGAGCCACAGGCCGCGGTCACAGGCCAGCAGTAGGTTGCCGTCGATCGCGGTGACGCCGTCCTGCTCTTCGATCGTGAGCGGCGGACTGGCCGTCGCCAGCAGTTCGGTGATGCGGCGCGCTACCTCACTGGCCCAGCTATCCGGATCCTTGCGGTGGAATGCAGGCAACGTCAGCCCTCGGCGAAGTACAGCGAGGATCGCGCCGTTACCGGCTGCGCCGATGAGGACGGGATACGACCAGTCGTCACTGGTAGTGAACTGCCCGATCTTTCCGCCCTCGAGGAACATCACGGTGCCGCCATGATCGGCGGCGGTGTCGCAACCCATGATGACCTCAGTATCGACCGCGGCGGCCACAATGACGGTCACGTCACCAGGTCCAGTAGCCGAGCGGGGTGGTCATGGGCAGCTCCAGGGTGCGGATCTGGATGTGTCCGCAGCCCCAGGAGCAGTGCGATCAGCTCCAGCATCAGAGCAGGACGCTGACGATGGCACCGACGACGTCGACGGCGGCCAGGGCGAGGCGCTCGAGGTCGACTTCGCTGGCGGCGGCGGACAGGGTGTCGAGGATGACGGTGAGCATGGCGATCTCCTTGGGTGTACCGATTGGTTCATATGCGACCAGGGCGTATCCGAGACCACTCCTGGGCTTTTGCTGAGCCGCACCAGACCCGCGCGCACTGAGTGCAGGGGTTGATCGTGTCGGGCTGGTGCGACGTTGTGCAGCGCGCAGCGTGTGACCGATACGGCCACACATGAACCCCCCGTGCGTTACCGAGTCCGGGGTTGCGGCACCAAGCGCGTGAGCGCGGGAAGGGTGCGTTGGGCTGCTTGCCAGCCATGACCTGGCCGGTTTGACGCGCTGTGGTTGCTGAGACCGGATTCGAACCGGCGACCTCTGGGATATGAGCCCAGCGAGCTACCGAGCTGCTCTACTCAGCTACAACTCGACCCCGGCAGCCGCAGACTGTCGGGGTCGAGGATCTGGCGCAGGGGGTGCGCCGAAACGCGAACGAGGAGCGGGCCAGTGGCCCACTCCTCGACGACTGTAAACATACCAGCAGGGACTCTCTATGCGGCATTTCTCGATGCGCGAGCCGCCATGCGGAGTTTCTTGATGTGCGCGAGCAGCCGCTGCGACGGTTCGAACCACTCGCCGGTCAGTCTCTCCTCTGCGAATTCCTTGTGCCGCTGCCTCTCCAGTGCGCGCCCACCCGGTTCGATTGCGAGCACCCTGTCATGGGGGATCTCGCCCAGTCGACGTTGCAGGTTGATCGTGGTACCGATCTTGATCCGGTCGCCGAACTGGAGGTAGTAGACGATCGAAGGCTTGATCTCAGCAGCCCGATTCGTTGGGCTGGACATGACTTTGATCAGCTCGGCCGAGCGTGTCAGCACCGTGACCAGGTGTTGGCGGCACAGCGCGAGGGGGAAGTCGAACCGAGCCTGAGGCGGCGCTTCGCAATCGGGGTGGTTGCATTCCTTCGCGCCGATCGATTCGACACCTGTTGGCGGGCGATAGCCGAGCGTTTCGACCTGAGGTCTGGGGATGCTCACTGGGCGTCGGCCTTTCGCTCACCGCGGCGTCCGTGCTTCTGGTGAGCTGCCAGGACATCGCCGAGCCGGTAGAACGAGGTGTCGCCGTCGACCCCGCACGACTTGAGCCCCTTCTTCGCCAGGTACCGAACCCGATCGCGATTGAGGCCCTTGCCGAGGTCTCCGAGCTTTCCCGCGACCTTCTCGACCTCGTAGGCGGTCAGGACCGAGTTGTTTGCCCGCCGTAGCCGATCCTGGTCGATCACGACATCGGCGGTCGTCGGCAGGTCGATCAGGCGCCGGCACTCGTCGATCGCGGCGGTGATATCCCACCAGGCGCTGTCCGATCCCTCGGTCATCGCGAACGGGATGGCCTGATGGTCCAGCCATTTCGCGGCGCCGAGGAGATCGTTCACCGCGGGTACCTCGAGGCCCCGGGTCTCGCAGACCAGCCGCACCCAACTGGTGATGACGTTGCGTAGGTCCTCCCCCGCTTGCCATGCCTCAAGGTCGATCGGCGGCATGGACTTCGGTGCGACACGGGCGGTCTCGTCGAGGCCGGGCCGGGTGCGTGATTCGCGGGCGATGGTGACCGCCAGGTCCCTGACGATTGCGGGGATGGTGCGCAGGGCTTCGATGAGGGTTCGGAGTTCGGAGCGGGACAAGAACAGGTGGTCGGCTTCGGTCTCGGTCACGATCTCTCCTCAGCGTGTGGTGATCAGGGCGACGATCCAGCCGAGCAATCCGCGGCCGACGGGCTCAGGGTCAGGCGGCGGCAGGACGGGCGCGGGTGGTGATGGGGTGGGTGCGAGTACCGGCGGGGGTGAATCGTTGCGCAGGCGGGCCATACGGGCGGCCCGCGCGTTGTCGTAGACCTCGTACCAGGGCATCAGGTGGTCACCTCCCGCCATCCGGTGAAGTACCGGGCGCGCCGATCCATACCGCGGCCGAGGTACCGGGACTCTTCGCCGATGGGCAGCATGTCGCCGAGCGCGTCGACAGCGAGGGCGGCCGTCGCTCGATGCTGACCACGGATCGCTTCGGTGGTCGTCTCCCACATGAATCCGTCAGCGCGGTACCGACGCAGGTAGTCAGCACGGGCAATGCGCTCAATCGCCTCGGCGCGGATCTCTTCGGGGGTCATCCGGTCACCTCGCCACCTGATGCGCTGTCGAGCCATTCGAGAATGGCGGGCTCCGCGTCCTGCGTTAGCTCGGCACGGTGCATTCCCTGGTGCCCATTCGGGAGCACGCACCACGCGCAACTCGGCCGGAACACGTTGGTCGGATCGACCGTTGTCGCCTGGCAGCGCGAGGGCTCGGCACACTCGGTCACCTCTTGCAGCACCGTGGCCGCGGCCTGCATCAGGCGGTAGACCTCGTCAGGATCTTCGCGGCACTTCACGGTGCGGCCAGCGACGGTGATCACCGTTCGGCCGGTCAGCCCGTAGGTGTATGGCATCGGTTCGATCAGGTCGATCTCGAACGGGCTCGCGTAGAAGCGATCTCCGTCCGTGCCGGTCAGCTGGATCATCGCGCTCACTCGCCCACCTCCCGCAGCTCGACCACGCGGGCGTCCCACTGGCGGTAGTCCTCGGCGATCCCTTTCGCTGTCTCGCGGGCGAGCATCGCTCCGGTGTGGATGTAGCGGCCACCGCCGTCGACGACGGTCACGGCGTACCCGATCGGCTTCCGCCGGGCTGACGCGTTGTCCACGGCGGTCTGGACGGACGCGACAGCGCGCTTCCACCCGCACTTGATCACGTCGCCCTCGGGATGTTCTTCGCAGCGGGGATGACCAGAGAGGGCATCGCGCACCCGGTCGATCACGGCAAGGGCGTCGTTGCGCTCCTCTACGCGCTTCTCACAGCTGATGTGGAGCTCTCGGTACTCGCGGCGGTACGTGTCCCGCTTGGCCTCCAGCTTGGCGACACGGTCACGGGCCTCGTCACGCTCTCGGGTGACCTGCGCGAAATGCGGTGCGACGAGATCACGCATCGGCCCAGCCATCGCCATCACGATGTGGCGCAGGTCAAACGTCCCATTCAGGCGCGTGCACGCGGGAGACGCGGTTTCGTCGACGAACGCGACTGCGGGACTCCGGGAGACGAACGCAGCCTGTAGCAGCTCGCCGAGCACTTCGTCTGTCGGTCCATCAGGCCGGCCCGGAGGCAGCGGCATGCCGACGTCGATGGTGTGCCCGCCGTGGCAGGCACCGGGAGAGCAAGAGCAGGGGGCGGTCATCGGGTGGCCTCCAACTCGTCGATCCGCCTGGCCTGCTGCTCGGCGACGCGGCACCAGTGCGGTGCTTGCGGGTCATCGCCGTAGACGGTCCCCCACGGCACCATCAGCCCGTCATCGGCCGAACGCGGAACGACGTGAACGTGCAGGTGGAACACGCTCTGTGTCGCCTCGTGGCCCTTGCTGGTGATGACGTTGGCCGGGCGGGCGAGGTGAGCGGCGTACTCGGCGGCACGCCCCATCACCGTCGCCGTAACCGTCGGCGAAGACGTGAAGTCCTGGACATGTCGGCGAGGGATCACCAGGACGTGCCCGTCGACTACGGGGCCGAGGGGGACGATCACGATCGCGTCCTCCCATTCACGCACGATCGTGGCCGGCGCGGTGCCGGCGGCGATCTGGCAGAACACGCAGTTATCAGGCATTGGTTTTCTCCTCGGTGGGCTGGTAGTCGGTGCAGGCGGGCCACCAGGCCCTGATGTCAGACGATTCGCCGTGCGTAGCGCGGGCGCCGTCGTTGATCCAGCACTTCGGGTAGCTGCGGTTGTGGTACTGGGAGACCTGCCGGTGTCGGCATGTGCCGCAACGCAGTCCGTCGCCCTCGCGTTCGCGGGCGGCTTCCTTGTGTAGGCCGATGTAGCCGAGCGGGTGGATGCCGTCACGGATGCGACGTTGCACCAGGCGTTGTCGTTTCTCCCCGCGGGAAAGGTCGTCGGGCACCACAGCTTCGAGCGGAGTCCAGCCGGGTGGCGGGTCGAACAGGCCGGGCTCGATATCAACCACGATCGACCTCCTCGGTGAGGTATTCGAGTTCCCAGGTCGGGTGGAAGGGCAGGGAACGTTTGTCGCCGTCGAGGCGGATGAGGAGGCCGCCTTGGCGGGCGCTCGTGATGGTGCCGAGCTGCGGTTCTTTGTCGCCCGTGTACCGGACACGGCCGCCGCGCTTCGCTGGTACGGCGTAGTAGTCGCGGACGTACTTCATGCTCACCGGCCCGCCTCCTCGGTGAGGTAGTTGTCCGGTCCGCAGTCGGCGCCGCACTGGTCGCACCGCCACCGACCGTCAGCACCGCTACGGCTGTCGTGGGGGCAGTCGTCCTCCTCGTCGGCGGGTTCGTACAGGACGGTGACGCCCTTGCCGCGGCAGGCGGTGAGCAGTTCGGCACTGGTGTAGGACCCGAACGGCTTGATCCACACCACGGGCTGGGTTTCGTCCGGGACTGCCTGGTGGGACACCCCGTAGGCCAGGACGACAGAGAACGGCGGGAGCGCGTCGAGCTCGGCCGGGTCACTGATCTCGCGGGCGGGTAGACGCCAGCCAGCGGCGAGCACGAGATCGACCACGCCCCGGAAGAACGGTGCCAGGAACGTCTGTCCGTGGCCGCGCTGCGAAACCGCGTCGAGGTGCTCGGCCAGGGTGTCGCGGTCACTCGCCATCGGAAACGACCGGGGAGCCCATGCGCAGGACGATCACGGCCCTGTCGTTCACGAAGACCTCGTGGTGGTAGCAGGCGATGGTGTGCCCGATCCGCATCCAGCCGTCGGCGACGCGCTCGGAGACGGTGCCGGTGTCCGTTCCCGCGACGACGGTCCCAACGGGCAGGTGCGTGAACTCGGCGAAGTCGGTGATCTTGCGGGGCTCGGCGATGGCGCGGGTGCCGGTGTCCCCGTCCGGGCCGATGGGCAGGAGCTCGTAACCCTGCTTGCGGTAGTAGGCGAGGTCCTCGGCGTCATGGGCGGGCACGACCGCCGCACCGAACAGCCACTCGGGGCGGTCAGCGTTGGGGCTGTGGTACCGCTTGAGCGCCACCCAGGCGTGTGGGGCACCCTCGGCGGGGATCGGGTCAGCGGGGGTCTCAGCGTCGATCACTGCGGTGTCCTCGGTGGGTGTGGGGTTGGGCTTGTCGAGCGCTACGACCGGGCAGCACGAGCAGGATGGCGGGCACGGGCAGTCGCCGATATAGCCGGCGTAGTTGACCCGTCGGGCCATGCACTCGCACAGCGCGCTCATGCCTTGCCGCCTTCGGTCGCGATGTGGATGACGCGGACCGGGCCACGCTGGGCGGTCAGGGCCGCGCTGGTCCACCGGCCGGAGCCTTCCGACCAGGGTCCGCCGCCCGGGTTGGCCAGGGTCGGGGCGTGCGCCCACCAACGGACCGACAGTCCGGGGGTTGTCCAGCGTTGCCACATCACACCGTGTTGGTCGGTCACGGCCGAACCGTCCGGGATGGTGTCGAGGTAGCCGGGATCGGCGGGGACACCGTTCTGCACTGCGGCGAGGGCAGCGAGCAGGTCGACGCGGGCGGTGTTGGCTTCGCCGAGGGCGGTGGTCAGCTGGTCGACGGTCGCCTGTTCTTCGCCGAGTTTCTCCCGCAGGATGTGCGCCTCGGCCCGCGCGTGCTGGAGGTCCTCGGCGTGCCCAGCGTTGGCGTCGAGCAATGCGGCCCGCTGCTGGTCGATGTGGTGGGCGAGGGCGTCGAGAGCGGCCCCCGGTTCGATGTGGATCTTCATGCTCGGATCTCCTGGGCGGGGAGGACGGCGGCCATGGTCTCGGTGTCGGCCAGGTGCCGGCGGACGAGGTCACCGCAGTGGTCGCAGGTCAGGGTCAGGGTGCGGCGGGTCATGCGGTGGCCTCGACAACCTCGTAGGTGGCCTCGAAGATGTCGGGCTTGCACGGGTAGAACTCGCCAGCGACACCGCGGATCACCCAGTCGCCTTCCCCGGCGGTCATCACGCCTTCGAGAGTGTCGATCTCCACGACGATCGGGCCACCACCTGTGTAGGTCTCACCCGCAGGGACTGCGACCCGACCGCCGCACCAGCGGGCAACCTCCTCGGGCGTGGTCCTGTTGTTGAGGTGCATGGCGTCGATGACGACTGGCTTCTTGCGGAACTTCTGCGGGGTCATCGGTTGTTCTCCTGGTCGGCTCGGATTGCTGCTGCCGCACGAGCACTGGGCTCGCGGACGGCGAAGTCGTGGTTCACGGCGGAGTCGGCGGTGCGAGACCACCGGCAGGGGCAGGCGACGGCGACATCGGCGTCCGGGGCGGACAGCCAGCCGTTGCGGCAGTTGTTGGGGCACGGCTGCTTGTCGACGCGCTCGCCGGTTCTGTCGTGGCTCATGAGACCGACCTCAGCGAGGGCGCATCGGGGGCTGAGTCGCCCTGTGCCGGATCAGAATCCGGTTCGGCACCCTCGGCCTTGTGCTCGCTGTAGATCTCACGCAGAGACCGACGCTGGGTGCGGGCGACGTGATCGCAGACCGTGGTGCCGCGGTAGCCCTCGGCGTCGCACATGGTGCAGTTGGCGATCTCGGCAGCACGGACATCGGCGGCCGCCTGACGGGCCACTGCCTTCTGCTCGGCCTGCCACCGTGCGCGCTCGGCTTCCCACTGCTTCCGCGCCCGGCGGGCTTCTCCGCACGGATGGCAGTTCTCGGGCGTGCCGTCCGGGTGCAGGGAGCAGGTGCCGGGAGGGCGCTGGAGCTCGGCCGCCGCGGCGACGAGCGCCATGTACTCCTCGGCCAGCGCTTCGCAGTCGGTGCAGTTGTCGACCCACTGCCCGGCGTGCTCGTCGTGGAACTTCTTGCGAGGAGCCGGATTGGGGGTGGGGGGAATCGAGTCGGATTCGCGCGCGTAGTGAGGTACCCCAGTAACGCCCCCACTAGTGGTGCCTGGTGTTAGGTGCTTGGTGCCTGGGGATGTGGACCGAATCGGATCCGCGATGTCGTTACCAATCCGATTACTAATCCCGTTGGTATTGATCAGGTCAGATGACCCCGAATCGGACCGTTCCTGATCACCAACCGGATTGGTGATCTGATTGGTAATCCCGTTGGTGATCGGATCAGCAACGGCGGTGTCCTCCAGCGCGGTTCGCGACATCAGCCACGCCAGCTGCTCACCCGAGTTCGACACCGGACTCGTCCACGAGGAGAACTCCGGCGAGACGGCGTGAACGTCGCGCACCGCCGTCACCACCGCGGCCTTGGCCGCCGGGGACGCGACGTCCCCGTACGCCCTCACGACCGCGACAGCCATCTTCGGATTGCGCAGCAGCTCGTCCCACAGGATGTGCTTGCGCATCAGGATCTCTTCGGTGCCCTCGTCGATCACCGCGAACCCACGCTCGACCAGCTCGGCGCCAGCAGTCCGGATCTCCTCCACTGACAGTCCCGATCGAACTGTCAGCCGCGCGGGGCGCCAGTCGGCCCGGCCGCAGAAGGAGATGCCGCCGTGCTGGCGCAGCACGTAGTCCAGGAGCTTCGCGTGCGGGCCCAGCGCCAGGTAGTCGTCTTGATCCCACACGGCATACGGCGTGCGTCCGTATCGTCCACCGGTCATCAGGACACCGCCAGCAGGGACATCTGCCCGTTGCCACCGAGGCGCTTGTGCAGCTCGGCCAGACCCTTGGTCGTTATCCGTATCGTCGGCGCGGGCATGCGCATCTCACCGGACGACTCGTGCAGGAACGGAGAGCCCAGCTTCTCGGTCAGGCGACCGTTGTCGACCTGGGTCTGGTACGCCTTCCACGCTGCGGCGCCGCGGTCGCGGTAGATCCAGCCCTCGCCCTGCATGAACTTGAACAGGCGGTCGCGGCCGATGGTGATGTTCGGATCGCGGGACAGGACCTTCGCCGCGTCGGCCACCGCGTAATCACCAGTGGACTCAGCGAGGTGCGACCACGCAGACGCCGGCGCTTCGAGTGCGCGAGCGTGGTTCTCAGCTTCGAGGCGGGCAGCGTGCTCAGACTCGGCGCGCTCCTCCGCGGCGACGAGCTGGCGCGCGTACTCCAGCGGGGTGAGACGCTCGACCGACTGCGCAGGCTGTCCGTAGCCGCCGGTCTGCCGGATCGCGGGCAGCACCTCGTGGGTGATCCATCGGCGGAACCGCTTCGCCTCCGCCTTCCGGCTGCGGATGATCAGCGAGTAGAGGCCTGCCTCGGTGACCGTGACCATCTGCTGCGTGCCGGAGGGGGTCTCAACATTCCTTAGACCCCGCTCGTCGTCGTCGAGTCCGGCGACGGCGGCACTCGGGTTGCTGTGCTCCAGGATTCGGCAGACGTCGGAGGCGACGAACTCGGGCTCGCCGTCGACCACAACGGTGCGCACGATGGCGTCGTCGTAGGTGAAGGGCATCAGGTTGGCGCTCATGCTGTCGCCTCCTTCGGTTCGATGGTGGTGCCGTCGTCGGCGAGCAGGACCAGGCCGTGGAGGCGGGATCGAATAGGTATGCGCGGCAGATCCGCAGCCTTCGACACCAGCCACCCGTCCACCTCGGCGGCAGTGCGCTGGTTCTCGATGTGGTCGTGGCACGAGCGGCACAGCGCGACGATCCCGGACGGTTGGTTGAGGCGAGGATCGCGGCTACCGCCCATCCCGCGGGGTCGGCGGTGATGTGGATCGCCGCCGTTGCGCCCGAAGAACGGAGTGGCGCAGCGTTCGCAGCGACCCATGCAGCGGGCGCGGACGAGGTCGAGGACTTCCTCGACCGGGCGGGTGCGTCGAGGCTGCTTGGACCGAGGCGCGGGTTTCGGGCAGGCGCGGCGGGTCGTCATGCGCCACCGTCCGGGGCGCTCATCTTCACCGCGGTGGCGCGCTTGCGCAGGAAATCGCCCAGCACCGTGGGGTATCCGAGGTCATCGACCATCGGCGCCCCCTCGAGCTGATGCTCGACGACCTCCTCGAACAGCTCCTTCAATCCCTCGACGGTGTCGAGTTCCAGTGCGCGACCGCGGTACTCCGACACCGAGGGGACCTGCTTGCCTTCGGCGAGGAACGCAGCGACCGAGGCAGCCAACTCCATGCCCGGCTTCTCGAAGGTGAGACCGGTCTCCACGCCCTCGATGCGCGACTTCGACACCGTCAGGGTGTTAGTCAGGTCGAGGTCGCCGATGAGGTCGAATTCGTATTCGATGCCCTCGCGCTGGACCGGCTTCGTGCCGACCCTGGTCGGCTCCTGCTTGCCTCGCTCGTTCTTCTCCAGCACGTACTCCTGCTTGGTGCGCAGGGTGATGATGACGTGGCCGGGGTAGGCGAGGATCGCGTCGATCATCCGCTGTTCCTCGGGGCGGACTACCTTCCAGCCCGAGGTGAACTTGTTTGCCCCGCCGCGCTTGTCGACCTGCTCGAGCATCCCGTCCTTGCCCTCCCAGTAGTGGGAGAGCGAGTCGATGATCAGAGCGTCGAAGCCGCCGCCGGCGGCCTTGCCGAGGTGGTCGGTCAGTGACAGCGGGGAGTAGGAGGTGGGCTTGATGGTCTTGAACTGCCAGCCGTTGCGGCCGACGTACAGCGACGCCTTGCCGCGCTCGGTGTCGATGACGGCGACCTTCTCCCCCAGCCCGAACGCCAGCATCAGCGCGGTATAGGTCTTACCCGCACCGGCCGGACCGGTCAGTGCGATGCGCGCCTTGGCGGCGTCCTTGGTTGCGTCCTCGAAGTCCACGCTCACGCCTCGATTCCGAGCAGCGAGACCGGGGACCCTGCGAACAGCTGGCGCACCACGTACTCGGCGGCGATCTCCTTGTTCGCGGACACCACTCCCCGCGGGACACGCAGCTCCACGCCGGGAATCGGACGGCCGTTCACCGCCTGGGCTTGGGCCTGCTTGTACAGGTAGGCGGGGATCTCGGTGACCATGGTGAACAGGTCGTCGCGGCCGGAGTCCTTGAGCAGGGCGAGGATCTCGCCCATGTCGCCGAGCTCGACGCGGGTGTCGAGCTTGTCCGGGTACTGGGTGCGGATCCAGTCGTCGAGGGCATCCTGATCCACGACCTTCGGCACCGGCTTCGGGTCGGACTTGGTGACCTTGCCCAGCTTCACGTCGTCACCGTTGCGGGCCGGGATGGTCGTGCCCTTCGCCATCTGCTCGTCGGCGATCCCCTTGGCACGCTCGAACTCCTCCTGCGCCAAGTCACAGACGGTCTTGAGCAGCACGATCTTGTACGCCAGGTCAGCGTCTGTATACGCCTGGATCTCAGTGGACATGCGTCGCCTCCTGGGCTGCGTCGATGAGGGCCAGGCCGATGCTCGTGGCCATTTCGGGGGTGTAGGTGTTGAGGCTCAGCAGCTGCGACGCGTGCAGGATCGCGAGGGTGACGCCGCCGTCCTGCGTGTCAACCTCAGTGCTGCCGAAACCGTGCGCGAACGTCTTCTTCACTGCTCCTCCTCGGCGGCACGGATGAGGGCCTGGCCGATGAGCACGGCGGTCGCCCGGCTGTAGGTGGTGCGGTGGGCTGGAAGCTCGCCGTCGTAGCCCTCGATGGCGACGCGGCCGTCCGGCTCGGTGGCGATACGGGTGGAGGACCGACCATCCGGGAAGTCGGCGATCATGCGGCCACCCCCAGCGCTTCAGCTACCGCGTGGCCGAGATCGCGGGCGTTCGGCGGGCACACGGCGTTGCCCGCTTGGCGAACCTGGGCGCGCTTGCTGCCGAGCAGCACATACTCGGCGGGGAATGCCATGCCTGCGGCGATCTCGTGCGGCTCCAGCATCCGGAACAGGCAGTCGTCCACCGCCGGGGTGTCAGCCTCAGCGAGGTAGTGGTGAACGCCAGCGGCGGCAAAGGTGTCGAGCGGTTCGCTCACAGCCTTCGGGGTGTTGTTGTTGCGCAGCGGCACGATGAACGCGAACCGGTCAGTCGCGGTCATGGTCCGATGCGGCTCGCTCGTCGGCCGCCCGACACCGGTGCCGTAGTACGGCACGAGCAGCGCGGTCTCGTTACGGGTCGTCATGGTGCGCATCGGATCTGCGGCCGAGCGAGGCTCCTTGCCGTCGCGTCCCTCGACGGGAATCAGCAGCGCGTCGGTGTCGCGCGTGGTGCGCGCGGGCATCGGCTCGCCCAGTGTGGTTGCGCCATCGCGCCACGTCCCACCAGCGGGCACCAGCATCGGCTCGCGGAACTTCCGCAGACCCGCCTCGATCCGCGCGATCGTCTTGGCTGCCAACGGCTTCGCGCGGTCGCCGATCCGCTCACCCTCGATGGACCAGTCGATCGCCGCCGACGCAGGCAACCATCCAGGTTCGATGATGCTGTTGCGGCACGCCACCCGAGGGCAACGCCAGTTGTACTGCGCCCGGTACCGGCCCCACGGTGACGGCTTCTTCCAGGACTGGATCGCCTGCACCGTCTCGTCGCAGGTGGGGCAGTACGCCATCGGCCGAGTCCAGCGATCGAGGTCCGGCGCCTTGTCACCGTCGCGGTGGAACACCACGTACATCCGGTCACGGGACTGCGGTGCGGGACTGCCGCCGGCCTGGGCGTGCATGCTGTTGCTGTAGACGATGCGGTGCTTGTAGCCGAGCAAGGTCATGGCCTGCAGCCAGGCCGGGAACATCACCCACTTCGCCGCATCGACGACGTTCTCGGTGATGATCGCCCGGTACATGTGCCGTTCGGCGAACCGCGGCACATCCCACATCGTGGCCCTGCTGCGCTCGGCCGCCTCGTCGGGCAACACCTCGCCGAACAGATCCGGCGTCGCGTCGACGTTGCGCTTGCGACCACGGGCCTGGGAATGGTTGGTGCACTCCGGCGACGCCCACAGGACATCAGTGCGGGGAAACGTGCGCGGGTCGACGGCGTGGATGTCGGCCCGCTTGTGGTCCACGGTCGGGTGATTGGCGCCGTGCGAATCCAGAGCGAGCTGCCAATGGTTGGCGGCGACGATGATCTCGAAGCCTTCGGCCATCGTCAGCCCGGTGGTCGAACCGCCAGCACCACAGAACATGTCGGTCACAGTGAGCGTCACGCGATTGCCTCCAGGTCGTCGGGCACTGCGAATCCCCAGCGCTGCAAGGTGCGATAACCGGACTGATAGCCGCGCATGATCCAGCGCAGGGCAGCCAGGTGGCCGAGGCCGAGCAACTCGCGAGCGAAGGCGTAGTCGTGGTGCGCGCACCGGATCTGATCGAGGGTGTCGAGCTTGCGAAGGACCCCCGGCCAAACTGCCGACCTCGGCAGCGTCAACGGATGCGGGATCCCCGCCGCTCGTGGCAGCGACATCTCCACCACCCATGCCGAGTAGTCCTCGCTCGGCTCTGCCTGCACCGTCATTCCCGCAGGGAGAATGCCGAGCTCAGTGAAGGTGTCGGTGCGGATCTTGATGGCATGCATCAGCGGCCCGCCCGTCGTGCTGCGTCCCGGCACTTCGCCGAGCAGAACTTGCCCAGGCCGAACTTGCCGGACACCGTGGCGAGCGACAGCGGCCCACTGCATTCGGCGCACCCGCTCGGGCGGCCCGTGTCCTCGGCCAGGCCGAGCATGATCAGCAGGTCGGCGCAGTCGCCGGCATCGGTGGCGTGCCGGGCGACGGTCAGCCGTGCGGCCTCGGCCACCTCGGGCGCGAAGCCGTCGGCTACGTCGAGGCCCGCGATCATGTCGAAGTCGTCAGCCATCACGCCACCCCCAGATCACGAGCAATCTGCAGGTCGCGCAGGTGGTCGGGGTCGGGGGTGCGGTCGGTCTCGACCGGCTCGTCATCGTCGTCGGCCTGGTCGTCGATATCGAAGGCGGCGATATAGGCGCGGATCGCCTGCAGCCCAGCCCTAGGCGCGGGCAACTTGGCTCGCGCAGGGTTTGCCCGCAGGTCAGCACGCACCAGCATCACGAAGACCCAGACGACACCGACCAGGGTGGCGCCGACAATGACGCACTGGATGAGATGGGCAACGCTATTCATCGGGTCACCCCTTCGCTGGCGGCCTGGCGACGCGCGGCAACCTCGATCACGGTCTGGTCGAACAGCTTGTTGCGCAGCTCATTGCGTTCTCGGCGGAAGGTGTCGCGCTCGGTGGTGAGCCGCTTGACCTTCCCGAGCAGGCGGGTGACCCGCTGCGCGTCGGTGAGGTCACCGTCGAGGCACGCCGGGTGCGGCGGGATCTGCGCCTCCAGCTCCTCGATCCGAGCCTGCAGCGCAGCGATCTCAGTGGGGTCGGTATCGGTGCTCACTGCGCCTCCTTCGCCAGGGCAAGGCGAGCAACGGCTTCGGTGAGCAGCGCGGCGAGAGTCTCGTGGTCGAACTCGTCACGGATGTTCTGCGCGAGGGCGATCATGTGGCTCATGCCGTCGACCTGGCCGTCGCAGTCACATGAGAAGTGCGCCTCGAGCAGGCACCCGACGATGTGGTCGAGCTGGGCGGAGACGTCGGCGCGGATCTGGTCGTACTCGGCGACCATCGCGGGATCGGGCCAGCTCATCGCGCACCGCCGATCGGCAACGCGAAGTCCAGCTCCGGACGCCGGCGGGCAGGACGCGGCTCCGGCCGGTCCCAACCCTGCACCTCGGCAGGGTCGACGCCGTCAGCCAGCTGGGCGAGGACCCACCGTGGGTACTGCGCGGTCGGGTACTCTGCTGGGCTCACCTGCGGCGGCACGTCCATCGCGTCGATGCGGGCGAGCATGTCTTTGACGGTCTCGCGGTTCTCGGCGAAGGCGTGGCGGGCATGGCGCCCGAAGATGCGGCGGATCATCCCAGCACCGCCTCGACCCAGGCCTGCTCGCCCTTGGCCAGCTTGATGTCGACCCGGCCGCGCAGTCGGAAGTTCTCCTCGATCAGCCGGTCTCGATCCGACATCTTGATCAGGGCGTCGGTCGCCAGGTGTGCCAGCCGCTCGACGTCGAGCGTGCGCATGTGGGCGAGGATCGCCTCGCGGTCACCGGAGTTGGCCAGGTGTCGAGCGGTGTCGGCGATCAGCGAATCGATTGCGCGACTGCTGTCGTCCGCGACGGATTCACCCTCGATGGTCAGGCGCTCGACCAGGCGACGGGCGAGGGATGTCAGGCCGGCTACGTCATCGAGGCGGACGCGAGCGAAATGCTCGCACAGCCAGTGGTGATCCTCGCCGTAGCCGTTCGTGATCAGAGTGCTGTCAGCGATCGCGATGCCGGTGCGCGTGAGGTTGGCGCGAACTCGAACGTCGCGGTTGCCGACGTCGTACAAGAACCCGGAGAGGCTGTGCGCGATCTCCGCGCGGGTCTTCGTGGCAGGATTGGGTTGCGTCATTGGTAGACTCCTTGTCGAGCGAGTGATGCACGGCCGTCGGGTTGCCCCCCGGCGGCCGAACTCGTTTACGGGGTGGTGAAGTTGGTGGGCCCTGCCGAGTTGGGATCGGCAGGGCCATCCCCGCGTCTGGGCTTCACGAGCACCAGACGCGAGAAAGTCGGGTTCGTTCCCCGCCGGATGCGCGGCGTGCGACGGCTAGCAGCAGTCACGGCGGGGAGCGACCCACCCGCGTCGGCGGCAGGGGCCTGCGCCGGGCGGGGGTACTTGGACAGGCCACGCACGATGCGGGCGAAGGCCCAGCAGATCGCGGCGGCCGCGAGGCACCAGAGACCTACTGCGAGAAGGCCATAGCCGAGGGTCGCGCTCATGCCGCGGCCTCCCGGTTCTGGGCGCGGGACTTGCGCGCGTACTGCCGCATCAGCCGGACGGCTGGCTCAAGGTCGGCAGGGGTGAAGTGCTTCATCTGCTCGTCGATCCACGCCTGCATCTCCGGCGGGACGTCCTCGCGGCGCAGGGCGGTCATGCCGCATCCTCGGCGGTCGGCTTGACCTCATCGAGCATTGAGGACGGGAGGACCCGGAGCGCACGCGCAATCCGGATCAACTGCCCGACGCGGGGGTCGACAAGCCCGCGCTCAAATCGGTTGATGGAATTCGCGCTGATGCCCGAGCGCTGCGCAAGCTCGCTCTGGGTGATCCCGGACCTAGCACGGGCCGCCCGCAGATTCGCGGACACCCATCCGGTTGACTTGATCTCCATGATTGACAGTCAATCACCCAATTGGGTGTACGTCAACACACATTAGGTGTGTTGGCGTATGCAAGATTGCATACCAGGTCAACCGCGTGTCCAGGGTTGCCTAATCACCTATTTGGGGGTCACAATCACCCAATGAGCGCAGGAGATGACAGAGTCGCGCCCGGTGCCGCCCAGATCGAGGCAGCCCAGAAGGCCGTTGCGGCTCACCTTCGGGCAGAGCGCGCACGGGCAGACCTAAAACAGTCCGAACTCGCCGCAGCAGCCGGGCTGAGCACCAACACGATCAGCAGAATCGAGACCGGAACGCGGGACATGACACTAAGTCAGTTGGTCGCCATCTCAGCCGCGCTCGGCGTAAGTGCCGGCGCCTTCATAGACGCGGCCCAAGCCTCAATGAAGTAGCCGACTCGCCTTTACGCCCCGCGCGTTCGCGGTGGCGATAAGTGCCGCAACACCGTCGAACCTTGGGCATTCCACCCCAGCCCACCCCGTCGCGCACTGCGCGCTTCCACCCGGAAGGTGTGACGTGATGCCCGCTTGAGTAGTAACCGCGGGCCCGGGATGCGTCGTCGAATCCCGACCTGGCGCTGAATCTTTCACTGAGAACCCCTCGTAACTCATCGCCCCGATCCGCGACCCCCGGTCGGTGCACCAATATTCCGAACCCTAGTCCGCTTTATGTTTCGAGTACACAAATACGGGTACTCGGCGCGTCACATTTCGATAACTGCGCCATATCCAAGGGATAGCTACTCCGCTATGTCAAGATGCTGGAACAGTCATATGACTGCGCACACACGCAAGGTCACGATTCTAGGAGAGGCGTGTGACAAGTTTGGAACAGCCGAAGGACCGTCGCCGGAAACTCCGTGTCGCACATGCGATTACGATCCAGATGCATCGCGAGGCAGCCGACCTGACTCAACGCCAGCTAGCCAAGCTGGCAGACATCCACCTCGGCGTCTTGCGCAACATCGAGCAGGGAGTTCGACCCGTAACCGCGCCGGAGATGGATAGCATTGCGCACGTCCTGGGAATAGAGCCAGAAGTCCTCACTATCGAGGGGCGGCAACGGATCGCGCGAGGCGAGATCCCCGATCGCGCACAGCGTGCCGCTGACGTATGGCGAACCGCGCTCGGTGACTGAAAGATTCCCACACAATTGCCGATCGATAACCAGACATTTCCGTTAGCCTACGGAAGATGATGTTCGCTATTCTTCCGGTCGCCGTGCTGGCTGTGCTTGTGCGCCTAGCGCTTCGGCACGACACCCGCCAAGAGACGATGTGGGTATTCACCGCAGGACTGACCGCACTTGTCGCAGGCTGCGTACTCGGTACCGAGTACGTCGGGGATCACGGAATCGATGAAGCAGCATCGGATCTGTTCGGCGAGAACATCTCCGACCTCTTGCGGAGCGTGTACCTGGTGGCGGGATGCGCATGCATCGGCCTGCCCGCACTGCACGGAATCTACAGCGAATGGGCGCCGGACTCCCTGGCCGACTACCGCCGACGGTGGCTCATCGCCTGCGCAGTCGCCGGCCTCATCCTCATCATCACGTCACGAGCGGGGCTGGCGCTCACGGTCCCGGTCAGCGACGAGCTCGAGCTCCTCGACGTCGCGAGCGGAATCTACAGCGCCACCTTCTACGCCGTGGCCGGGGTGACCGGCGCGCTGATCGCCATTGCCTCGGTGTTGACAGTCCGCCTCGATGGGTGGCGGGTCGTGCCTGTCGCCACCGGCCTGGTCGGCGTGCTGGGCGCCAGCAGTGCGGCGGTCACGCTCCTCCTGCTGCTGACGCACCGAGAGTGGCTCGCGGCGAATCACACTGCAGTGACCACCGGATGGGCGCTGCCGTTGATCGGGATCCTCGCCGCGGCAGGACTGTGGGGGATCGTTCGCGCGGCCATAGCGGACAACGGGGCTACCTGATCTCGCTCAGCACGCCGACCGGGCGCGCATCCACATACAGCGCGGTCAGACAATTCCGTTCAGCCCGCGGAACCGGTTTGATGATGACCCGCATCGTGTGCCGAATGACGTTCCGCTTCTCGTCGATGGTCAGCCTGGGCCACGTCGCCCGGGGCCCGTCCGCGATCAACCGCCAGATCTCCGACGGCACCGACGATGTCACCTTGTCGATCCGCTCCTGCACCTTTCGGATCTCCTCCTCAACCCCTACCGTGTACGCCCCGACCGACTCGGCGCTCAGACGCCTGCGCCCTGCGTCCTTGCAGAACTCGGCCAGTCCTGCTCGTAGCTCTGCGATCTGGGCCAGGTCAGCATCGATCGTCACCTCGTCATCGTCGTCGCGGGCCGCGAGCGCGGCAGCCGTTTCCGGGCGCTCCAGTAGCTGGAACAGCAGTTCCTCGACATGATCGTCAACGTCCTGCACCGTGCGCGAGACGTGCCCGAGCGAGCAGCGATACTTGGGAAACTTCACCCGCCCACTCGGCAGCCGAACGGCGACCCGTTTCGACCAGCAGACACCACACTCTGCGTTGTACGACAGCAGATACCGGGTCTCGGTACCGCGGTGCGTCTTTCGTTTCGGGTCGGTGAGGATCTCACGGACCCGCTCGTGTGTCTCCATGTCGAGGATCGGTTCCCAGGTTCCGGGTCCGTACACCTTCCCGTAGTAGGTGCGGATGCCCGCATACGTGGGGTTCAGAAGCAGCTGGCGGAGCGCGGTGTAGTCCTTGATCCCCTCACCTCCGGCAGCGGGCCATCGGACTGCGAACCCCTGCCACACCGCGTGCATCGTGATGCCGGCGACGATCTCGCCTGCCGCCCACTGGATGACCTTGGCCTGCTCCTCGATCGGCTCGCGCCGGACAGCCTTGCCGGTGCGCGGATCCCGGATGATCGTGTAGCCGTGAGCCAACTTGCCGTGCGCCTTGCCGTCCTCGAGCGCGGACTGTATCCCGCGAGACACGGCCTCGCTGATGTCGTCTGACTGCTCCTCGGCACGCGTCGCATCCGCGTTCGCGGCACGGCGGTCCGCCGCCTTCGAGAGATCGTAGGTCCGGCCGCCGTACCGCCAGTGCGTCCCGGTGTCGATGCACAACCGGCGAAGCGGCACATAGTCGTCGAGATCGCGGTGGGCGCGGTTGTTGGCGAACGTCCACAGCCCGTCGACCTCGCCGGACCGGATCAGGTTCTGGGTGTCGGCGAATCCGGGCCGCTCCTGCACGCGCCGATACCGACTGGCCGAGAGGTTGTCCTTGAACACCGCGACCACAGTCCCGCCGATGGCCGCGATGTCTCGCCGTCCGACCTTCTCCTGATCGGCGACGCTCTTGTCACCGGGGCCAGACTTCCGCACGTACAGCACGAACCTTGCCTGACCTGCACTGTTGTCGACGAGATGCATGAATCCGATAATACCCCCTATTGACAGATAACTTTGATGTTCACGTACGGCATGACGGTGTCCTTTCGCGATGGTGCAGCTACTACAGGATGACCCGGGATCGTGCTGCTGCGGGCCCGAACCCGTTGTGCGCGAGCAGCTCTCGCCGATTCAGCCAGCTCGACCGGTAACGAACCCACCGTCGACGGGCAGGATATGGCCGGTGACGAACTGGGCGTCGATGAGATACAGCACGGCCGCTGTGGTGTCGGCGACCTCGCCGATCCGGTTCAGTAGCGCCAGCGCTCCCGACGCGCGCTCGTCACCGTCTCCGAAGAGCGGGGTGCGGATGATGCCGGGAGCCACCGCGTTCACCCGGATTCCGGCGGCGGCGAGTTCGGCGGCCAGGCTGGTGGTGAGCGCGTGCACGCCGCCCTTGCTGATGAGCGCGGCCGAGGCCGGCAGACCGGCCAGCGCGTGGTCGATCAGAACCGTGCCGATGTTGACGACGCTGCCGCCCGTGCCCTGGGCGAGCAGCTGCCGAACGACGGCCTGCGTGGTGAAGTAGGTGCCCTTGAGGTTGCCGCCGAGATAGCGATCGAGTTCGGCCTCGGTGACGTCGACGAACGGCGTGGCACCGAAGACGCCCGCGCTGTTGATCAGCGCGTCGACCCGGCCGAACCGATCGAGCGCGATGCGCACGTACGCCGAACCCGTCGCGGGCGAGGCGATGTCACCGACCACCGTAGCCACCCGTTCGGGCGCGGCCAGTTCGGCGGCGACCTCGGCGAGCTTGTCCGCGTCGCGCCCGCCGAGGACGACATTGTCACCGCGGGCGACGAGCGCACGGGCGACATCACGCCCGATGCCGCTGGAACCACCGGTCACGACGACCGTCTTCGATGTGGACATGAACTGATCCTTTCGGGAAACAATATACGACCGGTCGTCTTGGAATGGCGACCGAAAGGAAACCGACCCGTAGGCCGACGGTGCTGGTCAGGTCGACACCAGAGAAGGTGCCGACAGGAGTTACGGCCGGAAGTAGTCGTCGAGCAGGCGGCGCAGACACTTGTCGAGCGGCTCGACGGTGCGGTCGATCTTCATCCGGATCACCGCACCCTCCCAGGATTCGAGCAGCAGATCCGCCAGATCCACGGCGTCGATATCGGCGCGGACAGTGCCCTGCGCCTGCGCCTCGCGCAGCGCGGTGGCCACGCCGTCACGCCACGCACCCCAGGCGCTCGACAGCGAATTCCGCAGCAGCTCACTGCCTTCCAGTTCCGCGCCGAGGTTGGCGATCAGGCAGCCGCCGGTGTATTCGGCGGTGACGAAATCCTCGGTCATGGCCGCGAAGAAGACGCGGATGCCACTGAGCGGGTCCGGCGCCGCGTCGAAGGCGGCGGCGAGGTTGCGCTGCACGCACAGCGAGTGATGCTCGATGATCGCCTGCGCGAAGCTCTCTTTGCTGTCGAAGTAGTTGTAGAACGAACCTTTCGGCACCCCGACCTTGTCGAGCACCTGCTTGATACCGGTGCCGTGGTAACCCTGCGACAGCAGGCCGACGGCACCCTCCTCGATGAGGAGAGCTCGCGTGTCGTCGCTGCGCCGTGGTCGTGCCATGCGGTAAACTATACGACCGGTCGTCTAGGAATGGCAAGTGGCAGTGTGGACGTGCCCCGCACCGACCTCAGTCATCGTCGACACCGCGCGCCGCGAGCGCCTCGCCCATCGCGTCGGCGGTCCGCAACGCCCGCACCAATACCGGCGTGACCAGAGCGGTCGCCGACCACGACACCCCGCGCGCTCGCCGCGCCTCGCCGACATCGTTGACGATCTGCGCCAGCAGTGGAACACACCGAATCGCAAGCGCGAGAAGCAGGCTCACCCGCTCCGGGTTCACCCCGACGCGACGCAGCGGTCCGAGCGCGCGAGTCAAGGCGTCGAGCATGTCGGTCACCCGCGTGGTCACCGTGACCAGCGCCGCGAGAGCGACCGAGACCAGCAGTACCCCGCAGACCACGACGGCCCGCCCGGGTGAGGTGGTGAGCAGCTGGAACGCCCCGATGATCGCCGTCATCCACAGCACCGGGCGCACCTGAGCGAACGCCACCCGCCAGGAGATGCGGGCGAGCGCGAACAGGCAGGCCACCAGCGCCACCGCGACCAGCACACCGAGCGGGCCGCGGACGAACACCGTCATCGCCAGGATCGAGACCAGCAACAGCGCCAGCTTCACCCCCGCAGGCATCCGGTGCAGCGGCGAGTCGCCGGGGCAGTACAGGCCGATCATTCGATCAGTTGCCGATACGCGTCGATCGCCGCTACCGGGTGGCCGTCGAAGACGACGGAACCGTTGTCGAGCACCACGACTCGATCGAATCCGTCGAGCAGGCCGAGCTGGTGGGTTACCACGATCACCTGCTGATCGAGGGAGTTCAGCACCTGCGATACCCGCCGTGCGTTGCGCAGATCGAGCAGCGTGGTCGGTTCGTCGGCGACGATCACCTCGGGCTCGCGGATCAGCGCGGAACCGATGGCCAGTAGCTGTTTCTGCCCACCGGAGAGCAGGTGTGCCGGATGGTCGGTGTGGGCGGCGAGGCCGAAGCGGTCGAGCATTCGCTGCACCCGTGCCGCGATCTCGACCTTGCTCAGGCCGCTGCGGCGCAGCGAGAACGCGAGGTCCTCGGCGACCGTCGGCATCACGATCTGGGTGTCGGGATCGGTGAACACGAAGCCGACCTTGCGCCGCACCTGCGCACCCTTGCGGGCGACGTCGAGCCCGTCGACGGTGACGGTGCCGGTGGAGGGCTTCAGCAGTCCGTTGAGCATGCGGGCCAGCGTCGATTTGCCCGACCCGTTGGCGCCGATGAACCCGACTCGGCGTTCGGTGATCCGCAGATCGATATCGCGCAGCACGCTCCGATCGCCGAATCGGTGCCCCACCGCGTCGACGACGATCTCGCTCACGACGCCCAGCGATCAGGCACGGATCAGCCCGGGATAGGCGCGATGCACGCCCTTCGCGACGATCGTGGCGATCACGACCTTTGCCAGGTCACCGGGGACGAACGCGAAGTTGGTCGACACCGCCGCCCACGGGCTGAGATCGGTGCGGACCAGCAGTCCCGCGGTGCCGAACAGATAGATGATCACGATGCCACCGAGGGCGTTGATCAGCAGGCCGAGCACGATCGGATATTTCGGCAGGATCATCGCGGTCAGCAGCCCGATGACCAGCGTCGCCGGAATCCAGCCGATCAGGTAGCCGGCCGTCGGCGAAGCCAGCGCGGTGAGTCCGGTGCGACCACCGGAGAGCAGCGGCAACCCGATCATGGTGAGCGCGATGAACACCGCCACCGCGGCCGTGCCTTTGCGGGCGCCCAGGATCGCGCCGGTGAGGATCACCCCGAGCGTCTGCAGCGTGATCGGTACCCCACTGAACCCGACGGTGATCGCGCCGGGCAGGCCGAGGGCCGCGATCAGGGCCGCGAACACCGCGATCTGCGCCATGTCCCGTGCGGCGAACCCGATCACCGGCTTCGCGTTGTTCTCGACTTCAGACACGGCAAACATCCTTCACGACAGAATTGAACAACGTTCAAAGTAACAGGTGATCAGGGCGGTGCCGCAACCGGAACGACACAGTGGAGGATGTCGCCCCGGCCGTTGATCGACTACGATCGGAGGGTTGGAACAACTCGGATGGCACTCGCCGCACGACACCATCGTGCGAGTGATCCGTGCCCGAGGAAGGCCACTCATGTCGATTGCGCTACAACGCTTTTCGAACTTGATCGCCGAAATACACAACGCGAGCACCGACCCGGACCGATGGGACGGAGTGGTTCGCGACATCATCGATACCTTCGACGCGATGCACGGTTTTCTCGTGATCGCCGACCCAGCCCGCGGCGGCGTCGAGGTCAAGACCGCGGGCCCGATCACGCTCGCCGAGGTCGAGCCGCAGCTCGATTCGGTGGCGGTCCGCCTGAACCGGCTGCCCGCGGGCGCCACGGCGACCGTCGAGGAACTGTTCGGGTCCGTCAACGGTGACCGCGCCGCGGCCGTGAGCACCAACGGCCTGACCAACAGTTTCGTCGCACGACTCACCGCCGATCTGCCGTCGTCGTGGCTGTGTCTGACGATGTCGGACCATCGGGCGATCGCCGAGCAGCCGGGCGGCCCGGTGCTGCTGCGAGTGCTCGTACCGCACCTGCGCGGCGCACTGCGCACTCGCGCGAAGCTGGTCGGGATGGCGCGGGAACGGGCATTCGCGTTCGCCGCCCTGGCGAAGGCCCATCACGGCGTCATGATCGTCACCGCCGACATGGCGCTGGTGTTCGCCAATGCCGCGGCCGAGCGCATCGCGCACGAGTCCGACGGGTTGACGGTGGACTCGTGCGGACACCTACGGGCCGACTCCGCGCACCTGCAGGACCGGCTGCGCGAGTTGATCGACGACGCCACCGACTCGGAGTACGGCGGCGGGAACGTGGCCGTACTCCGACCGTCGGGTAAGCGGTCGCTGATTCTGCGGATCTCCCCGCTGGACACGCAGTCCGGTCACGGGCGGTGGCCGAGGGCCGCGCTCGTGGTGATCACCGATCCGGATCATGAACCGACACCGGATCCGTCTGTACTGCACGAACTCTTCGGGTTGACCGAGGCGGAGGTAGCGGTCGCGCTGTGTGTCCTGCGCGGCGACGGACTCCCCGCCGTCGCCGATGAACTTTCCGTCTCGGTATTCACGGCCCGGACACATTTGCAGCATATTTTCGCCAAGACGAAAACACACCGGCAGGC
The DNA here is from genome assembly GCF_042720495.1 of Nocardia sp. NPDC058480. Classification (NCBI taxonomy): domain Bacteria; kingdom Bacillati; phylum Actinomycetota; class Actinomycetes; order Mycobacteriales; family Nocardiaceae; genus Nocardia; species Nocardia sp. NPDC058480. Next base: position 228,434 of record NZ_JBHXMN010000002.1, on the reverse strand, counting down.
CGAATTGGTCCGGTTGTTATCGACTACCGCGATTTCGGCGCATTGATACTCGTGCGCTAGATCGGGTGGAATCCCACCCCTGGGCCGCCACGGGCATTCACATCGTCGAGAATTCTGGTGAAATTGGCGCCCACCTGCGGTCCGAGACACGGCACCGCGACGTAGCCGTTGACAATGGCGACGAGAGTAGATCCGACCACCACGGGCGCGCCGGAATCGCCGACGATCACGCAGATCTGTGTCAGCGTCCAATTGGCGCCGCCGAAAACATCGCCGTAGACCAAACCGCAGGTCTGCCCGGTGGTTCGTCCTTCCTTGCAGGCGACGGCCGGGAACTGCGCGGGCAGTCCGATACCGGTGATCGAAGTCGAGCCGACGTAGTTCACCGGGTTGACCAGACCCGCGTCGAAGCGGATGACCGCGTAGTCGAGGTCGGTACTGGTGAACGCGACGGTGCCGACGGACCCGGCCTCTTGATCAGCTTCCGCCGATACTCCGGCTCCGGCCACCGCGCAGTGTCCCGCGGTGAAGCCGACCAGCTGACCTGAGCCGTCGAAGCCGATGGTGGTGAGTGTGCAGGTCGACCCGTCGTCGAAGATGATGCCCGATCCGCCACCGAGGGTCACCGGGGCAGCTGCCTGCGCCGTCCCGACGGTCGCCCACATCAGCAGCAATGCGGCAGCGACCTGCCACCATCGACGCCATGTCACAGGGACACTCCCGCACTGTGGTGCGGGAGTGACTCGATTACTCCTCATGGTTGCTGGCATCGGCGGGTCAGACCACGCATACCGGGTAGAGGAACGGCACTGTCACCAGGACCGGAAGACACGCCAGGAAAGCGCCGGGGATGGTGATGAACGGCGACAACACGACGGGCTCGACCTGAACAGGAACCGGTGCGACGGGGACGGGATCCGCCGCGGGCGCTGCGCCGGCTACACCGGCACCTAATGCGATCAGCGGCGCACAAGCGAGCACCGCGATGGTTGAACGGACTTTGTACATGACCATTTCCTTCGACTGTCTGACTACGAGTCGTGTCGGTCCCGAGTCGGGAACGTCACCGCTTTCAAGAACAGCACCGGCGGTCAGGAATTTCGTCGTTCGAACAGATGAAATCAGAAAGGTCGCTTGGAACGGATGACCGCCGCCAGGTATTCGTAATCCGCGGCCCGCGCGGATGACCCCCGATAGGCGAGCCCGATCGTGCGGCCCGGGGCGGGGTCGGCGAAGCGCGCGGTGTCCAGACTCGCGCGCGCTGTCTCGGCCGCCACGGCCATCTCCGGGATGAGTGTCACGCCCAGCCCGCCCGCCACGCACTGCACGACCGTGGTCAGCGAGGCCGCGCGGGTGTCACCGACCATCCCTGGTTGCACGTCGGCCGAGCGGCACAGGTCAAGGGTCTGATCGCGCAGACAATGCCCCTCGTCGAGCAGCAGCAGTGGCAGATCGGCGAGCGCGGGTGCGGCCAGGTCGGTGCGCCCGGCCAGGTCGTGGCCGCGCGGGGTGACCAGGACGAATTCCTCACTGTAGAGCGGGATCTCGACCAAGCCGCTCGCTTCGCTCGGCAGCGCCAGCACCGCCACATCGAGCACACCGGTGCGCAGGCCGTCGAGCAGCCGCGCAGTCTGGTCCTCGATCACCTGGGGCACCACCCCGGGCAGTTTGCGGCGTAATTCGGGCAGCAGCTCGGGCAGCACATACGGCGCCACGGTCGGAATGAAGCCCAGGCGCAGCGTGCCGCCGAGGGTGTCACCGGTCGCCGAGGCGACGAACCGATCGGCGGCTTCCAGCGTCGCCCTTGCCTGCGGCAGCAGACGCATCCCGGCGGCGGTGACCAGCACGCGGCGGGTGCTGCGCTCGATCAATTGGAGCCCGAGTCCGTTTTCCAGTGATGCCAGTGCCTGCGATAACGTGGGTTGACTCACAGTCAAACGCGCTGCGGCGGTGCCGAAATGCCGGTATTCGGCGACGGCCACGAACGCACGCAGCTGCGACAGGGTTGGCTGATAAGTCTGATCACTCACACCTATCAGTGTACGGCCAGCAATCGGCTTTACCTTTCAGTAGGCTCACATCAACCACACCACGAATGAGGAGACGAAGCATGGCTCTGCTGACCATCGGCGACCAGTTCCCGGCATACAACCTCAAGGCCGTCATCGGAGGCGATCTCTCCAAAGTCGACGCACAGCAGCCCGACGATTACTTCACCCAGATCACCAGCGACGACCACGCGGGCAAGTGGCGCATCGTGTTCTTCTGGCCCAAGGACTTCACCTTTGTGTGCCCGACCGAGATCGCCGCGTTCGGCAAGCTGAACGACGAGTTCGCCGACCGCGACACCCAGGTGCTCGGCGCCTCGGTGGACAACGAGTTCGTGCACTTCCAGTGGCGCGCCCAGCACGAGGACCTCAAGACCCTCCCCTTCCCGATGCTGTCGGACCTCAAGCGTGAACTGGCCACCGCCACCGGTGTTCTCAACGCCGACGGCGTCGCCGATCGCGCCACCTTCATCGTCGACCCGAACAACGAGGTGCAGTTCGTCTCGGTGACCGCCGGTTCGGTCGGCCGCAATGTCGACGAGGTGCTGCGCGTGCTCGACGCCCTGCAGTCCGACGAGCTGTGCGCCTGCAACTGGAAGAAGGGCGACCCGACCATCGACGCGGGCGAACTCCTTTCGGCCAGCGTCTGATTCACCCTTCCCCACCGAAATACCCCCAGAGGAGCCCCACTGTCATGAGCATCGAGAACCTGAAGAACTCTCTTCCCGAGTACGCCAAGGACCTCAAGCTCAATCTGTCCTCGCTGGCCCGCACCACGGTGCTCAACGAGCAGCAGCTGTGGGGCACCTTGCTCGCTTCGGCCGCGGCCACCCGGTCGGCGACCACCCTGCGCGAGATCGCCGAAGAGGCCGCCGACGTGCTCTCGGCCGAGGCGTACGACGCCGCGCTCGGTGCCGCGTCGATCATGGGCATGAACAACGTGTTCTACCGCGGTAAGGCGTTCCTGGACGGTCGTTACGACGACCTGCGGGCGGGTCTGCGGATGAACATCATCGGCAACCCCGGCGTCGACAAGGCGGATTTCGAGCTGTGGTCGTTCGCGGTCTCCTCGATCAACGGCTGCGCGCACTGCCTCGAGGCGCACGAGAAGACGCTGCGCGAGGCCGGTGTGTCGCGCGAGGTGATCTTCGAGTCGCTGCGGGCGGCGGCGATCGTCGCAGGCGTCGGCCAGGCGGTGGCGTCGACCGAGGCGTTGGCCTCGGCTGCCGTCTGATTCGAGACACTGCTCTAGGCGTTTGCGCGGCCCCGATCCGGATTCCGGGTCGGGGCCGCTGCTGTGGGGTGCGGACACGTCCGCCGCGCTCACGGTGCGGTCGGCGCCGCTGTGCGGGCCGGTAGGCTCGCGCTCATGAACGCACATGATGTGCCAGATGCCCCGGATATCCAGGTCGAGGTCGTCCGCGTGTTCACCGATCCGGCCGGAAATCTCGGCAATGCGCTCGGCATCGCCCGCGCGGGCGATGTTGTCGCCCTCGACAAGCAGGAGCTGGCGGCGCGGCTGGGATTCAGCGAGACCACGGTGGTCTCCGAGCCTGTCGACGGCGTCGCCGACGTCCGCATCTACACGCCCGCCGTCGAGTTGCCCTTCGCCGGGCATCCCACCGTCGGCACCGCGTGGTGGCTGGATGTCCAGCGCACTCCGGTGCACACCTTGCAGGTGCCCGCGGGCCCGGTGGCCGTCACCCAGACCGACGGTCTGACCTGGATCACCGCGCGCGCCGAGTGGGCACCGAAATTCGCCTTCCAGCAACTGGAGTCGGCCGAGGCGCTGGCGGCCTTGTCGCCCGGCGACTTCACCGATGGTCAGCATTTCTTCTGGGCCTGGACCGACGAGACGCGCGGTGCGCTGCGGGCCAGGATGTTCGCTCCCGCGATGGGCATCGCCGAGGACGAGGCGACCGGGGCCGCCGCGGTCGCGCTCACCGGGCAGTTGCGTCGCGGGCTGATCATCACGCAGGGGCTGGGCTCGCAGCTCTACACCGAATGGGACTCCGACGGGTGGGTTCGACTCGGCGGGCGGGTCGCCGAAGATCACGTGGTGGTGCTCTAACTTTCCGGTTGACTGCCGAAGCGGCGCAGCCAGGGGGGTCTGGCCGTCCAGTGGCCGCGCCGCTGCGGTGCGTCGGTGCCCAGGTCGGCGAGGATGCGGGTTTCGAGCATGCGGGGCGGGGTGTGCTGGTCGTCGGCGGCGAGCAGTGCGAGCACTTCGTGCACACCGCGGACACGGGTGGCGAACTGCGACAGGCTGTTCGCGGTGGTGGCGGTGAGTCTGTTCTCGATGTGGTGATGTTCGAGTTCGGCGACCGCGTCGAGGGCGTAGGCGTCGGCCAGCGACAGCACCGAGCCGGGCGGGCACCACGACTGTGTGGCCGTCCATCGGTCGATCCGCTGCTCGGCGAGCCGTTCGATGCTTTCGGCCAGCAGTCTCGTGACCATCGGCACGCGCAGGCCCAGTTCGCGGCCGATGGCACGGTAGGTGCGGCCGCCGTAGTAGGCGAGGACGAAGACTTCGCAGTGGCTGTCGAGTGGATCGTCGAAGCCGAGCCTGGCCGCGGCCGCGAGCCATGGCATGTCGTCGCCGCCGCGGCGGTCCAGGCGAAGGCGCTGGACCGCGAGACGATGGATCTGGGCAAGTAGCCAGGACTGATCGGGGGTGAACGCCAGGCCGGGATGGGCGATATGAGCTGCGCCGGGGTGGTCCAGTTCTGTATCGCTGCCGGGGTCGCCCGGTCCCGCCGTACCGAAGCCCCATCGGTCTTCTGTACCGGCATTGCCGTGGCCGGGGTGAACAAGTCCGGGATGGGCAAATTCCGCGTGGTCCGGTTCGGGATGGCGGGGGTCGGAGTTGCCATGACCCGCACCGTCGGTGCCGTCATCGCGAGCGTCCGGGTAGTCGGCGCCGAGGTGGTCTGGTTCCCCGGACCGGGAATCGGCGTGGTCGGCACCCGCATGATCGGACCGGCGGGAACCGTCGTTGGTGTAGACGACGCCTCGACCGAACGCTACGTCCATCGAACCGTAGGTGGGCGGAGCTAGATCGGAACGCTGTTCGGTCGCGACGAATGCCGAACGGCCCCATGGTGTGCCGAGGTCCGGACCGGGACGTGGCGGCGTGCCCGCCGCAGTGTCGTCGGCGGATTCGGCCGGGTGGAAGTCGCAATCCCGGTTGGTGTCGTCCTCGTCGAGGATCCACTGCGCCGCTCTCGCCCGCCGATATCCCTCACGGACAACATCTTCGGCGGCGCCACGACGATGCAGCACCCGCAGGGCCAACCCGAACGCGGCGGCGCCGGTGGAGCGGTAGAGCGCGCGCATCTCCTCGCGATCGTCGGCGCCGGAGACGATCGGGGGTACCCGCGTACCGCCGCCGCGGCCCCCCGGCGGCGGTTGGGGACCGCGCTGCCCGCTCATCGTCGAATTCCTGCCCGCACTAAGGCAATTCGCAGCGCAAGCCGTTGTGGATCGGTATTCACCGGCCGATCGCGGCGATCAGCATGAACGCGGTCCCGATATCCATCGCCACATGGGGCACCAGCGCCGAGGTCAGCGGGTGGGAACCGGCGGGATGGACGAAGCGGTGCCAGCGTGACCGGTGACCGACCGTACCGAGCGTGAGCAGCGCATCGAAGCCGAACAGCACCGCCAGCACGACGGCGGGCCAGCTCGCCCCACCGGCGCCGTGCACCGCCCCGTGCCCGGTCATCGCGTAGAGCATCGCCGCCGCGGCGACGGTGTGATAGCCCAGTGCCAACATGGGGTCGGGTGCCGATCCGGTGCGCCACCCCATGATGCGTTCGGCGAGCAGGATCGCGAACGCGACGGTGAGGGCGGTGAGCAGCCCGCGCATCGCGTGCGGGTCGGTGGCGGCGGGGAACACCAGCATCGCCAGCATCACCAGGCACATGAGCAGGTGCGCGCTGTCGGACGCGGTATCGACTCGGTGCGCCGGCGGCGTTCGCCTGGTCAACCGGGTCGCCACGATCAGCGACGCCAGCACGAACGCGGCGACCACCGGCCACCGCACGAACGCATACTGCTCCACGAAATCGGCCACACCCCACCACTTTCGAGTCGACACCCGCACCACCATGCTCGCACCCACGGTGGTGCCCTGGGGCGTTTTCCGCGGTCAGGGCGCACCTCATCGCGACGCCGCACGCCGACGGCCACTCCAGCGAGACCCTCGCGCTGCGCCCTCAGCACCGCTCGCTCAGCACGGCGAGGTCACTCCCATAGTGACCGACCCGGATCGATGGGCATCGGCATCGATCTGCAAACTGGACTGATGACCGATAACCCAACCGCCGCGGTCGACCAGCTTCGCGTGGTGGCCGATGATCTCACCGGCGCGGAAATCCGGACCCTGCTGGCCGCTCACCACGCGGAAATGGCGGACACCACCCCCGCCTGCAGCATGCACGCCCTCGACCTCACCGCCCTGCGCGATCCCGCGGTCACGGTGTGGAGCGCGTGGTCCGGCGACGACCTCGCCGGGTGCGCTGCGCTGAAGGAACTCGACGACCGGCACGCCGAGATCAAGTCCATGCGCACCGCCGAGGGATTCACCGGCCGTGGAGTCGCGGCCGCGGTGCTCGCCCACCTGGTCGAGGTAGCCCGAGAACGCGGGTACCGGCGGCTGAGCCTGGAAACCGGCGCCGAGGACTTCTTCGCCCCGGCCCGCCGCCTCTACCTGCGCCACGGATTCATCGAGTGCGGCCCGTTCGGCAGCTACTCCCCCGACCCACTGAGCCGATTCTTCACCCTGGGGCTCGAACCTTCCTGATTCCGCGCGAGGTGATGTCGACACCGTGAGGCCGGTTCCGCCTGCGAGGTCCGCTGACGGAACCGGTGGACGAATCAGCCGAGGGCGCGGGCGAATCCGTCCGCGAGCTCGGCGACCTGCGCGTCGGTCATGACGAACGACGGCGAGATCTGCATGGCGCCCGCACCGGCGGCGCGGCCCGAGATGCCGTGTTCGCGCAAGGTTCTCACCAGGGCGGGACCTTCGGCGGGGTCGGCGAGTTGGACTGCGGCTACGGCGCCGAGGCCGCTGCGGACTTCGGCGACGCGGGGGTGATCGGCCAACGGGGCCAACGCGGTGTGCAGGGTGGATTCGAGGCGGGCGGCTTCCTCGATGAGGCCTTCGCGTTCGACGATGGCGAGGTTGGCCAGGGCTGCGGCGGCGGCACCGGCGTGGCCGCCGTAGGTGTAGCCGTGGCGGAACCAGGTGCCGCCGGCGAAGAACGGCTCGGCCAGGTGGGGGGCGATGAAGACCGCGCCCATCGGGACGTAGCCGGAGGTGAGGCCCTTGGCCGTCGTCATCAGATCGGGCTGCAGGTCGAAGCGGGTGGAGGCGAACCAGGAGCCGCCGATGCGGCCGAAACCGGTGACGACCTCGTCGGCGACGAAGAGGATGTCGTGGTCACGGCAGATCTGGCGGACCTCGGCCAGATAGCCATCGGGCGGCAGGTACACCCCACCGGCACCGATGATCGGTTCGCAGAAGAACGCGGCGATCTGCTCGGCGCCGACCTCTTCGATCAGGGCGAGCAGCGATTTGGCGTCGTCCCATTCGACGGTGCGGGTGTCGTCGACCAGCACGCCGTAGCCCTCCTTGTTCGGCGTCAGACCGCCGAGCGAGGTGCTCGCGTAATGCATGCCGTGGTAGGCCAACCGGCGGCCGACCAGAATCTTCTTGTCGGCGCGGCCCTGTTCGTACCAGTAGCGGCGGGCCAGTTTGGCCGCGGTCTCCACCGAATCGGAGCCACCGGAGGTGAAGAAGATCTTGCTGCCGGGAACGGGGGCGATCGACGAGAGTTTCTCGGCGAGTTCCTGGGTGGGGGCTTCGGTGAGGTCGCCGAAGTTGGAGTAGTGCGCGATAGTGCGCAACTGGTCGGCGACCGCGTCGGCGATCTCACCGCGACCGTGCCCGACGTTGGCGAACCACAGCCCAGCGGTGGCGTCGAGGTAGCGCTTGCCCGCGGTATCGAAGACGTAAGCGCCCTCGCCGCGAGCGATAACGAACGCACCGTCACGATTGACGGCACCCATATCAGCGAATCCGTGCCAGAGCGCATTCATGGGTCCACATTTACCCCACCGCACCGCGACGCGCGCGCCGGGCCCGTCGCGTGGTCAGTCTTCGGCCTTGCGTTCGCGCCACCACGCGGGCAGATCGCCCAGCGAAGCCATGGCTACCGCCAGCACCGCGAACACCAGCGTGAGCACGACCAGTCCGATCGCCATCGACAGATAACCCTGGTCGGTGGGGTTGATGAACGGGTAGGGATACCAGTCGACGATCGGACCGCGGATCAGGCTGTAGACGCCGTAGACGAGCGGGAAGATCAACCACTGGCCGATCAGCGCCGGACTCGGCCGCAATCGCCGCGCCATCGCGACGAACATCCAGTCCAGCACCAGGATCAACGGCAGGTAGCGGTGCATGAGGTCGTTGATCCACTTGTCGTTGAGCATCACATCGATCCGCGACAGCAGCACCGCGTAGACGACCATCGTGATGAGCATGTAGAGCGTGACGGCACCACGCAACAGCTGCCAGCCGCGGCCCTGCGGTGCGACCAGACCACCGATGAGCAGCACGATCACGCCCAGAATGTTGGACTCGATGGTGAAGTAGCTCAGATAGTTGGTGAGCGAGAAGGTCGCCGAGTCGATATTGCGCACGGGAATCCACAGCAAGACGACAACTCCCAGCAGGCCGAAACCGAGCCGATAGGCCCTGATCCACCACGCCGTTCGCACCGATGCGCTCATGCTGTGTCCCTTTCGCCTGGTCGCCGCGCTCTGAGTGGCGACGCGAGGTGCCTGCTGACCGCTCATGCCCGGATCCTCGCATGATGGACCCCCGCTGACCGGGAGTTCGTCGTCGCATGAGCCATCGCGTCGCGCGGTGTCACCCAGACGCGCGGACCGCGACGGGCGGTGTCGTGGTGTGTCGTTGGTCTCCGCGAGCATGCGAGCGGGCCACGCGAGGGGAAAACCGGTGGCGGGCCTCGCTACGCTGGTAGGCGCAATGACCAGAACAGCTAGCACCGGAACCCGCGCGCTGCGCACCCGCCTGGCGGAGGTCTCGCTGCGCGATGAACATCGGCTCCAGCGCAAGCTCGACCGTGCGCGCCCCGACGACTTGCCCGCCATCGAGGCCGAGATCGCCACCGCCGAGACCCGCGTGGCCAATCGCCGCGCGGCGCTTCCGCGGATCACCTACCCGGAACAACTCCCCGTTTCCGCGCGCCGCGACGACATCGCCGCCGCCATCGCCGCCAACCAGGTCGTGATCGTGGCCGGTGAGACCGGTTCCGGCAAGACCACCCAGATCCCCAAGATATGCCTCGAACTCGGTCGCGGGATCCGCGGCACCATCGGCCACACCCAGCCGCGCAGGCTCGCCGCGCGCACGGTGGCCGAACGCATCGCCGAGGAACTGGGTACCGAACTGGGTGACGTGGTCGGCTACACGGTCCGATTCACCGATCAGGCTTCGGATCGCACGCTGGTCAAACTCATGACCGACGGCATCCTGCTCGCCGAGATCCAGCGCGACCGGATGCTGCGCCGCTACGACACGATCATCATCGACGAGGCCCACGAACGCAGCCTCAATATCGACTTCCTGCTCGGCTATCTCAAGCAGTTGCTGCCGCAGCGACCCGATCTCAAGGTGATCATCACCTCGGCGACGATCGATCCCGAACTGTTCGCCCGCCACTTCGCGGACGCGCAAGGCACGCCCGCGCCGATCGTCGAAGTGTCGGGTCGGTCGTATCCGGTGGAGTTGCGGTACCGGCCGCTGTCGCTGGAACTACCTGGATCGGACGATGACGAGGACACCCGCGTCGTCGACCGCGATCCCACCGACGCCATCGCCGACGGGGTTGTCGAGCTGTTCGCCGAGGGCGACGGTGATGTGCTGGTGTTCCTGTCGGGCGAACGCGAGATCCGCGACACCGCCGACGCCCTCCGCGATCTGAAACTCCCCCGCACCGAGATCGTGCCGCTGTACGCGCGCCTGTCGGCCGCCGAACAGCACAAAGTCTTCGCCCCGCATACCGGGCGCCGGGTGGTGCTGGCCACCAATGTCGCCGAGACCTCGCTGACGGTGCCGGGCATCCGCTACGTCATCGACCCCGGTACGGCTCGCATCTCGCGCTATTCGATGCGCACGAAGGTGCAGCGGCTGCCGATCGAAGAGGTCTCCCAGGCCTCGGCGCGGCAGCGATCGGGTCGCTGTGGTCGCGTCGCCGACGGTATCTGTATCCGGCTGTACTCCGAGGACGATTTCGAGGCGCGGCCCGCGTTCACCGAGCCGGAGATCCTGCGCACCAACCTCGCGGCGGTCATCCTGCAGATGACGGCGCTGGGGCTGGGCGATATCGAGAGTTTCCCGTTCGTCGAGGCACCCGACCGTCGTGCCATCCGCGACGGCATCGCCCTGCTCGAAGAACTGGGCGCGCTGGCGCACGGCAGCACGAAATCTGTTGACGGCGAAGCTGATTCGGGTGGACATCTCACGCTCACGCCGATCGGGCGGGAGATGGCGCAGCTGCCGGTGGATCCGCGGATGGCGCGCATGCTCGTCGAGGCGCAGCGCAACGGGTGCCTGGACGAGGTGCTGATCATTGTCGCGGCGCTCTCGATTCAGGATGTGCGCGAACGCCCCGTCGAGCATCAGCAGGCAGCCGATGCCCAGCATGCGCGCTTCGTCGTCGAAGGCTCGGACTTCCTGGCCTACCTGCGGCTGTGGGATTACCTCACCGAGCAGCGCAAGTCGCTGTCGTCCAACCAGTTCCGCCGGATGTGTCGCGAGGAATTCCTGCACTACCTGCGCATCAGGGAGTGGCAGGACCTGCACGGCCAGTTGCGCACGATCGCCCGCGGGATGGGCTGGAACGACGCGGGCGCGAGCCGGGGACAGACGAACTCCGACACCACAACGCCCGGCGGGCGCACCGCGGCTGCCGGTGGTAGCACCGCCGAGGGCGCCGGCGGCAATCGTGGACGCCGTGGTCGCGGCCGCGGGAATGCCCAACGCGCGGTGACGGAGTCGACCTCCGGGGCGAACACCACCGTCGGCCGTGCGGACACACAGGACGAAGGTTCGCGCCGGGCAGCTGGACGATCTCGACGTGGCGGCGGTGCCGGCCAGCACGCAGTGTCCGCGAAAGCCGTTGGCGGATCGGCGGATTCGTCCGACGATGACGCGATGCCGTGGCCGAGTACCCAGATCCACCAGTCGCTGCTGGCGGGCATGCTGTCGCATATCGGTGTGCGCGAAGCGGAGTCGCGGGAGTTCCTCGGGGCGCGCAATGCGAAGTTCATGATCTTCCCCGGATCGTCGCTGGCCAAGAAGGCGCCGCGCTGGGTGATGGCGGCCGAACTGGTGGAGACCTCGCGACTGTGGGGGCGGATCGCGGCGAAGGTGGAGCCGGAGTGGGCCGAACGGCTCGCCGGCGACCTGGTGAAACGTACCTATTCCGAACCACATTGGTCGTCCAAGCGCGGCTCGGCACGCGCCTACGAGCGGGCGACGCTGTACGGCGTGCCCTTGGTGACCGGGCGGCCGGTGGACTTCGGGCGCATCGACCCGGAGCTGTCGCGCGAGCTGTTCATCCGCCACGCCCTGGTACAGGGCGAATGGCAGACGCGGCACGGGTTCTTCGCCCGCAACCGGGCCCTGATCGACGATGTCGCCGACCTCGAACATCGGGCGCGGCGGCGCGACATCCTCGTCGACGACGAAGTGCTGTTCGAGTTCTACGACAAGCGCATCCCCGCCGACATCGTGTCGGTGCGCCATTTCGACAGCTGGTGGCGCAAGACCGAGCGCAACGATCCCGCGCTGCTGGACTTCTCGACCGACACCGTGGTCAATGCCGGCATCGCCACGCTCGACCCGACCGACTTCCCCGACGCCTGGCGCCAGGGTGAACTCAGCTTCCCGCTGACCTACCAGTTCGAGCCCGGCCAAGACGACGACGGCGTCACCGCGCGGATCCCGGTGGAGCAGCTCGCGCACGTGCGGGCGGTCGGCTTCGACTGGCTGGTGCCGGGCATGCGCGAAGAACTCGCTGCCACGTTCATCAAGACTCTTCCGAAAGCGTTGCGGCGCGCGATCGTTCCCGCGCCCGACTTCGCGGCGGCGGCGTTGCGCGCGCTGACTCCGCGCGCCGAGCCGCTGCGCACGGGGCTCTCGCGGGAACTGTCCCGGCTGGGTTCGGTCACCATCACCGCCGACGACCTCTCCCCCGCCGCGCTGCCCGATCATCTGCGCATGACCTTCGCCGCGGTCGATCGCAATGGCAAGGTGCTCGCCAAGAACAAGAGCCTCCAGCAGCTGAAAGCACAACTGGCAAAACAGGTTTCAGCGTCGGTCGCGCGTGCCACCGCCGGTGCCGAGCGTGCGCCCGCGACGGTGTGGACCTCGGAATCCCTTGGTTCGGTCGCGCCGACCGTCAGCCGCGAAGTCGCAGGCCAGACCGTGACGGGGTACCCGGCACTGGTCCCCGAGGGCGAGGGCGTCGCGGTGCGCGTACTGAGCTCGCCCGGCGAGCAGGCGGCCGCGATGCGAGCCGGTGTGCGCACCCTGCTGCTCGCCGCGATCCCGACCTCGACTCGCGCGGTCACCGCCGGACTGCCCGCCCGCGATCGGCTGGCGTTGAGCCAGAACCCCGACGGGTCGCTCGACAACCTGGTAGAAGACTGCCGGATCGCCGCCGCCGACGAACTCATCGCCACAGCGGGCGGCCCGGTTCGCACGCCCGAGGAGTTCGACAAGCTGGTCGCGACCGTCCGACCGCAACTGTCCACGGCGGTCGTCGCCCTGATCCGCACCGTCGTGCCGGTACTGTCCGCCGCCCAGCAGGCGCGCGCGGCGCTGGCCGACACCCTCGAAACCGATATCGCCGACGATGTCCGCCAGCAACTCGACGACCTGCTGTTCCCCGGTTTCGTCGCCGAATGGGGACGGGTGCGGCTGGGTGAACTCCCGCGCTACCTCCTCGCCGCGGCACAGCGCCTGCAATCGCTACCCGGATCGGCGGTGCGCGACCGTCAGGCCATGGTCGAGGTGGACCGGATGCTCGCCGCCTACGACAAGCTCGTCCGCGCGCTGCCTCCCGGCCGCAAGAACGCCCGCGAGGTCACCGAGATCTGGTGGATGATCGAGGAGCTGCGGGTCAGCCTGTTCGCGCAGAAGTTGGGCACGCCGTACCCGGTGTCGGCCAAGCGCATCGAGAAGACGATCAGCACGATCCGTCGCTGAAACCGGTGCGGGCGTGGAGGATCAGCCACCGACGACTGATGGACCAAGCGCTGCGAGAGGTAGGCCGAGACAGCGGGGATGTCGCGAGGCGATGCCGGTGGACGGGCCCGGCGCTGAACCTGGGTCGTAGATCAGTCGGTCGCGGCGACCGCGGCCGCCGCGCGGGCCGCCCGCATCTCGGTGATCTCGCGTTCGAAATCAGCTGCGCTGGTGAAGGATCGGTACACCGAGGCGAAGCGTAGATACGCCACTTCGTCGAGGTCGCGCAGCGGGCCGAGGATGGCAAGACCGACCTCGTGGCTGGGTACCTCGGGAGAACCCTTGGCCCGCACCGCGTCTTCGACCTGCTGGGCGAGCAGGTTCAGTGCGTCGTCATCGACTTCCCGGCCCTGGCAGGCCCGGCGGACACCGACGATCACCTTCTCGCGGCTGAACGGCTCGGTCACGCCACTGCGCTTGACCACCGACAGAATCGCCGTTTCGACAGTGGTGAATCGGCGCGCACAGCTCGGGCAGGAACGACGGCGGCGGATCGCGGTGCCCTCCTCGACTTCCCGCGAGTCGACGACGCGCGAGTCGGGGTGTCGGCAATACGGGCAATGCATCCGAGGGTTCCTTCGTCGATGCGCATTTCTATTCCATGGCTCTTGACAGGATACCGGTCAGGATGGCACAACCTGCCACTGCGTGGTCAGGTCCGCGATGATGTCGGGCAGCCGGGCGAGCAGCCGACCCCGGTCGAGCTTGACGGCGAACGGTTCCCGATACACCGTCACCGCGTGCGCGGGGTCGGCGACGAGGTCGAGTTGGCGGGGCACCAGGTCGGCGATGAGGTAAGCCCAGCGGGCGTCGCGGTCGGCCCAGTTGAACGCGGGCAGCGGCATCCGCAGCCCCAGCGGGCTCCCCGCGGCGATCGGCGACCACACCGTCGCCGGTGCGTAGACGCCGGGTGCGCGGGTACCGGCCAGACCCGGCTTGCCCGCGACCGTGGTGACATAGGTGAGCACCCGGCCCATGCCGTCGCGACCAGTCGCGGTCGCGTCCCATTGGTCGGCGACGATGTGGTTCTGCTCCCGATCGGTCATGGCGACCAGCGCGTCGGCGCGGCCTGCCTCGGTGCCACCGTCGATCCCACGCCAGGCCGTGAGCATGCGGTCGTCGAGCAGACCGGCCGCGAACATCTCGTCGATGCCTGCCATCCCCTCGGCGAGGTAGGCCTCGTGCATCGGCACCAGGTCGGTGAAGATGTGTTTCTGCATGATCATCAGCCGCGTTTGGTACCAGGCCAGATCGGCGGGGGTCAACCGCGGGGCGAGAGTGGCCAGCGCGGTGATGTCGCGGGGCACCCCCGACAGGAGCTGCGGCGGGGTGGCACGCAGCAGGTCGGAGACGACGTTGCCGAGTTCGTGGATGCCGCCGACCGAGAGCACGGTGGAGACATCACCGATATCGAAGAACCCCGAGGCGAAGGAGCCGCCCGCGATGCCGGCGAGGCCTGCCCAGTAGAAGTCGGGGCGGGCGGCGGCGATGCGAAAGTAGTTCACATACACCTGGGTGAAGGTGGCCGTATTCTCCGCTACGCCGCGGTAGGGCGCCCAGGCATCGAGGTCGATGGCGGCGTTGTCGGTGGCTACGACGAGCCAATACTGGTGCAGCAGGGTCGAATAGCGTGCGGGATCGATACCGTCGGACCGTGCGTGCTCCAGCGCATCCCAGAGGAGGGGCTCGGCGGTCGGGAGTGCCGGGTGCAGGGCGCCTGCCTGCTCGCCGTCGCCGTTGAGGGCGGGCAGGTCGAGGTACTCGGCGTAGGCGGGGGCCGCGTGCGCGGCGGGTGCGAGTACCGCACCGAGGACCAGGCTCATGAGAAGAGCGATCGTGCAGCGGCGCACCGAAACCTCGCATCCGGGTTCGACCGGGGCCCCGCCCCGATTCAGGATGCCCGTCACCGTAGCAACGTGTTCTAGTTTCAGGGTGCGATTCGCCGATACCGACGATCTCGCTCACCGCCGGAAACGTTTCCGAAAACGTTTCCGCGCAGCTGTTTTCGACTCATCGCCCCGGCTCGAACCGCGCGCCGGACCCGAACTCCGCCTGCTCCGAGATTCCGGGGATCGTCGAGTCGACGTGGTCGACGAAACTGCCGGCGCGTACGTGCGCCAGTCCGAGAAAGGCCACGACGATCAGCGCGGTCACCAGCGCCGTCACGGCCAGCGCGGCGAACCCGACCTTGGCCTGTTCGACTCGGTGCAGCGGATGCAAGCCCTGCGCACGGCCGGCGCGCACGGGACCGCGGGCATACAGCGAGAGTTCGCTGCGCGGTGCGCGATGATGTGGGCCGCGATCCGCCGACGGGCGAGCGACCTCGCGGGTTCGGCGCGCGGGTTCGCTGCGGGGCACGGTGGCGAAGGCGAGATCGAGCTCGGCGTCGGTGAGTTCGATACGCCGAGCGCCGCGAACGATATCGGCGGCGGGCAGTCCGTCCGCCGGCGTACTCAACACGCCGGACCGGACGATACTGCGCGCGACATCCGCGGACGTCGTCGCGGGCGCGCGGGTCGAGGCAGCGCTCGCGGTCGGCGCTTCGACCGCCTGTTCTTCGACGCCTGCCGACTCCGGCATCGCCGGTCGGACCAAGGCGAAAGGCCGTGGAGCGCGGGCGGTCCGGCGTCGGCGGAGAATCGACTCCGAGACCGGGATGGGGTCTGAGGAACGCAGGGCGCTGGTTGCTGTGCTCATCGGAAGAACCTCCGGGGTGGTGTGCTCCGCTGCTGCGAGAAAGTACTGGTGAGGCGGCGATGCCTCCCGCTGTTCGAACACCTGTGCGACGAACTGATGTTCGATTTCTACCAGATTGCCGTGCCCCTGTCAGCACGAAACGCCCGACATGCTCGAACAGATGTTTGATTGTTCGGCGTGGCCCGACTAGCCTCGAGATGGCGAATTCGACAACTCAGAAGGGCGGGACACGGTGACCCACACAGACGACACGGGTGACGAAAGCGGCACCGGCACCGTCACATCGGGATCCGGGACGGATCTCACCGTGCGTCAGCGCACAGTCCTCGATGTCATCCGTTCCTCGGTGACCGAACGGGGCTATCCCCCCAGCATCCGCGAGATCGGCGACGCGGTCGGCCTCACCTCCACCTCCTCGGTGGCCCATCAACTGCGCGCCCTCGAACGCAAGGGCTATCTACGCCGCGACCCGAATCGACCGCGCGCGGTGAATGTCCGCGGGCTCGATGAGGCGGTCCGCTCGGTCACCACGCTGCCCCAGCAGACCGACGAGGTCGACCCGAGCCGCCCGACACCGACGTTCGTCCCGGTCCTGGGACGGATCGCCGCCGGTGGCCCGATCCTGGCCGAGCAGGCCGTGGAAGACGTTTTCCCGCTGCCGCGCGAACTCGTCGGCGAGGGTTCGCTGTTCCTGCTCAAGGTGGTCGGCCAGTCGATGATCGACGCGGCGATCTGCGACGGCGACTTCGTTGTGGTGCGTCAGCAGAATGTCGCCGAAGGTGGCGACATCGTCGCCGCGATGATCGACGGCGAGGCCACCGTGAAGACCTTCAAGCGCAGTGGCAAGGACGTGTGGCTGATGCCGCACAACCCGCATTTCGAGCCGATCCCCGGCAACGACGCGCAAATTCTGGGCAAGGTCGTCACCGTCATCCGCAAGGTCTAGCGGCGCGGTCATCTCCCAGATCAGCAACTCGGCGGCGGTCACGCGGTGGGGGTAGCGAGATCGGCGCCGCGGGCATTCCGCACACATGTGCGCGTCTGCACCGCGGCGCCGATCCAGCCGATCAGGCGGTTCCGGTCACCAGGGCAGTACGTTGCGCAGGCGGCCGACCATGGTGCGGCCGGTATCGCGTGCGCGCTCGTTGAACAGGAACTGCAGTTCTTCTTCGAGACCCTTGCGCACCACATCGCGCAGATCGGCGGCCGCACCGTCGAGGTCGTCGGCTTCCATCCACGGCGTGGGGTCGATGGGGGCACCCGCGGAGAAGTAGAACCGCTCCGGGCGGGGCAGTACCGTCGGGCCGACACCCTTGACCAGCGGCGGGTTCAGCTCGGGATTGATGCCGAGCAGACGGCAGGTCCAGCGCAGCGGAGCCATCACCGGATGCTGACCGTCGAAGACGATGTCGTAGGCGTCGTCGATGCCGATCATCGCCAGCGGCACGATGGGCACCCCCGCCTGAATCGCCATCCGCGCGAAACCCGTGCGGCCCTCCCACTTGAGCACGTACTTCTCGCCCTTGCGGCGGATCGCCTCGCGGCCACCACCGGGGAACACCACCACCGCTTCCCCGCGCTCGAGCAGCGCCAGGCAGTTCGAGCGGGTGCCACGGACAGCGCCGAAATGATGCAGGAAGTCCCGCACACCGGGCACCATCAGCACATGCTCGGCCAGGCCGCGCACCAGTCTGCCGCGCACCCGCAGGATCTCCGGCATGATCAGCGGTGCGTCGATCCCGCCGAGCAGATTGTGGTTGGCAACGATCAGCACCGGCCCTTCGGCCGGGATGTTCTCCAGACCGTAGAACTTCGGGCTGGTCCACAACCGCACCGGCGCGAACAGCGCTTCGAAGGCGCGCATGTCCCATTCACTCGGCGCCGGATGCAACGGCGCGCCATCCGACAAGACCGCGCCGGACCGAACAGGATCGCCCTCCGCGACCCTGTTCTCCTTCAGATTTTTCGTACCATCATGGTCGTTCGACATAACACCCTCCTGCAGTCGATATTCGACCATAGCGTCCGAAAATGCCTGTGTCGCATCGACATTTGTCCGCAACCGGCGGGCAAATCAGCGAAAAAGATCAGCTGAGCGCCGGCTCGGAAGGCCCGGAGTGGGCGTACTCGGACAGTGCCGCGGCCAAGGCGTGCGGCACACGCGCGCGAACCCGGGTGCCACCTTCCTCGTGGTCGGCGGTGACGATCCGGCCGTCGGCGTGGATGCGGGCGAGCAGATCGCCGCGGCTGTAGGGCAGCAGCACACTGATGTCGACATCGAGTCCGCCGAGCACCTCGGAGAGCCGCTCGCGCAACTCCTCCACACCCGCGCCGGTCTGCGCGGAGACGAAGGCCGCCTGCGGCAAGATGCCGCGCAACCGGGTGAGCTCGTTCGGATCGGCGGCATCGATCTTGTTGACCACCAGCAGTTCCGGCGGAGCGGGCGTGCCCTGCTCCCTGATCACGTCGGTGATCACCTCGCGCACCGCCCTGATCTGCTCGAGCGGCAGCGGGTCGGCGCCGTCGACGACATGCAGCAGCAGGTCGGCGCCGGTGACCTCCTCGAGCGTCGAGCGGAAGGCCTCGACCAGCTGGGTCGGCAGGTGGCGGACGAAGCCGACGGTGTCGGTGAACACCATCTCGCGGCCGTCGTCGAGCGCCGCCCGACGGGTGGTCGGGTCGAGGGTGGCGAACAGCGCGTCCTGCACGAGCAGGCCCGCACCGGTGAGCGAGTTCATCAGGCTGGACTTGCCCGCGTTGGTGTAACCGACGATCGCGATCGAGGGCACGCCGCTCTCGCTGCGGCGCGCGCGCATGGTGTCGCGCGCGGTCTTCATCTCACGGATCTCGCGGCGCAGTTTGGCCATCCGCTCCCGGATCCGGCGACGATCGGTTTCGATCTTGGTCTCACCCGGACCACGCAGACCGACGCCACCGCCGTTGCCGCCCGCCCGGCCACCGGCCTGACGCGACATCGACTCACCCCAGCCGCGCAGACGGGGCAGCATGTACTCCATCTGCGCCAGCGCGACCTGGGCCTTGCCCTCGCGGGAGGTGGCGTGCTGGGCGAAGATGTCGAGGATCAGCGCGGTGCGGTCGATGACCTTCACCTTCACGACCTTCTCCAGCGCGGTGAGCTGCGCGGGCGTGAGTTCACCATCGCAGATCACCGTGTCGGCGCCGGTGTCGAGAACGACGGTGCGCAGCTCCTCGGCCTTGCCGGAGCCGATGTAGGTGGCCGGGTCGGGCTTGTCGCGGCGCTGGATCAGCGCCTCGAGGACCTCCGAGCCCGCCGTCTCGGCGAGCGCGGCCAGCTCGACCATGCTCGCGTCGGCCTGGGCGACACTGCCGGTGGTCCAGACACCGACCAGCACGACGCGCTCGAGGCGCAGCTGACGGTATTCGACCTCGGTGATGTCGGTGAGTTCGGTGGACAGCCCGGCGACGCGGCGCAGCGAGGAGCGCTCGTCGAGCTGCATCTCGCCGACCGTCGGGTCGGCCGCCCAGCCGGGCTGTTTCATGCGGGCCGCGTGGCGGGCCAGCGCGTCATCGACGTCACCGCGATCGGCGGCCACGTCGGGATCGGCCGCGGTGGTGTGCTCGGCCGAGGTGGATTCTGTGGGTTCTACTGGTTTCGTCATACGTTCTCTATGCTGCCACGTCCAGGTGACAGCGTGCACGCGGTTATCGCCGCTACTGCGCGTCCCACCAGTCCTGCGACAGCGCGCCCGAGGCCAGCAGCACCGAGGGCCCGCGCAACCAGGCGCGTCCGTCGGCGATGCCGACGCGGACCTGCCCGCCGGGTACACGCACGGTGACCTCGCCGGATCCGGTGCCGATCGGCACCCCGGCGGCCGTCAGCGCGGCGGCGGCCGCGGCCACGGTTCCGGTTCCACAGGAACGGGTTTCGCCGACTCCGCGTTCGTAGACACGCATGTCGACGGCGTTGTCGGCATCGAGCGCGGTGAGTATTTCCACGTTCACGCCGTGTGGGAAAAGGTCAGGATCGAAGCCCGGCGACACGCTCAGATCGAGTTTGGCGAGCGCGTCGACGGTCAGGCCGTCGTCGACGCAGGCCAGGTGCGGATTGCCCACATCGATGCCGATTCCGCCCAGCGCCCAACCGGCCAAGGTGGCGGTGGAGGGGCCGAGTTCGCGAACGACACCCATGTCCACGGTGACCTCGCCGTCGGTCGACCCCGCGGCGTGCACGACGACCGGCCGGGCGCCCGCGCGGCTGCCGACGACGTACTCGGTGCGCTCTTCCAGCCCGGTGGCGTTGAGGTAGTGCGCGAAGACCCGCACCCCGTTGCCGCACATCTCGGCGATCGAACCGTCGCCGTTGCGGTAGTCCATGAACCAGTCGTCGGCGCCGACACCCTCGGGCAGTGCTTCCAGAACACCGGCCGCGCGCAGCGCACCGGCCTTCGCCACGCGCAGCACACCGTCGGCGCCGAGGCCGCGCTGCCGGTCGCACAGTGCGGCGACGCGGTCGACGGTCAGGTCGAGGCGCACCTCGAGGTCGGGCAGCACCACGAAATCGTTCTGGGTGCCATGGCCCTTGCTGAATTCGATGTCGGACACGTCCGTCATTCTCCTCTGCGCCGCAGTGGGGTGTACTACCGGGCGAACGTGCGCCGCTGCCTGGCGATCTCGTAGAGGCTGATCGCCCCCGCCGACGGCGCGCCGAGCGAGCTGGCGGTGCCGCCCATCGGGATGGTGACCAGGTCGTCGCAGGCGTCGGCCCAGGCCGAGCTCATGCCGGTGGTCTCGTTGCCGACGACCAGGATGGTGGCCTCGGTGAAGTCGTGGTCGTAGATGGTGCCCGGCGCGTCCTCGTCGGTGCCGACGATGCGGGTGGGGATGCCACGAGCCTGTTGGCGGTCACGGAATTCGAGCACCTGACCGGGGCCCGCCGCGCGCAGCACCGGCATCGCGAACAGCGAACCGGTCGAGGCGCGCACGGCCTGCGGGTCGAACTGGTCGGCGCCGTGGCCGGTGACGATCACCCCGGAGGCACCGAAAGCGTCCGCGGAGCGGATCAGCGTGCCGAGGTTGCCGGGCGAGTTCGGGCGATCGAACACGACCACGACCGGGGCGTCCTCCCCCGGTTCACCGGGTGTGTAGTCGGCCAGGTCGGGGTGCTGCGACACCGCGACCGCCACGATCTCCGGCGTGCTCGCCGCCTTCTCCCCCAGCTCGGCCATGAGTTCGGGGACCAGGCCGACCTGCGGCACGTCGGCGGTGGCGAGAATCTCGCGCGCCCAACTCGACAGCTCAGGGCCACCGAGCCGGTAGAGCAGCGTTTCCAGCGGCCAGTCGTTGGCCAGTGCCTGGGTGATCGGGCGCACGCCTTGCACGAGGAACCGGCCGTCACGATGACGTTTGGTCCGGTTGTTGAGGTAGGCCTGCCACACCTGCACCGAGGCGTTGCGGGTACTCACTCGTCGCGTCACTGCGCTGTCCGTCCTATCGGGTCGGTGTTCGATGCGGAGAGCAGGGCCAGCGCGGTCGCGGCGAGCTCGGGATCGGCGCCGTCGACCCAGGAGACCCTGGGGTCGCGGCGGAACCACGACCGCTGCCTGCGCACGTATCGGCGGGTGCCGATCAGGGTGCGCTCGCGCGCGTGGTCGAGATCGTATTCGTCGTCGAGGTAGGCCAGCACCTGGGCGTAGCCGATGGCGCGGCGGGCGGTCTGGCCCTCGCGCAGACCCGCGTCGAGCAGTCCGCGGACCTCGTCGACCAGACCCGCATCGAACATCAGGGCGGTGCGGGTCTCGATGCGGGCGTCGAGAGCGGCGGTCTCCCGGTCGACGCCGAGAATCGCGGTGTTCCAGCGCGGGGTGCCGATGGTCGGGGCCGATGCGGCGAACGGGCGGCCGGTCAGTTCCACGACCTCGAGCGCGCGCACCATGCGCCGGCCGTCGGTGGGCAGGATGGTGGCCGCGGCGACCGGGTCGGCCTGTCGCAGCGCCGCGTGCAGCGCCTGCACACCGCTGTTGTCCAGGAGCGCCTCCCAGCGAGCACGGACCTCGGGGTCGGTGGCCGGGAAATCCCACTCGTCGAGCAGCGCCTGCACATACATCATCGAGCCGCCGACGATGACCGGGGTTTTCCCGCGCGCCATGATGTCTTCGACGATCGCGCAGGCCGAGCTCTGGTAGGCGGCGACGGTCGCTGTCTCGGTGACATCGAGAACGTCGAGCAGATGGTGCGCGATACCGCGTCGCTGGTCGGGGGGCAGTTTCGCGGTGCCGACATCCATCCCGCGGTAGAGCTGCATCGCGTCGATGTTGACGATCTCGCCGCCGAGCTCGGTGGCGAGGTCGAGTGCGAGGTCGGACTTGCCGGTGGCGGTGGGGCCGACGACCGCGATCGGTCTGCTCGTCACTCGTCGATACCTTCCTGTCCACCCGGTTCCCACACGCTCACGTCGTAGCCGACGCCATAGGGTGCGCCTTGGTACAGCGTACGGACCTTCGGGTCTGCCGAATCCGGGGCGAACAGACCGCCGAGTACCTGGTAGGCGGCCCGGCCGTCGACGAGCAACGCCGCGCACAGTTCCGGCTCCAGCGCGGCCAATCCCGCCCGCGAACCCGTGCGCAAGGCGGTGTCGAGGTCGTCCTGAACCGCGTGGGCCCGCTCGTCGAGATAGCCCGGCGCCTTGACCGTCAAGGTCGCGGCACCATCCCCGACGACGAGCACCGCATACGGGTCCCGCTCGCTGTCCAGCTCGGCGCGGAGCGCGGCACCTGCCTCGGCACAAGCCGCGGCTGAGGCGTCGGCGGCGAACAGCCGAGCCCGTACCGAAATCCGCGGTGCGACCTGCTCCCGCAACCATCCGGCGATCAGTATCGGGAGGGGAAGCTGGGCGTCTGCTGGACCGGGCTCCTCGCCCACCGGACCGAGCCCGACTGAGACATCGGCACCGAACCCCGTGAACGTTCCCCGGGTCGCCGAACCGTAGATCCGGTCATGGCTGCCGACCCCGATGACGATCCACCGGTCGGCGGTCGCGGCGAGGGTGGCCGCGGCGTCCAGGGCGGCCGCGCGCAGCACCATGGTCGGATCGTCGGGATCGCTGCCGGACACCGGGACTCGCCCACACAGTTCGGGCACCAGCATCGGCGGCGACGGGACCAGGGCCGCTATCGAGAACACGCGGTAACCGTAGCCGCAGCGCGCGCGTGGGCACGCATCCGGCGCCGCGCGGGCGTGCGGCCGTCTGCGAGTGTCCGGCGTAGGGATGCTCGCCGAGATTGCTAGTGTTTTCAGGTGCGACTACCCACGTCGTCCGGGACGAAATCCCAGGAAATCCGCTATCCGATCCGCTGGATCGATGGTTTCCGTGGCTCGAACCGGGTTCAATGGGATGTGCTAGGGCGTAACCAGGCAGCCGTGACGCGCGGCAGGGACGGAGAGCAATGACCGACAGCAACGGAACCGCGAAGCCCACCCCAGGTCCGGCCCCGCGACCGTCCGGTACCCCCAAGCCCGGCGGGAATGCTCCGCGTCCGCCGAAACCGCATGCCGTGAAACCGGCGCCGGGCCCCGATCAACCGCATCCGCACGCCGTGATCGTGCCGAGCGCCACCGACCCGAGCAAGTGGGGTCGGGTCGACGAAGACGGCACCGCCTGGGTGCAGACCGCCGAGGGCGAACGGATCGTCGGCTCCTGGCAGGCGGGCGACGTCGCCGAGGGCCTGACCCACTTCGGCCGCCGCTTCGACGATCTCGCGACCGAGGTCGCGCTGCTCGAGGCCAGGCTGGCCGCGGGCGCGGATGCCCGCAAGACCAAGGCCGCCGCACTGGCACTGGCCGAGACGCTGCCGACCGCGGCCGTCATCGGCGACATCGACGGCCTCGCGGCCCGTCTGCAGGCCATCACCGAGCACTCAGAGGAAGCCGCCGCGCACGCCAAGGAGGAGAAGGACCGCGCCCGCCACGAGCACACCGAGCGCAAGGAAGCCCTCGCCGCCGAGGCCGAGCAGATCGCCGCCGATTCCACCCAGTGGAAGGCCGCGGGCGACCGGCTGCGCGAGATCCTCGACGAGTGGAAGTCGATCCGCGGTGTCGACCGCAAGGTCGACGACGCGCTGTGGAAGCGCTACTCCAAGGCCCGTGAGGCGTTCAACCGCCGTCGCGGCGCCCACTTCGCCGACCTCGACCGCGAACGCGCCACCGCCAAGACGCGCAAGGAAGAGCTGTGCGTGCGTGCCGAGGAACTGGCCGACTCCACCGACTGGACCGGCACCGCCGCGGTGTTCCGCGACCTGCTCTCGGAGTGGAAGGCCGCGGGCCGGGCACCGCGCGAGGCCGACGAGTCGCTGTGGCGGCGGTTCAAGAGCGCCCAGGACGTGTTCTTCGCCGCCCGCAACGCGGCGGTCTCCGAGCGCGATGCCGAATTCGACCACAACGCCACCGCCAAGCTGGAACTCCTGGCCGCCTACGAGCACATCGACCCGGCCAACGGCGTGGACGCCGCCCGCAACGCGCTGCGCGAGCTGCAGGACAAGTGGGACGCCATCGGCAAGGTCCCCCGCGAACGCATGCAGGAGCTGGAAGCCAAGCTGCGCGCCATCGAGAAGCGGGTCCGCGACGCCGCCGATCAGCAGTGGCGTCGCTCCGACCCCGAGGCGGTCGCGCGGGCCGCGCAGTTCCGTGAGCGGGTCGCGCAGTTCGAGGAGCAGGCCGCCAAGGCCACCGCGGCGGGCAAGAAGCGCGATGCGGAGAAGGCACTCGAGCAGGCCAAGCAGTGGCGCGAATGGGCCGAAGCCGCCGAGGGCGCCGTCAGCAATTTGTGAGTGGCAGAGAAAGAAACCCCCGACCGATTCGGTCGGGGGTTTTCTTGTCTCGCACGATTATTCGCCGGTGAGGCGCTTGCGGTCGCGATCCTCGGCTTCGCGCGCCGCGTTGCGACGCTGCTCTTCCGCGGCGAGCTGCACGGCGGTGCGACTCCAGACCACGCGAACCCAGTGGAAGGTGAGCACCATGATCGCGATGGTGCCCAGGATCAGGCCGATGCCGGGGCCCGCGCCCTCGTAGTTCCCGAGGCCGGGGGTCTGGCGGTGCCAGATCGAGAGCACGCCGAACACGCTGCCCACGGCCGAACCCGCGCAGGCGATCCAGGCCAGCACCCAGCGGCGGGTGGTCAGCGCCAGCAGCGAGAAGCCGACACCGAAGACGATGACCAGCCACACGAAGATCCGCGACGGCAGGCCGATGTGCTCGACGCCCGCGGCGTCGGTGGCGAGCAGCACGTCGAAGCCGCGCGCGGTGCCCGCGGTCGGCAAGACGAGGGAGATCAGCAGCGCGAAGACCGCACCCGCCACCACCAGCGCCCGCGCGCCGGGGTCGATCTCACCGGCGATGCGGCGCTCGACCGCGTCGAGCTCACCGCGGAATTGTTCGAAATCCTGGTCGTTGCGCGCCGGGTTCACCGCGTGTCCGCTCCTGTCCGCAGGCTGATCGTTGGCGGGTCCCACTGTGCCATCACCGGACGCACCGTTCGCATCCGACCCACTACGACCAGTAGTAGATTCGTCGTCGCTCACGACGCGCACCCCGTCGAACAGCCGCTCTCGACCGTCTCGACGACCGGTGCGCCGATGCGGGGCAGCCCGAGCCCGACGCCGATCGGCGCCGTTTTGGGCGTGATGCCACGTTCATGCGCGTCGCCGGCGGTGGTGCGCCGATGCGACTTCACCGCACTGTCGGCGATGAGGTGGTGCGGTGCCGCCTCGGTGATGTCGACGGTGACGATGTCGCCCGGACGGATACCGGTCACGTCACCGGGACGGAAGTGCACCAGCCTGCCGTCGCGCGCGCGGCCGCTCATCCGCGCGGTCACCGCGTTCTTCTTGCCGGCTCCGTCGGCGACGAGCAGTTCCACCTCGGTACCGATGAGCGCCTGGTTGTTCTCCCAGGAGACCTGGTCCTGCAGCGCGATCAGCCGTTCGAAGCGTTCCTGTACGACCTGCTTGGGCAGCTGATCGGGCAGTTCGGCGGCCGGGGTACCGGGCCGCTTGGAGTACTGGAAGGTATAGGCGCTGGTGAAGCGGGCCCGACGGACCACGTCGAGGGTCTCGAGGAAGTCCTCCTCGGTCTCACCGGGGAAGCCGACGATGATGTCGGTGGTGATCGACGCGTGCGGCATCGCGGCGCGCACCTTGTCGATGATGCCGAGGAAACGTTCCTTGCGGTAGGAGCGGCGCATCGCCTTGAGCACCCGGTCCGAACCCGATTGCAACGGCATGTGCAACTGCGGGCAGACATTCGGGGTGGCCGCCATCGCCTCGATGACGTCGTCGGTGAACTCCGCGGGATGCGGGGAGGTGAACCGCACGCGTTCGAGGCCATCGATCTGCCCGGTCGCGCGCAGCAGCTGCGCGAAAGCGCCCCGGTCGCGCGGCTGTTCGGGATCGACGAAGTTCACCCCGTAGGAATTGACGTTCTGCCCGAGCAAGGTCACTTCCAGCACGCCCTGGTCGACCAGTGCCTGTACCTCGGCGAGCACGTCACCGGGACGGCGGTCCACTTCCTTGCCGCGCAGCGAGGGCACGATGCAGAACGTGCAGGTGTTGTTGCAGCCCACCGAGATCGACACCCAGCCCGCGTAGGCCGACTCCCGCTTGGCGGGCAGCGTCGACGGGAACGCCTCGAGCGATTCGAGGATCTCCACCTGGGCTTCGTCATTGTGGCGGGCCCGCTCGAGCAGCACCGGCAGCGAGCCGATGTTGTGGGTGCCGAACACCACGTCGACCCACGGCGCCTTGCGCACCACGGTCTCGCGGTCCTTCTGCGCCAGGCAGCCACCGACGGCGATCTGCATGCCGGGGCGACCCTGTTTGACCGGCACCAGCTGACCGAGGGTGCCGTAGAGCTTGTTGTCGGCGTTCTCGCGTACCGCGCAGGTGTTGAACACCATCAGATCGGGCGTCTCCCCGGTGGCGGCCTTGGTATAGCCCGCGTCCTCGAGTAGCCCGGACAAGCGTTCGGAGTCGTGCACGTTCATCTGGCAGCCGAACGTGCGAACCTCATAGCTGCGTGTAGGCGCGCTCTCAGTCGCGTTCTGAACCGTCGAATCCACCTGCCCAGGGTACGGGCAGACCATACTGTGACGCACATCACGCCAACAATCGCCAGATAATACGCAAAGGTAACGGGCAGCCACCGGGTTACCAGCAGGTGTCGTCTCGGCGTGGCGTGACGGCATGTCGGCGAAAGCCGGGCATTTCTCCAGATACGACATAAGGTTTCTCACCATGACCGACGACGCCGCACCCGCGACCGGGAACGCCGACGCCGCAGCCGCAACCGCTGCGCCGCCGATGATCTCGATGCGCAGCGTGGACAAACACTTCGGTGAACTCCATGTCCTGCGCGATATCCACCTCGAAGTGCCCCGTGGGCAGGTCGTGATCGTCCTCGGCCCGTCAGGGTCGGGGAAATCGACCCTGTGCCGCACTATCAACCGCCTCGAACCGATCGACTCCGGCGACATCGCCATCGACGGCGTCGCACTGCCCGACGAGGGTAAAGCCCTCGCCGCCTTGCGCGCCGACGTGGGCATGGTGTTCCAGTCGTTCAACCTGTTCGCGCACAAGACGATCGTCGAGAACGTCATGCTGGCGCCGACGAAGGTACGCGGGAAGAAGAAAGACGAAGCCCGCAAGCACGCCATGGCCCTGCTCGAGCGGGTCGGCATCGCCAACCAGGCCGACAAGTACCCCGCCCAGCTCTCCGGCGGTCAGCAGCAGCGCGTCGCGATCGCCCGCTCGTTGGCGATGGACCCCAAGGTCATGCTGTTCGACGAACCGACCTCGGCACTCGACCCCGAAATGGTCAACGAGGTGCTCGACGTGATGGTCTCCCTCGCCAAGGAAGGGATGACCATGCTCGTGGTCACCCATGAGATGGGCTTCGCACGCCGGGCAGGCGACCGTGTGTTGTTCATGGCCGACGGCGAGATCGTCGAGGACACCGCGCCCGAAACATTCTTCACCGCACCGAAATCCGAACGCGCCAGGGACTTCCTCGGCAAGATTCTCAGTCACTGACTCGCAGCACCATTGTCACAAGGAGAAGGAAACTCATGAGGATCAATCGTGCGATGCGCGTCGGAATCGGCGCCGCAGCACTGGTATTGGCAGCCACTGTCACCGCTGCGTGTGGTGGCGGTGACGACAAGTCCGCCCTGGAAAACGCCAAGGACGGCAAGCTGACCATCGGCATCAAGTTCGACCAGCCGGGTCTCGGCCTGCGCAATACCGACGGCACCTACAGCGGTTTCGATGTCGACGTCGCCAAGTACGTCGCCGAGAAGCTCGGTGTGAAGCCGGAGAACGTCACCTTCAAGGAAGCGCCATCGGCGCAGCGCGAGACGCTGATCGAGAACGGCCAGGTCGACCTCGTCGTGGCCACCTACTCGATCAACGACAAGCGCAAGGAGAAGGTCGATTTCGGCGGCCCGTACTATATCGCGGGCCAGGACCTGCTGGTGCCCGCCGCCAACACCGACATCACCGGCCCCGATTCCCTCGCGGGCAAGAAGGTCTGCTCGGTGAAGGGTTCCACCCCGGCCCAGAACATCGAGAAGAACTACCCGCAGGCGCAGCTGCAGACCTACGACACCTACTCGCTGTGCATCGAGGCGATGCGTAGCGGTGCGATCGACGCGGTCACCACCGACAACGTGATCCTCGCCGGTTACGCGGCCCAGTCGCCGGGCACCTTCAAGCTGGTGAACAAGACCTTCACCACCGAGAAGTACGGCATCGGCCTGAAGAAGGGCGATTCGGAGCTGCGCGGCAAGGTCAACGACGCCATCCAGGCGATGATCGATGACGGTTCGTGGAAGGCCGCGCAGGAGAAGAACTTCGCGGGTACCGGTATCGCGGTTCCGGCGCCGCCGACCGTCGACCGCTACTGATCGACCATCGCATCGGTGGCCCGGGGATTCCCGGGTCACCGATGCGATGTTGTCCTGCTGGCCTTCACACCGATCGGAGGACGCGCGTCCGTGTTCGACCTGATCTCGAGGTATGACAACCAAATCCTCGATGCGTTCTGGGTAACAATCAAACTCACCTTCTTCTCGGCGATCGGTGCGCTCGTCATCGGTACCGTCGTCGCCGGCATGCGCGTGTCCCCGATTCCGGTCGCGCGCTGGGTCGGCGCGGCGTATGTGGCCGTTTTCCGCAACACCCCGCTCACCCTGATCATCGTGTTCACCTCGCTCGGCCTCTACACCACCCTCGGGTGGAAGATCGCCGGTGACGATCTACGCGAGAACAACTACCGCTGGGCGATCATCGGCCTGAGCGTCTACACCGCGGCCTTCGTCTGCGAATCGCTGCGCTCTGGCATCAACACCGTCGCGCTGGGCCAATCCGAAGCGGGCCGATCGCTCGGCTTCGGATTCGCCCAGAACTTGCGGTTGATCGTGCTGCCCCAAGCGTTTCGGGCCGTCATCGCACCGCTGGGCAGCGTGCTGATCGCACTGACCAAGAACTCCACGGTCGCCTCGGTCATCGGTGTCGCCGAGGCCGCGTACCTGATGGGCGCGATGAACGAGAACGAGGCCGCGGTCCTGGCCATCGGCGCGATCTTCGCGCTCGGCTTCGTCGTCCTCACCCTGCCGACCGGGCTGTTCTTCGGCTGGCTGGCCAAGCGATACGAGGTGGCACGATGAGCGGCGCTTCGGTTCTGTTCGACGCTCCCGGGCGTCGTGCCCGGCTACGGCACAACCTGTACTCGGTGCTGGTCGTCATCCTGGTCGTCGGCGCGGGCTGGTGGCTCTATGACGCCTTCGCCGACAAGGACCAGTTCACCGCGGCCAAGTGGAAGCCGTTCCTCGAAGCCGAGATCTGGGAGACCTACCTCCTGCCCGGCTTGGAAGGCACCCTCACCGCCGCGGTCATCTCGATCATCGGCTCGGTGTTCTTCGGCATGATCTTCGGGATCCTGCGCCTGTCCGACCACGCGTGGGTGCGCTGGGTCGCGGGCACGATCGTCGAGCTCGCCAGGGCGATCCCGGTGCTGATCTTGATGATCTTCCTGTTCGCGGTGTTCGGCGACTACAACCTGTTCCCCTCCGATCAGCTCGCACTGGCCGCGGTGGTCATCGCGCTGATCATCTACAACTCCGCGGTCATCGCCGAGATCGTGCGCGCCGGCATCAAGTCCCTGCCCAAGGGACAAACCGAAGCCGCCGTCGCGCTGGGGTTGCGCAAGAACCAGCTCATGCGGCTGATCCTGCTCCCGCAGGCCGTCACCGCGATGCTGCCCGCCCTGGTCTCGCAGATGGTGGTCGTGCTCAAGGACACCGCGCTGGGCTACCAGATCACCTATGTGGAGCTGGTGCGGTCCGGTCAGCAAGAAGGCGCGTCGATGCAGAACACGATCCCCGCGCTGATCGTCATCGCGCTGATCATGATCTCGCTCAACATGGCGCTGAGCTTCCTGGCGACCACCCTCGAAAAGCGGTTGCGGTCGCGGAAGAAGAGCGGTGGTGCGGTGCTGACCGCCGATTCGATCCTCACCGACGCCGCGCCGGGCGTCGACATCACCAAGAAGTAGTCGCACGGCAACAACGGGGCCTGATCCGAGTTGGATCGGGCCCCGTTGTTGTTTTCCTAGTCCTCGCCGATGAGGCCGAATTCGCGCAGCAGCGGCCCGATCTCGGTGTCGTCGAGCTTCTTCAGCAACCGAGTGCGAACGAACTCCGGTCCCGGCAGACTCATCTCCTCGCCGTCACGCAACCGGCTGGTCGCCGCCAGCAGCGACCGGATGTCATAGGTGGAGGCGAATACCTCGGGCACTCCCCGTTCGACATCGAGCAGCGTGTAGGCCGCCTCCATTCCGGTGCGCACCGAGTACTCGGTGGTGAAGATGCAGTCGCGGGTGGTCTCCGCGAACTGGCCGATGAAGCGGAATCCGCTCGTCGAGGGTGGTGACCGTGGCCGATTCCCATTTTGTCTGCGGGATGTGGCCGCCGAAGACGTCGGGGTGGCCGAACGCGGGGTCCTTGGCGGCGATGCGCTTCGGCTCCTTGATCCCGTCGAGCGCGCCGCCGGGTAGTTTCAGCCGCTCCAGGACGGTGATCTTGTCGGCCGCCAGCTGCCCATCCCTGATGAGGAACGCCGCGCCGGCGAGCGAGGCCAGCCCGGCCCCGACGAACCAGGCCGATTTGCCGTCCACGCCTTCGGGTTTGCGCGGCCGGGCGAACGCTTCGTAGTTGCCATTGCTGTAGTACATCCGACTCCTCTGTCCGATCCGGAAAGGTCGAGCGGGACGGTGCGATGTACGGAACTACGAGGTGTAGCGGTAGAACCCCTCTCCGGTGGAGGCGCCGAGCTTGCCCTTGTCGATGTAGTTCTCCTTGAGCCAGGCCGCGAGCTTCTTGTGGGCGTCACCACCATTCATCAGGATGTTGTACGGGGTGGTCAGGCCGACGATGTCGAGGATCTGGAACGGGCCCATGGGCGCCCCGGTGGCGATGCGCCAGGTCTCGTCCACCGCGGCGGGCTCGGCGTATCCGCCTGCGGCGAGCTCGATTCCGGAATTCAGAAACGGCACGAGCAACGAGTTGAGAACGTAACCCGCCTTCTCCTTGTGCAATTCGATCGGCACCATGCCGATGGCCTTCGCGAACTCGACCACCGCGCCGAACACCGCCGGATCGGTCTGCTCGGTGCCCATCACCTCGGCGGTGTTGAACTTCCAGACGTGGTTGGCGAAGTGCAGCGCCAGGAATCGGTCGGGCCGGCCGGTGTAGGCGACGATGTCGCTGGGCAGCAGCGTCGAGGAGTTCGTCGCGAACACGGTGCGTTCGGGCGCGAGCGCGCCGAGCTTGCCGTACAGGTCACGTTTGATCTCGAGTACCTCCGGGACCGCCTCGATGACGAGGTCTGCCTCGGCCGCCGCGGTGGCCAGGTCGGCGGTCAGGGTGATGCCCGCCGCGGTCGCTGTGGTGTTGCTGGCATCGGCGCCTGCCACGTCCTGCTGGTACACCGTGGCGAGGTCATCGAATCGGGTGCGCGCGGCGGTGAGTGCCGCGTCGTCGATGTCGTAGGCGGTGACGTCGAACCCGTGGAACGCGGTCTGGAAGGCGATCTGGGATCCGAGCACCCCTGTCCCGAGGACGGTCACCTTGCGGATTTCGATGGTCATGCGTCAGCCTCCCAGTCTGGACGCGAGCCCACCGCTGCGCGTCGCGGTTTCCGGTTGTCTCTACCGCCGTCCATCATCGCCCGAGAAGCTGAGTCAGTGGTGTGAGCGACCCACGCGTTCCCGACATCTCGGGCGAGAAACTGGTAACAGTTCGGCAAACCACCGCGGTGGATCAGCCCGCGGTGACGAGTCCCTCGGCAACCATCCAGTCACGGGCGACGTCGGCGGGTTCGCGGCCGTCGATGTCGACCTGACGGTTGAGTTCGGTGATCACCGCGTTGGTGAGCCGGGCCGAGATCGGGGCCATGACCCCGACGACCTGGGGGTGGGCATCGGCGAAGTCGCGGTGCATGACCAGCGACGCGTTGTACTTCGGGAAGAAGGCCCTGTCGTCTTCGAGGAGCACCAACTCGAGGGCGGGAATGCGGCCGTCGGTGGCGGCGACCGAGCCGAACCGGCACTGTTTCGCGTCGGCGGTGGCCTGGTAGACGAGCGCGTCCTGGACGATCTGACGTTGGGCCTTGCCGAGGTCGATCCCGTAGGCGCCGGCCAGGCCTGGATAGCCGTCCGGACGGACATTGAACTCGGTGCCGACACAGGTGGCCGCGGCACCGGGATCTTTCGCGATGAGGTTCGCGTAGTCCGACAGCGTGCGTACCCCGGTCTGCTCGGCGGTGCTCTTGCTCGTAACGAGGGCGTAGGTGTTGTTCATCGGCGCCATCGCCGCCCAGACCATGTCATGCTCGGCGAGGTCGGCCTCGCGCACCGCCTCGAACTGGGCCGCCTCGGTCGGAATCGGCTTCTCCTTGCCGAGGTAGTTGATCCAGCCGGTGCCGGTGTAGTCGTAGGCGATGTCGATCTGGCCGTTCAGTTGCGCGTCGCGCAGGCTGTTGGAGCCTTGGATATTGGTCAGGTCACGCACATTCGCACCCGCGGCCGTCAGCGCGAATTCGATCATGTAGCCCAGAATGTTGGCCTCGGTGAAATCCTTGGAACCCACCGTGACCGCGACACCGTCGAGTTCGGGCACGGGGCCGATGCTGCCGGGGCCGACCGGCAACGGCACCGAACCACCCGACTGCAGACCGCAACTCGCGAGCACCAGCACGCTCAGGACCGGGACGAGCCCGCGCAACAATCCGGTGAGCCTCACCGCAACCCCCTCGGCCCGAGGAACTGTTCGGCCAGCGCGCCGAGCCAGTCGACGAACAGTGCCAGCGCTACCGCGAGTACGGCGCCGAGCGTCAATGTCACGGTGTCGCGCAGTTTGTAGCCGGTGTCGATGAGAATGCCGAGCCCGCCCGCACTCACCATGAACGACAGCGTCGCGGTGCCGACGGCCAGCACCAGCGAGGTTCTCAGGCCCGCCAGGATGTAGGGCACCGCGAGCGGAAATTCGATGCGGCGCAACACGAGTCCGGCCGACATGCCCTGTCCCCTGCCCGCGTCGATCAGTGCCGGGTCGACCTGCTGGTAGCCCAAAATCGTATTGCGCAGGACCGGTAGCAGCGAACAGAACGCGATCGGCGCGACACCCACCCAGAACCCGGTGGTGCGGGTGACCAGGTAGCACAGCACGATCAGCCCGATCGCCGGCGCGGACGCCCCGATATTGGCGATGCCGACGAAGAACGGGGCGAGACGGCGGAATCGGTGTCGGGTGAGCAAGGTCCCGAGCGGCACGGCCACCACCACCACGATGAGCACCACCGCCGCCGTGATCAGCACATGCTGCCAGGTCACCTGCGCGACATTGCGCACGCTGATGCTGGCCTGCTGGATGACGGTGAGATCGCGCCGGAACGCCCAGACGAGCACCCCGACGGTGAGGATCAGCACGATCGCAGGTTGCACCAACAGGCGCCAGAACTCGGCGCGGCGCTGGATCGCGGGCGCTGCGGCGACGGGCACATCGGCGATCGACCGCGACCGGCCGGGAACAGTTTTCGTCACCATGATGTCCGCCCAGCCCGGGTCGTGGCACCGCTGAAACTTCGGGCGGTGGTCCTCGCGGGAAACGACAAGGCGAGCGAATGTGGTCGAACAGAAACAGTATTCGTCACTGTGTGCCCACACGAGGCGTAGCACTGCACGATCGTCGCCACGAATGCTGATCGAATTCGAGTCGGCGCAGGTCGACGCCGATATCCGGCCGTCTGGTGTCGTCGGCCTCGGTGCGATCGGTGTCGCGGCTCGGCCGTCATGCCGGTGCGGTTTCTGTCGCGGCCAGATGGCTGATCAGCGTGTCGACGGTGACGGTTCCGGTGTAGGTGCCGGTGTTGTCGACGACGACGGCGGAGGCGGTGCGTTCGGTGAGAAGCGCGGCCAGTGCGTCCTGGAGAGTGGCGTCGGCGGGCAGGGTGGTGCCGATCGGGGTGCCGAGCTCGTGCAGCGAATCCGCGTGGGCGAGTTCGCCTGTCGTGACCCGCCGGAGTGGGCGGCGCTGTGCGTCGAGGAGGATGCCCCAGGTTCGGCCGGCCTCGCGCAGGGCCGTGGTGAGGGCTGTGGGAGTGGCGCTCTCCTCGACGGCGATGCCCTCGTCCAGGTCCATGTCGGCGAGGACGGTGAGGCCGAGTCGGTCGATGGTGGCGGTGGCGCCCACGAAACCGGCGACCGTTTCGTCGGCGGGGGCGGCCAGGATCGCGGCGGGGGTGTCGTACTGCAGGATGCGGGAGCGGTCGCCGAGGACGGCGATGCGGTCGCCCAGCTTCACCGCTTCACCGAAGTCGTGGGTGACGAAGACGATGGTCTTGCCGAGTTCGCTTTGCAGGCGGAGCAATTCGTCTTGCAGCAGCCCGCGGGTGATCGGATCGACCGCGCCGAACGGTTCGTCCATGAGCAGGACCGGCGGGTCGGCCGCCAGCGCTCTGGCCACACCGACGCGCTGCTGCTGTCCGCCGGAGAGCTGGCGGGGGTAGCGGTTGCGGTAGGTGTCGGGATCGAGGCCGACGAGGGTGAGCATGTCGTCGGTGCGTTCGGCGATCCGGCGGCGGTCCCAGCCGAGCAGGCCGGGCACCGTGGCGATGTTCTTGGCGACGGTCATGTGCGGGAACAGTCCGGCCTGCTGGATCGAATAGCCGATGCCGCGGCGCAATTCGTCGGCGTCGATCGCGCCCGCGTCGCGACCGCCGATGGTGACGGTGCCCGAGCTGGGTTCGATCAGCCGGTTGATCATCCGCATGGTGGTGGTCTTGCCGCAGCCGGACGGACCGACCAGCACCACGATCTCCCCGGCCGGGATGGTCATGGAGACCTCGTCGACCGCGGGTTCTGGCTGTTCGGGATAGCGTTTGGTGACCCGGTCGAGGACGATCTCGACCCCGGAGACCGCGGCGGCCGTCGCCGTCTTGGTGGTTTCGATGTCAGTCACGAATTCCCCTCGGAATAGTGAGCCGTCCGAGCAGAACCAGGACGCCGTCGAGTGCGAGTGCGAGCACGACGATGAGGACGGTGCCGGTGAGCGTCTGCGGCACCGCGTTCGGGCTACCGAGCCGCCCGAGGCCGGAGATGATCAGGTTGCCGAGACCGGGGCCCTTCGCATAGGCCGCCAGTGCCAGGATGCCCATGATCATCTGGGTACTGACCCGCATTCCGGTGAGAATGGACGGCCAGGCGAGGGGCAGTTCGATCTTGGTCAGCAGGCGCAACCGGTTCATGCCGACACCACGCGCGGCATCGGTCACCGCCGGATCCACCGACGACAAGCCGAGCACCGTATTACGCAGGATCGGTAGCAGCGCGTACAGCACCAATGCCACGATCGTCGGCCCGACACCGAGCCCGAGGAACGGAATCAGCAACCCGAGCAACGCGAACGAGGGCACGGTCAGAATCGCCCCCGCCGTCGCGGTAGCGGTCGCGGACCCGAGCGGACTCCGGTACACCAGCACCCCGAGCGCCACCGCGATCACGGTCGCCAGCACCAGCGACTGCACCACCGCCGACACATGCAGGTAAGAATCGACCAGCAACTGCTCGCGCCGGTTCACCACGAACGACCACAACGCGTCCAGGGTTCCACCTCCCCCGTCGTTCGGCGGCCACCTACGGCCCTGCTCCGCGGAGTGCCCACCCCGAACCGGATGAAACATCCCATCCCCACACCCACCGCATCACCGATACGGCGAATCTGCCTGTGCGAAACCATGTTTCACCGGCGGGATCATCTTACGCCCGCAAACGAGCTCGTGCGGCGATTCGGGACTCACCGCACTACCGACGACCTCTCGCCGCATCACCGGCACCCGGTTGTCGCGCCCACAGCCACCCTCGGCCCCCGCGCTCGTCACGTCACCGACCCGGTGCCGTGCGCTCGCGGTCATCGCCTGCGCACGGCCTCGACATCGCTCGGGTGTACCTCCCCGGTCCGCACGGTGCTCATCGATCGGTCTGCGACAGTGCGGCTTTCACCACGGAGAAAGCCGTAGACGAGCTGTATCCGCGGCGGGCGAGCATGTCGACCAGGCGGCGAGTGGCCTTCGCGCGGTCCAGATCCGCGGGCATGGCACGGAGCTTGCGACGGACCAGGTCGATCGCATCGTGTTCGTCGCCAGGAGTCGGGCGGCCGGCCGAACGACGGGCAGTATCCGATTCGGCTGTATCGCTGAAGGTTTCACCGGTGTCCGCCGAACCAGCACCGCGCGACATCGAGCGGCGTGTCCGCCACGGGCCGCCTGCCTCGTCGGTTCGGGCTGCCTGCTCGCTCACCGAGGCAGCGTGAGCGGGGCGAGGCGGGGTGCGTTCGAACCCCGCTTCGTCCAGTTCCGCGGTGGCGACGGCGAAAGCGGTGGACTGGTCGTAGCCGCGGCGGGCGAGCATGCCGACGAGTCGGCGGACTGCCTTGTCGCGGTCCAGGTCTGCGGGCAGGGTGCGGAGTTTGCGGCGGACCAGGTCGGCGGCGCGAGCGTGTTCGGCATCGTCGGTGACCATCGACAGCGCCTGTTCGGCATCGCCGGGGGCGACGCCCTTCTCGCGCAGCTCGCGCTGGAGGGCCCTTTTGCCTCGGCCGGAGTAGGTGTGACGTTCGTGCACCCACTGCTCGGCGAAGGAGGCGTCGTTGATCAGACCCACTTCCACGAACCGTTCGAGGGCGGCCGCTGTCACCTCTAGGCGGAACCCCTTCTCGCCGAGGCGTTTCTCCAGTTCGGCGCGGCTGCGAGCACGCACCGAGAGCAATCGCAGGCACACGTCCTTGGCTTGTTCCAGGGTCGCATCGGGACGGTCGCCCGGGGCGAGCCGGCGTGTGCCGGCCCGCCTGTCGGGCTCTCCCGGCTGGGATCCGGCCGCCACCGGATCCGCCTGCCGTCCGTCGTCACCACCGACGACGGTCGACAGGGAGACTTCGTCGCGCCGCGCGGACTTGCGTTCGCGTCGGGCGCCGCGGGGCCGTCGCCGACCCTCGCTCCCCCACTCTTCATGATCAACACCAACCCGCGCAGCGGAATGCGGTGGTTTGTCACCATCGGTGAATCCGGTCGGGTGCGCGCGCTGCGGATCGCCCGCACCCGACCGAATCCTCTTCGCGTCCGGATCGGCTCGTTTGTCGCGAGCCGATCGGACGAGTTCATCGCCCGCCCCCCTGCCGCGACCCACCGCGGGCGGCAGCACCGGCTCCGGGGAGACCTCGATTCCGAGGCGAGCCAGCTGTCTGCGCATCTGTTCGACCGGGTCGGCCGAATCGCGGTGGCCGCCGGGGTTCGGCGTGGTCATCGGCTCAGAAGTCGGCGGGCGCGTCGGCCTCGGCGGTCAGTACGGCGCCGATGCCCAGCTTCTCCTTGATCTTCTTCTCGACCTCGTCACGCACGTCGGTGTTCTCCAACAGGAACTTGCGGGCGTTCTCCTTGCCCTGGCCCAGCTGGTCGCCCTCGTAGGTGTACCAGGAGCCGGACTTGCGGATGAAGCCGTGCTCGACACCCATGTCGATGAGCGAGCCCTCCTTGGAGATGCCCTGGCCGTACAGGATGTCGAACTCGGCCTGCTTGAACGGCGGGGCGACCTTGTTCTTGACGACCTTCACGCGGGTGCGGTTACCGACCGCGTCGCTGCCGTCCTTGAGGGTCTCGATGCGGCGCACGTCCAGGCGGACCGAGGCGTAGAACTTCAGCGCCTTACCACCGGTGGTGGTCTCCGGCGAGCCGAACATGACGCCGATCTTCTCGCGCAGCTGGTTGATGAAGATGGCGGTGGTGCCGGAGTTGCTGAGGGCACCGGTCATCTTGCGCAGGGCCTGGCTCATGAGGCGGGCCTGCAGGCCGACGTGGCTGTCGCCCATCTCGCCTTCGATTTCCGCGCGCGGCACCAGGGCGGCGACGGAGTCGATGACGAGGATGTCGATGGCGCCGGAGCGCACCAGCATGTCGGCGATCTCCAGGGCCTGCTCACCGGTATCGGGCTGGGAGACCAGCAGTGCGTCGGTGTCGACACCCAGCTTGCGGGCGTAATCGGGGTCTAGGGCGTGCTCGGCGTCGATGAAGGCGGCGACACCGCCCGCGGCCTGGGCGTTGGCGACGGCATGCAGCGCGACGGTGGTCTTACCCGAGGATTCCGGGCCGTAGATCTCCACGACGCGACCGCGCGGCAACCCGCCGATACCGAGCGCGACGTCGAGCGCAATGGAGCCGGTGGGGATGACGGCGATCGGCTGACGGGTCTCTTCACCAAGACGCATGACCGCGCCCTTGCCGAAGCTCTTCTCCACCTGCGCCAGTGCCAGTTCCAGCGCTTTGTCGCGATCGTAGGCCTGCGGTGCCATGATGTGTGCCCCTTCTCGAGGTGAGTGTCTCTCTGGTTGGCGCCCACAGTAGAGGCCGGCACCGACAAGTTCTGGCGCCCAGGTTAGTCGAACACCCATTCGAGTCAAGCGACGCGCCCACCAACACGCGAAGCAGCCGCTCAGACCAGCAATCCGGGAGCGAAACCAGCCGTCAGTGCTGCGGCAGCACCGAGTCGTCGCCCTCGGCGCGTGGCCCGAAGATCCGCCGCTGCGCTTGCTCGATCCGCACATCGTTGATGCTGGCCTCACGCCGCGCCATCCGCCCGTCCGGCGCGAACTCCCACTGCTCGTTGCCGTAGCTGCGCCACCACTGCCCCGACTCGTCGTGCCATTCGTACTGGAAGCGCACGGCGATGCGGTTGTCGTGGAAAGCCCACAGATCCTTGCGCAGCACATAGCCGTTCTCGGCCGACCATTTACGGGTCAGGAAGTCGACGATGGCGGCGTGGCCGGTGAAGAATTCGTCGCGGTTGCGCCACACCGAATCCTCGGTGTACGCCGCGGCGACCCGTTCGGGGTCCCTGGTGTTCCAGGCATTTTCGGCGGCGAGCACCTTCGCGCGGGCGGACTCGAGGTCGAAGGGTGGCAGCGGTGGTCGCATGGCGGGAAGCCTTTCGGTGTGATCAGGGGTTGTTCGGGGAGAGCTCGGGCGGCCCCCAGCGCACAGCGAGCGCGCCGGGGCGTTCGAGCACCTGCTCGACGGTGAAATCGACGGCACACTGCGCGCCTGCGGTGAATGCCGCCGTATCCCAGACTAATTCGGCACGGCCGGTGAGCTGGAGCAGCGCACCGGTCGACCAGTCGGCGACGAGCAACCCGCAGCGGGGTTGCACGGCGAGGTTGCCCAGGGTCATGAACATCGAGTTGCCGCGATAGTCCGGCCAGCGCAGTCGGGTCGGCGAAAGAACCTGCAGGAAACCGGGATTGCCGCCGCGGTGCGAGGCGTCGGCATGCCCGTCGCCATCGGCGGTGGCGACGAAGAACATATCGGCGGCACCGATCGTCTCGACCGCGGCGGTGGTCAGCGCCGTACCGCGTGAGACCGGGCCGGGCGCACCGACCGGCGCCACCTCCCGAATCTGCCTGCGCGAGATGTATTTCGGGCAGTTCGCGTAGACCTGCTCGGTGCGGATCCGCAGCCCACCCGCCCGTGCCGCCGCCGTGCCGTTGACGCGCATCCGCCGACGGCGCTGCGGCTGCAGCGCGATCAACCCGACCTCGACCTCACTCGACAGCGCCACCGACAGCGGATCGGCGCCGTAGGGGAGCGTGTCGATGTCGATGGTCGTGTCACCGACCGCGTGCACGAACCCGGCCGGACCGGCGAGCGGACTCGCCCACAGGCGCCCGGCCGGATCGGCGGCGCCGAGCACCACCATCGACTGCTCGGCCAGGAAGGACGCGGCGACCGCCGGAATCCCGGTACGGATCGAGCGACCGACCCTGGCAGCCGCCGCTGCCTGCCCCATACGGTGCTGCACCGCGAGCTCGCCGGAGTGAAACATCCTCGCCCTCCCGGTCGATGACGTGAAATTGGCTACGGGTCAGAAGAATCCGCACGTCGGGGCGGGCCCGGCCGGTGCGGGTGCGGTGCCGGTGCCCAGCGGGGCGAAGACCTCGAGCCGAATGCCATCGGGATCGGCGAAGAAGATGCCACCGGAGGACGCCCCCTCGCCGTGGGCGACCACACCGTCGTGGAAGAACTCGGCATCGACCGCACGCAGCGCCGACTCGACGACGCGCACCGTGTCGAGGTCGTCGACCTGGAACGACAGGTGATGCAGACCGGGTGTGCTGGTGGAGAATTCGCCGCTGCTCTGCTGCCACAGCGTGAGCACCAGCGCACCGCCCCGACCGAGGAAGGCCCAGCGCCGATCACCGTCGGCGCCGCTGCCGAGCTGTTCGAAGCCGAGGCCACGGCGGTAGAAGTCGACGGAACGGTCGAGGTCGGCGACGTTGAGTCCGATATGGCCGGTGGCGAGCACAGGCGCGGTGACGGTGGTCATGGTTTCCTCCCGGATGTAACTGTCTATCGATAATTGAATAGTTAGAACATAGAATGGGGTCACCCACTTCGTCAACCCTTGAAACACTTTTAAACAGTTAGGAGGGTCGTGTTGATAGCCTCGGGCATGCGCGATCCCCGTCCGCACACCGGCGAACCCCCCGCTCTCGACCTGCTCAACACCCGGTGGGCGGGCGCCGAACCCGGCGATCTGCTCGCCGATCTCGACGGGTTGCGCACGTGGCTGGAGCTCATCGGGCTCGCCGATCGGGTACCCGTCGACGACCACGCTCTCACCGCGCTGCACACCGCGCGCGATGCCGTGCACGACGCCGTCACCCGGGCCGATCACACCGCGCTGAACCGGGTTCTCGAGCACGGGCGCATCCGCCGCGAACTCACCGACGAGGGCCCCCGCGACATCCCAGAGGTCGACGACCCGGCGTGGTTACCCGGCTGGCTCGCCGCCGACAATCTGCTCCACCTGATCGCCGAGGCACCGCATCGGATCCGCCAGTGCGCGCACCCCGATTGCGTGCTGTTCTTCTACG
The DNA here is from genome assembly GCF_042720495.1 of Nocardia sp. NPDC058480. NCBI lineage: Bacteria > Bacillati > Actinomycetota > Actinomycetes > Mycobacteriales > Nocardiaceae > Nocardia > Nocardia sp. NPDC058480. The sequence continues at coordinate 186,844 of NZ_JBHXMN010000002.1, read as the reverse complement.
ACACGTCCAAGAACGGCACCCGGCGCTGGCATTCCATGGCGACCTGCGGCAACCGCACCAAGGCCGCGCGCCACTACGCCAAGACCAGTTGAGAAGCGGACCTCAGAACAGCTCGTCGAGCAGCCGGTAGTAGTCGAGCGCGGTGCGATCGGGTTCGGTCAGGCCATAGGCGGTGTAGAACGCCGCGACGGCCTCGGCGCCGAAGTCCCCGGCCAGGTCGCGCTCGGCCAGCGCCAGGTCGCGATAACGATCGCCGCGACCCAGCGCCGCGACATCGATCAGCAGGCCGCCGGCGAGCACATTGCCCGGTGTGAAGTCGCCGTGCGCGACGACCAGGTCTTCGGTGGCCGGGCGCCGTTCCCGGAGTCGCGCGAGGATCATCGCAGGTGTGAGATCACGGTGATCGTCGTCGAAATCCGCTGCGTCGACGAAACCTTCGACCACGTTGCGGTGCGCCCGCGCCAGGGTGACATCGAGACCACCGTCGAAGGGGCACTCCGCCACCGGAAGGTCGTGCAACGAACGCAGGGCCTGACCCAGCTGCGTGCCGATCGCGGCGACTTCGGTCGCATCAGCTTCTCCGGCAAGTGATCCGACCCCGGCATCGGCGAGCACGAGGACGTCCTCGGCGAACGCGACCACCTCCGGCACCGCGATCCCGTTCTCGCGCAACCAGGTCAGCCGCTCGTACTCGGCCACCGCCCGCGGGCCACGCTTGATCCAGTACCCGCCCGACCGCACAAGATTCCCGTCCCGGCCCTCGTGCTCGTCCGACCATGCGGGCACCGGCCCGAGCAGGGTCTCGATCGCCGACGGGAGCGGCAGGGCCAGCTCGTCGAGGTGGTCGAGGGCCGCGCGGGTGGATTCGATGAGCTCGGAATCGCCGTCGGCCACCCGCAGCCGCATGGCCTCCATGAGCAGCGCACGCGCCTCCTGCGGCCGGTGCTGTTCGGCCAGCGATTTGCCCAGGTGGTGGGCAGCGAAGGAGACGAGGTCGGGGTCGTCGAGCGCGCGGCTGGCGTGCAGGGCCCGGCGGTACAGGATCTCGGCGTGCGACGGTTCGCCCTGGTACCGGTAGACATCGGCCAGGTTGATCCAGACGGTGATCCGGCGCCGCTCGGTATCGGCCAGTTCGAGGGCCTGATCGAGCCGGTCGAGGGCCTGGCCGTAACGCCCGAGCAGCATCAAGGCGATGCCGAGCCTGCGCAGGCCGGGGAAATCGTCGGGGTCGGCGAGGGCGACCCGGGCCGCGAGGGTCTCGGCGTCGACCGGGATCATCCGCAGCCGCTCGTCGAACCGATACGGTCGGATGTCCGAGTTCTGCGCTGTCACGGCCATTTCCTGGTCACCACCGGTTCGGAGGTACATCGAAGTCGGCACACAGCGCCCGCCACACGTCGCGTGGGTCGACACCACTGTCGATCGCTACCGCCCCCGTGCGCCCCAGTTGGGGTATCACGTGATCGGTCAGCATGGCATCGGCGCGCGCCACGCCGAACTCGGTGTGCATCAGCTCCTGGAATTCGGTCAATCGCACGTTGCCCAAGATACTCGCGCCGGGCGACTGCCGACAGGGCACCGCTCGCCCAGCACCCGGCAGTATCCGCGGCGACCGGCGACGGCGACACCCAGGATTGTCCGAGCGGGCTCCTGCGCAGTTCCCCAGTGGGCGCGAGCGACGTACTACCGCTTCGCGGCGTCGTGACAGACCTGGACCGGGTCCTCGACCGCTGCCAGACCGGCGGCGGCATGGCGAGCCGCTTGGGCGTAGGCGGGGTCGTCGAGAACTTTCCGCACCGCGGCGCCGACCGCCTCGGGCGTGAGCGGTCGCACCAGCACCGAACTACCCTGCCGCACAGCGCGATTGGCGAGTTCCCACTGGTCACCGCCGCCGGGGACGGTCACCACCGGCACACCGGCGGACAGGGATTTCGCGAGCAGGCCGTGTCCGCCGCCACCGACGACCACCGCGGCGTGGGTGAGCAGTTCGTCCTGGCGGCCGAGGCCCGCGGTGGCCCAGCCGGGCAGGTCCGCGGGTGGGGTGTCCAGGGTCGAGATGGCCGCGCGCACACCGAGTTCGGCCAGGCCGGACACGACGACGTCGACCATGTCGGCGACGCCGGTGTGCGCGGTCGAGGGCGCCACCATCACCAGCGGGGCGTCGCCGGGGGGCAAGGGGAGCACGGCGTCGGTGGGTTCCCACAGCAGCGGTCCGACGACGTGGGTGTCGGCGGGCCAGTCGGGGCGGTCCATCTCCAACGCGGGCAGGGTCGCGACCAGGCGCGCGGCGGGACCGGGGTCCTCGGCGGGCAGCCCGATGGTCTCGCGGGCGGCGGAGCGCTGGCGGTGCCCGTTGCGAACCGCGCGCGCGGTCATCGTGCGCAGGACACCGTCGCGCATGCGGCCACGCACACCCTCCCCCGGCGCCAGGCCACTTCCGATCGGCGGCAGGGCTTTCGACGGCAGGTAGAGCGGGTGCGGTGACAATTCGACCCACGGCAACCCCAGCCGCTCGGCCGCCATCCCGCCGCCCGCGGTGAGGACATCGGAGACGATCAGGTCCGGCAGCATCGCGCTGAGTTCGGGCAGGTTCTCGGTGGCGATATGGGCGGCGCGATCGTGGATCCGGGCACCCGCGTCGGTGTCGTCGTCGGTGGGGCGCGGTGCGAGACCCTTGAGCTTGCGCACGCTGATCCCCGCCGAGCGTGCCGGGTCGAGCCATCTCGGCCCGGTGAACAACACGGGCTCGTCCCCCGCGGCCAGCAATCGCAGACACAACGCGATCGCGGGAAACGCATGCCCTGGATCGGGCCCGGCCACCACAGCTATTCGCATCCGCCCACCCTGCCATATCCCCAGGCCGTGCCCACCTCGGACGAGGCGAACTCATGGTTTCTGCGCTACGTTGACCGTCGCAACACCGCGTCGAGCGAAAACCGGAGCGAGCACATGCGTCCCCCGAGGATCGACACCGTCGAGGATCTGTTCGCGCTCCTCGACCAGTGCGCCGGTGCCTGGGACACCGCGGACCGCACCGGCGACCCCGTCGACATCCTCGATCACGATCGCCAGTGCGCGCAGTTGCTGCGCCACGACTTCCCCCATGACGAAGAACTCCAGGTCGCAGGTCTGCTGCACGACATCGGCCACGTCCTGGTCCCCGGCGACGACGCCGGCCACGGCAGGCACGGCGCCGAGGCCGTGCGCGGGCTGCTCGGCAATCGGGTGGCCCGCCTGATCGAGCTGCATGTCACCGCGAAACGTTTTCTGGTGGCAACGGATTCAGCACACGCGACCGCGCTGTCGGCGTCGAGTCAGCGCACACTCGTCGCGCAGGGCGGGCCGATGACACCCGCCGAGGCCGATTCCTTCCGCGCGGACCCCGACTTCACCGCCGCCTTGGCGCTGCGCAGGGCTGATGACGCGGGCAAGGTGGTCGGCCTGCGAGTCGCGCCACTGCAGGACTGGCGACCTCTTGTCGAACGCGTCGCGGCGCGGAGGCTCCGACACCGGCCGAGCCCAGCACGGGCAACCTCTTCCGTTGCACCACTTCATCATCGGCATCAGTGATCGAACGGGTGGCCGCCCGCCGATCAGCCGGCGAAGGTGAACAGTTCGAAGCCGACCGCGTGCTCGGCGGGGAATCCTTCCTTCGGACCCGTTGCGAACGTGACGATTTCGCGCACCTGCTCCGCCACCGGCACCGGGCTCAGCACCTGCAGATACCGCCGATGCGCCGACAGCGACGCGCGCGCCTGCTCCAGATGCGCGCTCACATCGACGGCGTGGGTCGCGCCAGGGCCGACGACGGCCGCCCAGCGCGCCGACCACGGCGGCAGGTCGGCGAGTTCGGGGAAAATCCATTCGTTGCCCGCGTCGGAGATCGCGTCCATCGCCGATCGGCCGACAGCCCGGTGATCGGCACTGTTGACCATTCCCGGCGCCCAGGTGTCGCCGAAGTTGAACAGCACCACCATCTCCGGGCGGTGCCTGCGCAGTGCGGCGGCCAGTTCGCGGCGCAGGGCGAGGCCTTCCTCGATGCGGCCGTCGGGATGGTCGAGGAATTCGACGGTGTGCACGCCGACCTCGCGGGCGCCCGAGATCTCCTCGATCTCCCGCAACGGCGCGGCCTGCGCGGGCGGCATCCCGGCGATCCCCGCCTCACCACGCGTGACGAGCAGATAGCGAATATCTTTTCCCTGTCCCGTCCAGCGCGCGACGGCCGCAGCGGCGCCGTATTCGATGTCGTCGGGGTGCGCGACGATCACCAGTCCGCGCTGCCAGTCCTCGGGTACCTGTTCCACCCCGCCATGCTAACCACAGACGGCTAACTGATCGGGGTCTTGTCGCTCCCCGAGATCGCCTTGTACAGCAGGTACAGGCCAGTACCGATCGCCCCGATCACCAGGATCGGCATCAGCGCCTCGAGCAGCGCGCCGAGAATCCAGAACGCGATCACCGCAACCACGACGATGCCGATGACTTTCAGAACCATGATGTGACTCCTCGCCAGCTCCAGGACCGCTGTCCAGCGATCCGATATCTTCGATGCTCCCATCCCGCGAGCAATAGATCACCAGGTCAGCACCAATATCCGGGTGTAGATCAGGGTTCACCCCGAGACCGGCACCGAGGTACCGGGCTACCGTGATCGGCATGGATTACTTGGCGTTGCTCTGTGCGAAGCTCACCGCCTTCGGCGAGCTCATCACTCCTGACACAGATCTCGCCGCGCCGGTGCCGTCCTGCGGCGACTGGACGTTCTACGACCTCGCCGACCATGTCGGGCGCGGCAATCTGTGGGTGGTCACGGCGGTGGCCGAGTTGCGCGGCGATTTCGACGGCGAGCCCGCGCCGAAAGATCGCGCGGCCCTGCGGGAGTGGTACGAGTCGACCGCCGACGCCCTGGTGACCTCGCTGTCGGCCGACGAAGACCAGCAGGCCTGGACCTTCACCCGCACCATGCCGCGCACCGTCGGCTTCTGGCGGCGCCGTCGCGCCCACGAGACGCTCATGCATCTGTGGGACGGTCAGAATGCCCTCGGCAAGGCCGACCCGTTCGACCCCGATCTCGCTGTCGACGGCATCGACGAGGTATTCGAACTGTTCGCGCCCCGGATGATCCACCGCGGCCTCGCGGTCGAACCTGAGGTGGCGCTGCGGTTGCGTGCCACCGACATCGAAGACGGTTGGACCTACGGCCCCGGCGAGCCGGTCGCCGAGCTCGCGGGCACCGCGTCGGACCTGCTCCTGGCCCTGTGGGCACGCAAGTCCGGCGACGACCAGGAGTTCGCCTGGGACGGCGACCGCGCCGCGGGTGAACGAGTACTCAGCGGACCACTCGTTCCGTAGGCAAACGACTGACGACGAGCCGGACAAACGCCCATAATCGGGGCTCACTGCGCGTAGGAGGACTTCCATGGAACCCATCGTCACGATCACGAGCGGCGCGGTCCGCGGCCACACCGAGGCCGGCGTGACCCGCTTTCTCGGCGTGCCGTTCGCGGCGGCACCGGTCGGGCCGAAACGATTCCAGCTGCCCGAGGCCGCGCCCGCCTGGGACGGGGTACGTGAGGCGACCCAGATGGGCGCCACCTGCGCGCAGTCGCCGTATCCCGCACCGATCCACGCCCTGCTCGGCAGCGACGGTATTCCCGGCGACGAGTACCTCAACGCGAATGTGTGGACGCCCGACACCGCCGCTTCGGGGCTGCCGGTGCTGGTCTGGATTCACGGTGGCGCGTTCGTCCGCGGTTCCAACGCGCGGGCGATCTACGACGGGACCGCGTTCGCGCGCGACGGTGTGGTCATGGTGGGGATCAACTACCGCCTCGGAGTGTCGGGATTCGCCGAGATCTCCGGTGCACCGTCGAATCGCGGTCTGCACGACCAGATCTTCGCGTTGCGCTGGGTGCGCGAGAACATCGCCGCCTTCGGTGGCGACCCGGACAATGTGACGATCTTCGGTGAGTCCGCGGGCGCGATGAGCGTGGCGGCCTTGATCGCCGCCCCGCAGACCGCCGGGCTGTTCCGCCGGGCGATCATGCAGAGCGGCAACGGTGCGGTCGCCGCCGATCCCGAGGACGCGCGCAAGGTTTCCGCCGCGCTGGCCGCGGAGCTCGGAATCTCGCCTACCGCAGAAGATTTCGGAAAACTCGGCCCGGACGAACTGCGCGCCGCACAGAACGCCGTCGCGCTGGCCGTGATGACCGATCCCGACCCCGAGCGGTGGGGCCGATCGGTGATCCAGTTGGGCGGCGGCATCATGAGCCTGTTCCCGGTGACCGACAACGACATCGTCGAAGGCCCACCGACCGAAGTCCTGCGCGCGCATCCGAACCGCGCGGTCCCCCTCATCGCGGGCACTACCGCCGACGAGTTCCGCTTCTTCACCGTCCCCGCCGGCCTCGCCGCCGCCATCACCACCGACACTCTCCCCTTCGTCCTCACCCGCTACGGCATCGATCCCGCGGTCGCCCAGACCTATTCGACCGAGCGCCCCGACGCCACGCCCGCCGAGATCTTCAACGCCATCCTCACCGATATGAGCTTCCGCGCGGGCACCTACGATTTCGCCGAAGCCAACGCGGCAACCGCCCCCACCAACGTCTACGAATTCGCTTGGCCCACAGCCCTTCCCGGCCTCGGCGCCTGCCACGTCCTGGAAGTCCCCTTCGTCTTCGACACCATCGACGACGCCCACTCCCTCACCGGCCCCACCCCACCGCAGTCCCTGGCCGACGAAATCCACGCCGCCTGGGTGTCTTTCGCCACCGACGGCACCACCGGCTGGGCACCGTTCACCGTTGACGAGAAGAACGTCCGCATCTTCGACACCCCCGAGTCCGCCACCGTCACCGACCCCCGCGCCGGGGAACTCGCGGCCCTGCGCGAGGCCGTGACCCCTGCCTGACCTCCGGTCGGCACGCCGCGTCCAGGACCGGCGTGCCGACCGAGCTGGACCCGAGGGTGCTAGCGGGCGGAATCCGTTCCACCGGCGAACAAGTCGGTGCCGTGGTCGGCCATTTCGGTGAGGGCCTGGGCCCAGCCGTCGAGGCGGTCGGCGGCTTCGCGCAGGTCGGCGACGATGCCGTTGAACTGGTAGGCCAGGACCGAGTCCTCGGGGACCGCGAGGATGCGGGCCGCGGCGGCGACCAGTTGTTCGTATTCGACCACGCCGGTGTCCAGACGGGTGAGTACGCCGGCGACGGTGGTCTTCAGCGCTGCCACGGTGTCGGGATTGGCGCGGCCGACGGTATCGGCGGCCTGTTCCATCGCGACCACGTCGGCGGCGAGCGCGTGCAGGGCGGCCGCACCGGAGCGGGCCGTCTCGAGCAGGTCGCGTAGGTCGTCCTCGGGGAGACGGCGGGTGCGCGCGATCTGGGCACCGAGGTCGTAGAGCGCCCGTTCGGCGCGGATCAGGCGCTGGATGGGAGCGCGCGCGGCCGATCGCAGGCCGGGCGATTTGCGGGCGACGAACGCCGCCTGGGGCAGGGGTTTGCCGCGCAATTCCAGATAGCGGCGGGCGGTGAGCGCGGTTCCGGTGACGAAGGCGACGGCGCCACCACCGATCACCACGACCGCCCAGGCCGGCGCCGAGATCACCGCAAGCCCGACCGCGCCGACCGTGGTGATGCCGGAAACGGTGCCCAGCTGGAAACTGCGCCTGCGCACCCGGCGCCGACGGCGCAACTCACGTTCGCGCGGGTCGGCCCAGCGCCGCACCGCGACCATGGCCTGCTCACCGACCCCACGCAGGGTCGCGGGCACCGAGCCTGCCATCGCGGCCTGCGCGAGCGCCGCCGGATCCACGATCTCGGCACGTTCGCGCCGCGTTTTCCCGCTCATCGCCTGTCCTTCCCCCGGGTGCCGGTCGTCGCGGAAACCGTTGATGGCGCGGCCACCGGGCGTTACCGCCGGGTTTCCGCGCCCTCGCCGGACTCCACGTACTGCTTACTGCTGAGCCGCTTGGCCCTTGTTGATATTCGGCGCCGGTGCGGCCTGGGGCTGCGCCGGGTCGATCGCCGCGTTGGTGTTGCCCGTGGGCAACGCGTCACCACGCATGGAGGCGCGGATCTGCTCGAGCTTGCTGTGCCCGGCCATCTGGACGCTGGCCTGCTGCACCTCCATCATGCGACCCTGCACCGTGTTCTGCGCCAGCTCGGCCGAACCGAGCGCGTTGGCGTAGCGGCGCTCGATCTTGTCGCGCACGGCGTCCAGGCTGGGCGTGGAGCCCGGCGCGGACAGGGTGGAGTCCATCTGCTGCAGCGAAGCCGAGACCTGCTCCTGCATTTTGGCCTGCTCGAGCTGGCTGAGCAGCTTGGTGCGCTCGGCGACCTTCTGCTGCAACATCATCGCGTTCTGCTCGACCGCCTTCTTGGCCTGTGCGGCGGCCTGCAGGGACTGATCGTGCAACACCTTGAGGTCTTCCACCGACTGCTCGGCGGTGACCAGCTGGGCGGCGAACGCCTCGGCGGCGTTGGTGTACTGGATCGCCTTCTCGGTGTCGCCCGCCGCCTGCGCCTGATCGGCCAGGGTGACGGCCTGACGGGCGTTGGCGTTGAGCTTCTCGACCTCGTCGAGCTGGCGGTTCAGCTTCATCTCCAGCTGACGCTGGTTACCGATCACCGACGCCGCCTGCTGCGACAGCGCCTGATGCTGACGCTGCGCCTCCTCGATAGCCTGCTGAATCTGGACCTTCGGATCCGCATGCTCTTCGATCTTGGAGTCGAAGAGGGCCATCATGTACTTCCAGGCCTTCACGAACGGATTAGCCATCGATTGATCCCGCCTCCATCTGTGCGTCGCTCGTGCGACTGGTGGTACGCGACCGTCACGCACCAGATACGTGCTTATCCTTCACCATGCGGCACCCGAACCGGAATGACCGGACCGATCGACGCCTGATGAGAATCTATCCGTTCTCACCAGCGGTGTGCAGCGTCTCGCGCGCCGGGCGCAGGGTTCGCCGCGTCACATTCCCTTCACCAGTACCAGCATCTCGGCCCTCGGGGCCGGGATGACGATGCGGGTGTCTTCGGCGATGCCGATGCGCGCGCCCTGCTCGGCCGCCGCGCTCGCGGAGGCGGATGCCTCGCCCGCGGCGGGTTCGGGCACAGTGGCATGCTCGGCTTCGGTCGGCTCGCGCTCGGCGGCGGGGCCGGTCAGCGCGGGTTCGCGCGGCGCGGAGCCGTCGGCGCCCGCCATCAGGGTGCTCACATCCCACAGCACGCGCGAGAGCGGCAGGTCCAGTGCCTCGCAGATGCTGGCGAGCAGTTCACTGGAGGCTTCCTTGCGGCCGCGCTCCACTTCCGACAGATAGCCGAGGCTCACGCGCGCCGAGGTCGACACCTCGCGCAGCGTTCGATGCTGGGCGAGACGCGCACGCCGCAGACTGTCCCCGATTGCCTCCCGCAGCAGCGTCATCTCGTTCTCCTCCACCTCGTGTCACCGCCGTAGCGGTGCTCACCTCTTTCTGGCACAACGTCGAGCATGGACCGGTGGTTCCCGAACCTGGCTACTTCACACTGACACAGCGCAGCAACTCCCGCACCGCACTGTGCACCGCACCGAGTCTGATCGTCCACCGGTCACCGTGCAGTTTCAACCGGACCACTTCGCTGTGACGTGGACCGGCCAACCCGAGGTATACCGTGCCGACGGGATGCCCGTCCTGGGAATCGGGTCCGGCGACCCCGGTCAATCCGACACCCCAGTCCGCGCGGCACTGCTCCCGTGCCCCCACGGCGAGCTGTTCGGCGGTCGAGGCGGCCACCGGCCCGTCGGCGCGAAGGAGGGCGTCGTCGACGCAGGCCAGACGGCTCTTGAGGTCGGTGGCGTAGACGATCACACCGCCCCGCAGGACCGCGCTCGCACCGGGAACCCCCGCCACCGTGGCAGCCAGCAGACCGGCGGTGAGCGATTCGGCCGTGGCCACGGTCTGACCCGCCGCGTTCAGGGCACTGACCAGTTCGGCGACCGGCGCACCGTCGACGAGCGGATCGCTCACGAGCGCGACCGTCCACCCGCCAGCCACACTCTGGCCGCCTGCCCCACGTAATCCAGGCCGGTGACCACCGTCAGCGCCACCGCCAGGTACATCAGCCACATGCCCGCGGTGGCGAAGACACCCGAGAGCGGCAGCACCAGCAGCGCGATCGCCACGGATTGCACCAGCGTCTTCAGCTTGCCGCCACGCCCCGCCGGGATCACCCCGCGTCGCACGACCACCAGCCGCAGCAGCGTGATGCCGATTTCGCGGCCGCAGATGACCACGGTGATCCACCACGGCAGATCGCCGAGTACCGACAGCCCGATCAGCGCCGCTCCGATCAGCGCCTTGTCCGCGATGGGGTCGGCGAGCTTCCCGAAATCGGTGACCAACCCGTATTTGCGGGCCAGTTGCCCATCGAAGCGATCGGTGATCGCGGCCACGCCGAACACCGCCGCGGCGATGACCCGCCAGCGAGTGTCGTGCCCGCCCTCGGCGAACAGTGCCAGCACGAACAGCGGCACCAGCACGATGCGCGCGATTGTCAGCACATTGGCGATATTGAGCAGGGGAACGTGGGCCTCCGGCCCTGGGTGCGTCGGTGCCGCCGCACTCAACCCACGATCGATCTCTTCGGGTCGCACGCTCATGCCCTGTCCTCTTGGCATGACCGGGCGCCTTCCGTGGCCACGCAAGCTACCGCCTCCAGGCGCTGACCGTTCATGCGCTGCCCTCTCGGCACTCACCGGCACTGCGCCGAAATCCAACGGTTTCGCGAGCTGTTTGCCCGCACGATCGGTGCCACGCGATCCGGTCGTCGAGCCCGGCGCGATGCGAGGAGCGGAACGACAGGATGTGCGGCACATGTTCAGACTATCGGTAACCCGGCCGACTACTGTGCACCCATGACCTCACGGGGACCCTCGAGTAGTCCGACCAGCGACGCGCCCACTGTGGCGCCTGTTTCCGGCGTGGTCGTGCGACGAGCGCGAACCTCCGATGTCCCCGAGATCAAGCGCCTGGTCGACGAGTACGCCGGCCGCATCCTGCTGGAGAAGAACCTGGTCACCCTGTACGAATCGGTGCAGGAGTTCTGGGTCGCCGAGCTGGACGGACAGGTCGTCGGCTGCGGCGCGTTGCACGTGTTGTGGGCCGATCTGGGCGAAGTACGCACTGTCGCGGTGGATCCCGTCGTCAAGGGCCGCGGAGTCGGCGGCGCCGTGGTCGAGCATCTGGTCGCCGTCGCCCGCGAACTGCAGTTGCAGCGCCTGTTCGTGCTGACCTTCGAGGTGGACTTCTTCGGCAGGCACGGGTTCGTCGAGATCGACGGCACGCCCGTCACCGCCGAGGTGTACGCGGAGATGTGCCGCTCCTACGACACCGGCGTCGCCGAATTCCTCGACCTCAGCTTCGTCAAGCCGAACACCCTCGGCAACACCCGCATGCTGCTGACCCTGTAGAAACTCCATCGCCAGAAAGTGATCGACTGTGCCGATCTTCGCTGTCCATTACACCTACTCCGAGTCCACCGCGGCCGACCGCGCGACCAACCGGCCCGAGCACCGCGGCTGGCTGAACGCTCTCGTCGACGCGGGCACGGTGCTCAGTAGCGGGCCCTACCCCGACGGTTCGGGCGCACTGCTGCTGTTCCGCGCCGACGACGCGCCCTCGCTGACCGAACTGCTGGGCAACGACCCGTTCGACAAGCTGGACCTGATCGACGCCGTCCGCGTCGTCGAGTGGTTGCCGGTGATGGGCGCCTTCGCCGAGTAGCGCGCGGCCCGGAGACAGAGCTGCCCGGAACCCCCTTGGGGTTCCGGGCAGCGTCGTCCGCGGTGGTGTCAGGCTTTGTTGGTGTTACGGGTGCGCAGCAGGCTCGCCACCGTCGCGATGACCAGAATGCCGATGATCACGCTCAGCGAGAACGCCGTGGAGATCTCCGGGACGCTCACGTGCTCACCACCGTTGATGAACCCCAGCGTGTTCTCGTGCAGCGCGTGCAGCACCAGCTTGACGCCGATGAACGCCAGGATCGCGGCCAGACCGTAGGACAGGTACACCAGGCGGTCGAGCAGCCCACCGATGAGGAAGTACAGCTGGCGCAGACCCATCAGCGCGAAGGCGTTGGCGGTGAACACCAGGTACGGCTCCTCGGTGAGACCGTAGATGGCCGGAATCGAGTCCAGCGCGAACAGCAGGTCAGCGAAACCGATGGCCAGCAGCGCGAGCAGCAGCGGGGTCACCACGCGTTTGCCGTTGATCCGGGTGACGAGCTTGTCACCGTCGTACTCGTCGGTGGTCGGCAGGACCCGCTTGGCCAGCGAGACGATGTAGCTGTCGCGTTTCTTCTCGTGTTCGACCTCGTGCCCGCTCTCGCGCAGCAGGTTGATCGCGGTGTAGATCAAGAACGCGCCGAACAGGTAGAACACCCAGCTGTAGGCGCTGATCGCGGCCGCGCCGACCGCGATGAACACACCGCGCATCGCCAGCGCCAGCACGATGCCGATCAGCAGCACCTTCTGCTGGTAGATCCGCGGCACGGCGAAGGTACTCATGATGATGAGGAAGATGAACAGGTTGTCGACCGAGAGCGCTTTCTCGGTGACGAAGCCCGCGTAGTACTCCCCCGAGAACGTGCCGCCCCATTTCCAGGCGACGAACAGGCCGAACAGCAGCGCCAAGCTGATGTAGACGGCCGACCAGATGCCCGATTCCTTGAAGGTCGGCTCGTGCGGGGTGCGCACGTGGGCGTAGAAGTCGAAGACGAACAGGCCGAGGATCACCAGTCCGGTGATCACCCACTCGAGCGTGGTCACCTGCATGTGGTGGTCCGATCGATGAAGTTCATGTCGCCCATCATGCCCGAATTGTCCGTTTCAGTTGGCTTGCGGAACGATTGCCCGCCATGATTTCACACACATCGGCGGCCCGGCCCACCGCCGCGCAGGCGGAAAAGCCCTTTCGCCCGATTCACGACCGCTGCTACCGTCACCGCATCAACGACCGACGATACAGACCCGAGAGGAGCGAGCCGTGTACGAAACCACCGCGCAGCGACAGCGCCGAACCGCGAAGCACCGGCTCTGCCCCGGTGTTCTGATGTCGGGTACCCGCCTCGCGCGCGCCCGCTTCACCGCCTGATCAGGCGATTGCCGCCCGACTCCGTGTCCGGGCATCTCTCGGCGACCATGAGCCGTGCCAGGTCCCTCCTCGTTCGTCGCCGCCTGCTTCCGGCACGGTCAGAGCAAACCGGGAACGGCGTTACTCGTCCTCGGACGCGCCCGGATCGCCGCCACGAATCGACCACAGCAGACCGTCGAGCTCATCGGGCTTGATCAGCACGTCGCGCGCCTTGGAGCCCTCACTGGGACCCACCACACCGCGTGTCTCCATCAAGTCCATCAACCGGCCCGCCTTGGCGAAGCCGACCCGCAGCTTGCGCTGCAACATCGAGGTCGAACCGAACTGCGAGGTGACCACCAGCTCCACGGCCTGCAGCAGCACGTCCATGTCGTCACCGATATCGGGGTCGACGTCCTTGACCTCGCCGGCCTTGGCCGCGGTGACGCCCTCCTGGTATTCGGGTTCGGCCTGGGTCTTGCTGAACTCGACGACGGCCTGGATCTCCTCGTCGGAGATGAAGGCGCCTTGGAGACGGGTCGGCTTGCCCTGGCCCATCGGCAGGAACAGTCCATCGCCCATACCGATCAGTTTCTCCGCGCCCGGCTGATCCAGGATGACGCGCGAGTCGGTGAGCGAGGAGGTGGCGAACGCCAGCCGCGAGGGCACATTGGTCTTGATCAGACCGGTCACCACATCCACCGAAGGGCGCTGGGTGGCCAGCACCAAGTGGATACCGGCGGCGCGCGCCTTCTGGGTGATCCGCACGATCGCGTCCTCGACATCGCGCGGGGCCGTCATCATCAGGTCGGCGAGCTCGTCGACGATGGCCAGGATGTACGGGTAGGGCCGGTAGACGCGTTCGCTGCCGAGCGGGGCGGTGATCTTGCCCGATCGCACGTTCTTGTTGAAGTCGTCGATGTGGCGAACCTTGTTGGCCTGCATGTCCTGGTAGCGCTGTTCCATCTCCTCGACCAGCCAGGCCAGCGCGGCCGCGGCCTTCTTCGGCTGGGTGATGATGGGCGTGATCAGGTGCGGAATGCCCTCGTACGGCGTGAGCTCCACCATCTTCGGGTCGATCAGGATCATCCTGACCTCCTCCGGGGTGGCCCGGTGCAGCAGCGAGATCAGCATCGAGTTCACGAAACTCGACTTACCCGAACCGGTGGAACCGGCCACCAGCAGGTGCGGCATCTTGGCCAGGTTCGCCGAGACGAATTCACCCTCGATGTTCTTGCCGAGGCCGATCACCAGCGGATGGTGGTCGTTGCGGGTGTGCGGCGATTTCAGGACGTCGGCCAGGCGCACCAATTCACGGTCGGCATTGGGCACTTCGATGCCAACGGCCGACTTGCCGGGGATGGGCGCGAGCAGGCGCACGTTCTCGGTGGCGACCGCGTAGGCGAGGTTGCGGGCCAGCGCGGTGATCTTCTCGACCTTGACGCCGGGACCGAGTTCCACCTCGTAGCGGGTCACCGTCGGGCCGCGCACGAAGCCGGTGACCGCGGCGTCGATCTTGAACTGCACCAGCACCTCGGTGATCGCCTCGATCATCGATTCGTTGGCCGCGGAGCGCTTCTTGGGCGGATCGCCGTCGAGCAGCAGGGTCAGCGGGGGCAGCGTGTAGTCGCCGTCGACGACACGGTCGGTGACGAACTCCGGCTCCGGTAGCGGCAGCGGGGTCTGGTCGACCGGCTTGACCGCAGGCCGCTTACGCGCCGGTTTCGGTGCGGGGGCCGGTGCGGGTGGTTCCTCGATCGGCTTGGCATCGCGCAGCGGCGGTTCGCCGAGCGACTCGGTGACCGCGTCGGAACCGCCGAATTCGTCGGGCGGGTAGTTGTCGTCGGGGTTGCGGCCACGGCGACGGGTTCGGTTGCGGTGCACCGGGAATCCGTCGGCGTCGTAATTCGCCGGATCATAAGGGTCACTGTCGTCGGCGTATTCGCCGAGACCGAAGTACTCACGCAGCTTGGCCGGCACCTCGCGCACCGTGGTCCCGGTGAGCAGCAGCACGCCGAACATCATGGCCAGCAACAGGATCGGCAGTGCGAGCCAGGGTGTGAGGCCCTGGCCGAGCGGTCCGCCGATCGCGTATCCCAACGCGCCCGCCGCCGTGGCGCGGCCGTCCGCGTCGGTCGGGGACCCGGCCGCCAGATGCCACACCCCGAGCGCGGGGAGCACCACGAGCAGCCCACCGAGGACCAGCCGCGGCCGGATCTCCGGATGCGGTTCGGTGCGCATCAGTACCACCGCGAGCGCGACCAGCAGAATCGGCGCCGGCGCGGCCGCGGAACCGGCAATCGCGCGCACGACGTCTTCGAGGAAACGGCCGACCGGTCCGCCCGCCGAGAGCCACATCGCGGCGGCGATAATCGCGCTCAACGCGATGAGCGCCAACCCGATTCCGTCGCGCCGGTGCCCGTGGTCGAGGTCGCCTGCCCGGCTCAGCGTGCGAGTGGTGGCGCCGAGGCCACGCGCGAGCATGGTCCAACTGCTCCCGATGCCGCGGCCGATCACGGACAGGGGTGCGGTGTTGGAAGCGCGTTTGACCGGCCTGCGCACGGGCGTGGTGCGCCCACGTGGAGCCGCCGTCGCTCGCGGGGTCGCCGTACGAGCCCGCGCCGCCGGCGTCTGCCCCCTGGTCGATCCCGCCCGCGCACGAGAGGTCGTGGTGCTGCGGGACTTACCTGCCATGACCATCAGGCTAGCCGCTCCAACACCTCCGAGACCATCCGCAACACTGGTCCCACCCCGCTGACGGGGGCGATCGGACCCGGATGCGCAGGTCGCGGCGCCCCGGTCAGCGCGGGGAAATCTCGCCCGGAACCGCGTTTCGCGGGCCCGAACTTATCGAATCCTTGCCGAAATCCTCTATTTCGGCCGTTCTGGGCTCGCAACGCTGGCGCGAGCAGCGGCCTGCTCGGTACTTTGACAGCGCTCTATCGGGTCGTCGACCCGTGCATATGAAGGGGACGCTACAAGTGAAGAGAATGCTCACCAGCGCGGCCGTGCTGGGTGCCACCGCAGTCGCGATTTTCGCGGGGCACATCGCACCGGCCCAGGCGCAGTCGGGCAATTACGGCGCCATCGCGGTGTCGGTCAAACCGGGGGTTTACGGATACGCAACCGATTACGGCAGCTACGCCGATGCCGAGGCCGGTGCCATGGCGGCCTGCCGACGCGGCGGTGGCGGTGGTGGCTGCGATGTGAAGGTGTCCTACCGCAACGGCTGTGGCGCCATCGCGATCTCGCGCGGGTGGTGGAGCTACGGCTCCGCGTCGACGATCGGCGGCGCCAAACGCGAAGCGCTGAACAACAATCCGGGCAACGCCTACATCAAGCACTGGAACTGCACCAGCGGCTACCAGCTCTAGCCCGACCCGTTTCGACCATGATCATGGGAGTTGTAGTGAACAACCGTCCAGTGAAAACCGCTGCCGTCCTCGTCGCGATCGTCGCGGCGCTCGGCCTCAGCGCGTGCAGTTCCGACGCGGACTCGACCAGCAAGAGCGCGGGCACGACGACCAGCCAGGGCGGCGCCTTCGAATCGGGCGACGCCAAGTCGGGCAAGGAAGAGGGTGGCGAGCCCGCGGCCACCACCGTGCCCAACCTGCCCAAGCCCACCGCCGCCGACCTGAATGCCCGGTTGAACAAGGCCCTGGCCGGTCAGCTCACCAGCGACGAGAAGAAGACCTACATCGAGGACGCCGACCAGGATCCGATGCTGGTCGACAAGTTCGTCGAGGCGGCCAAGCAGAACAACGTGAAGGTCGCCATCACCACCGTCGGTGAACCCGCCGACGGCAAGCTCAAGGCGAACGCCGATGTCACCATCGACGGCACTCCCGTCAAGGACGCCTTCGTCGACTTCGTCGCCGAGGACGACTCCTGGAAGGTCTCGCACGTGTTCGCCTGCAATATCGTGAAGTCGGCCCAGCTCGACTCCGCGGCCTGCCAGGCCTGAGAACCGGCGGACATACAAGAAAACCGCTGGGCGACTGAGTCGCCCAGCGGTTCTCCGTTATCAGTCGATCAGACGGCGACGACCGTCGGCACGATCATCGGACGACGACGGTAGACGTCGGCGACCCAGCGACCCACCACCCGGCGCACGCCCTGGGCGATGCGATGAGTGTCGGTGATGCCCTCACCGGCCAGGCGCAGCAGCTCCGCCTCGACCAGTTCGTTCGCGCCGTCGAGCGCGGTCCGGTCGTCGGAGAAGCCGCGCCCGTTGAGCTCGGGCGTGCTGACCGCCTTGCCGGTGGTCGAGTCGATGACGATGGTGATCGAGATGAAACCACCCTCGCCGAGGACCAGGCGGTCCGACAGGGTCGACTCGCCGACGTCACCGACCGAGAGGCCGTCGACGTAGACGTGTCCGACCGGCACGCGACCGACGATGGAGGCGATGCCGTCGACCAGGTCGACCACCACGCCGTCCTCGGCGAGCATGACCCGCTCCTCGGGCACACCGGTCGCCACGGCCAGTGCGGCGTTGGCGCGCAGGTGGCGCCATTCGCCGTGCACGGGCATGGCGTTGGTCGGGCGCACCGCGTTGTACAGGTACAGCAGCTCACCCGCGGAGGCGTGGCCGGAGACGTGCACCTTCGCGTTCTGCTGGGTGATCACGGTCGCGCCGAGCCGGGCCAGGCCGTTGACCACGGCGAATACCGAGTTCTCGTTGCCCGGGATCAGCGAGGACGCCAGCACCACCAGGTCGTCGGCGCGGATATTGATCTGCCGGTGCTCGCCACGCGCCATCCGCGACAGCGCCGACAGCGGCTCGCCCTGGGAACCGGTGGAGATCAGCACCAGGCGGTTGCCGGGCAGGTTCGCGGCCTGATCGAGGGTGACCACGACATTGTCGGGCACCGTCAGGTAACCGAGGTCCTGCGCGATCTCCATGTTGCGGACCATCGAACGACCGACGAAGCAGACCTTGCGGTTGTACTTCTGCGCGACGTCGACCACCTGCTGGATGCGGTGCACGTGGCTCGCGAACGAGGCGACGATGACGCGGTTGGTCGCCTTGCCGATGACATTGTCGAGCACGCCACCGATCTCGCGCTCGGGGGTGACGAAGCCGGGGACCTCGGCGTTGGTGGAGTCGACCAGGAACAGGTCGACGCCCTCGTCGCCGAGGCGGGAGAAACCGGCCAGGTCGGTGAGGCGGCCGTCCAGGGGTAGCTGGTCGAGCTTGATGTCACCGGTGTGCAGGACCACGCCCGCACCGGTACGGATGGCCACGGCCAGCGCGTCGGGAATCGAGTGGTTGACCGCGAAGTACTCGAGCTCGAACGGGCCGTGCACGGTGGTCTCACCCTCGGCGACCTCGCGCAACTTGGGCTGCAAGCGGTGCTCGCGAGCCTTCGCCGCCACCAGGGCGAGGGTGAACTTGGCGCCGATCACCGGGATGTCCTGGCGCAGGCGCAGCAGGAACGGCACGGCACCGATGTGGTCCTCGTGGCCGTGGGTGAGCACGATCGCCTCGACGTCGGCCATCCGGTGCTCGATGGGCCCGAAGTCCGGCAGGATCAGGTCGACGCCGGGCTGCTGGTCCTCGGGGAACAGCACACCGCAGTCGACGATCAGCAGCTTGCCGCCGTATTCGAACACGGTCATGTTGCGGCCGATTTCGCCGATGCCGCCCAGTGCGAACAGGCGAAGACCGTTCTTCGCCAGCTTCGGCGGCGGGCCCAGCTTGTCGTGGGCGGCCTTCTCGCGCGGCTCGGCGACCGGTGCCGCACCTCGACCGCGACCGCCACCCTGCCTGCCACGACCGCCGCCGCGCGACTGCTCGGCGGCGGGCTTGGTCTTGGCCTCGGCCTGCTTGCCCTTGGCTTCGGTGGCCGGCTTGGTCCTGGCGCGGCGCGGCGCGGTCTTCTTCGCGGTGACGCGTTCCTCGGCGGCGCCGCGCAGGTCGGTACCCGCTTCGGCGTTACCGGCCAGGTTCGCCTCGGCGGCGACCTGCGCGATCGGCTCGGCGATTGCCGGTTCCTTCACCGCCGGGGCGGCCTCGGTCGGAACGACCTTTTTCGCCGCGGCCTGCACACTCTCCACAGGTGTCGGCTCGGGCGCACCAGCGGCGCGCGATGCCGAACGGCGACGGGGCTTACGGGCTGCGGGTTCGGTCATGCCGACACCCCCGCGGCCTGCAGATCCAACGCCAGTTCCGCCAGCTGAGCCTGCGTCGGCATCAGCTGGGGCAACCGGGGCTCACCTACGTCGATGCCGAGCAATCGGAGTCCTCCCTTACACATCGCCACACCTCCCAGGCGGGTCATGGCCGCGTACAGCGGCAGTAGTGTCGCGTTGATCTCTCGCGCCCTGGCCACGTCACCGGTGGTGTAGGCCTGGTGGATCTCGCGCAGTCGTTCCGGCACGAGGTGGCCGATGACGCTGATGAATCCGACCGCACCGACCGAGAGCCAGGGCAGATTCAGTCCGTCGTCACCGGAGTAGAAATCCAGATCGGTGGTCGCGATGAGATCGGCTCCGGAGACGAGATCGCCCTTGGCATCCTTCACCGCGACGATGTTGGGATGCTCGGCAAGGCGCCGGATCGTGTCGATGGCGATAGGCACCACCGACCTCGGTGGAATGTCGTAGAGCGTGACCGGCAGGGCGGTGGCGTCGGCGACCGCGGTGAAGTGCGCGATCAGGCCTTCCTGCGTCGGCCGCGAGTAATACGGCGTCACGACGAGCAAACCGTGCGCGCCCGCGTTCTCCGCGGCACGCGCCAGTTCGATCGAATGCGCGGTGTCGTAGGTACCCGCACCGGCGACCACGGTGGCCCGGTCGCCGACGCCGTCGACAACCGCCCGCAGCAGGTCTGCTTTCTCGGTTTCGCTGGTGGTCGGCGACTCGCCGGTGGTACCCGAGATGATCAGCAGGTCGACCCCACGGTCGACCAGGCGTGCCGCCAGGGCGACACCGGCATCGACGTCGAGCTTGCCCGCAGCGCTGAAGGGGGTCACCATCGCGACACCCACCGTGCCGGACGCGCGCAGCTCCGTTGTCGTCGATTCACCGTTCGTCATGGTCAGAAAGGCTACCCGGTCGCCGGATGTGCCTCGACACCCTAGCGCCCGAAGCGGCTGCCGGTGGCTGTTTTTCACCTTGCGTGATGTCATTTGTGACGTCACACTGATGTCATGGATCTGAATGCTCATACCGCGCGGTTGCGCGAGGAACTGATCGCCGCCGCCGCGCTCGGCGACGAGAAAACGCAGGCCACCGCCGCCGCCCTCGCCACGGCGGTGGAGAGCTCGAGCCGGCTGGTGCTGCTCTCGGCGCTGTCGGAACTGGCCGCCGAGATCAGTTCCGAACTCGGTGACCGCACCGTGCACGTCCGGCTGGAGGGCACCGAGGCGAAGGCCGACGTGCGCAAGAACACGCCGTCGGGGGCGGAGGAACCGCAGACTTTCGAGGAGATGACCGGCGACATCAGCCGGGTGACCCTGCGTCTGGTCGAGCAGCTCAAGTCGCGCGCGGAGGAGGCGGCCCAGCAGAACGGCCAGTCGCTGAACTCCTGGCTCTCCGGTGCCGTCAGCGGCGCGTTGAAGGATCAGATGCGCGGATACGGCGGCAAGGGCTGGTAGGCACAGTCGACGACGTCAGAATCAGAGCAGCGGGGCCAGGTCGCCGCGTTCGCCGATAACGACTTCGTCGAGTTCGAGCCAGTCGGCCATTTCGCGCAGCGCCCCGCGCAATGCCTGGGCGGTCTCCGCGGTGGCGTAGCCGGGTTCGGCGAACGCGGCGGGGGCGAGTAGCCGGCCGGTGGCTCGTTCGGCGCGCAGATCCACCCGGCCGACGAGCTTGCCGTCGACGAGCAGCGGGAAGACGTAATAGCCGTGCACCCGTTTGGGTTCGGGGGTGTAGATCTCGATCCGGTAGTGGAAGTCGAAGACCCGCTGGGTGCGCGGGCGGAAGAAGATCAGCGGATCGAACGGGCACAGCAATGCGGTCCCGGTGATCCGGCGCGGGGTGGCGGCTTCCGGGTGCAGGTAGGCGGGCGCGTCCCAGCCGTCGACGTCGACCGGCAGTAGTTCGCCCGCGTCGACCAGTTCGGCGATCGCCGGGGCGCTCTGGCGCCGGGCCAGCCGGTAGTAGTCGCGCAGGTCGGCCTCGGTGCCGATGCCGAGGGCCCGGCCTGCCCGCCGGATCAGCTCGCGCACGGCGTCGTCCTCGCAGATCTCCCGGTCGAGCACATCGGCCGGAACGACCCGTTCGGTGAGGTCGTAGTGCCGGGCGAACCCGACCCGGCGCGCGGTGGACAGCTCGCCCGCGGCGAAGAGCTGCTCACAGATCATCTTGGTGTCGCTCAGGTTCCACCAGGTCCCCTTCGGACGCGGCTTGTCCAGCTCCAGATGACGTTCGATCTCCCCCGCGCTCGCCGCACCCACCTCGGTCACGACATCGAGAATGTCCTTGCCCAGGGTCGGATTGCGTTCGACGACCTTGCGCATTCCCGACCAGCGCCCGTGTCGGTACTCCGCCATCCGCCAGCGCATCAACGGCCAGTCGGCGACCGGGATCAGCGCGGCCTCGTGCGCCCAGTACTCCACCAGCCCGCGCCGGGCCTTCGCGCTGTCGCTCCAGGCGGCGCCGTCGAGCAGGCCGCGATCGTAGGGGCCGATCCGGCTGAACACCGGCGCGTAGTGCGCGCGCACCACCGCCGACACCGAATCCAGTTGCAGCAGACGAGTTCTGGCGACCACATCGAGCACGGCCCGACGCTTGGGGTTGGTCGGCCTGCGCTTGCCGAAGCCCTGCGCGGCCAGTGCCGTTCGACGGGCCTGCGCCGCATTCATCCGCTGCATTGCCTGAGCCTGACACAGGGGTCCGACAAGTTATCGGCGCTCAGGTGGAGACCCGGACCTCGCCCGCGGTATCGATCTCGGTCCGTCGGTCCCCGCCCGGCGCGGCGGCCAGCACGGTCGCCACCCAGCGCCTGCCGACCGGCAGGACCCGTACGGTCACCGAGCCCGCTCCCGCCATCTCGAGTTCGCCGACCGCGGCCTCGATCACATTGTGGCGCACCCATTCCGGCACACCGCGGAAGCCGCCGTCGTCGAGCAGGGTGACCTCGACCCCGCGCGATCGGGCCCCACGCGCCGCGGCGCTGAGCCGGTCGGTGACCAGCTGTGGGGCCCGGAGACCGTCGCGCAGTTCGGCTTCGAGCAGTCTGCATTGCTCACGTTCGGTGTCGGTGAGCTCGATCCCCGCGGCGATCCGGGCGAGCAGTGGCCCCGCCACCCGGTCCAGGGCCCCCAGCTGACGATCACGTTCGGCGTTGGCCGCGGCCAGCGCGGCCTCGGTCGCCGCCCGCCGGTTGGCCTCGCTGCGTAGTTCCCGCAGCGACCGCTGGGTGGGTCGAATGATCGACATGAACACCGTCACCGCGCCCACTGTGGCGATCGGGGTCAGCGCGCGCACCACGGTTTCGGCATGCCAGGCGGTGAACACGCCCAGCGTGATCAGCACCGTCGCGGCGGCGGCCACGCCGAGCCAGGCCGCCATTATCCGCCCGCGCAGCACCAATATCGCCAGCAGATACGACGTGGGATAGGCGGTCCACAGCTGGTGCGAGAACCCCGACGCACTCTCGAGCCACGGCACGGTCAGCGCCATCGCCGCAGGCCCCGCGCACGCCACGAAGATCGTGGCGGGCCACGGCAGCGGATCCACCGGGAACACCAGCACCACCAGCGCCGCCACGGTCATCAGCACCAGCGCGCCGAACGCGGCCGCCGGCGGCGCGATGTCGAAATTCACCCGCAGATACATCACGATGGTGGCTTCGAAGATCACCACGAACAGCCACGCCGTGCCGTCGCTGAGGCCGAACAGGTCGCGCATCGCGAACGGCAGATCACGCTCGACCATCAACTACCCCACACCAGAGTCACCACGGTCCCCGCGCCCGGAGCCGATTCCACGAAGGCCGCGCCACCGGCGAGCGCGCGCATCCGGCCCAGGATGCTGCCTGCGATCCCCATCCGATCGGCCGACACCCGCGCCGGGTCGAACCCGGCGCCGTCGTCGGAGAGCACCACCCGGATCCCCCCGGTCGCGATCGTGACCGCCACACCGCGCCGCACCGTCCGGCCCGCGACGTCGGCATGGCGCAAGCTGTTGCGCACCGCCTCCGAGAGCGCGGCTCCGAGCACCTGCGCGGCCTCGATCGGCAGGCACAGATCAGCCGCGCGCCGCGAGGACACTTGCACCGGAATCTCGGACTCCACCTCGCGCACCGCCTCGCGCAGGAATTCGATCGCCGCGGCGGCGTCGAGGTGCTCGATCTCGGGCGCGGTCCGCGACTGCTCGAGCTGTTCGAGGGTGCGCGCGGCCTGGTTGCGCAGCACCGACGAGGACTGCTGCGCACGCGAGGCTTCCAGCAACGTCGAGAGCACCGCGTCGTGGATGAGTGCCGCGAAACGCGCCCCCTCGCGTTCCCTGGCCGCCGTCGCCGCGACCGCCGCCGCCCGGCTGCGCTGCCGAACAGCTTCCCGGTCGACACGTTCGGCGGCGGCGCGCGCGTACACCACACACCACAGGAACAGTGCTGCCACGCCGAGCGCCCTGGTGATGTCGCCGAACATCGCCCACAGCGAAATGCCCGGCACGACAAGGGCATTCGACACACTGGTCGCCACCGCGAGCACCGCCCCGAATCCGGCCGCACCGTGCCGCGGCCACGCGAGCCCCGCGGCCATCACACCCACGGCCAGCCCGCGATAGGGCCAGGACGCGAACGAACCGATGTGCACCACCGAATACACCAGCGGCGTCGCCACGGTGGCCGCGAGATAACACACAGCGGCCGCGGCGGCGGTGCGCCGGATCCCGTAGGCAGGGCCGCGGGCCGACACGATCGCCAGCGCCCCGAACATCAGATACGCCGACACCAGATGCAGTTCCGGCCAGATCGACTGGTTGACGGGCTGAACCACCACCGCGGGCAGTTCCAGCACCATCACGATCATGGCGCCGGTCCCGATCACCAGCCCGAGCCTGCGCAGGATCTGTTCGGTCGCCGCCCGCGAGAGTTCGGCGTCGCCGACCGGTGCGGGCGCCGTCGCGACCGCGAGATCACTCACGTGCGCTGCTGCCTCTCCGGCACGGGCAGCCACCCGTCCTCGACGGCCCGTTTGTACAGATCGGTCTTGGTCGGGGCGGGTCGGCCCGCGTCGGAGTATTTCTGCCGGATGCGGCCCAGGTAGTCGTTGACGGTCTGCTCCGACAACCCGGTCAGCCGGGCCACCCGCGAGGCCTTCTCCCCCGAGGCGTACAGCATCAGCACTTCCTCCTGACGCGGGCTGAGCCCGACATCGGAGAGCTTCGGATCACCGTCGATGGCGGCGGCCCAGTCGGTGGTCACCACCTGCTCCCCCGACGCGGCCCGGCGCACCGCCGCGACCACCGTCGCCACACTCTCGGACTTGCGCAGCACTCCGAGCACGCCCGCTTTGGCGGCGGAGCGGACCAGAAAGGCGTTGTCGGCGCCGGTGAAGACCAGCACCTCGATGCCGCGTTCGCGCAGTGCGGTGACATTGTCCTCGGGCGTCGACCCGTCGGGCAGACGCAGGTCGAGAACGACGAGATCGAGGTCGGTGGTCTCGGCGAGCAGCCCGGCGACCGATTCCGCCACCGCCACCAGTTCCAGATCGGGTTCGGGACCGAGCATCGCCGCCAACCCGATCGCCACGGACTCGTGGTCCTCCACCAGACCGACCCGTGCCATCGTGCGCGTCTGTTCCAACTCGCTCACCGACCACTCCCCATCTTCGAACACCCACCGCGGCCAGCCCGCAACACGTCGGCCTCGAGTTCTACCGCATCCCGAGCCCGCGTGTCAGCCCACCAAAATTCGGGGCGGACCCGATTCAGTCCATCAGACCGGCGGCGACGGTGGCGCCGAGCTCCCAGCATTTCTCCAGATCAGCCTTGCTCGGCGGTCCCGAGACCACGACCGCCGCGGCGGCACGCTGCCAGCCCAGCCCGGTGGTGATCCGCTCCACGCTGCTCTCGGCGCCTTCGGTGCCCTCGTTGCCGTGCAGGTAGAGGCCATACGGACGGCCGCCGGTCGAGTCGAGGCACGGATAGTAGATCGTGTCGAACGCGTGTTTGAGCGCGCCACTCATGTAGCCGAGGTTGGCCGGGGTGCCGAGCAGGTATCCGTCGGCTTCGAGCACGTCGACGGCGGTGACCGCGAGCGCGGCCCGGCGCACCACCTCGACCCCCTCGATCTCCGGGTCGCTCGCACCGGCGAGGACCGCTTCGAACATCGCCTGGGTATGCGGCGACGGGGTGTGGTGGATGATCAGCAACCGGGCCATGGGCTCGCTACTCTCCTGGGTCGCGTTCCAGTTTTTCCAGTGCCACCGCGCGGCGCATGGTGTCGCGGGCGCGGCCGCGGTCGCCGGCGTAGTCGTAGGCGCGGGCGAGCCGGTAGGAGGAGCGCCAGTTGTCCGGGTCGGCTTCCCACTCGGTCTTGATCTGGGCGAACAGGGCGTCGGCCGCGTCGCGTTCGATCCGGCCGGAGGGTCGGCGCGGCAGTGCCGAGGTGTCGACCTCGAGGCCCTCCTCGTGGATCCGCCGGGCCAGCCGTTGATGATCGAACGCCGCGCTCAAGGTCGCCCACAGGATCCAGATACCGACAATGGGCAGCAGCAGCATCCCGATGCCGATCGCGATACCCGCGAACGTGCCGTCGGCGATGTAGGCGATGGCGAGCCCGCCGAGCCGGACGAAGTAGAACAGCAGCGCGACAACCAGAAATGCCACGACCGCAACGGTTCTCATGACCTGCCGACCAGGTCGCTGCGCGTCGGAGGTACTCACAGATCCAGGAACGGGTCGAGCCCGACGGTCAGACCCGGCCGCCCGGCGATCTCGCGCACCCCGAGCAGCACACCCGGCGCGAACGAGGACCGGTCGATGGAGTCGTGGCGGATGGTCAGGGTCTCACCCTGCGTACCGAACAGCACCTCCTGGTGGGCGACGAGCCCGGCCAGGCGCACCGAATGCACCCGCACACCGTCGACATCGGCACCGCGCGCACCCTCGAGTTCGGCAGTGGTGGCATCGGGGCTGATCCCGACGCCGGCCTCGGCGCGGGCCGCGGCGATCACCGCGGCGGTGCGGTAGGCGGTGCCCGATGGCGCGTCGGCCTTGTTCGGGTGGTGCAGCTCGATGACCTCGACCGAGTCGAAGAACCGCGCCGCCTGCTCGGCGAAACGCATCGACAGTACGGCGCCGATGGCGAAGTTCGGCGCGATCAGCACCCCCACCTCGGGCTGCTGCGCGAGCTGCCCACGGACCTCGGCGAGGCGGGCCTCGTCGAAGCCGGTGGTGCCGACGACCGCGTGGATGCCGTTCTCGATCAGGAACTTCAGGTTGCCCATCACCACATCGGGGTGGGTGAAATCGACGACCACCTGGGTGCCGTTCTCGGTGAACGTCTCGAGCGCGTCACCCTTGTCGACCTGCGCCACCAGCTCCAGATCGGGCGCCGCCTCCACCGCCGCGCAGATCGCCTGCCCGACCTTGCCGCGTGCTCCGAGCACTCCGACCCGAATGGTCACCGCATCTCCTCGTCCTCGACTCAGCTTGCTCGTGGCAGCCTATCGAGCACCCGACCCGACCGCGGCGCCGACCTCACACCATCCGGCTCGCCGAGGTGTCAGTCGAAGACGATGACCTGCCGCAGGGCCGCACCCGCCGCGAGATCGTCCATGGCCTGGTTCACCTGGTCGAGTCCGATACGGGCCGAGACCAGCCGCTCCAACGGCAGCTTGCCCGCACGCCACATCCGCACATATTCGGGGATGTCACGGGCGGGGACAGCGGAGCCCAGGTAGCTGCCGATGATGGTGCGGCCCTGCGCGACCAGCGCCAGTGGCGAGATCGTGGCGGTGGCGGTCGGCGCGGGCAGGCCGACCGTCACGGTGACACCACCGGGTGCTGTTGCGGCGACGGCGGTTTCGAACGCGCGTACGTTGCCGGCGGCTTCGATCACCACCTCGGCCACCACACCCCGCTCGGCTACTTCGGCCGGCGTGCAGGCCGAAGTAGCACCGAATTCCCTTGCGAGCGCCAGCTTTTCGGGGACCGTATCGACGGCGATCACCTCACCGAGACCGAGCGAGACCGCGACGAGCACGGCCGCCATCCCCACCCCGCCGAGGCCGACCACCATGATCCGGTCTCCCGCACCGGGTTTCGCCGCATTGAGCAGCGCACCGCCGCCGGTGAGCACCGCGCAACCGAGCACCGCCGCCACCTCGGGCGGCACATCGTCGTCGACCGGCACCACCGAACGCCGGTCCACCACCGCGTGCGTGGCGAAGCCGGAGACGCCGAGGTGGTGCTGCACCTGCTCGCCGTCGCGGGTGAGCCGTCGCCCGCCGCCGAGCAGTTCGCCCGCGTTGTTGGCCACACTGCCCGGACCGCACGGCGTGCGCCCGTTGCTCGCACAGCCAGGGCAGTCACCGCAGCGCGGCAGGAACGTCATCACGACCCGCTGCGCGAGCGTCACATCGGTGACACCGGCGCCCATCGATTCGACGATGCCCGCGGCTTCGTGGCCGAGCAGCATCGGTACCGGGCGCACCCGATTGCCGTCCACCACCGACAGATCCGAATGGCACAGCCCGGCCGCTTCGATCCGTACGAGCAATTCGCCCGGACCCGGTTCGGCCAATTCCAGGTCGCACACGGTGATCGGCTGCGAATCGGCGAACGGCGCCGGGTCGGCGATCCGTTCCAGAACGGCTCCACGAATCCTCATGCTCGCGACGCTACCGCGAGAGCCCTTTACAGATTCCGGGATCTGTCGCTAACCTCGATCTCGGTGATGGTGCTCCTGTTGGCCGCCTCGTACCGAGCCCAGGGTCGGTGCCATCACAAAACAAGGAGAAATCCACTGTCAGTGCAGTTCAATCACACCATTGTCGGATGTCGCGATAATCGGGAGACCGCCGAGTTCTGGGCGGACATCCTCGGGTTGGACATAGGAAATGAGTGGGGGCCGTTCATTCCGATCGCCCTCGATCACGGCGCGGCCTTCGATTTCGCCAAGGTTCCGCCCTTCATTTCCGAGATCCAGCCACAGCACTACGCGTTCCTGGTCTCGGAGGCCGAGTTCGACGCGGCCTACGCCAAGATCCAGCGCTACAAGCTGGACCATTGGGCCGACCCCCAGAAACACGGGGTCAACGAGATCAATCACAACGACGGCGGTCGCGGCGTCTATTTCCTCGACCCCAACGGCCACTTCCTGGAACTGATCACCGTTCCGTACGGCGGTTGGCCCGAGTAATCACCCAGGTCGGTCCCGCTTTCCGCGGGACCGTCCTGCGTGTCACGCCGTTTTCGCGGCAGCCCTGGTCCCGCGCAGACCCAGCAGTGCGGCGCCGACACACGCCACCGAGACGCCCACGATGAACCAGGGGAACACCGTCGTGAGTCCCCAAGTCGTCGCCGCCCAGCCCGCTGCCAACGTCGGCAATGCCATCGCCGAATAGGCCAGCAGATAGAACGCCGACATGGTCTCGCCACGGCGATGCGGCGGAACGACTTCGGACAGGTGCCGCAACGAGCCACCGAAACCGAGACCGAAGGTGGCGCCGAGCACCAGACCCGCGAGAATCACTACCGCAGGCTCTTTCGTTGCCAGCGCCGGAATAGTCGCGAGTAGCGCCGCCGCCATGCCGAGGTCGCCGATCACCGCGGCGCGACGGGCCGGAACGCGGGTGGCCAGCAACTGCGCCAGCGCGCCTGCCAGCGCGGTGCTCGCGACGACAACGCCACCGAACACCAGGTTGTGCACGCCGGTTTCGGCCGCGGCCAGCGACGGATACAGCGACAGCAGCACACCGAGCACCGACCAGGCGGCCATCACGCCGATCGCGGAGAACCAGAAGTCAGCTCTGATCTCGTGCGGGACAGATGGTTTCGTGATGGTGATGCGTGCCTTCACCCGAGTGGTGTGCGGTTCACGAAGGGCGAGAATGCCTGCCCCCGCGGCCACGCAGATGACTGTGATCACCACATACGGCGTGCGCAACGGCGATGGCGCGTACTGCGCGAGCACCGCGGTGCCGAGAACGGCGATCGCGATGCCGACGTTGAACGCCACCCCGCTGAGCTGCCCGGACCGCGCTCCACGCTCGGGCCGCAGATCCAGCAGCGCCGCGGCGCCGGCGACGACGGTGGCCCCGACTGCCGTGCCATGCAATGCCCTGGCCAGCAACAACATCGGCACCGAGTCAGCGAGCAGGAAGACGACCAGTCCGAGGATCATGGTGGCGAAGGCGCCGATCATCACCGGCTTGCGGCCCACCACGTCGGAGATCCGCCCGGAGACCAGCACCGCACCGAGCGCCGCGAAGGCATAGACGGCGAAAACCATGGTCGTGGTCAGCGGCGACAGGTGCCACTCGGTCTCATAGATCCCGTAGAGCGGCGCGGGCGCCCCGGAAACCCCGAGCGCCACCGCGCTCGCGGCCAGGACGAGCCCGTACGCCCAGCGCTGCCCGGCCTCGACCGGCACCATCGTTGTCGCTGCCACAGCGGCCCCCATCAGCAGAGTTTGATCACCATCGAACGAGACTCAGGCTACGCCGAGTATGATGACTATCAAACCCCCGAGTGAGGTAACTCATGACACAGGCTAAAGATCTCGCCCCGGCGCCGACCATGCCCGTCGCCGCGCTCCCCACCGTCCTCGGCGCCCTGCACGACCCCGTCCGCCTGGAAATGGTCCGGCGCCTGAGCAACGCGGCCGCCCCCATCCGCTGCGCGGCCCTCTACGACGCGATCAATAAATCCACCGCGACGCACCACTTCAAGATCCTGCGCGAAGCGGGCCTGATCGAGCGCCTGACCATCGACGGCCAGACCTTCCAAAACCTGCGCGCCGACGCCATCGAGCACGCCCTGCCCGGCCTACTCCCCTCGATCGTCGACGCCGCCAACCAAGCCGATGCCTCGCCTGCTCGCTAGCGTTCGGTCGTCGGGGGCGGCACCGTCGTGCTCGGCAGTGGCCGGTTCGGCGTCTGCAACAGCCGAGTCGGAAGCGTCGGAAGCGGACGACGTGTAGTCGTCGACGTCGACGTCGTGGGTTTGTCCACCAGGTCCCGCCCGCGCGTTTCCCCGTGGACGATCTCGCCGCCACCCCACCACACCGCACCACCCGAGCCACCCATCATGGCGAGAATGACCAGCACGATCACCAGGGTCGGCCACGACCGACGGTAGTTGCGCCTGTCGCGCCAGCCTGCGATCGCCGCCTCGACCAGCAGCGTGAGAACGACCACGCCGACAATCGCGACCAGCGCACCGAACACCGCGGGCTGACGAGCCCAGCCGCGCAGGAACGCCACCACAATCACCAACGGCACCACGAACAAGACGAGCACGAAGATCTGAAATCCCGCGAAATCCTCACCGTCGTCAGGGTCGGGGTCATCGCGCCCGGGCCGCATCCACGCCGTGAACAGCAGCAGATGCCCGAAGGCCGCACCGAGCACCCCCAGTACCAGCACAATGCCGCCGAGCCGAACCAGCGCGACGAATTCCGAGCGCATCGCGATCGCACCCAGGTCCACCAGCACCGCCGACAATGCCACCGCGGCCAGCGCGACCACGGCCCGCGGCCGCATCACCCTGGCTCGCAGGTATCCGGGAGGTAGTTGCTTGCGCAGCTTGCGAAACACCCCGTACCAGGCGAGCGGCAACGCGAAGAACATCATCGGCGCCAGCACCCGCAACGCGATCGCCGGCAGCCACATCGCCAGTGCCGCATAGCATCCCGCGAACGCCCACACCCATGCGGCCAGGCGCAGCAGCGCACGCCAGTGCACCTCGGCGAGCAGCCGACCGGCCTGGCGATCGGTAGGCACGTTCGCGAGCAGACCGCGCAGTGTCGCGATCGCGGCTGCGCGGCCGCCCTCGACGCCGCCGACCGCAAATTCGGCGCGTGCTTGCATGCCGAGCAGGCCGACGTGGGTCGGGTCGATGGCCAGTCCGGCGGCGACGTGGCGCTCGGCCGCGGGGCTGTCGGACAGCCGCTTATAGGTCTGTGCCGCCGAGAAGTGAACCTGCGCGTCGTTGGGCGCAAGCGCCGTCGCGTGGGCCGACGCCGCGCGCGCCTGCTCCGGGTCGCGCCGCGGACCGCTACTGTGCAGCCAGGCCAGCAGCAGTGCCGTCGCCGCGTCGTGCGGGCGCAGCCGGGCCGCGGTGTGGCCGTGTTCGCGCGCCAGATCCCAGTTGTCGAGCATCGCGTACGCCAGCGCCACCGTGTGGTGCGCCCCGGACGAATCAGGATTCGCGCGCAGGGCCTGTCCCGCTAAGCGCAGCGTGTCGTCATATTCGTCGAGTTCGTAGGCGATATCCGCGAGCGCGACGAGCAGGTACGGATCCTCTGGCGCATTGAGCAGCGCCGTTCCGAGAATCTGCCGCGCCTCCTCGATCCGCCCGATCTCCTGGGCCACGCGTGCCCGCTCGAGCGCCACCTGCACCGGCATAACTGAACCCCTCCCCCTGTGCGCTATCCGAATTCACCGTACCGGCTTTGGATCTGATGCCCAGGCGCCCGAGCACACCACAGCACTGCGTCAGACGCGGACCAGCCGGCCGACGCGTCGCCGCCGTCGACCGCGGTCCCAGGTGCCACGCTCGGTCCGCGAGACCGGCATCCCCACGCACCCACCCCGAGGAAGGGACTGCCAGGCCGGACACCGGTCGCCGTTCACGAGCACCGTGACGACCGAGTCCGGCCGAATTGCTCAGCGCTCGACGAGCTTTCGTACTGAGGCCGGGAGGTCACGGGTGCGCTGGTACGGGCCCGAGACCGCCGCACCGTAAGGACGGGCGAGCAGGGTGCGGGCGATTTCGCTGACTTCGTCGGTGGTGACGGCGTTGATGCGGGCCAGGGTCGCCGAGACGCTGCGGTGGTTGCCGTAGCTGAGTTCGCTGCGGCCGATTCGGTTCATCCGGGATGCCGAGTCCTCGAGGCCGAGTACCAGTCCGCCGCGCAAAGAGCCTTTGGCCCTGGCACATTCGGCGTCGGTGACACCGTTGGCCGCGATCTCGTCGAGCACGTCACGCGCCAACGTGGTGACCTGTCCGAGGTTTTCGGGCTGGCAGCCGAGCGAGACCGAGAACGAGCCGGTGTCGGCGAAGGTATCGACGCTCGAGTACACCGAGTAGGCCAGGCCGCGCTCTTCCCGAATACGTTGGAACAGACGGGAACTCAGGCCCCCGCCGACGATCGTGTTGAGGATCGACAGCGGCCAGCGCTGCTGGCCTTCGTGCCTGCCGAATGCCCGCACGCCGAAGGCGAGGTGGGTCTGTTCACTGTCGCGATTGATCCTGATCAGACCGGGTGCGCCTTGCGCGCGGAACTTCCCCTCGCGCCGCGGTGCGGGTTCGGCGGCGGTGTCGAGATGCGGCCCGAACGCACGGTGCACCAGCTCCACGACACGCTCGTGCTCCACATTGCCCGCCACCGCGACCACCATGCGCTCGGGCCGGTAGCGGCGCTGATGGAAGCCGCGCAGCTGTGCGGCCTGCATGTTCTCGATGGATTCGACGCTGCCGATCACCGGGCGTCCGATGGGGTGGTCGCCGAACATGGCGGTGAGGAAGGAGTCGGCGACCAGGTCTTCGGGGTCGTCGTCGCGCATCGCGATCTCTTCCAGGACCACTTGGCGCTCCACATCGACGTCGACCGCGCGGCACAGACCGTTGAGCACCACGTCGGAGACGAGGTCGACCGCCAGTGGCAGGTCCTCGTCGATGACGTGGGCGTAGTAGCAGGTCTGTTCCTTGGCGGTGAACGCGTTGAGTTCGCCGCCGACCGCGTCCATGGACTGCGCGATGTCGAGGGCGGTGCGCGTCGGTGTCGCCTTGAACAGCAGGTGTTCGAGGAAGTGCGCGGCGCCTGCCACGGTGGGGCCCTCATCGCGCGAACCGACCCCTACCCACACCCCGATGGAGGCGGAGCGCACGCCGGGCACGTGTTCGGTGACCACGCGCAGGCCACCGGGCAGCACGGTGCGGCGCACCCCACCGTCGGTGGAGACATCATCAGCGGATTCGGAATTCGATTCGGTCAACTTCGGCTCTGTCACCCGATCCCCCATTGCGGCGTCCTCATCTGACGCGGTTTCCGATTCTGTCAGCTTCGACGTCGTCACCCGATCCCACCGGACGGCTGTTCTGGCATGGTTCCTCGACCTCTCGAACGGGAGCTGGCGACGTGCGCGGAAATGCCTCATTATGCAGGCAGTAGGCACGAAGGCCGACTCCGCGATTCTATGCGCCCATCGCCCCCGCCCGCGCATCGGCCCTCGTCGTCGGGTTCTCGCTCGCGAACCCACGTGCGCCGGATCCGGGCCCGTCGAGAACGTCCGCGATCCGGGCGAGCGCCGCCTCGCCCGCCATCGACCAGTGCGTGGCGTCGATGCCGTGCCGGTGGACTGTGCCCTCGACCGCGGTGGCCCAACTCGCCGCGCCCCGCGATCCGCTGGGATCGTCGACGGTGGCCGCGAAGTAGACGAGGTCGCCGTCGAAGGGCCGTGGACGATAGTCGTCGACCATTCGCATCGAGGCGGTGGCGGCGTCGATGATGCGGGCGATGCGGGCGCGGTCGAGTGCGGCCAGCGGTCCGCCGATACCCGCGGCCGCGGCGGCGAGACCCTCGGTGTCGAAGGCGAGATCGTCACCGGCCAGGCCGCCGAGCAGGTCGCCGACGGTGGGCATCGGAGTCTGTTCGGGTCCGTCGCCGAGCCAGCTGTCCATCATGGCCAGCTGCGCCACCTGCTCGCCACCGGCCTGCAAGCCGGTGGCGACGGCGTGGGCCAGTAACCCACCCAGCGACCAGCCGAGCAGGTGATACGGACCCTGCGGCTGCACTGCGCGGATGGCGGCGATGTAGCGCTGCGCCCAGGCATCGATGGTGCCGGGCAGCGGTTCGTCGGCGGTGAGGGCAGGCGACTGCAACCCGTAGATCGGGCGCTGCGGGTCGAGGTGGCGGGTGAGTCCGGCGAACGACCAGGACACACCGCCCACCGGGTGGATACAGAACAGTGGTGCGCCGGTGCCGCCCGCACGCAGCGGTAGCAGTACCGCGAACGCGTCGTCGCTCGAATCATCTTCGGCGCGTAGCCGTTCCACGACGACAGCGGGCGTGGGGCCGGTGAAGAACCACGCCACCGGCACCGCACTGCCCAGCGCTTCACTCAGTCGCGAGGACAGCTGGACCGCGGTGAGCGAGTTGCCGCCGAGGTCGAAGAAGTTGTCGTCCATGCCGATTCGGTCCAGTCCGAGCACGCCGGCGAACGCGCCGGCCACGAGTTGCTCGGTCGCGGTGATCGGCGCCCGATAGGTGGCTTGGCGAAGTTCCGGGCGCGGGAGGGCGCCACGATCGAGTTTGCCGGAGGCGTTGACCGGCAACGCGTCCAGCTCGAGCACCACCGCGGGCACCAGATAGCCGGGTAATTCCACGGCAAGCGCCGCACGCAGCGCTGCCGCATCGAGGAACGAACCGCCCTGCGCCACCGTGAAATCGGCAGCTCCAGCACTCGCACCGGCCGCCATACCGGCAGCTCGAGCGCTCGGATCGGCAGCAGCACCAGCAGCAGCGTCAGCGGCACGACCAACCGCACCGACAATGCCGCTCGGGTTGTCATCGGCACCGGCACGCTCGAACTCCTCGCAACGCGATGCGACGACGTAGGCGACGAGCCGATCCGCGCCGACCCCGGACACTACGGCGGCCGCGGCCTGCGCGACCCCCGGTTGCCGCTGGAGTGCGGCTTCGACTTCGCCCAGCTCGATGCGCTGCCCGTTGAGCTTCACCTGCAGATCGGCGCGACCGACGTATTCCAGTGCGGGAGTGCCCCTTCCACGCAGTCGGACGAGGTCGCCGGTGCGGTACATCCGCGCACCGACCGCTCCGAACGGATCGGACACGAACCGCTCAGCGGTGAGTTCGGCCGACCCCACATACCCGTGCGCGAGCTGTGCACCGCCGACATACAGTTCGCCGGTGACCCCCGGCAGCACCGGCCGCAGCCGGGCATCGAGCACATAGAGCCCGGTATTCCACACGGGTGCACCGATCGGCACCGTGACGAGGTCGTCGTCGGTCACCACGTGACTGCTCACCTGCACCGCGGTCTCGGTGGGCCCGTACAGGTTCACCACCTTCGCCCCCATCAGCGCCCGCACCTGCTGTGCCAGCGCAGCGGGCAACGCCTCGCCACCCGCGAAGACCCGACGCAGTGAATCACCCACGAAGTCGTCGGCGAGCCGCGACCGGGTTGCGCCTTGCTCTGCCGCTCCTGCGAGCGGTCCTCCTCCGACGTCACCTCGGTCAGCGGTGAACGCTCGGCCCGCGGTAGCGGACGCGTTCCGATCGGCGCGTGCCTGCACCAGGTGCGCGACGTACGCCGCGAGCAAGGTCGGCGCGAATTGCACTGTGTCGATGCGGTGTTCGGTGATCAGCGCGGCCAGGTAGGCCGGATCGCCGTGGCCGCCGGGGCGGGCGATGACCGTCCGGGCGCCGACCCGCTGCGGCAGCAGTAGTTCCCAGATCGAGGCGTCGAAGGTCGTCGGTGTCTTGTGCAGCACGGTGTCACCGGCGGCGAATCCGAAACGCTGTGCCAGCCAATCGAGTTGGTTGACGATCGCACGATGTGGGACGCCGACGCCCTTGGGCAGGCCGGTCGATCCGGACGTGAAGATCACGTACGCGGTGTGCTCCGGCAGCAGCGGGTGCACTCGCTCGGCGTCGCTGATCGGTCCCGCCGAGTAGGCGGTGAGGTCCACCGTGTCGAGCGAAACCACATCGAACCCGCGCAGCGGGAGCTCGGCGCCATCGCGGCCGGTGGTGAGCACGCAGGCCGGTTGTGCGATCCGCAGAATCCGGGTGACGCGCTCGGCCGGATGATCGGGATCGACAGGCACATAGGTGCCACCCGCCGCCAGCACCGCGTACACCCCGACGAGCAGCTCTGCCGACCGGCGCACGGCCACCGCCACCGCCGAATCCG
The DNA here is from genome assembly GCF_042720495.1 of Nocardia sp. NPDC058480. Taxonomy (NCBI): domain Bacteria; kingdom Bacillati; phylum Actinomycetota; class Actinomycetes; order Mycobacteriales; family Nocardiaceae; genus Nocardia; species Nocardia sp. NPDC058480. The sequence continues at coordinate 150,667 of NZ_JBHXMN010000002.1, read as the reverse complement.
GCCCGACACCGTGTTCGATCAGATGACGAGCGAGCCGGTTCACCCGTCCCGCGAATTCGGCGTAGGTGAGAACAGTGTCGCCGTCGATGAGCGCGACGGCATCCGGTGTCGCGGCGGCCTGGCGATCGAACGCCGCGGGCAGAACGCCGACCGTATCGGACTGACCCGGCAGTGTCATCACGTCCGGTGCCGCGGCGAGCTGACGGCCGGACTCCGCTGTGCCGCGCTGGGCGGCGGAGCCATCGATGAGCGGGTCCGATGCCGCAGCGATCCCGGACGTGCGACCCGGATACTCAGTGTCACACCACCTTTCGAGAGTTCGCCGGTCGTCGTCGGTGATCAGGTCGATATCGGCGACGATGCCCCCGGGGTCTGCCGTCACCGCGTCGAGCATCCGGACGTAGCCGTCGGCGATGCGGGTGGCTGTCTCGGCGTCGAACAGGTCGGTGGCGTAGGTCAGACTCACCGCGCAACCACCGTCGGCGATGTCGGCGAGCACCAGGTCCAGGTCGAACTTGGCGATGGCGGCGTCGGCCGCCATTCCGGTCACGGTGAGGTCGGGCAGGACCACCTCGACCGGGCTCGCGGCCAGGTTCTGGAATGCCAGCATCACCTGGAACAGCGGGCTGTGCGCGGTCGAACGTTTCGGATCGAGCACGTCGACGAGCCGCTCGAACGGCACCTCCGCGTTCTCGAAGGCATCCAGGTCCACCCGCCTGGTCTCGCGCAGCAGCGCGGAGAACGTGGCGGCGGGATCGACAGCGGTTCGCAGCACCAGCGTGTTGACGAACATGCCGACGAGATCGTCGAGTGCCTGCTCACCGCGACCCGCCACCGGGGTGCCGATCGCGATGTCGCCGGTGCCGCTCAGTCGTGCGAGTAGCGCGGCCAGCGCGGCGTGGGCGACCATGAACTCGCTGACGTCGGCGCGACGAGCCACCTGCGCCACCCGCTGCCAAACAGACTGCGGTACAACAGCGTCAACACTGGCACCACGGTGCGATGCGACGGCCGGACGTGGCCGGTCGACGGGAAGTTCGAGCAGACCGGGCAGCCCGGCCAGTTCGCTGCGCCAGAATCGCAGCTGTCGTGCGGCGACCGACTCGGCGTCGTCCTCGCTACCCAGCACCGCACGCTGCCACAGCGTGTAATCGGCGTACTGGACTTCCAGTGGCGCCCAACCGGGTTCGGTGCCGCCACGACGGGCGAGGTAGGCGGCGGTGGTGTCGCGCAGCAGCGGCCCGGCGGAGAATCCGTCGGCACTGATGTGATGGATCACCACGACGAGCACCACTTCGTCTGTGGCACAACGCAGTACGCGCACCCGCACGGGCGGTGCGACGGTGACATCGAATCCACGCCCGATCTCGGCCGCGACGATCGCCGGTACCGCGATCGGATCGACGGTCTCCACCACCGGTGCCGGCACGAACTCCCACACCGCCTGGTGCCCGATCCCGTCGATCGCGGGGTAGGCCGTGCGCAGCACCTCGTGCCGGTCGAGCACATCGGTGACCGCGGCGGCCAGCGCGCCCGCGTCGACATCGCCGGTGAGCCGCACCGCGATCGGGATGTTGTAGGCGGCGGATTCGGGATCGAGGCGATTGAGCAGCCACATGCGCTGCTGGGCCGCCGACAGCGGAATCCGTGCCGGTCGTTCGCCTGATATCAGCGCGATCCCCGCGCCACTGCCTGCCCACGCCGCGAGCTGGGCCGCCAGGTCGACCACGGTGGTCGCTTCGAACAGGGTCCGCACCGGCACCCGGGTCGACAATGCCGCGCCGAGCCGGGCGGCGACCCTGGTCGCGATGAGCGAGTTGCCGCCGAGTTCGAAGAAGTCGTCGTCGAGCCCGACCTGCTCGCGACCGAGTACCGCACCGAACACCTCGGCCACTGCCCGTTGCACGGCACTGACCGGGGCCCGGAACGGCCTCGCCACGAATTCCGGTGCGGGCAGGGCTTTCCGGTCGAGCTTGCCGGAAGTGTTGAGCGGGAAGGCGTGGAGCACGACGATCACCGACGGCACCATGTACGACGGCAACACCGTGCCAACGGCAGACCGCAGGGCAGCCGGATCCAGCTCCACGCCCGGCGTCGGCACCGTGTAGCCGACGAGCCGATCACCGGTCGCGCTCGGCGAGACCACCGCGGCCGCCTGACTGACCCCGGCCAAGCCCTGCAACGCGGTCTCGATCTCCCCGAGCTCGATGCGCTGACCACGGAACTTCACCTGGAAGTCGATGCGCGCCAGGTAGACCAGCACGCCGTCACGAGTCCAGCGCACGAGGTCGCCGGTCCGATACATGCGGGCACCCGCCGTCCCCGCGGCGGCGAAGGGGTCGGCGACGAAGCGATCCGCCGACAGGTCGGGCCGACCGAGGTAGCCGCGAGCCAACTGCGCACCGGCCAGATACAGCTCACCGGCGACACCAGGAGCCACCGGCCGCAACCGCTCGTCGAGCACATAGACCCTGGTGTTCCACTCGGGCACGCCGATCGGCACAGTCTGCCCGGTCGCGCCGTCGGCGGGCCAGGCGGTGACCGACACGGCGGCTTCGGTGGGACCGTACAGGTTGTGCACGGACGCAGGCGATTTCACGCGGAGCGCGCCCACTGTCTCCGGGGTGAGCGCCTCACCGATAGCGAAGACCAGCCGCAGACTCCGCAGCTGATCGGCCTCGGCGTGCGCGGCGAACATCGCCAGCATCGACGGCACGAAGTCGACGACGGTGATCCGCTGCGCGGCAACGAGTTCGGCGAGATACCGCGGGTCGCGATGACCATCCGGGGACGCGAGCACCAGCGTCGCACCCGCCGCAAGCGGTGCGAAGAAGCCCCACACCGACAGATCGAATCCGGCCGCCGATTTCTGGAGGTACACATCGTCGCCGTCGAGTTCGTACCGCGCGATCAGCCACGCGATCTGGTTGCGAACTCCGGCATGGCTCATCGCCACACCCTTGGGCCTGCCGGTCGATCCGGAGGTGAACAGCACGTAGGCGAGGTTCGAATCCCGTAGGGGGGCACGGAGTTCGGACTCTGCGACCGGTAGACCTGAATAGCGGGCAGCATCAGCGCCATCGAGCACGACGACCCTGGTCGGCGAGCCAACCGACGAAGCACCTGCCGCGGTCTCGACGACGTCATCGACTCCCCGGATCGGCGATCCCTCATTGCTCCCGATCGCAGAGAACGGTGACCCGAACGAATCGGCCGCGGGCTCCGAATCGGATTCGGCGACAACTGGAGCCGGCGTGACGACGTATCCGGATTCGGCAGGTGAGCCGCTTGCCGGTGCCGGCCCGTCGAATTCGTCCTCGGCGGTGGTGAGGAGCAGGTGCGGTCGCGCGGTGTCGAGGACCTGGGCAATGCGGTCTGCCGGGTGGTCCGGGTCGATCGGCACATACGCGCCGCCCGCGGTGAGCACCGCGTACATGGCCACGACCAGCGCGGTGGAGCGCCGGATGGCGAGCGCGACCAGCACATCAGGGCCGACACCTTCGTCGATCAGCCGCCGGGCCAGACGGTTGACCTGGGTGTCGAGTTCCGCGTACGTCAGTTCCGTGCCCTCGAAAACGAGCGCGGTCGCTTCGGGGCTGGCCCGGACCTGGGCCCGGAACGGCGTGAGTAGCGTTGCGGTGCTGTCGATCTCATGGGTGGTGGCGTTCCACTCGGTGAGGATGCGGGTGCGCTCCGCGGGTTCGAGCACATCCACGGCGTCCAGCGGTGTGTGCGGCGCCGCGGCGACGGCGGTGAGCAGCCGTTCCAGGCGGGCACCGATCGTCGTGGCGGTCTCGGCGTCGAACACGTCGTGCGCGAAGGTGAGCACGCCCGTGACACCGGCGGCCGTCCCGTCGGCCGCGTACTCGTCGCTGACGATGAGGTGCAGATCGAATTGCGACAGCTCGTTGTCGGTATCCAGTCCCGACACGGTGATCCCGGGCAGCGCCAGTTCGGCACGCTCGAAGTTCTGGAACGAGAAGCCGACCTGGAACAGCGGATGCCGGGCGGTGGAGCGGGTCGGATCGAGCACCTCGACGAGGCGTTCGAACGGCACCTCGGCATTGGCGTACACCGCGAGGTCGGTCGCGCGCTGGCGAATCAGCAACTGCCGGAACGACTCTCCCGCGCGCAGGCGGGTACGGAAGACCAGCGTGTTGACGAACATGCCGATCAGGTCTTCGAGTGCGGCCTCGCCACGCCCGGCGACCGGCGTACCGACCGTGATGTCGGAGCTGCCCGAGAGCCGACCGAGCAGAGCGGCGAACGCGGTGTGCACGACCATGAACAGCGTGGCCCCGGATTCCCTGGCCAACGCGCTGAGCCGGGTGTGCGTGCCCGCGTCCAGGGTTACCGGCACTGTCCCACCGGCGAGTGTCCGTACCGCCGGGCGCGGCCGGTCCAGTGGCAACGCCAGCTCATCGGGTAGATCGGCGAGTTCGCCGCGCCAGAAGTCGAGCTGGCGAGCCGCCACCGATTCGGGATCGGCTTCGTCGCCGAGCACCGCCCGCTGCCACAGCGCGTAGTCGGCGTACTGCACCGGCAGTGACGTCCACCGCGGCGCGGCACCCTCGCGGCGCGCGAGATAGGCCGTCATCAGGTCACGCACCAGCGGCGGCATCGACGAACCGTCGGCGCTGATGTGGTGCACCACCATGGCCAGTACCGCCTCGTCGGCGCTGATCCGGTACAGCACCACCTGCCACGGCACACCCGCGGTGACATCGAAGGTGGTGGCAGCCAGTGCTGTCACCGCCTCGAGGATCTCGTCCGCGTCGACATCGCGAACCCGCAGTGCGACACCGGCTTCGGCGGCGGACAGGATCCGTTGCTCCGGTCCGTCGGCGGTCTCGGGGTAGAAGGTCCGCAGCACTTCGTGCCGACCGACGAGATCATCCACCGCGGCGGCGAGCGCGTCCAGGTCGAGCACGCCACTGAGCCGGACCGCGATCGGCACGTTGTACCCGGCCGAATCGGGATCGAACCGATTGAGGAACCACATGCGCTGCTGGGCGGGCGAGAGCGGAATCGAAGCAGGCCGCTCCCCCGCAACCAGGGCCAGCCGGGCCACGCCGCCGTCGGCATCGAGCGCGGCAGCCAACGCGGCAACGACCGGCGTCTCGAAGATCCGCGCCACGGGCACCTGCCGGTTCAACGCGGCCCCGAGTCGCGCGGCAACCCGGGTAGCGATCAGCGAGTTGCCGCCCAGATCGAAGAAGTCGTCGTCGGCACCGACCGGTTCGGCACCGAGCACGTCGGCGACAACCGCGGCCACCAACCGCTCCAACGGTGTCGCCGGAGCACGGAACTCGCGTGCGACCACCTCCGGCGCAGGCAGCGCCCGCCGATCGAGCTTGCCGGAGGCATTGACCGGGAACTCACCGACAACAACGAACGCACTCGGCACCATGTAGGCCGGAAGCGCTTGCTGCAGGGCGACTTTCACCATGTCGAGGTCGAACGCCGAGCCGTCGCTTACGACACCACGGCGCACGACGGCGGCTGTGGCAGCGGCTGTGCCAGCGTCAGCGCCAGTGCCAGTGCCAGTGCCAGCGGCAGCGGCAGTGCCAGCGGCAGTGGCAGCGGCAGTGCCAGCGGCAGTGGCAGCGACAGTGGCAGCGGCAGCGGCAGCGGCAGCGGCAGCGGCAGCGGCAGCGGCAGCGGCAGTGCCAGCGGCAGCGGCAGCGGCAGCGGCAGCGGCAGCGGCAGCGGCAGCGGCAGTGCCAGTGGCAGCGGCAGCGGCAGTGGCAGCGGCAGTGGCAGCGGCAGCGGCAGCGGCAGTGGCAGTGGCAGTGGCAGTGGCAGTGGCAGTGGCAGTGGGAAGGGCGTCAGCAAAGGTAGAGGCGGCAGCAAAGGCATCGGCGTCGGCGGCGGCAACGTCGGCAGTCGCAGCGCCGTCAGCAAAGGAAGCGCCGGCAGTAGCGTTGACGTCGACAGCAACGTCGGCGGTGCCATCCTCAGCAGTGCTAGCCGTGTGGCTCGCCTGTACAGGGACGAGGTAGGCGGTGAGGTAGTCGCCGGTGCCGTCGTCACGGACGGTGACTACCGCGCGTTCGATGGTGTCGAGACCGGTGAGGACCGCTTCGATTTCGCCGAGCTCGATGCGCAGGCCGCGCAGTTTCACCTGGAAGTCGGTGCGGCCCAGGTATTCCAGTTCGCCCGAGCGCGTGCGGACCACGAGATCGCCGGTGCGGTACATGCGGTCGCCGGGGGCGCCGAGCGGGTTGGCGACGAAGCGGTCGGCGCACAGGTCGGGGCGGGCGAGGTAGCCGCGGGCCAGTTGGACGCCGGCCAGATACAGCTCACCCGGTGTGCCGACAGGAACGGGGCGCAGGCGGGCGTCGAGCACGTGCAGGGCAGTGTTGGCGACCGGGGCGCCGATCGGCACGGTGGCAGTGTCGACGTCGGTGACCTCGTGGAAGCTGACGTCGACGGCGGCCTCGGTGGGCCCGTACAGGTTGTGCACGGTGACACCGGGGATCAGCGCGCGCAGGCGCTGGGCATCGGCCGCGGGCAGCGCCTCACCGGAGGCGAACACCTGCCGCAGCGAAACACAGTCGTCGGCACGCGGTTCGGCGAGGAACGCCGCCAGCATCGACGGCACGAAGTGAGCGACGTCGACACCCGTGCGGGTGATGACCTCGGCCAGGTACGCGGGGTCGCGATGCCCCTCGGGACGAGCGATCACCAGGGTGGCACCGATCTGCAAGGGCCAGAACAGTTCCCACACCGACACGTCGAAGGTGATCGGCGTCTTCTGCAATACGGTGCCGGTGCCATCGAGCCGATAGGCATCCTGCATCCAGACCAGGCGGTTGACGATCGCGGAATGGGTAACCGCGACCCCCTTGGGCTTACCGGTCGAGCCGGAGGTGAACAGCACATACGCCAGGTCCGCGCCACGCAACGGCCGGATCCGGTCGGCATCGGTCACCGGGTGAGCACCGAACCCCGACAGGTCGAGCGCGGCGGGCTCGACGACACGCGTGGCAGGCCGGACTGCCAGACTGCCGAGTTCGTCTGCCCGCGTGCCGAATTCGTCTGCCCGCGTGCCGGGTTCGTCTGCCCGCCTGGCGGGTTCGTCTGCCCGACTGGCGGGTTCGCCTGCCCGACTGCCGGGTTCGCCTGCCCGACTGCCGAGGCCGTTCGCGCGCGTGCCGGACTCAACCGCGCGAAGGATGGATACGACTGTCCGTTGGCCGGATTCGAGGCGCGAATCGGGTTGAACTGTGTGTGAACCGGTTTCGGGGAAGTCGGCGGCGGCCAGCACGCAGACGGGAGCCGCGGTCGCCAGGACATCGGCGATCCGGTCGGCCGGGTGGTCGGGATCCAGCGGCAGGTACGCGGCACCGGTGGCCTGCACGGCGTAGATGGCGACCAGCAGATCGATGCCACGCCGGAGCCCGACACCGACCACCGCGCCGGGTCCGACCTGCTCGGCGATCAGCCATCGCGCCAGGCGGGCGACACGAACCGCGAACTCGCCGTAGGTGATCAGCTGTCCCTCGAACTCGAGGGCAACCGCGTCGGGGGTGCGCGCGGCCTGCGCGGCGAACAACGAGACCAATGTCGCGTCGGTGTCGAGCGGGGCGGCCGTGTCGTTCCACGCCGCGAGTTGGGCGGTCTCGGCGGCATCCAGGAGATCGATCTCGCCGACCGCGACGCTGTCATCGGCGACGACGGCGCTCAGCACCCGCACGAACCGCGCACCGAACGAAGCCACCGTGTCGGCGTCGAACAGATCGGTGGCATAGCGCAGCCACCCCCGCATTCCGGGTTCGCCCGCGGCACCGACGATCTCGTTGATCGCCAGGGACAGGTCGAACTGGGTGGTCGCGGCGGGCAGCGCGAACTCGTCGATCCGCAGCCCGGGCAGTTCGATGGTGGTGTCCTCGCGATGCTCGAACGCCAGCATCACCTGCGCGATCGGCGAATACGAGGTGGAGCGAACCGGATTCAGCTCGTCGACCAGTCGCTCGAACGGCAGATCGGCATTCGCGAAGGCCCGCAGATCGGCCGCCCGCACCTCGGCGAGCAGCGCACCGAACCCGGCACCGGCGTCGACCGCCGTCCGCAACACGAGGGTGTTGACGAACATCCCGACGAGATCGTCGAGCGCGGCATCGGCCCGCCCGGCGACCGGCGTGCCGACGAGAACATCCGCACCGGCGCCCTGACGAGACAGCAGCACCGCGAACGCCGCGTGCACCACCATGAAGGTGGACACCCCGTGGCGGCGAGCCAGCGCCTCGATCCCCGCGACCACTTCGGCGGGCACATCGAACCCGACAGCGCCACCAGCGCCCGTGCGCACAGCGGGCCGCGGCCGGTCTGCCGCCAGTTCGAGAACCGGTGTGATCCCGGCTAATTCATGACGCCAGTGCGCCAACTGCCGCGCCAGCCGCGACGCCGGGTCGGCCGCGTCGCCGAGCACGGCGTGCTGCCAGAGGGTGAAGTCCGGATACTGCACCGGCAACGGCTCCCACGCCGGAGCGATCCGCGCCGCGCGCGCGGCGTAGGCAGCGATCAGGTCACGTGCCAGCGGTGTGGTCGATACACCGTCGGCGGCGATGTGATGCACCGCGAGTACCAGCACATGCTCGGTCTCGCGCGAATCCGCATAATCCACAGCAGCGGGACGCGTTACATCGCCCATCGCCTCATCGGATAGGTGGTCCGCAGCTGCGACTCGCGTCGCGCGACGGAGTAGCGCGGCGCGCAGCGGCGGCTGGGTGGTCAGGTCGTAACCCTCGCCGATGATGGTGCGCACGGTGTCGGCGAGATCGGCCTCGGCGATCTCGTGTACGACGGTGGCGGGCAACACCGCGTCGACGGGCAGGACCACCTGGGTCGGACCATCGGCGTCTTCCGGAAAGACGGTGCGCAGTGATTCGTGCCGGTCCAGGACGTCGGCGAGCGCCGCCCACAGGGCATCGGTGTCGAGGTCGCCGGTCAGGCGCAGGGCGATCGGCAGGGTGTAGACGGCCGATTCGGGATCGATCCGGTTCAGCAGCCACAGGCGAGTCTGCGCCAGCGACAGCGGGATTCGGTCCGGGCGCGGTCCCACGACGGCCAGCGCGGGCACCTGTTCGCCGCCGGTGCCAGCACGCTCGGCGAGTCCGGCGACGGTCGGGGCGTCGAACACGTCGCGCACGTCCAGCGCACTGCCGAGCGCCGCGTTGGCTCGGGCGACGAGCCGCATCGCGAGCAGTGAATTGCCACCGACGGCGAAGAAGTCGTCGTTGGCACCGACACGCGCCACCCCGAGCAGTTCACCGATCACACCCGCCAGAGCGGTCTGCGCGCCCGGTCGGGGCGCCACGTATTCGGTGGTGGTGGACAGGTCTGCGGCCGGTAGCGCGGCCCGGTCGAGTTTGCCCGCGGAGTTGAGCGGCACGGTGTCGAGCACCAGCAGATGCGAGGGCACCATGTACGCGGGCACCCGGCCCGCGACGTGCGCGCGCACCGCCACGATGTCGACCTCGCCCGCGACGTATCCGACCAGGCATTGGCGGCCTGCGTCGTCGGTGGCGGGCAGCACGGTCGCGTGGGTGACCCCGGGTGCGTCGCCGAGCGCGGTCTCGATCTCGCCCAGCTCGATCCGCAGTCCACGGATCTTCACCTGGAAGTCGTTGCGGCCCAGGTAAACCAGCGCACCGTCCCGATCGCGGCGCACCAGGTCGCCGGTGCGGTACATGCGGGCACCGTCGGCCCCGAACGGATCGGCGACGAAGCGGTCGGCGGTCAGGTCGGGCCTGCCGAGGTAGCCGCGGGCCAGCTGATCGCCCGCGAGGTACAGCTCTCCCGCGACCCCGCCGGGCACCAGGTGCAGCCGCTCGTCGAGGACGTAGGCGCGCACGTTCCAGGTCGGCCTGCCGATGGGCAGCTCGGTCTGCTCGACCGGCGCGGTGATCTGCCCGAAGGTGCTGGTGATCGCTACTTCGGTGGGGCCGTAGGTGTTGTGCAGCTCGCCGGGGATCGCGGCGAGCACGGTCGCCGCGAGCGGGGCTGGCAGTTCCTCGCCGCCCACGTGCAGCATCCGCAGCCCGCGCAGTGCGTCGCCGAGCCCTTCGGCGAGCATCGCGGCCAGCACCGACGGCACGATCTCCATGATGGTGACGCCCTGCTCACGCACCACTCGCGCCTGATAATCCAGGTCGAGGTGACCGCCGGGGCGCAGCAGCACCAGCGGCGCACCGAGCAAGGCGGGAGCCAGCAGTTCCCAGAGCGAGACATCGAAGGTGAGCGGCGCGCGCTGCAGGAAACGATCCGCCGCGGTCATGCTGTATTCACCACGCAGCCAGCAGATTTCGTTGACGACGGCCCGATGCGAGATCAGCACACCCTTCGGTGTACCGGTGGAGCCGGAGGTGAACAGTACATAGGCCGGGTGCTCGGGGTGCAGTGGCGCGAGGCGTTCGGCATCGGTGAGCGGGCGGCCCGAGACAGTGTCGTGCGCGGAATCCTCGAGCTGGGCGACGGTGAGTACGGGGAATCCGGAGCGCGACGCGGCGGCGAAATGTACGGAGGCCGTGGCGGATCGGATCCCGCTGTCCACATGGTCGAGGTCACCGGCGGACGCGACAACGACGAGTCGTGGCGTAGCGGTCTCGAGCACATGCCCGATGCGTTCGGCGGGCTGGCCCGCGTCGATCGGCACGTACACGCCACCGGCGGCGAGCACGCCGTGCAGCACCACCAGCAGTTCGATGCTGCGCGGAACAGCTACGGCCACCGGCGTTTCCGGCCCGACGCCACAGTCGATCAACCGCCGGGCGAGCCGGTTGGCCCTGGCGGCGAGCGCACCGTAGGTGATCTCGGCGCCTTCGAACACCGCCGCCACCGCCCGCGGATCTCGCGCGGCCGCGGCATCGAGCAGATGGGCGGCCAGTGGGGCGCGTACGCCCAGTTCGGCCAGTGCGCTGCCGAGTGGAACCACGTCGCCGTGGGGGCCCGCCAGCAGCGTGGCCTCGTCGGTGTCGGCGAGCAGGGCGAGGTCGCCGACCGCGGTGCCGGGTGCGGTGACCGCGTTCCGCAGCACCCGCTCGAGCATCGCGACCATCGTCGCGACGGTGTCGGCGTCGAAAAGGTCGGTGGCGTAGCGCAGTTCGAGGTCGAGACCGTCGGGTGCGCCATCGGGGGCGAATCGGTCGACGAAGGTGAAGTCCAGATCCACTTCGATCGGCGCATCCGGCAGGGTCAGCCCCGACAGGGTGAGACCGGGCAGTTCGAACGCGGTCCTGCGCTGGTTCTGTAGCGCGAGCGAGATCTGATACAGCGGCGAATAGCCCTGTGAGCGAGCGGGATTCAGCGCGTCGACCAGGCTTTCGAACGGCACATCGGCGTTGTCGAAGGCGTCGAGATCGTCGGCGCGGACCTCGTCGAGCAGATCACCGAAGCGGGCGTCGGCACTGACCCGCGCACGCAACACGAGCGTATTGACGAACATGCCGACGATGTCGTCGAGTTCGCGATGACCGCGACCGGCCACGGGTGTGCCGACAACGATGTCGGCACCGGCCGAGAGCCGTGCCAGCAGCACCGACAGGCCCGCGTGCAGCACCATGAACGGGGTGGCGCGGTGCGCACGCGCCAGCTCCTCGATCCCGCGATGCAGGTCGGCACCGAGGGTGGTCATGAAGGTGGCGCCCCGGTTCGAGGCGATCAGCGGCCTGCGACGGTCGGCGGGCAGCGTCAGGACATCGGGTAGGCCCGCGAGTCGGTGGGTCCAGTACCCGAGCTGGCGGGCCAGCGGTGCGTCCGGGTCGTCGGCGCTGCCGAGTCCCTCGGTCTGCCATAGCGCGTAGTCGGCGTAGTGCACGGCCAGCGCGGGCAGTTGCGGTTGCGCGCCCGCCGCGCGGGTGGCATAGGCGGCCACCAGATCGCGAGTCAGCGGGCCCATCGACCAGCCGTCGGCCGCGATGTGGTGCACGACGAGCACCAGCACGTGTTCGGTCGCCGCCACCTGAAGCAGTGCGGCGCGCACCGGCACCTCGGTGGTGATCTCGAAACCACCGGCGAGGACGGCGGCCACCGCCGCGGGCACATCATCGGCCTCGACGTCGGCGACAGCGAGAGCGGGCACGAACGGCGGGCCAACGAGTTGCGTCGCCTGCCCGTCGAATTCGGGATAGGTGGTGCGCAATGTCTCGTGCCGGTCGATCAGGTCACCCAACGCACCGCGCAGCGCCTTCGTGTCGAGTTCGCCGCTGAGCCGGATCGCGACCGGGATGTGGTACGCGGCGGAGTCCGGATCGAAGCGGTGCAGAAACCACATCCGCTGCTGCGCGGGCGAGAGCGGAATCCGCTGCGGCCGTTGACCTGCCACGGGTCCACGCCTGCTGCCGGTGCCACGCAGCGCGTCCAGCCGCACCGCGAGTCCATCGACGGTGCTCGCCTCGAACAGCTCCCGCACGGCCACCCTGGCATCCAACGCGGCACCGAGCCGCGCCGCTACCTGGGTCGCCAGCAGGGAATTGCCGCCGAGGGCGAAGAAGTCGTCACCCGCACCGACCTGGTCGAGGTCGAGTACTCCGGCAAAGGTCGCGGCAACGACCCGCTCGGTGGCGGTGGCCGGTTCGCGATAGTCGAGCTGCCGTGATTGCGGCGCGGGCAACGCCCGGCGGTCGAGCTTGCCGGAAGCATTGACGGGCAATTCGTCGAGGAAGACGTAGGCACCCGGCGCCATGTAGGAGGGCAGGGTCGCGACGATCGCGGCGTCGAGATCGGCGGGGCTGGGGACTGTCGACGAGACAGGCACCGAACCGGCTGCTGCGGTGTCGGCGGCCGCGAGGACAGCACGAACCGCACCGTCTCCGTCGGAATCGGCGCCGCGACCCCTGGTGGCGATGTCGGTGCCGAGCACGGCATCTGGTGCGAGCGCGGCATCCGGGCCGCCGGAGTCCGAGGCTCCCGCCTTCTCGCGCGGCACGACCTCGGGTGTACCGGCGGCACGGACGACGTAGGCGACGAGCTGGTCGGGCCTGCCTTCGTCCGAGCGGACCAGGACGGCGACACGGCTGATTCCTGGAACAGCGGCGATCGCGGCTTCGATCTCGGCGGGCTCGATGCGCAGGCCGCGTAGCTTCACCTGGAAGTCGGTGCGGCCCAGGTAGTGCAGCGCCGGGCCGTCGGGGCCGGTGCGCCAGGTGACGAGGTCGCCGGTGCGGTACAGGCGTTCGCCCGCGCCGAAGGGGTCGGCGATGAAACGTTCGGCGGTGAGGTCGGCGCGGCCGTGGTAGCCGTCGGCGAGCTGAGCGCCCGCCACATACAACTCACCCGGAACACCCGCCGGAACGGGATGCAGGCGCGAATCCAGCACGTAGACACGGGTATCGGCGACCGGCGCACCGATCGGCACCGTGGCACTCCGCTCGTCACCGGCCTCGTATGCGGTGACCTGGATGGCGGTTTCGGTGGGGCCGTACAGGTTGACCACGGTCGCGCCGGTGCTCGTGCGCACCCGCCGCGCCAGGTCGGTCATCAGCGCCTCACCGCCCGCGAAGACCATTCGCAACGAATCCGCTTGCGCGCAAGCCGGTTCCGCCACCACAGCGGCGAGTACCGACGGCACGTACTGGACGACGCTCACTCCATGACGCACGGTGGCCGCCGCCAGGTACGCCGGGTCGCGATGCCCGTCGGCGGTGGCGAGCACCAGCCGAGCACCGACCTGCAACGGCCACAGCAGTTCCCACACCGACGCGTCGAAGGTGAACGGCGTCTTCTGCAGCACCACATCGTCGACACCGAGCGGGTATTCCCGCTGCAGCCAACGCAACTGGTTCACCACAGCCTTGTGCGGCACGGCCACACCCTTCGGCCGACCGGTTGACCCCGAGGTGAACAGCACATAGGCCAGGTGCTCGGGACGCAGCGGCGCGACCCGCTCGTCATCGGTGATCGGCTCGCCGGACAGTTCCGACAGATCGAGCCCATCGACCTCCAGCACCGACTCGCCTACAGCCATACCACTTCCGGCAACCGTCAGCACACAGACCGGTGCCGTCTGCGCCAGCACAGAGGCAGTCCGCTCGGCCGGATGATCGGGATCCACCGGCACATACGCCGCCCCGGCCGCGAGCACCGCGTGCACCGCGACCAACTGCTCCGCGCCACGACGCATCGCCACCGCGACCAGCGAGCCCGGACCCGCCCCTAGCCCGATCAGATGACGGGCCAGCCGTGCGACTCGAACACCGAACTCCGCGTACGAAAGCTCCACTGCTGCCGTGGAATCGCCGGTGTCACGCGAGGAAACCTCAGAAGCCGCTCCCCCAGCGTGATGTGCGGCGAGCTGACGCGTAGCCGTCGTAGCGGCGCCCCAGGCGGCCGACGCTGTCGCGTCACCGGCCGCGGCGGGGTCCGTGTCGACGACCACGGCGATTGCGTGGGGAGTTGCGGCGGCCTGGTCGGCGAGGAGTGCGGCGAGAGTTGCGGCTTGGCCGGTGGCGGTGGCGGTGTCGTTCCACGTGGTCAGGAGTTGGGTCTGCTCGGCCGGGTCGAGGAGGTCGACGTCGCCGACGGGGCGGGTCGGGTCGGCGAGAACGGCGGTGAGTACGCGGTGCAGACGGGTGGCGAAGCCGGCGATGGTGGCCGCGTCGAACAGGTCGGTGGCGTACAGGAAGGCGCCGGAAATGCCGGCGGGAGTGCCGTTGTCGTCACGATGTTCGGTGAGGGTGAGCTCCAGGTCGAACTTGGCGACGCCGGTCGGCAGGTCGTAGCCCGCGACGGCGAGACCGGGCAGCGCGAGCTCGCTCGGAGTGTCCTCGTTGAGGGACAGCATCACCTGGAACAGCGGGTTGCGGGCGGTGGAGCGGACCGGGTCGAGGATCTCGACCAGGCGCTCGAACGGGACGTCGGCGTGACCGAAGGCCGCGAGGTCGGTAGCGCGGGCCCGGGCGATCAGCTCGGTGAACGGGGTCGCGGGCGCGACTTCGGTGCGCAGCACGAGCGTGTTGACGAACATGCCGACCAGATCGTCGAGCGCGCGTTCACCACGTCCCGACACCGGGGTGCCGATCGCGATATCGGCGGTTGCCGACAACCGCGCCAGCAGTATCGCGAACACCGCGTGCGCGGCCATGAACACCGTCACACCCTGTGCGCGAGCGAATTCGGCCAGCGCCCGATGGGTGTCGGCATCGATCTCGACGTTGTGCATCGCCCCGCGGCGAGAAGCGACCGCGGGCCGGGTCCGGTCGGTGGGCAGCTCCAACTGCTCGGGCACTCCCGCCAGCGCAGCGCGCCAGAACGAGAGCTGCTCGGCCGCCACCGATTTCGGATCGGCCGCGTCGCCGAGCACCGTGTGCTGCCACACGGCGTAGTCGGCATATTGCACGTCCAACGGCATCCAGCTCGGGGCCTCGCCGGTGGCGCGCGCGCCGTAGGCCGTGAGCACGTCCCGGATCAACGGCCCGAACGAGAAACCATCGGCCGCGATGTGGTGCAACACGATGACCAGCACATACTCCGCAGCAGACCCTGCCGAGTCCACCGCCCCGGTCCGCCGGAAGGCCCGTTCACGATCAACAGTCGTGCGATCCAGCGACCGCGCACGTCCTACGGGTCCGACGTGATCAACCGTCCCAGCGCCATCAGCTGATCCAGCGTGATCAACCGATGCAGCATGATCCACCGCGTCGACTTGTCCCATGGAGTCGGCGCGTTCCGCCAAGGGACCGGGGGTCGCACGGTCGACGTCGATTTCCGACGAATCAGCATGTGTTGCCACCGTGTTCGCGGCAACGCGGAACAAGGTCGCGCGGATCGGGGCATCGACGGTGAGGTCGAAGCCGGTAGCGGCGAAGGTGCGTACGGCATCGGACAGTTCGGTCGCGCCCACGAGGTGGGGGTGAACCTCGCGGATGATGCCGGTTGCCGGGAGGATCTCGGCGATGGCGTTGCCGTCGAGCTCCGGGTAGCGGGTGCGCAGGACCTCGTGCCGGTCCAGCACGTCGACGATCGCCGCCTGGAGTGCGGCGATGTCGAGGGCGCCGGTGAGGCGGACAGCCATCGGGATGTTGTCGGTGGCCGAGCCGGGGTCGAAGCGGTTCAGGAACCACATGCGCTGCTGGGCGGGCGAGAGCGGAAGCGGATCCGGGCGGGGTCCTGCCACCAGAGCGGGGCCGGTGCCCGTCCCACGCAGAGGGTCGGCCGCCGCGGCGAGGGTCAGCACGGTCGAGGTGTCGAAAAGCTGGCGGATCGGGATGCGGATGTCGAGGTCGGTGCCGATGCGTGCCATCAACCGGGTGGCGAGCAGCGAGTTGCCGCCCAGGTCGAAGAAGTCGTCGTCGCGGCCCACCCGGTCCAGTCCGAGTACCTCGGCGAAGGCGGCGGCCACGACCTGCTCCGCGCCGGTTTCGGGTGCGCGGTAGACGGCGGCTTCGAAGACCGGCGCGGGCAGTGCGGACCGGTCGAGCTTGCCCACCGGAGTCAATGGCACAGCCTCGAGGGCGACGATCGCGGCAGGCACCATGTGTGCGGGCAGGTGCGCGGCGGTGTGCGCGATGAGGGTCGCGGTGTCGATCGTGGCTCCGGCGACGGGAACCACATACGACACCAGCAGGGTCGCGCCCGCATCGGTGCGGTGGCCGATGGTCGCGGCGAAATCGACCGCCCGATGGCGGGCGAGGACCGCGTCGATCTCGCCGAGTTCGATCCGGAAGCCGCGTACCTTCACCTGGAAGTCGTTGCGGCCCAGGTATTCCAGGTCGAGCGAACCAGCACGCCGCACCCACCGCACGGTGTCGCCCGTGCGGTACATCCGATCACCGGGCGCGCCATGGGGATTGGTGACGAACCGGCCCGCCGTCAGCGCGGGCCTGCGGTGGTAGCCGCGCGCGAGCTGGGCACCTGCGATGTACAGCTCGCCGACGACGCCGACGGGTACCGGTCGCAGCCGCTCGTCGAGCACCAGCTCGGTGGTGCCCTCGACGGGCGCGCCGAGGGTGACAGGCGTTGTCGCGCTGAGTGGTTCGCTGATATTGGTGACGATGGTCGTCTCGGTCGGGCCGTACCCGTTGCGGAAGATCAGCCCCGGAATCGCGGCCGTCCAGCGTGCGACCAGTTCCCCGGGGCACGCCTCACCACCGACCACCACCACCCGCAGCTCGTCGAGCCCTTCCGGGTTCACCGTCGCCAACGCCGAGGGCGTGATGACCACGTGGGTCACCCGCTCGACCCGCAACAGTTCACCCAGCTCCGCCCCGCCGAACACGCCGGCGGGCGCGACAACCATCGTCGCCCCCTCGGTCACCGTCAGCAGCAGCTCGGCCACGGAAATGTCGAACGACGGCGACGCCACGTGCAATACCCGCGAATCCGCCGATGCCAGATACCGCCCCGCCTGCACCGGCAGATACGCCGCCACCGCACCGTGCGGAATCACGACGCCCTTGGGCAGACCCGTGGTTCCGGAGGTGTAGATGACATATGCCGGATCGAGCGGATCCACCGCACGTCCACCCGGCACGCCGTTCGAGAAGGTGTCATCACCTGTCGAGATCGCGTCGTCGACGCCACCGCGACGATCGCCGACACCGGCATCAGCATCAGCATCAGCATCAGCATCGGTATCGGTATCGGGATCAGTGCTATCCGACGCTGTCGAATGACCGGCTCCGACGCCCCGTTCGGCCGCATCACCACGAGCGGCCGCGGCGGTAGGCAGCAGCGGATCGACCACGAGCCAGTTCACTGTGGAGGGCAAATCCGCCAGCACCGCATCGATGGTGATGCCCGCCGCCGCGCCGGAATCGGCGAGCATGTGGGCGATGCGGTCGGCAGGGTAGTTCGGGTCGACCGGAAGGAAGCCTGCCCCGGACTTCACCACGGCCCAGACCGCGGTGACCGAGTCCGCCGAGCGCGGGATACTCACGGCGACAAGGTCACCCGCGCCGATGCCGAGGGCGGTCAGACGGGCGGCCAGGTGCGCGGAGGCCGCATCGAGCTCGCCGTAGGTGAGGGTACGGGCACCGTCGCGGATCGCGATCACGGTGGGGTCGGCGGCGGCACGCGACAACACTTCCGGCAGCAAGGGAGCGGGAGTCGACGGGCCGCCGCTGCGGGTGGTCAGTTCATCGAGCTCGGTGTCGATCAGCAAGGGCAGATCGGCGACGGGTGTCTGCGGGGCAGCGGCGATCGCGGCGAGCAAACCGGTGAAGCGACGCACCATGCCGATCACGGTCGGCTCGTCGAATAGATCTGTGGCGTACGAGAATTCGCCGAGCAACCCCGTGGTCTCGGAATCGCGCACAGTCACCGAAAGATCGAACTTCTCGACGTCATAGGGCAGGTCGACAGCGGCAGCCCGCAGGCCTGGAAGTTCGAAGGTGGTCGGTGGCAGGTTCTGCAGCGACAGCGCGACCTGGAACAGCGGATGGCGACCACCGGAACGCGACGGCGCGAGCACCTCGACGAGTCGCTCGAACGGCACGGTGGTGTGGTCGAACGCGGCCAGATCCCCGGCGCGGACGCGGCCGAGCAGCTCGGCGAACGGTTCCGCGCCACGCACCTGGCTGCGCAACACAGCGGTATTGACGAACATGCCGATGACGTCGTCGAGTTCCGCCGCGCCGCGTCCCGCGACCGGACTGCCGATCGCCACATCGGCAGTGCCCGACAGTCGCGCGACCAGCACCGACAGCGCCGCGTGCAGGACCATGAACAGCGTCGCACCGTGTTCCGCCGCAACAGCATTCAGCGTGGCGACAACGTCCGCGTCGAGCTCGAACTCGACCCGGCGTCCGTGCATCGACGCGACGGCGGGGCGAGGCCGGTCGGTCGGCAGGCCCGACTCATCCGGCAGCCCGGCCAGCGAATCTCGCCAGAACGCGATCTCCCGCCCGGCCTGCGAGTCGGCATCACCTTCCGCGCCGAGGACAGCACGCTGCCACAGGGTGTAGTCGGCGTACTGCACCGGCAACGGCGCCCACTGCGGCGCCGCGCCTTCGGTACGCGCGTAGTAGGCGGCCATCGTGTCGCGCACCAGCGGACCGGCCGACCAGCCGTCGGCGGCGATGTGATGCACCACCAGCACCAACACGTGATCGCCGTCGACCTCGAACAACCTGGCCCGAATCGGCGGTGCGGCAGTGACGTCGAATCCGCGCAGGATCACCGCGGCCAGCACTCCGGGAAGTTCTCGAGCACCGATGCTGACCGGTTCGAGGTACCTCGCTACACCGTTGACCAGTGGGTTCGCCCCACCACCGAAGCTCACCGTGTCGGCAGCGTGAATTCCACCACCCACGCCGACCGCCGCACCGGCGTCGGCCGCACGGATCTCCGAGTTCGACTCGGCGACAAGCATTTCGAGCGCATCAGCGGGCGTGAGCACCTGCTGCGTTCCCACGCCGCCGACCTCGGGGTACACCGTGCGTAGTACCTCGTGCCGAGCGATCAGGTCGCCGACCGCCGCCCGCAACGCGTCCTGATCCAGCACACCCGACAACCGCACCGCGATCGGAATGTTGTAAGCCCCGGCCTCGGGATCGAACCGGTTCAGAAACCACATCCGCTGCTGCGCCGGCGAGAGCGGCACCACCTCGGGACGCGGCCCCGCGACGAGCGCGGGCCGCTCGTCGACCACGCCGCCTTCGACCAGCTTCGCGAGCACAGCGACAGTCGGGCTGTCGAAGAAGTCGCGAACATCCACGCGCACACCGAAATTCGCCTGCAACCGCCCGATGGCCCTGGTCGCGATCAGCGAGTTGCCGCCGAGGCGGAAGAAGTCGTCGTCCAACCCGATGGTCTGCACCCCGAGCAGCTCGGCGAACAACGCGGCGACCGAACGTTCGGTCGCGGTGCGTGGCTCCCGGAATTGCGCGGCCGCAACCCGGAAGTCGGGTTCCGGCAACGCCTTCCGGTCCAGCTTTCCGCTGGCATTGATCGGCATCGCGTCCAGCCGCACCAGCAGCGACGGCACCATGTACTCCGGCATCGACGCCTTCGCGTGCGCGACCAACTCGGCCTCGTCGATGGCCGCACCGTCGCCGCTCACCACATAGCCGACCAGTGCCTCACCCGCGGCATGCCGATGCAGCACCACCGCGGCATTGCCCACCCGCGGATGCGCGGCCAACACGGCCTCGATCTCCCCCAGCTCGATCCGCAGACCACGCAGTTTCACCTGAAAGTCGGTGCGCCCCAGATACTCCAGCTCACCACGCGACTCACGCACCAGGTCACCGGTGCGATACATCCGCTCACCGGCCACGCCGTAGGGGTTGGCGACGAACCGGTCCGCGGTCAGACCTGGCCGCGCCACATACCCGCGAGCCAACTGAACACCCGACAGGTACAGCTCGCCGACCACTCCAACGGGCACCTGATCGAGATTCTCGTCGAGCACCAGCAGCCCGGTGTCATCGGCCGGACCACCGATCGGCACCGACACCTCGTCGAGCGCGGTCACTTCGTGCGCGGTGACGTCGACGGCCGCCTCGGTGGGCCCGTACAGATTGTGCAGCGCGGTCGAGGACAGCTTGCGCAGCCGGGCGGCAGTGGCAGCGGGCAGCGCCTCGCCCGAGGCGAACACCATCCGCAACGACGACAGATCCACCTCGGGCCCCAGCTCACCGACGAACGCGGCCAGCATGGACGGCACGAAGTGCGTCACGGTGACTCGATGCGCCGCGATCAACGACGCCAGATACGCGGGATCACCGTGGCGCCCCGGTTCGGCGACAACGAGCCGAGCACCGATCTGCAAGGGCCAGAACAGTTCCCACACCGACACATCGAAGGTGTAGGGCGTCTTCTGCAGTACCACATCGGCATCGGTCATGCCGTAGCGGCGCTGCCGCCAATCCAGGTTCGCCACGATCGCCCCGTGGGTCACCGCCACCCCCTTCGGGCGGCCCGTGGAACCGGAGGTGAAGATGACGTAGGCCGTATTGTCGGCCCGCGCCGCGGAAGCCACCACGCCGGGCGCCGCGTCCCAGTCGATGTCATCGGTGCGCAGCACCGGCGCGCCGTTGAGATCCGGCTCATCGCAGGCACGCGTCACGACCACTACCGGCCGCGCCACCTCGAGCACATAGTGCAGCCGGTCCACCGGATGATCGGGGTCGAGCGGCACGTACGCACCACCCGCCCGCACGATCGCGTGCACCGCGACGATCAACTCGACGCTGCGTCGCAGTGCCAACCCGACCAGCGTCTCGGGGCCGACGCCCGACTCGACCAGCCGCACCGCCAGCACCCGCACCCTGGCATCGAATTCCGCGTAGGTGAGCACCTCGTCACCGAACTGCACCGCGACCCGATCAGGCGTCCGAGCCACTTGCGCGGCGAACCGATCGACCAGCGTCGCGGCGGCCGCCACCTCCATCCCCAACGCGGCCATCGCATCACCGGCGAGTGAATCCAGCAGCACACCGAAGGTCCCCTCGGCGGCATCGACCACGCCGGGGAACAACTCGGCGAGCACCACCTGCACGAGTGTGTCCGCGTCCAGCGCCCCACCGGTGAGCTCGGCCATCAGCGTGAGCTGGGCATCGAGATCGGCATAGGACACCGCGGTGCCGTCGAACTCGACCGCGATCCGCGCCGGATCCATCGCCGCGACCGTCGCCACCAGCGCTGCCAGCTGTTCTGTTTCCGCGCGCGCCGGAGTGGGGTTGGTCATCGCACACTGCCTTCCATTACCGGCCGCGGGTAACGCCACGCGGCCGCACAAACTCTCGGAACTCCCCGGCTCGCACCGGGGTGAGGTGGATCGGCGGGGGGTGGCCAACCTCGGGCACCCTGCCCGAAATCCACCCGCTCACACCGGATTCAGTGCGATCGGCTATGACACGATCGCGGCAATCCGGCTCGCCGCCACACAACCAGCAATGACTCGGCTATCTCCCGACCTCCATCGTCAACCCCGACACCTGAACCACGCGTGGCGAACACGAGGAGAAGCGTATTCGTTTCAATAATAAACCGGACCAGATTCAGTCAAAATCACGGCTGGACGACTCACTTTTCGACGCTGAGAACGGTCCAGCGATCCGACCGCGTACGCCGAGCCGACAGCGGTCGGCGCGCCGCTCTCGATGGGCGGCATCACGGCTGTCGACACAGATTCTTACTGTGTCCGGACACACTAAGCGAGACAACGTTGCATCACCGTTGCATCATCGTGATCCAGATCACGGACCCGTCCGGCGCCGGAGAACGACAAAACCCCCGCCGTACAACGGCGGGGGTTTCGTCAGTCAGCTGGAGCGAGGCCTACTCGGCTTCGGTGGTCTCCTCGACGGCGGCCGGCTCGGCGGCAGCGGCCTCGTCCTCGACCGGGATGAGCGAGATCTTGCCGCGGTTGTCGATATCGGCGATCTCCACGCGCAGCTTGTCGCCGACGTTGACCACGTCTTCGACCTTGGCCACGCGCTTGCCGTTGCCCAGCTTGGAGATGTGCACCAGACCGTCGCGGCCCGGCAGGAGCGAAACGAACGCACCGAAGGCGGTGGTCTTGACGACCGTGCCGAGGAAGCGCTCGCCGACCTTGGGCAGCTGCGGGTTGGCGATGGCGTTGATCATGTCGATCGCGGCCTGGGCCGACGGCCCATCGGTCGCACCGACGAACACGGTGCCGTCATCTTCGATGGAGATGTTGGCGCCGGTTTCCTCGGTGATCTGGTTGATCATCTTGCCCTTGGGCCCGATGACCTCGCCGATCTTGTCGACCGGGATCTTGATGGCCGTCACGCGCGGGGCGTAGGGGCTCATCTCGTCCGGATCGGTGATGGCCTCGGCCATCACGTCCAGGATCGTGGTGCGGGCGTCGTGTGCCTGGTTCAGCGCACCGGCGAGCACCTGCGAGGGGATGCCGTCGAGCTTGGTGTCGAGCTGCAGGGCGGTGACGAAGTCACGGGTACCGGCGACCTTGAAGTCCATGTCGCCGAAGGCATCCTCGGCACCGAGGATGTCGGTGAGCGCGACGTAGCGGACCTCGTCCTCGCCCTTGTCGTTGGTGATGGTGTCGGAGACCAGGCCCATGGCGATACCCGCGACCGGCGCCTTCAGCGGCACACCGGCGTTGAGCAGCGACAGGGTCGAGGCACAGACCGAACCCATCGAGGTGGAGCCGTTGGAGCTCAGCGCCTCCGAGACCTGACGGATGGCGTAGGGGAACTCCTCCTGCGAGGGCAGCACCGGCATCAGCGCACGCTCGGCGAGCGCGCCGTGGCCGATCTCGCGACGCTTCGGCGAACCGACGCGACCGGTCTCGCCGGTGGAGAACGGCGGGAAGTTGTAGTGGTGCATGTAGCGCTTGGAGGTCTCCGGGCCGAGCGAGTCGACCTGCTGCGCCATCTTCACCATGTCGAGGGTGGTGACGCCCATGATCTGGGTCTCGCCACGCTCGAAGATCGCCGAACCGTGGGCGCGCGGGATCACGTCGACCTCGGCGGAGAGCTGACGGATGTCCGCCAGGCCACGACCGTCGATGCGGAAACCGTCGGTGAGAATGCGCTGGCGAACCAGCTTCTTGGTGACCGAGCGGAACGCGGCACCCAGTTCCTTCTCGCGACCGACGAAGTCGTCACCGAGGCGACCGAGCACCTCGGCCTTGATCTCGTCGATGCGGGCCTCGCGGGCCTGCTTGTCGGCGATGCTCAGCGCCTGGTTCAGCTCGACCTTCGAGGTGCCCTCGACGGCCTCGAACACGTCGGCGCCGTACGGCGGGAAGAGCGGGAACTCCTGCGTCGGCTTGGCAGCCAGCGCGGCCAGGTCGGCCTGGGCGCGGACCAGGCGCGCGATGAACGGCTTGGCGGCCTCCAGACCCTCGGCCACCACGGCTTCGGTCGGGGCCTGCGCACCGTCTTCGATCAGCGCGATGACCTTGTCGGTGGCCTCGGCCTCGACCATCATGATGGCGACGTCGCCGGTGTCGGTGACGCGGCCCGCGACGACCATGTCGAACACGGCGCCTTCGAGCTGCTCGACGGTCGGGAACGCGACCCACTGGCCACCGATGAGGGCGACGCGGACGCCACCGATCGGGCCGGAGAACGGGATGCCCGAGAGCTGAGTCGATGCCGAGGCGGCGTTGATGGCCACCACGTCGTAGAGGTCGGCCGGGTTGAGGCTCAGGACCGTGACGACGACCTGGATCTCGTTGCGCAGACCGTCGATGAAGGTCGGGCGCAGCGGCCGGTCGATCAGGCGGCAGGTCAGGATGGCGTCGGTGGAGGGGCGGCCCTCGCGACGGAAGAACGAGCCGGGGATGCGACCCGCGGCGTACATGCGCTCTTCGACATCGACCGTCAGCGGGAAGAAGTCGAACTGGTCCTTGGGGTACTTACCGGCGGTGGTCGCCGACAGCAGCATGGTCTCGTCGTCGAGGTAGGCGGCGACGGAACCCGCGGCCTGCTTGGCCAGACGGCCGGTCTCGAAGCGGATGGTGCGGGTGCCGAAGCTACCGTTGTCGATCAGCGCGACCGACTCGAAAACTCCGGGCTCGACCTCGACCGCAGTCGAAGGGCGTTCAGTTGTCTGCGTCATATTCTCTTCTCTCGACCTCTCGTCTCGCTGGTCGCGCTGCCGTTTCCAGGCGTATTTTTTCCCCTGGTGGGCGCGAACCCAGCTGTCGTCAGCCGTACCGGACACGGACACGTGGAAACCCTCCTGGCTGCCACGCGCAGCACCCGGCCGGATCCCCTTGGCTGGAACATTCCACAAGAGGGGCGACGCGGAGGCGATCATCGATCGAAGCCCGACGGCGGCGGGAAACGCCTGCCGAAAGGCCACTACCGAAGACCGACGCCACGCGGACGGGTACATACGGCTGTCACATGTTGTAGTGCAGCCGGGAACCCGATGGTCCCCGAATACACGAATAGCCAACGAGAAGAAGTGTACTTCTTCTCGTTGGCTAGGTGTCGACCGCCTCGACGAGGAGGCGTGTCTGATTCAGATCAGCGACGCAGACCCAAGCGCTCGATGAGCGAACGGTAGCGGTTGATGTCGTTGGCCTGCAGGTACTTCGACAGGCGGCGACGACGACCGATCAGGGCCAGCAGGCCGTGACGGGTGTGGTGATCGTGCTTGTGCTGCTTCAGGTGCTCGGTCAGGTCCGAGATCCGCTTCGACAGCAGCGCGATCTGCGCCTCCGGCGAGCCGGTGTCGGTGGGGTGCAGGCCGTACTCGGCGAGAATCGCCGACTTCTGCTCAGTGGTCAGCGCCATGTGGCTCGACTCCTATTTTTCAGTTCCGCGCTCGAAGGTCCGGTTACCCGGGATGGGCGCCACCGCGGACCGCAGCAAACCCGAGGAGCCACTTTACTCGACACGTGGTGGCGAGGTAAATCCGGGCTCAGGCGTCGGCGGCGGTGAGGACTTTGCGCGCGGCCTCGACATCGCGGCCCATGGCCTCGACCAGATCGTCGATGGAGTCGAACTTGCGCATCCCGCGCAGTTGTTCGACGAAATCGACACCGACGTGCTGGCCGTAGAGGTCGGCCTCACCGTCGAGGACGAACGCTTCGACGGTGCGCGCGCGGCCCGAGAACGTGGGGTTGGTGCCGACCGAGATGGCGGCCATCGCGCGCTCGCCGGGTGCGGCCTGGCCGATGGTCGGGCCTGCCCCGAGCACGGTGAACCAGCCCGCGTACACCCCGTCGGCCGGGATCGCGGCGTGCATCGGCGGGGCGACGTTGGCGGTCGGGAAGCCGAGCCCGCGACCGCGACCGTCGCCGTGCACGACGACACCCTCGACACGATGCGGGCGCCCGAGCGCCTCGGCCGCCGCGGCCATATCGCCCGCGTCGACACAGGCACGGATATAGGTGGAGGAGAAGGTGACGGCGTGTTCGCCGAGCAGGGTCACCCCGTCGACCTCGAAGCCGAACCGCTCGCCGAGTTCGCGCATGGTGTCGACGGTGCCCGCGGCCTTCTTGCCGAAGGTGAAGTTGTCGCCGACCACGACCTCGGTGACGTGCAGACGTTCGACCAGCAGGTCGTGCACGTAATCGGACGGGGTGAGCTGCATGAAATCCTGCGTGAACGGCATCACGCAGAACACGTCGATCCCGAGTTCGGCGGCCAGTTCCGCGCGGCGGGTCAGCGTGGTCAGCTGTGCGGGATGCGATCCGGGTCGCACCACTTCCATCGGGTGCGGATCGAAGGTCATCAGGACCGAGGGAACACCACGCTTGCCCGCCGCGGCGACCGCGCGGCTGATCAGCTGCGCGTGCCCCCGATGTACCCCGTCGAACACGCCGATCGTGAGAACGCAACGCCCCCAGTCCGCGGGCACGTCGTCGAGACTTCGCCATCTCTGCACAGAGCGAAGCCTACGCAAAGCGGTCCCCGAACAGAATTCAGGTGTGACCGATCATCGGTGCGCGCCGTGCCGGTTCGCCGATGTGTCATTCGGGCCAGGGATGCCTAACATTGGTGATGTGCCAGCTAAACGAGATGTCGCGACCCGCAGCGCGCTGACGCAACCCGCCGAGCAGGCCGAACTCGCCGCCACGATCGCGCCCGAACTGTCGGCGGTGGCACAGGATTACCTGAAGGTCATCTGGACCGCCCAGGAGTGGTCGCAGGAGAAGGTGTCGACCAAGCTGCTGGCCGAGCGAATCGGCGTGTCGGCCTCGACGGTGTCGGAGGCGGTGCGCAAGCTCACCGATCAGGGTCTGGTCGAACACGCCCGCTACGGCGCGATCACCCTGACCGAACACGGCCGCCGCGCCGCAGTCGCGATGGTGCGCAGGCACCGTCTCATCGAGACGTTCCTGGTGAACGAACTCAGCTACGGCTGGGACGAGGTGCACGACGAGGCCGAGGTCCTCGAACACGCCGTCTCGGACCTGCTCATGTCCCGCATCGACGCGAAACTCGGCTACCCCGACCGCGACCCCCACGGCGACCCCATCCCGTCCGCCGACGGCGCTGTGCCCACTCCCCCGGCCCGTCAACTCAGCGACTTCGCCGCGGGAGAATCCGGCCGGGTAGCCCGCATCTCCGATTCCGACCCCGCCATGCTGCGCTATTTCGACTCCGTCGGCATCGCCCTCGACACCACCATCGAAGTAGCGGAAAGGCGCGATTTCGCCGGCACCATCGCCGTCCACATCGCCTCGGCCGAAACCCCTACCGAGCTGGGAACCCTTGCCGCCGAAGCTATTTGGCTCACTACGTAGGTCCGCGGAACCCTGCCGACCGGCTGACCCATGTCCGATGGATCAGCAGTTGAAGTAGGTGCGCAGGCGGTCCGGTACGCCGTCGGCGGCGGCGCCGGCCCAGCAGGTGTCATGGGGGAATATGACGTAGGTGGTCCAGGTTCCTGACGTGCGGGTGATAACGCGCTGGTTGTCGCCGGGGGTATCCCAGCGGATGACACCCCACTGCCCATCGCAGTCGGGGATGGTCGCGGTGGGTCCTGGATCGACGCCGAGCTCGGATTCGATGGTGGATTCGGCGCAGGCAGGGGCAGGTTCGGGTGGCGTGTCCTGGAAGCGCAGCTGGCCGGTGGCCGTGCCACCCGGAGTGACCAGGAACAGCGTGTGCATGCCCTCGGGGACCGGGTTCGTGCCCGCGGGCGCGGTCATCCCGAAGCGATAGCAACCGATTTCGGTGATGAAGGCCGCCCGGCCTTGCTCGTCGGTGACACCGTCGCGGCGTACCGTTTCCACCGTTTCACCGACGGGGATGTCATTGCTCGACGGATCACACGGCTGCTGCAGCGAAAGGTGCACCGGCACACCGGGAACAGGGATGCCGGACAGGGTCACGGTGCGCAGGACGACAGTGCCGGTCGCGGGTTCGGGCGGCCTGGCCGTCACCGCGGGCGCAGTGGGGACACCCACGGAATTCGGCGGTCCGCCAGGAGAAGCGGCAGGCGGCGGCCCGGCCTGGGTGACCGCGGGAGCAGCGCTGGGAGCGGTGACCGAATTCGGCGCGGTGATCGTGGTCGTCGGACGCGGCGCTGCCGGACCCTGCGGATCGCCGCTGCCACAGCCCGCGAGCACTATCGTCATACCGGCGACGACACCGATCCAGGTCTTCCTGATCGCAGTCATGGTCTGCCCCTCCGACGCGAAAGCTATATATCTTCGCTATCGCCTGTTCCGGACAGGGCGTTAGCCACGCGTCCAGTGCCACTGACAGCCTGATCTCACCGGCAAGGTGCCGCGACGCTCCAGGGATTCGGGGCCGCGGCTCAGCTGGCGTGCCCGTCGAGTACACGCAGCGTGACCGGTTCGGACGCCGGTTGCCGGTATTCGGTGAACAAGGCCGCGACGAGCTCACCACGACTGGTGACGCCCGTCTTGTCGAAGATGGACTTCACGTGGTCGCGCACCGTGTGCGCGGAGACCAGCAGGTGCCGGGCGATGCCCGCGGTGGACAGCCCCGCCGCGATGAGTTCGGTGACCTCCAGTTCGCGGCGGGTCAGTTCATAGGCCGCGACGACGAGTGCGGCGACGTCGGACGGGGTCGCGTGTTCGATCACCAGCACCGTGGTCGTCGGTTCGCCGTTCACATCACGCAGGCACGAGGCGTGGCAGACGAGCCACTGCCCGGTCAGGGTCCGGATTCGGATGCGGGCGCTGTCGCCGGTGAGCCGCGCACGCCCCGCGGTGCTGAGAATCCAGACCGGCAAGGGCAATTCGAGTCCGGTATCGGTCGTCGTCGACGGGCCCGGCGGCATCAGCGCGAGCAGTTCACGGGCCTCGTCGTTCACCGAGAGCAGTGCGCCGTCGGCGCCGAACAGCAGCAGGCCGGGTGCGTGGACGCCGTCCGAGCCCGTTGTCGCCGGTCGCGCGAAACTACGCAGCCGACGCGCCATCGGGGCCGACAGTGCTTGCAGCACCGCGATATCGGCGGCGGCGAACGCCTGCCTGCCGCGTTCCCGGAACAGACTCACCTGTCCCCAGCCCTGCCCGTCCACGCGGAGCACGGCCCGCAACTCGTCACCGAAGCCACGCGGGCGCATGAAGTTTCGATACAGCGGGCTCAGCGTCGGCCGGTCGCCTGTCACCGCGCGCAATCCGGCCACCGGTACCGGTGCCAGCGCCAGATCGCGGAACAAGTTGACGTGCTCGGCGAACAGCTCCGACTCCCAGTAGATCCCGCAGCCGCCCTCGTGCAGGTTCTCCACCCGCACCGGCGCGGTGGTGAGACCGTTGACCGGATCGGTGGCCACCCACACCGCGGCATCGAACCCCACCGTCCGACGCAGTCGGGTAGAGGTCCGCGCGAACAACTCGTGCGCGTCCGGCGCGGCCGCGACCCCGGTGAGCAGGGCGGTCATCGAGGGCGAAGCCGGGGCGGTCATTCATCGATTGTCGTCGGGTTGAGCACCCGTGGCCATCCCGCAATCGAGGGGGCTTCCGGCACATCCCGCAAACGCGGGATTTCGCAGCGGCCCGCGCGCGACCACGCTGAACAACGAGCGCGCACGACATCGACACACGTCGTCACGCCATCGAATGAGCTTGTGCGGCAATGCCGTCTGACGACAGGAGTCGATATGCGAATCGGGATCATCGGTGCGGGAGTGGCCGCGGTCGGACTGCTCGACGCGCTCGCGTCCGCCGACCGAGAACCAGGCACGATCACGGTGTTCGAGGGTACGTCGGCGCTGTGGCGGGGCCGTGCCTACCAGCACGACGTGCCCGCGGTGCGGGTGAACGCACCGCCCGGATTGATGTCCGTGCGAGCCAACGATCGTGGGCATTTCGAGCGGTGGCTGACGCAGCACCCGGATGCCGGGCGCTTCGTCGATCCCGGGCTGGGTCAGCCGATCGTGCCACGCGCGCTGTACGGGGAGTACCTGGAACAATCGGCGCGGGCGTCGATCGACGGGTTGCGGCGCGACGGATGGCAGGTCAGCGTCGTGAACGACCGGGTGACCGGCGTCGCCGCAGGACAGCCGGTGGTGCTGCGCACCGAGGGCGGGGCGGCGCATCCGGTCGATCGTGTGGCGCTCTGTGTCGGCAGCGGCCGCCCTCGTGACCGGTACGGATTGACCGGCGCGCCCGGCTACATCGACGAGCCGTATCCACTGGCGCACACCCTCACCGAGGTGGGACCCGAAGCTCGGGTAGCCGTGATCGGTAGCGGCCTGACCGCCGTCGACATCGCCGCCTCATTGACCGCGAACGGCCATCGAGGTCCGATCACCCTGTTGTCGCGCAGCGGCATCCTGCCCTTCGTGCAGCAACGTCCACAACCACTGACACCGCGACACCTCACCCCGGCCGCCGCGCTGGACCTGGCGGCGCGCGGTCCGGTCGAGTTCACCGACGTGGTCTCGCTGCTACGGGCCGAGCTGGCCGACCTGGGCGAGGATTTCGACGAGTTCGCCGCCGAGATCCGGGCCACCGGCACCGAGGACCCGACACACCGATTGCGCCGCCAGCTCGCCGATGTCGATTCCACACTGCTCGGTCGACGCCTGGTCACGATGGCGATTCGCACGATGGGCCCGATCCTGTGGCCCGCCCTCACCGATGACGACCGGACGATGTTGCGCACCGGCCATCACCGCACCATCAGCAGTCTCAGCTCACCGATGGTCCCGCACAACGCGGAAATCCTGCTGCGCCTGGTGGATTCGGGCCAGGTCCGGTTGCGCATCGGAATCACGGCGATCACGGCGGCCGACTCCGCATTCACGGTGACCGACGAATCCAGCTGGCCGGCCGACATCGTTATCAACGCCGTGAACCCACCCGCCTACCGCACCCCGCAGGACACCGAGGCGCTGATGGCAGGCCTACTCGACAGTGGCACAGCGGAATTCGCACCCACGGGCGGTCTACGCGCCGAACCACGGACCCGCGCACTGCGCGCCGACACCTGGCACGTCCTCGGCAACCTGGCAGCGGATTCGATGTTCATCGCCACCAATCCACCCGGCCTCGCCGCCGAAGCGGCGATGCTGGCCGCGCACCTGACGAGGGAATCTCCCCGCCCAGAACTCGGACGACAGGCGGCGTCTGCGACGGTGCGCAGCTGACCTCTGTCGGCGGCGGATTCGTCACCGCGGCCACCGTAGCCCGAGCAGGCATCGGTCGTCGAAAGATCGACCGGCACCGGGCGCACCGGTCAGTCGCCGATTCCCCTCGGGCGCACCACTATGACCGAGCCCGCGCGTTTACCGCTCTCCTCCAGGAGTGCGATCGCCCGGCCGCGTGGGTCGATGGCAGCGTAGACGCCCTTGATGCCGACAGGTTCGAGCCAGCGACCGGTACGCAGGTCGGTGGCCTGCGATTCGTCGATGTCTCGGAGCGGGAAGGAGATACGGACAGCTGCGTCCATATCGAGGCTGAGCAGCGGTTGCTCCGCCTCGGCGGCAGCTGCCAGTTCTTCGAGGGTGCGGGCGTGCTCGAGGGTGAAGGGGCCGACTCTGGTACGGCGCAAGGCCGTCAGGTGGCCGCCCACGCCGAGGGCGGCGCCGAGGTCGCGGGCCAGCGCGCGGATGTAGGTGCCCGAGGTGCATTCGACGTCGACATCGACATCGACGAATTCGCCGTCGGCGATATCGCGGCGCGCCAGGATATCGAAGCGCGACACCGTCACCGAGCGGGCGGCCAGTTGCACCTCTTCGCCGGCGCGCACGCGCGCGTAGGCGCGTTCACCGTCGACCTTGATGGCGCTCACCGTGGCGGGGACCTGCTCGATGTCACCGGTCAGGGCCGCGACACCGGCCGCGATCTCGTCGTCGGTGATGTGCACCGCGGGCGTCGTCGCGGTGACTTCGCCCTCGGCGTCGTCGGTGTTCGTGGCCTGGCCGAGGCGGATCGTCGCGGTGTAGGCCTTGGTGGTGAGGAGCAGCTGGCCGAGCAGTTTGGTGGCCCGCTCCACCCCGAGCACCAGCACACCGGTGGCCATCGGATCGAGAGTGCCCGCGTGGCCGACTTTCCTGGTCTGCAACAGTTTTCGGCTGCGCGCCACGACATCGTGGCTGGTGAGCCCGCTGTCCTTGTCGACGATCACGAGACCGCCGAGCTCGCCCACCCGCGACACTCGCGCCGCCATCAGACGTGCGCGATCGCGGTCAGGATCAGCCCGTCGGCGATCAACCAGTTGCCGTCGAACTCGGTCAGCGCGGCGCCGCCGTCGTTCGCCAGGCCCGGCACGAGCAGTTTCGTGTGGAAGGTGCCCGATCCCGAATCGTCTGTGCGGGAGTCGATCTCGAAGGTGATATGCGCGTCCTCGAAACCGAGCCAGCGCAGCGTCAGCGGGAACCAGGCCTTGTAGGTGGCCTCCTTGGCGCAGAACAGCAGCCGATCCAGGTGCAGGCCCTCGCCGGGCGTGGCGGACAGCCACTCACGTTCTTCGGGCAGACTGACCGAATCGAGCACGCCTTCGGGCAGGGTGCCGTGCGGTTCGGCGTCGATCCCGACCGAGCGGAAACGCAGCGCGTGCGCCATCGCGGCGGCACGGTATCCGTCGCAATGGGTGAGGCTGCCGACAATGCCGCGCGGGAACAGCGGCATGCCGCGTTCACCCTTGCCGATCGCGACGGGCGGCTCACCGAGCTGTTCGAGGGCGAGGCGAGCACAGTGCCGGGCGCCGATGAAATCGCGGCGACGCTTCTCCACGGATTTGGCGATGAGGTGTTCCTCGGCGGGATGCGCTGTCAACTCCTCCGGAAACACCAACAACTCCGCCGAAGCCACACTCCTCGGCAATATCCTCTCCAGCACTGCTGTTCCGCCTCTCCGCGTATTTTGGCCAGACTCGGGTGCTGGTTCAGCAGCGTGGGCGTCTGGCGGTACCGGGGTGGGCGGGTTTGCTCGTGCCCGGTGAGTTACCGATGTTCTTACGAAATCAGGCGTGGCGTTCTCGTGCAAATTTGCGCTTAGATGCCTCGTCTGCGTTCGGCTTTTTCGCGCATTTCCGCCGCTGCGGCTTCCATCTCCGGGGTTACCTTGAAGTGGCCGCCCCAGGAGTTCAGGTCGCCTTCGGCATAGACCGGGTCGGGCAGGATTTGGCGTAGGAGCGGGTTCGGCATGCCTCGGCGTTTCCATTCGCGGGGGTAGCCGAGGGAGACCTCCTCGAAGCGGACGCCGTCGTAGTAGGTGGTGCGGGGGATGTGGAGGTGGCCGTAGACCGAGCAGACCACGTTGTAGCTGGTGTGCCAGTCGGCGGTCAGGTCGGTGCCGCACCACAGCGAGAACTCCGGGTAGAACAGGATGTCGGTGGGCTGGCGGACCAGGGGGAAGTGGTTGATCATCACCAGCGGGGTTTCGGGGGGCAGCGCGTCGAGGCGGCGCTGGGTGTACTGGACGCGGGCGTGGCACCAGGCATCGCGGGTGAGGTACGGGTCGGGGGTCAGCAGGAACTCGTCGGTGGCGACGACATTGCGTTCGCGCGCCAGTGCCAAACCCTCCGCCTTGGTCTTCGTGCCCGCCGGTCGCCACGAGTAGTCGTAGAGCAGGAACATCGGTGCCAAGGTGACCCGGCCGCCGTACTTCTCGGCACCCGTTCCCGTCCACACCGGGAACGGGTCCTCCGGGGTGACGACATCGAGGTCACGACACATCGCCACGAGATAGTCGTAGCGGGCGGCGCCGTGCATCTGCACCGGATCCTTCGGCGTGGTCCACAGCTCGTGATTACCCGGCACCCAGATCACCTTGGCGAAGCGGCCGCGCAACAACTCCAGCGCCCACCGCACCTCCTCGGCCTTCTCCCCCACATCACCGGCGACGATCAACCAGTCCTCGGGCGAGTCGGGAACGATCTGCTCCACCACAGGCTTGTTCCCCTGATGCCCCACATGCACATCGCTGACCGCCATCAACTTCGGATTCACCTGTCCACAGTCGCACACCCCGGACACGCGACACCTCCGGGTTCACCCCTGCGCGTCCGCGGCCTCGGCGACGAGGTGGTCCAGCGGTCCGGGAAACCGTGTGTCGAGCCCCTGTCCGCGCTGAGTCACGCCGCCCCGCTCGGTACGTCGGCCCCCACCCTGGCCCAGCGGCCCGATTTCGCTCGGGCGACGACGGCGATCAATCGCAGCAGCATGAAGGCGACCAGTCCCGACCAGATTCCTGCCACGCCCCAGTCGAAGATCAGCGACAGCCAGATCAGCGGGAGGAAGCCGGTCAGGGCGGCGGCGAGGGTCGCGGTGCGGAGGAAGGCGGCGTCGCCCGCGCCGAGGAGGACGCCGTCGAGGGCGAAGACGGCGCCGGCGACCGGGATCATGGCGACGAAGAACCACCAGATGACGTGGGCACGTTCGAGAACCTCCGGATCGTCGGTGAACAGCAGCGGGATCGCGGTCACACCTGCGGCGAAGGCGGCGGCCAGGAGCAGGGCGAAGATCTCGGACCAGACGGTTACCCGGCGGGCGATCGCCTTGGCGCCGTGCGCGTTTCCCGCACCGAGAGCCGCGCCGACCAGGGTCTGGGCGGCGATGGCGAGCGAATCCAGGGTCAGGGCAAGGAAATTCCAGAGTTGCAGGACAAGTTGGTGGGCAGCGACGGACGCGGCGCCGAAACGGGCGGCCACCGCGGCGGCGGAGACGAAGCAGATCTGAAAGGACAGGCTGCGGACGATGAGGTCGCGGCCGAGCACGAGTTGAGCGCGCATCACCGCGAGTTGTGGCCGTAGCGAAACACGTTCGCGCAGCAGGGCATAGGCGAACAGGACACCGGAGACCGATTGGCCGACGAGATTCGCCACCGCGGAACCGGCCAGTTCCATCCGCGGCGCACCGAGCAATCCGTATACCAGGACCGGACAGAGCACAGCCGAGAGTGCCAGTCCCACCACCACGTAGGTCAATGGTCGTCGCACATCCTGCACGCCGCGCATCCACCCGTTACCCGCCATCGACAGCAGGATCAACGGCACGCCGAACAGCGCGATCCGTACCCAGGCGAGCGCCTCGTCGGCGATCTCCCCACCGCCGGACAGCACCGAACACAACGGCACCGCGAACACCTGGATCACCGCGACGATCACCAGACCGACCGCGACACCCACCCAACTGGCCTGTACGCCTTCCTCGACCGCACCCATCCGGTCCCCCGCACCGTGTCTGCGGGCCGCGCGCGCGGTCGTCCCGTAGGACAGGAACGTCAGCTGGGTGCTCACCGTCCCGAGGATCACCGCCCCGACGGCCAGCCCGGCCAGCGCCAGCGCCCCCAACCTGCCGACCACCGCGATGTCGAAGAGCAGATACAGCGGCTCGGCAACCAACACGCCCAGGGTAGGCACGGCGATGCCGAGAATGCGCCGTGGCCCGGCCCGGTCGACCTCGCCGGTCACGGCCTCATCCATCGGTTCAGCGGACCCCACACCGACCTCCCACGGTCACCACGAACAATTGGGCGCGAACGCGCTGCCGACCTGCCGATGGTGGCACACGCCACCGACAACATCGCCCATCGCGCGCATCGCCACAAGGACGATCTCGCCGACCGCCGGGGATGATCGCCGCGCGGCAGCCGAGTTCTCGGCCTGCCTCCACCACACGAACTGTCGATCAAGTCGGCGTCGGCGGACGGAACTGCCGACATACCAACCGATCAGCATGAATCGCAGGTCTGAAGTGTGGACGGCGGGCAGGATGGGCGGCGATACTGGTCGTCCGCCCAGCTCGGGTGGACGACATCACGCCGCGGACACCCGGTTCGCCCGAACAACTCAGGATCGACCATGGTGTTTGTGCAGCGATGGCGGGTGATCACGGCGTTCGCCCTGGTCGGCGCGGCGACCCAGCTGGTGTGGCTCACCTATGCGCCGGTGACGACCGTGGCGGCGGAGCACTTCGGCGTCTCCGAGTCCGCGGTCGGGTGGCTGGCGAACATGTTCCCGCTGCTCTACGTCGTGCTGGCCGTTCCCGCGGGGATCGCACTGGATCGCTGGTTCCGGCCCAGCTTGATCGCCGGAGCGGTACTCACCGCCATCGGCGCGGCGCTGCGCCTGCTCGACGGCGGTTTCGCGATCGTGCTCATCGGTCAGACCGTCGTCGCGATCGCGCAACCGCTGGTGCTCAACGCGATCACCGGAATCGCCGGGCACTATCTCGACGAGAAGGATCGGCCGACCGGCATCGCGGTCGGCACCGCGAGCACTTTCGCCGGAATGGCGGCGGCGTTCGTGCTCGGTGCCGCGCTCCCCGCCGAAAGCCAGCTCACCACGCTCACCGCGGTCGGCACGATCTTCGCCGCCCTGGCCGCGATCGCACTGACCGTCGAGTTGATGCGCGCGGGTACCGGGCCCGCGGCGAGCACCTCGACCTCGCTCAGCGCGCTCCGGGCGACCATCGGCGACCGGTATGTGCGGCGTCTCTGCGTCGCCGTGTTCTTCCCCTTCGGCACGTTCGTCGCGCTGGCGACCTTCGGCCAGGCGTTGCTGGAACCGTCCGGTGTCAGCGCCGACGCGGCGAGCATCGTGCTGCTGGTGAACGTGCTCGCCGGTGTGGTCGGCTGCGCGGTGGTACCGGTCGCGGTCCTGCGCCGCGGCGTCGAACTTCCCGCCGTGCTGGTCGGCCTCACCGCCAGCGCCGCCGCCTGCCTGCTCGTCGCCCTCGCCCCCGGCCTGGCGACAGGATTCGTGGCCTTCGCCCTCATCGGCATGACGCTGCTCCCCGCCCTCCCGATCGTCCTGGCCATGGCCGAACGCCACACCGGCGCCGCCGAAGGCACCGCCGCGGGCCTCATCTGGATGACCGGCAACCTCGGCGGCCTCGTCGTGGCAGGCCTGACCGGCCTCCTGGTAGACACCCCATCCCTAGCCTTCACCCTCTGCGCCACCACAACAATCCTCGGCGTCCCCCTTGCTCTCCGCCTCCGCCGCGACAGCGCCGCGGCGGTCTGAACACCACCGAACGACACCGAGCGCAACTGCCCCGATCTGGTGACACCACCACGCGGCGATCACCGCGATCGAGAGGTCAGCCGAGTGCGGTAATCAGTGCGCGCACAACATCATCGGCGTTTCCGTAGGTGGTGTAGCCGGCGGCGAAGCGGTGGCCGCCGCCGCCGAAACCGCTGGCGACCGCGGCGACGTCGACGCCGTCGGTGCGGCCGGGGGCGGAATCGCGGGAGCGCAGTGAGACGGTCCAGCGGTCGTTGTGGCCGCGGGCTTCCTTGAACACCGCGGCGATGCCCGCTTCGGCGGTGGTGCGGATGACGTCGATGACGCTTTCGACCTCTTCGGGACCCACATCGTGGGTGTCGGCGGCGCGGACCAGCGCGTAGACCAGGCCGACACCGCCGGCGGATGGCACGACCACGGCGGTGGACAGCACCGTCGACAGCATCGGGAGCCAGGCGTAGGGGTGGGTGTCGAGCAGGACACGGGTGATCTCGGTGCCGTCGATGCCGGTGGCGAGCAGACGCTCAGCCATAGCGTGGCTACCGGGGCGGGCCCAGCGGAACGAGCCGGTGTCGGTGACCAGACCCGCGAACAGGCAGTGCGCGATGTCGGCGTCGATCTCCGCGCCCCAGGCGTCGAGCAGCCGGGTCACCAGTTCGGTCGTCGAGGCCGCGAATTCGTCGATCAGGTCGACGGTGCCGAAGC
This sequence comes from Nocardia sp. NPDC058480, assembly GCF_042720495.1. Classification (NCBI taxonomy): domain Bacteria; kingdom Bacillati; phylum Actinomycetota; class Actinomycetes; order Mycobacteriales; family Nocardiaceae; genus Nocardia; species Nocardia sp. NPDC058480. The sequence continues at coordinate 113,180 of NZ_JBHXMN010000002.1, read as the reverse complement.
CGTCGTTGGCGCGATGGTGATCGATCACCAATGTCATTGTCGCACCGGGTAATCGGTCCGCGAGAGCACCGAGACGGTTGCGCGCGCCGCAGTCGACGACGATCAACAGGTCGACTTCGTGCGGCACCTGCGCCGGTGGCACGATCAACCGCACACCGGGCAGGGTCCGCAGCGAGGCGGGCAGCTCAGCGGGCTCGGCGAAGGACACGCACACCGGTACGTCGCGCCGGTGCAGCGCCAACGCCAGCGCGAGCCCGCTACCGACGGTGTCGGCATCGGGCTGCACGTGGCACAGGATCGTCACCGACCGCGCCGCCGCCAATGCGGCGACGGCCGCGCCCAGTTCGGTCCCGTCGCGGACGCTGGTCACCGCCTACTCGTCTTCGTCGTCGCGATCGGCCTTGTACGGGTCGGCCTCGCCCGCGTGCTTGGCATTGGCGGCGACCTTGGCCACCTCGTCGTCGATGGCGCGCGCCCTGGCGAGCAACTCTTCCATCTCGCGGGCCACCTCGGGCACCTTGTCGAGAGTGAAAGACAGGATCGGGGTGAACTTCACTCCGGTACCCGCGCCCACCTTGGACCGCAACACACCCTTGGCCGCGTCCAGTCCGGCGGCGGCTTCGACGTAGTCGGGTTCGGCATCGATGGTCTCGCCCATCACCGTGTAGTACACGTTCGCCTCGCGCAGATCGCCGGTCACCTTGGCATCGGTGACGGTGACGAACCGCAATCGCGGATCCTTGATCTCGTATTCGATCGCGGTAGCCACGATCGCGGAAATCCGCTTGGCGAGTCGGCGTGCCCTGGCTTGATCCACCATGGGAGTGCTCCTCTCTTCGGCGGCACGGGTGAGGCCCTGCGTGGTTACGCAGGCTCCCGCCTCCGGGCCTTGACACCCGTGCCGCAGCCTCTAGTCTTCGGGTCCGAAGATCCGGCGGCGTACTGCCAGCAACTCTATCTCCGGACGCGCGGCAACGTGCCGCTCACACTTGTCGAGCACCTCGTTGAGGTGTCCCGTTTCCGCACTGACCATGGCCACACCGAGCAATGCCCGGCGGTGCAGGTCCTGATCGCCGGCTTCGGCCGCATTCACGCCGAAGCGCTTCTGGAGCTCGGCGAGGATCGGCCGGATCACCGACCGCTTCTCCTTGAGCGAATGCACGTCACCGAGCAGTAGATCGAATTCGAGCGCACCGATGAACAGCGGTGCTCACCTCCTGGTAGATGGGGGATCCCGCAAGACCCCACGCCGCACCCGAAGAATCGGATGCGGCGTGGGTCGAACGGTATTGCGTTTGATCAGTCGCGCGGCTTTTCACGAAGCTCGTAGGCCTCGATGATGTCGCCGTCCTTGATGTCGTTGTAGGTGACGGTCATACCGCACTCGAAACCTTCGCGAACCTCAGGAGCGTCGTCCTTCTCCCGCTTGAGCGAGGAGATGGTCATCGTCTCCGCGATCACTCGACCGTCACGGATCAGGCGCGCCTTGGCGTTGCGCTTGACCGAGCCCGAGGTGACCATGCAACCGGCGATGTTGCCGATCTTGGACGAACGGAAGATCGCGCGGATCTCCGCCCGGCCCAGCTCGACCTCTTCGTAGATCGGCTTGAGCATGCCCTTGAGGGCCTTCTCGATCTCGTCGATCGCCTGGTAGATCACCGAGTAGTACCGGATGTCGACGCCTTCGCGGTTGGCCAGCTCAGTGGCCTTGCCCTCCGCGCGGACGTTGAAGCCGATGATGATCGCGTTCGAGGCCGACGCCAGGTTGACGTTGGTCTCGGTGACGCCACCGACACCGCGGTCGATGACGCGCAGACGCACCTCGTCGTCGATCTGGATGCCGAGCAGCGCCTCTTCGAGGGCCTCGACGGTACCGGAGTTGTCGCCCTTGAGGATCAGGTTGAGCTCCGAAGTCTCCTTCAGGGCGGCATCCAGATCTTCCAGGCTGATCCGCTTGCGGCTGCGAGCGGCCAGCGCGTTGCGCTTGCGCGCATTGCGGCGATCGGCGATCTGACGGGCGATGCGGTCTTCCTCGACCACGATCAGGTTGTCGCCCGCGCCGGGCACCGAGGTGAAACCGATGACCTGGACCGGGCGCGACGGGGTCGCCGCGTGGACGTCCTCGCCGTGCTCGTCGACCATGCGACGGACGCGACCGTAGGCGTCGCCCGCCACGATCGAGTCACCGACGTGCAGCGTGCCGCGCTGGATGAGCACGGTGGCCACGGGGCCACGGCCGCGGTCGAGGTGCGCCTCGATGGCGACACCCTGGGCGTCCATGTCCGGGTTGGCCCGCAGGTCGAGCGAGGCATCCGCGGTCAGCAGCACGGCTTCGAGCAGCTGATCGATGTTGGTGCCCTGCTTGGCCGAGATGTTGACGAACATGGTGTCGCCGCCGTACTCCTCGGTGACCAGGCCGTACTCGGTGAGCTGCTGCTTGATCTTGTCCGGGTTCGCACCCTCTTTATCGATCTTGTTGATCGCGACAACGATCGGCACATCCGCGGCCTGCGCGTGGTTGATCGCCTCCACCGTCTGCGGCATGACGCCGTCGTCGGCCGCGACCACGAGGATCGCGATATCGGTGGCCTTCGCACCACGAGCACGCATGGCGGTGAACGCCTCGTGACCCGGGGTGTCGATGAAGGTGATCAGGCGCTCTTCCTCGTTGAGGTTGGTGAGCACCTGGTAGGCACCGATGTGCTGGGTGATGCCACCGGCCTCGCCCTCAGCGACGTTGGCCTTACGGATCGTGTCGAGCAGTCGGGTCTTACCGTGGTCGACGTGACCCATGACGGTCACGACCGGCGGACGGTGCTCGAGGTCGTCCTCGCCGCCGGCGTCTTCGCCGTAGGTGAGGTCGAACGACTGCAGCAGTTCGCGATCTTCGTCCTCGGGGCTGACCACGTGGACGACGTAGTTCATCTCGCCGCCGAGCAGCTCGAGGGTCTCGTCGTTCACCGACTGGGTCGCGGTGACCATCTCGCCGAGGTTGAACAGTGCCTGCACGAGAGCAGCGGGGTTCGCGTCGATCTTCTCGGCGAAGTCCGACAGCGACGCGCCGCGAGCGAGGCGGATGACCTCACCGTTGCCGCGGGGCAGCCGCACGCCACCGACGGCGGGAGCCTGCATGTTCTCGTACTCGGCGCGCTTGGCCCGCTTCGACTTGCGACCACGACGGACAGCGCCGCCGGGACGACCGAACGCGCCTGCCGCGCCACCACGGCCACCGGGGCCACCGGGACGACCGCCGCCGCCACCGGGACGACCACGGAAACCACCGGCCGCGGGAGCACCGGCACCGGGAGCACCGGGAGCACCGCCACCGCCACCGCGGTAACCGCCACCGCCGCCACCACCGGGACGGCCTGCGCCGCCACCACCGGGAGCGCCACCGGGACGACCGCCGCCACCGGGACGACCCGCGCCGCCACCGGGGGCAGGACGTGCCGAACGTGCCGGCATGGCACCGGGGTTCGGACGCGGAGGCATCGAACCCGGGTTGGGACGGGGACCACCGGGACGCGGGGCACCGCCCTGCGCGGCGGCCGGGCGCTGGCCCTGACCACCCTGCGGGCGGGGACCACCCTGGCCGGGAGCCGGACGGGGACCGCCCTGACCCGGAGTCGGACGGGGACCGCCCTGACCCGGAGTCGGACGAGCGCCACCCTGACCCTGACCCTGACCGGCCGGACGCGGCGCGGGACGCTCACGATCGGGGGCCGAGCTGAACGGGTTGTTGCCGACGCGCGGAGCCTTGGGCCCCGGCTTCGGGCCGGGACCGGCCGGACGCGGACCGGGAGCGGCCGCACCGGGAGTGGCCTGACCCGGACGGGTCTGCGCTGCGGGCGCCTGTGCCGGACGCGGCGCGGCGGGAGCCGGACGCGGGCCGGGCGCCGGGGCGCCTGCGGGCTTGGCGGCCGGAGCCGACTGCGCGGCGGCCGGAGCGGGGCTCGCGGGTGCCGCGGGTGCGGGCTTCGCCTCGACCGGAGCGGTCTCGACCTTGGGCGCAACCGGCGCGGCAGGAGCTGCCGGGGCGGGAGCGGCCGGAGCCGGGCGCGGACCGGGGCGGGGGCCACCGGGGGTGGGCTTGGCACCAGCCGGACGGGCTGCTGCCGCTGCCGCCGACGGGCCGGGACGGGCCGCCGACTTGGCATCGGCCGCCGGAGCGGACTTCGACGCCAGAGATTCACGGAGACGACGTGCGACGGGTGCTTCCACCGTCGAGGACGCCGACTTCACGAACTCGCCTTGCTCCTTGAGCTTCGCGAGTAGTTCCTTGCTTGTGACACCGAGCTCTTTAGCCAACTCGTGCACGCGGGCCTTGCCTGCCACTGCTCTCCTCACTGAGAGGCCGAGCAGTGACGCCGCCTAGGTAAGGCGGGCCCGCACGACCTCGGGTTATCTCCGACGGACGTTCATCGTTGGTGCTTCACGGTGTGCTCATGAGTGCTCGTGCCTGTTCTCGAGGTACTGCTCCAGGGCTGAGATATCCAGATTTCCGGACACTCGTAGGGCTCTGCCGAATGCTCGGCGCCGCTCTGCGGAACGCAAACAAGCTGAAACGGGGTGCAGCCAGGCACCCCGTCCGGGAAGTCTGCGCCGCGGATCGGGAACAATCGCGACATCGGTGTTCCGATGCTGCGCAACGATCCGCAACAGGTCGGCAGATGGCTCACGCTGACGGCATCCGATACAGGTGCGAACGGATTGCGCGGGCCGGTCCTGTACCCACTCTACCGGTGACCCGGTCATAACGACGAACCCCTCCCCTCCGGAAGTTACCAACATGTCATCCGCAGGCAGGGATTCGATGTGCCTGGATCAACTACGGTGCGCTTCCGGCCGGGTGGAGTCGTCCGGTTGCGGAGCCGCGTCGCTGCGGATATCGATGCGCCAGCCGGTCAGACGGGCAGCCAAGCGGGCATTCTGCCCCTCCTTGCCGATGGCGAGGGACAGCTGGAAGTCCGGCACGATCACGCGGGCCGCCCTGGCGTCGGGATCGACGACCGTGACCGATACCACTTTCGACGGCGAGAGCGCATTGCCGACGAAGGTCGCCGGATCCTCGGCGTAGTCGATGATATCGATCTTCTCGCCCGCCAGTTCGCTCATCACGTTGCGCACGCGCTGGCCCATCGGGCCGATGCACGCGCCCTTGGCGTTCACGCCGGGCACGGTGGACTGCACGGCGATCTTGGAACGGTGTCCCGACTCGCGGGCCACCGCGACGATCTCGACGGAGCCGTCGGCGATCTCGGGCACCTCGAGCGAGAACAGCCGCCGCACCAGGTTCGGGTGCGTGCGCGAGAGCTGGATCTGCGGGCCACGCTGGCCACGCGAGACGCCGTAGACGTAGCACTTGATCCGGTCGCCGTGCTCGTAGGTCTCCCCCGGCACCTGTTCGGCGGGCGGGATCAGACCCTCGGCCCCGTTGGCCTCGCTGCCGATGCGAACCACCACGATGCCGCGAGCATTCGCCCTGGCGTCGCGCTGGACCACACCGCCGACGATCTCGCCCTCATGGGTGGCGAAATCACCGAAGGACTTCTCGTTCTCGGCGTCACGCAGCCGCTGCAGCACCACCTGGCGGGCGGTGGTCGCGGCGATGCGGCCGAAACCCTCAGGGGTGTCGTCCCATTCGGAGACGAGGTTGCCGTCGGCGTCGAGTTCACGCGCCATCACCCGCACCACACCGGTCTTCTGGTTGATGTCGATGCGTGCGTTGGCCTCGTGGCCGTCGGTGTGCCGGTAGGCGGTGAGCAGCGCCGACTCGATCGCCGAGATCACGGTCTCGATCGAGATGCCTTTGTCGGCGACAATCGCCCGCAAGGCTTCGATTTCAATATTCATTCCGCAACCCCTTCGGTGGGAGTGTCAAGGTGTTGTCCTGGCGCGGCCAGGTCGGCGGGCTCTTCGCCCGGTACCGGGCGGCCCGGCGCGATGCCGCCGGCGAGTTCGAGTTCGGCGGCGCCCGGTGCGTTGAATTCGACCTGGACGACAGCCTCGGCGATATCGGCCAACCGCACATGAACGCGATGCGGCTTCGCCTTGCCGCCGATGACGAGTGCGATGGTCGCGTCGTCGGCGAGTGGGCCGACGCGCGCGTCGAAACGGGCCTTGCCCTCGATCCGCTCGGCACCGTCGGCCAGCTTGACGCGGACCTTGCGGCCCTGTGCGCGCCGCCAGTGCCGTTCGGTGCTGAGCGGGCGCTCCACGCCGGGCGTCGTCACTTCGAGCAGATAGGCGGATTCGCCGAAATCGCCTGCGGCATCGAGAAGTTCGGACATCTCACGGCTGATCGCGGCGATGGCGTCCAGGTTCGCGGGGCCGTCGCTGTCGACGGTGACCTTCACCCGAACCGGAGCCAACTCGCCGTTGCCCGCAGCCACGATCGCGACGCCCTCGAGGTCGAACCCCCGGCGTGCGACGAGCTCAGCGACAAGCTGGCTCACCCTTTCCTCGGTGGGCATCGGCATATGGGCGGCTCCTGGTTCAGTTGTGACGCGATCGGAAATATCTACGCCGAAGGTCTAGCGTAACGCGCTCAGAGAGTGTAAAGGACCAGGCGCTGAGCACCACGCACCGGTCCGACTCGGCGTGCCCGAGGCGTGTCGCCGCGCGCGCGAACTACCCGCGCGCGATCTGGCACGATGGTGCACGTGCCCCACCGCCATACCGTCCCGCCGAGAGCCGGGCGACCTTCCGGCATGCGCTCCGACCGGCACGAACCCCATCAGTTACGGGTCGAGCCTGCCACCGCGCACCTCGCCGGGTCGACGCCGACTCCCACCGGCGCGACCCCGCCGCGCCCAGCCGCCATAGTGCCGCATCCCACACCGGTGCAGCGGCTTTCACCGTCGGTGCCCGCTCCGGCCGACACACGGTCGATGTGGCGCCGCCGCACACTGCTGCGACTCGTCGGCGCGAGCGCGATCGGCATTCCCGCAGTGGCCGCGCTAGCCGCCTGCGCTGCGGACGATACCGTGCACGCGCCGGATTCTCTTGCCGCGCAAGAGGTTCTGGCCCGAGCCGATGCCGCCGCCGCGACGGCCGCGATCGCGCTGGCACCGCAGTCGAACGCCGCGCTGAGCACGATCGCCACCGAGCGCACTGCCCATGCCGACGCGCTTCGCACCGAAATCGACCGGGTGATCGGCGTTTACGGCGACGGCACCACCCCCGTACATCGCACGGGCACAGTGACCGTGCCCGGCCCCGATGGTTCCCCGGTGCCCGCCGCCGAAGTCGAGACCGCGGCCGCGCAGCCGACTACCGTCGCGCAGTTGCGTGATCAGCTGGTCCGCTCCCAACAATCCGCCGCCGCCCTGGCCCGCACCGAATCCGGTTATCGCGCCGGACTTCTCGCGTCGATCAGTGCGGCCTGCGCCACCCAGGCAGGAGTCCTGCTGACATGACCGAACAGCGCAAGTCCCTGCAGAACGCGCTCGATGCCGAGTACGCCGCCGTCTACTCCTACGGCCTGATCGCCGCGTACGCCAACGCCGACCGATCCCGCCTGGTCGCCGAGTTCAGCGCCGCGCATCGAGCACGCCGTGACGCCACGGTCGAGCTGCTCGAAGCAGAGGGCACAGCACCGAACGCCCCCGGCGCCGCCTACACCCCGCCCGCGCCGGTCGACGACCCGATCCCGGCCGCTCATCTGGCGGTGAGCGTCGAATCCGATTGTGCCGCAGCGTGGTACGCGGTCGTCGAGAACGCGACCGACGAATCGGTCCGCGCCACCGCGACGGAGGCACTCACCGAGGCCGCCGTCCGCCGCGCCCGCTGGCAGACGATTCTGGGATCGGTCCCGGTCACCGTCACCTTCCCGGGGCGGGCGTAGGCAACGAGCCGACATTTGTGGCGATTCCGGGCCCTGCACAGACGACTCGACCCATGGGCGATCCGGTCGATGGTCGGCTCATAGCGAGCCGATATCCGGCCGAACCGATCCACCGATGACGACCGTGCCGACCAGTTCAGCATTGCTCCTCGGCGGGGTTCGGACACGGTTCCGGGTAGCTCAGCGACCCACCCGGAACCGAGGGCCCGACTACGGGCGCATCGCGTACGCGCCGTCGTAGGCCGCTACCTGCTGCCACACCCGGTCGAAACGCTCGGCGTCGGCGACCGGGCTGCGCAGGGCAGCGATCGCCCATGCACGCTGAGCCTCGGTGACCGACGGCTTGCCGAGCACCGCCGTGGCGTGGGTGTTGAAGTCACGGATCTGGAAGTCGAAGATCTGGTCGAGCACATCGCGGTCGAGCCCGGTGAGCTCGGCCTGCTCGAGGATCAGCTGGCCGTAGACCACCGTGGAGAACAGGTGGCCGATGGTCAGCATGAAGTCCAGGTCCTTCTGCTGGGCCGCGTCGGGGGCCGCGGTGAGCAGCAGGTTGCGCAGCGCTTGGGCCTGCTCGTAGAACCGGCCGACATTCGGGACCTCGGCTGCCTGCTCGTAGGCGGGGGTCCAGTCGGCGAACTGCACCTTGCCCGCTCCGCGTGCCGGACCCTGCTGCCAGAAGAACGGCTGGTCGCCTGCTTCGAGGTTGGTGCCGATCGCCGGGTATTCCTTCGGGTTGAGCAGGTAGTTCGGCATGAACTTCAGGATCTGGCCCACGTTCACGTGCACGGTGCCCTCGAGGCGCGGCAGGTGGTTGATGTAGCGCGAGGCCTGCGCGAAGTAGGTGGCCTTCTCGAAACCCTTGGCCGCCAGCACATCCAGTAGCAGGGTCATCGCGACCTCGGCCTCGGAGGTGACCTTGGACTTGGTCATCGGGTTGAACAGCAGGTAGCGGCGGTCCTCGAGCGAGGCGCTGCGGAAGTAGTCGACGGCGCGGTCGCTGAACAGCTTCATCGCGATCAGCCGCGAATAGGCGTCGACGAAATTGCCCCGCACATGAGCGAAGTCGGTGACCGGGTTGCCGTAGAGGATGCGGTTGTTGGCGTGGGTGATGGCTTCGAAGAACGAGTGCTCGACCATGCCGATGCCGCCGTGGCAGAGGTTGAACTTGCCGACATTGACGGTGTTGAGCGCGGCCGAGAAGGCTTCGGGCCCTTCGTGGAGCACGTCGGCGGCGGTCACCGGGTAGTTCTCCAGCCGGAAGTGGCTGACATACATCTGACCGTGGATGACGCTCTCGATCAGGTGGTAGTTGTCGTGGCGGCTGTCGGCGGCGAACCAGACGTAGCCTTCGGGGCCCTCGACATCACCGCGCCGGGAGAACACCGACACCATCGAGGCGACATTGCCGTTGCCGATGTAGTACTTCTCGCCGCTCGCCCGGAACAGGATGCCCGCCTCGGCGTCGGCACTGCCCGGCTCGCTCGGGGTGAGGATCAGGTCGGTGTTGTAGATGTCGGCGCCGTGGTCGCGCTCGGACAACGCGAACGCCATCACCTGACCGTCGTCGAGATCGGCGGCGGCCTTGCGCTTGGCGATCTCGTTGTCGCTCTGCCAGATCGGGCCGAGGCCCAGAATCGTGACTTGTTCCGCGTACCAATACGCAAGTCCGTAAAAGCCGAAGATCTCCGCCAGGGCCGCGTTACGCGCCGCGTCCCAGCGCTTGTTCGGGTCGCCGTCGGCGTAGGCGGCCGGGGTCAGGAAGGTCGCGAACAGCTTCTCCTTGCCGACGAACTCGAGGAACTCCGAGGTCCACACGGCGTCGCGATCCTCGACCAGCAGCTGCGCCTTGCCCTTGGACTCGAACCACTCGATGGTGGCGCGCAGCAGCCGCCGCGTCTCGGCATCGAAATGCTGCGGGTCGTAGGTGGCCGGGTTGAACAGCAGGCTGGGCGAACTCGTCATGCCGTTAACTTATCAGCGCCGCCCACTCGCCTCGACGACCCTCGAACCCGCTACCAGCACTTTCGCCTACGTAGCCGTAAGTTCGGACCGCCCGGCCTCCTGTTCGACGACACCCAGCGCCGGGGCGATCACAGCGTGGCCGGGGTCTGGTATTCGCCCACATATCCGGCGCGCCGGAAGCGATCCAGCCCGAGTTCGGTCCCGAGCTCCGCTCGCATCCCAGGGTTGCGCACGTAGAAGACGAACAGGTGATAGAGACGGGTCGGGTCGGTCTCGAGCTCGGTGTGTTCGATATCGATGGTTCGGTAGCCGGTATCGGCATCTCCGATGACAAGGGTGATCACATTGGTGCCGCCGCTCAATCGGGACTCCTTGCGGCTTTGGGCGCCGACCGCCGTGACATCCTGCCAGGCAACGCTGGTCGGACCCTTGCCGTAGTCGATCGCGATGTCCTGCGGCGTAAGCACGATGCCGACGTTGCCGAGGGTCTTTCGAGGGGGCTGGTAGATGCCGAAGCCGATGAGTAGAGCGACCAATGCGGGCAAGGAGATCATGAATAAGTACGCGGCTCCCATCGACCAGTCGTCGTTCAACGATGCGATGAAGTGCCACAACCCAGCCCCGAGAACGACCACTCCGTACGTTACGCACACCAAACGTCCGGCCGAGGACGGGCGCGCCACGGGCAACGCGAGTGCGGGACCCGTATCGGTGGCACGAATGTCAGCGGCCACCGGAGCGGATCGTGGCAGCTCCGACAATCCCCACCAGGTCAACGCGGCGGCCAGTGGGCCGATCAGCGCGAGAAGGAAGAATCCGCCCGCCACCGATTCCGTCACCATCACCAAGATCGCGCTGAACACCATCGGCCACAAGGCCAGCGCGCACACGAACGGCAGCACCATATAGCGGTACGCGCCGAATGCCTTGCGTTTCCAATCCTCCGGCAGCGGCAAATCAGACGTACTCCGGTACCTACCCACACCATCCCCTATTGCTCAGCCTCGTCTACTGGATTAGACGCGCCATAGACCCATTCGGTTCCAGCGAGTTTCAGCCGGCATCGGCGCCTGAGACAGCAAATCGCGCTGCCCCCCAAGAAGTGGGACAGCGCGATCGGTGAGACGAGATCAGCCGCGGATCTTGGCGGTTACCGCGCTGACGGCATCTTCGGCCGGGATCTCCTCGGCTTCGCCGGTGAAGCGGTTGCGCAGTTCCACCTTGCCTTCGGCCCAGCCGCGGCCGATGACGAGAATCCAAGGCATGCCGAGGAGTTCGGCGTCTTTGAACTTCACGCCGGGCGAGGCGGTGCGGTCGTCGAAGAGGACCTCGAGGCCCTCGGCGTCCAGGCCGGCGACTACGTGTTCGGCGCCGTCGCGGGCGGCGGCGTCCTTGTTGGCGATCACCACGTGCACGTCGAAGGGGGCGACTTCGGCGGGCCAGCGCAGGCCCTTCTCGTCGTGCTGCTGTTCGGCGATCACCGCGACCATGCGGGAGACGCCGATGCCGTAGGAGCCCATGGTGAGGCGGACCGGCTTGCCGTTCTCGCCGAGCACGTCGACGTCGAAGGCGTCGGTGTACTTGCGGCCGAGCTGGAAGATGTGGCCGATCTCGATGCCGCGCGCGGACACCAGCGGGCCCGCGCCGTCGGGCGAGGGATCGCCGTCGCGGACCTCGGCGGCCTCGATGGTGCCGTCGGGGGTGAAGTCACGACCGGCGACCAGGCCGACCACGTGCTTGCCCGAGACGTCGGCGCCGGTGATCCACGCGGTGCCCTCGACGACGCGGGGGTCGACGAGGTAGCGAACACCGTTGGCGGCCAACCCCTTCGGGCCGATGTAGCCCTTCACGAGGAAGGGGTTGGCGACGAAGTCGGCCTCGGTGAGCAGTTCCACCTCGGCGGGCTCGACGGCGGCGCCGAGACGCTTGTCGTCGACCTCGCGGTCACCGGGGACGCCGATGCCGAGGATCTCGGTCTTGCCGTCGGGGTGGCGCAGCTTCACCATCACGTTCTTCAGCGTGTCGGCGGCGGTCACCGTACGGTCGAGGACCTTCGCCTCGTTGGCCCAGTCGACCAGCGTCGCGATAGTGGGGGTGTTCGGGGTGTCGTACTCGACCGCGGCGGCCTGACCCTCGATGGGCAGCGACGCGGGCGCGGGCGTGACCACGGCTTCCACGTTCGCCGCGTAGCCGGACTCGACGCAGCGCACGTAGGTGTCCTCACCGACGGGGCTGGCGGCGAGGAACTCCTCGGACGCGCTGCCGCCCATGGCACCGGAGGTGGCGGCCACGATCACGTACTCGACCCGGAGCCGCTCGAAGATCGCCTCGTAGGCCTTGCGATGGGTGGCGTAGCTGTTGGTCAGACCGTTGTCGTCGATGTCGAAGGAGTAGGAGTCCTTCATCACGAACTCGCGCCCGCGCAGGATGCCCGCGCGGGGCCGCTCCTCGTCGCGGTACTTGGTCTGGATCTGGTACAGGGTGACCGGCAGATCCTTGTAGGAGTTGTACTCACCCTTCACGGTGAGCGCGAACAGCTCCTCGTGGGTGGGCCCGAGCAGGTAGTCACCGCCCTTGCGGTCCTTGAGCCGGAACAGGCCGGGGCCGTACTCGGTCCACCGGTTGGTGGTCTCGTAGGGCTCGCGTGGCAGCAGCGCGGGCAGCGAGATCTCCTGGGCGCCGGTGGCGTCCATCTCCTGGCGCACCACGTCCTCGATCTTGCGCAGCGTGCGCAGACCGAGCGGCAGCCACGAGTACACGCCGGGGGCGACCCGGCGGACGTAGCCGGCGCGAACGAGCAGTTTGTGGCTGGGCACCTCGGCGTCGGCGGGATCGTCTCGCAGGGTGCGCAGGAACAGGCGGGAGAGGCGGGTGATCACGGATGCACAGGGTAGTCCCTGGTCCTGGCCGGGCGACAGCCGATTACCACCTGGGCGCTCCGCCAGACCCCGAAAACCGGTTCCGGTAAAGAGCGCGCATCAGGTTACCCATTACAAATCTATTTCAATCATCAGATAACAACCTGATAACGTAACCGCACTTGGCAATTCTGAGATGACTAGGTTTTCCCTATAAGTCAATTACGCACTTACAACAGAGAATTGGTAGCGGTGACGCTGCCCTTGCGAGAGGTCACAATGGCTGAGACGAAATCCATGTCGAAGCGCTGTACAGCAGTGTTCGCCGGTGCCGCGTTGGTGGCCGCGGCCCTCGCCGGATGTACCAAGACCGAGCCCAACGAGAGCGGTCAGCTCCTGCAGTCACTGAAGGACAAAGGCACGATCACCGTGGGTTTCGCCGGTGAGGCGCCCTATTCGTTCGAAGACGGCGGCCAGCTCACCGGTGCGACCGTGGCCCTGCACAAGGAGATCTTCGCCAACCTCGGCATCAAGACCGTCGACGGTGTACAGACCGAGTTCGGCGCCCTGATCCCCGGCCTGCAGGCCAATCGATTCGATGCGGTCAGCGCCGGCATGTCTATCCTGCCGAAACGCTGTGAACAGGCGTCTTTCAGCGAACCGGAATTCATGTACACCACCGCGCTGATGGTGAAACCCGGTAATCCGATGAATTTGACGGATATGCAGTCGATCAAGGCGAGCGGCGCGAAGATGGCCGCGATGACCGGCGCCATCGAATCCGATTACGCCAGCTCGCTCGGCATCGACGCCACCCAGGTCGGCACCCCGCAGGACGGCATGGACGCGGTCACCTCCGGGCGCGCCGACGTGTTCGCGCTCACCGCGATCTCGCTGAACTGGCTCGAGAGCCACACCCCCAACGCCGCGGTCGACGTGACACCGTCGTTCGTGGCCGTCATCGACGGCAAGCCGCAGGTCGGCGCCGGTGGCACTGTGTTCCGCACCACCGATCCCGACCTGCTCGCCGCCTACAACGCCGAGCTGACCAAGATCACCAGCGACAAGGACAAGTACCTGTCGATCGTCGGGAAGTTCGGGTTCACCGAGCGCGAACTGCCGGATCCGAAGTACACGACGGCCAAGCTGTGCAAGGGCGAAATCTGATCCACGCATGAGCAATTTCGACGCGGTACGCGATGCCCTTCCCGCACTGTGGAAGGGCATCGCCGTCACGCTGGAGCTGACCATCGGCGGCGCGCTCCTCGCGTTCGTCCTCGCCCTCGCCCTCGGCACCACCGCCCGCGTCCGCAATCTCGCGGCGCGCGGCAGCGCCCGGGTCATGATCGAATTCTTCCGCGGCACGTCACTTCTGGTGCAGATCTTCTGGCTGTTCTATGTGCTCCCGCTGCTCGGCTACAAACTCGAACCACTCCTCTGCGGCATCCTGGCGCTGGGCCTGAACTACGGCGCCTACGGTGCCGAGGTGGTGCGTGGCGCGCTCAACGCGGTGCCGCGTGCGCAGTTCGAGGCGGCGGTCGCGCTGAATTTCAGTCCGTGGCAGCGGATGCGCAGGGTGCTGTTCCCGCAAGCGTGGGCGCTGATGCTGCCCTCGTTGACCAATCTGCTGGTTCACCTACTCAAAGGCACCGCGGTGGCGTCCTACATCACCCTGCACGACCTGACCTACGAGATCGGTGACCTGCGCAAGACCACCAGCGACACCCTGTTCTCCTTCGGTGTCGGCTTGGTCATCTACTTCGTCCTGGGCTACCTGCTCACCCTCGGCATGAACCTGCTCGAAACCCGCGCCAAGACCAAGCTGGGTCGCGGGGCCACGCTCAAGGATGTGCTGAGCCTGGCGCCCGATGACACGAAGGTGGCGCCATGACCGCGGAATGGAGTTGGGAGCGCGCCCGCGAGGCGCTGCCGGTGCTCTGGGACGGCTTCCAGATCACGCTGCTGGCGACGGTGCTCGGCTTCGCGCTGGCCGCGGTGCTCGGGCTGGCGATCGCGATGATCCGGCGCACGATGCCGCGCCCGATCGCCGCACCGGTGCACGCGGTGAGCGAGTTCATCCGCCTCACCCCGCTGGTCGTGCAGCTGCTGTTCGCCTACACGCTGCTCACGCAGTTCTCGGCGTTGCAGATCGGCATCGTGGTGCTGGGCATCCACTATTCGAGTTACCTGGCCGAGGTGTACCGGGCCGGGATCGAGGCGGTGCCGAAGGGGCAGTGGGAGGCGGCACGCGCGCTGTCGTTGCCGCCGATACGCACCTGGGGTGCGGTGGTGCTGCCTCAGGCGATCCGGGCGAGCCTGCCCGCGCTCGGCACCAACGCCGTCTCGATGTTCAAGGACACACCGTTCCTGTTCGCCATCTCGGTCGTCGAATTGGTGACCGCCGCACAGCAATTCGGGGCACGCAACTTCGCGTACCTGGAGTCGATCACGATGGCCGGGGTGTTCTTCCTCGTTGCCAGCTACCCGACGTCTGTGCTGATCAGAAGACTGGAGAAGCGACTTGCCTACTACTGATGACGAGATGATCCGATTCGATCAGGTGGTCAAACGCTTCGGCGCGCTCACCGTGCTCGACGAACTCGATTTCAGCGTCCGGCGCGGTGAGAAGGTGACGCTGATCGGGCCGTCCGGGTCCGGCAAGACCACCATCCTGCGGCTGCTGATGACCCTGGAGACGATCAGCGACGGCGTGATCTGGGTCGACGGTGAACCGCTCACCCATACCGAGCGCGGCGGAAAGCTGGTGCCCGCCAAGGAGAAACATCTGCGCGCGGTGCGAACCAAGATCGGCATGGTGTTCCAGCAGTTCAACCTGTTCCCGAACATGACGGTGTTGGAGAACATCACCGAGGCGCCCATCCACGTGCTCGGCAAGTCGAAAGACGAAGCGCGCGAACGTGCTCGGCATCTGCTCGACGTGGTCGGTCTGTCCGACAAGGCGAACGCGCATCCTTCGCAGCTGTCGGGCGGGCAGCAGCAGCGGGTCGCGATCGCGCGGTGTTGCGCGATGGACCCGAAGGTCATGCTGCTCGACGAGGTGACGTCGGCCTTGGACCCGGAACTGGTCGGTGACGTCCTCGACGTGTTGCGCACGATCGCCGAGACCACCGATATCACCATGCTGATCGTCACCCACGAGATGCGCTTCGCCCGCGAGGTGTCGGACCGGGTGCTGATGTTCGACTCCGGTCGCATCATCGAGCAGGGTCCGCCAGAGCAGATCTTCGAAGCACCAACCAACGAGCGCACTCGCAAGTTCTTGGAAGCGGTGCGCTGAGCTCGACGCCTGATCGAGGCGGGTGGGCGCCGTACGAGACCGCTGACGGTGGCCGCCCGGTCCGCGACGGGGCGGGGCGCAGTGGCGGTTTCGGCGGCGATTACCGTTGTCGATCGTGCTGGTGCTGCTGCCTCCCTCCGAAACCAAGTCCGACGGCGGATCGGGCGCGCCGCTCGACCTCGCCGATCTCGCGATGCCGCAGCTCAGTGCGGTTCGCGACAAACTGATCACCGAGGTGGTGCAACTGGCGGCCGACCCGGCCTGCTCCGCCGAGGTACTCGGCTTGGGCAAAGGCGCCGATGCGGAGATCGCCCGCAACGCGAGCCTGCGCACGTCGGCGACCCGCCCCGCCCTGGAGCGCTACACCGGTGTCCTCTATGACGCGCTGGACGCGAAGTCGTTCACCAAGGTGCAGCGGACCAAGGCGTACGCACGTTTGGGGATCGGTTCGGCCCTGTTCGGCGCAGTCCGCGCAGCCGACCCGATCCCCGCTTACCGCCTCTCCGGCGGCACCAAACTCCCAGGGTTGCCGACACTTTCGGCGGTGTGGCGCGATGTGCTGCCCGACGCCCTCTACCGCGAGGCCGCAGGCGAACTCGTCATCGACCTTCGCTCGGGCACCTACCAGCAACTCGGCCGGGTGCCCGACGCCATCACCGCCAATGTCCTCACCGAACACCCCGACGGCTCACGCACCGTCGTCAGCCACTTCAACAAGCATCACAAGGGCCTACTCGCCCGCGCCCTCGTCGTCACCCGCGCCGATCCCACCGACATCCGCGCCGTCGCCCGGGTAGCCACCAAAGCGGGCCTGCGAGCCGAAATCGCCTCCCCCACCGAACTTCTGATCATTACTGAGTAACGGAGGCCATGAGCTGGATGAGGTTGCCGCAGGTGTCGTCGAAGACCGCGGTACTGACCGGACCCATGGGAGCGGGGGCCTGGGTGAAGAAGACGCCGCGGTCGAGCAGGCGGCGGTATTCGGCGTCGAGGTCGTCGACGGTGAAGACGATGACGGGGATGCCCTCGGCACTCAGTGCCGTTTTGTAGGCCTTGGCCGCCGGGTGCTGGTCGGGCTCGAGCAGGAGCTGGATGCCGTCGACATCGGCCGGTGAGACGAGGGTGAGCCAGTCGAATTCGCCGACGGGGACCTTGTCTTTGACCTGGAAGCCGAGCACGTCGGTGTAGAAGGCCTCGGCCTTGGCCTGGTCGTCGACGAAGACGCTGGTCACTCCGATGCGGATCATGTGTCCTCCTGATGGATGGGCCATCGCGCCGAGACCGCCCGCAGCGGCGTGAAATCGGCGTGATGGAACTTGTATCGGCCGAGCCGGCGGGTGTGTACGAGACCGGCTTCCTCGAGCACGCCGAGATGCTGGGTGATCGCCTGACGCGACGAGCTGATGTCGTGCTTGCTCACGAGGCGGGCGCACAGTTCGAACAGGGTTTGCCCATCACGATCGGCCAGTTCGTCGAGAAGCGCGCGTCGTGTCGAATCCGCCAGTGCGGTGAAAATATCGGTCACTCGGCACGCTCCGTTCACTCCCTCGAACCATAGGCAAGCTCACACTTGCCTGTCAAGCGCAAGCAGCCGCTTGCCTGTCATTCCCCGCACCCCGCCCGCCACCCTCGTGCCGCGTCCACCAATCGGGCGTGAACCAGGTCGACGTGTGGTCGTGACGGCGCGCCGACCCGGCGAGCGAGGAAACCGGTGTTGATCGGCGGGTCGACGGGATCGAGCAGCGTCACCAGCGTTCCGTCGGCCAGTTCCCGGCCGCACAGGTAGTGCGGAAGCACGCTGATCCCCGCCCCCGCGGCGACCGCGGCGAGTACCGCGCGGAGGTCGCCGACAATCAGGGCCGGTTCGGTTTCCAGGCGGGTCTCGAAGACGTGGCGCCAGTAGCGGCGCAGGATCGGCAGATCGGCGGCGTAGCTGACGAGCGGGATGCCCGCCAGCGCGATCGGGCCGTCGGCGCGCAGACGTTCGGTGTCGATGCGGTCGGCTATCGAGGGGGCGGCGACGAGGAGGAATTCCTCGTCGACGAGCGGTTCGGCCAGCACGGTCCGCCCCCGAGGGCGAGTGGTGGCGAACACCAGATCCAGTGCGCCCGACTGCAATCGGGCGAGCAGGTCGTCGGTGAGCCCGGTGCTGACGGTGAGCCGTACGCCGTCGGCGACCAATGGTGCGAGCGCGGGCACGACCTTGGCGGCGAGCATCTCCGCCGGTCCGCCGAGCAGCACCGGCGGCTCGGGCGGCGCCGCACGGTCGGTCGCCGCACCGCTCACGACCGCTTCCAGCGCCTCGAGTGGGGCGCTCACCCGTGCCGCGAGCTCGTGACCGGCGGCAGTCGGCGACACCCCGCGGGGCAGGCGTTCGAACAGCGGCCTGCCCAGGTGCCTTTCGAGCGCCTGGATCTGCGTGGTCACGGTCGGCTGGGACAGCCCCACCTGGGCCGCGCCCGCGGTGAGCGATCCGGTGCGGAAGACGGCCAGGAAGGTCCGCAGTTGCACCAGATCCATCGAGCCATCGGCTGACCTATGTCTCATATAGACAATCCTATTGGTCAGGAGATGCCATCGACCCTAGCGTTGTTCCCATGGCACACATCCTGTTCGTTCTCACCGGCGCCGATCATTGGACACTGGCCGACGGCACCGAACATCCCACCGGCTACTGGGCCGAGGAATTCACGGCACCCTATGCGGCCTTCACCGGGGCGGGCCACACCGTCACCGTGGCCACCCCGAACGGCGTGATCGCGGCCATCGACCAGGCCAGCCTGGCCCCCGAGGTCAACGGTGGCGCCGACGGCGCGGCAGCGGTCGCCGAGATCATCTCCGGCGCCACCGCATTGCGGAGTCCGCTCGCCCTCGACAAGGTCGACCTCGCCGACTACGACGCCGTCTTCTACCCCGGTGGCCACGGCCCGATGCAAGATCTCGCCGTCGACCATGTCTCCGGCGCCCTCCTCAACAACGCACTCGCCTCCGGCAAACCGCTCGGGATCGTCTGCCACGCCCCCGCCGCGCTGCTCGCCACCGCGGAGTCGGGCAGCTCCCCCTTCGCCGGCTACCGGCTCACCGCGTTCAGCAATGCCGAGGAGACCCAGGCAGGCTTCGCCGACAAGGCGAAGTGGCTGCTCCAGGACCGGCTGGTCGCGCTCGGTGTCAACTACCGCGAAGGCGACCCGTGGGCCCCGCACATCGAGGTCGACCGCAATCTCTACACCGGCCAGAACCCCGCTTCCGCGAGCCCACTGGCCGCCGAGATGCTCACCGCTCTCTGACGACACGACGGCCACGCACCCGTCAGGGCGGTACCGATCGGCCGCGGTTTGTCGATGTCCCCACCGTCGACGACCGCGACCGCTGCCGCCTGGTCACGACGCCGGATTCTCGGAGAACCGGGCAGCTGGTCACGTCAGCCGATCACCGCGGTGAGTTCGGCGAGTTCAGCTGCGAGGTTGGCACGGGCGATCGCCTCGTAGCGGTCGTGGGCGAGGTCGGTGCGGAACAGGCGGGGCTGGTTGGCCAGGTTGCGCAGCACCGACGCGCGGCCCGCCCGGAACAGGTCGTCGGGGACGTGGGCGTATTCGCCACGGATCGCGGTGGTGTAGGCGGCGTATTCCTCGGGTGTGCCGCCGAGAACGACGAGGTCGGCATCACAGAGCACCGCGCCGTTCGCATCGCCCGGCTGCGGCTTGTGCCCGCGGGTCAGCACCACCAGCCGCACCACCTCCTCGACCAATTCCGGTGCGGCACCGAGTGATTCGAGGATGTCACGGCCCAGATCCGCGCTACGCTCCTCATTGTCGGCCCGCGCGACGGCGTAGATCGCGTCGTGGAAGAACGCCGCGTACCGCACAGCATCGATATCAGCTGCGGCACCGGCGAATTCGTCGATGGCCGCGAGCATCACCGCCAGGTGCGTGCCGGTGTGGTAGCGGCGGTGCGGCTCGCTGTACCGCCCCACCACCCCGGCACCGATTTGTTCGGCTTCGACCCCGGCCAACGCGATCCACTGGTCGATCAGGTTCTGCGACAACGCACTCATACAACAAGTTTCGTCGTCGGCACCGACGCCCACAACCCCCGATTCCTACCTGGCGCGCACCCCGAAAGGGCTCAGACCTCGGCAGCGGCGAGGGCCGCACGCACCTGCTCGGCACTACCGCGCTTCGAGGCGGGCGGCCAGTTGCCGTCGGCGACGGCGTACGGGTGGATGTAGACCGGTGTATCCCGTTGGGAGCGACGGCTTTCGGCGAGGGAGCCACCGTCGACCACGTCATAGCCGATGGTGTCGATGAGGTCGGCTGCCAGCTTCTTGGCGTCGGGGTCGTCGCCGAAGATGGGCAAGGCGGAGCGGTCCGCGGCGCCCGCGGGCCGGGCGAGTTCGGCGAGGTTGGCGTAGACGATGTTGTTGAACGCCTTGACCACCTTCGACTCGGGAAGGTGTTGTTGCAGCAGTTCGCTGGTGGTGGTCTCGTCAGCGTCGAGTTCCGGGAACGCACCGTCGCGGTCGGGATAGTAGTTGTTGGTGTCGACCACGACCTTGCCCGCGAGCGGTGCGACCGGCACCTCCCGATACGCCTTCAACGGCACGGTCACCACCACGAGATCACCGGCGGCCGCCGCCGCGGCCGGGGTAGCCGCCCGCGCCCGCGGACCCAGCTCGGCGACCAGATCCGCCAAGGTCTCCGGTCCACGCGAGTTGCTGAGGACCACGTCATAGCCCGCGTCCACAGCCAGCCGCGCCACGGTGGAACCGATATGTCCGCTACCGATCAATCCGAGTGTCGTCATGCGCGGAACAACCGCCACCACCGCACGATTGTTCCCCGGCTCATGTGGACCATTGTCACCGCTCGAGCCGCCGGATAGCGTGGGGCGATGGTGTCTTCGGCTCATCTGGCCTCGTTCGCGGGTTTGGCGTTTCTGCTGGTGATCGTGCCCGGGCCGAGCGTCTTGTTCACTATCGGTCGTGCGCTCACCGTGGGGCGACGATCGGCGCTGATGACCGTGCTCGGCAACTCGGTCGGGGTGTACGGACAGGTTGTCGCGGTCGCGTTCGGGTTGGGCGCGGTGGTGGCCGCGTCGGCGGCGGTGTTCACGGCGATCAAACTCGTTGGGGCCGCCTATCTGGTCTACCTCGGCGTACAGGCGATTCGGCATCGTGACGCACTGCGGGCGGCCTTTCATTCCGAACAGGGAGTGGATCCGCACCGGCCGATTCTCGCGTTCCGGGACGGGCTGATCGTCGGGGTCACCAACCCGAAGAACATCGTCTTCCTGGCGGCGCTGCTGCCACAGTTCGTGGACACCACGCGTTCGGTCCCACAACAGATGCTGATCCTCGGGCTCTGCATCCCGGTGTTCGGCCTGATCTTCGACTCGCTCTGGGCGCTCGTCGCGGGGTCGGCACGGTCGTGGTTCGCGCGGTCGCCACGCCGTCTCGCCGCCGTCGGCGGTACCAGCGGCCTGGTTATGATCGGGCTCGGTACGTCGCTGGCTCTCACCGGCCGCAAAGACTGAACTACGACCGTCAGGATGTTCGATGAAGAGCTTGCTGCTCGCCGGTGCTCTAGCGCTGATGTTTTCGGTGTCGACGCACGCCGGGGCACAGGCCGAGGCGGGTGCTACTTACGTCGCGCTCGGTGATTCCGGGGCAGCCACGACGGGTGCGGTCGATCTCGACCTCGCAGCTCCGCTGCGATGCGTCCGTTCCACGTCCAACGCACCGAAACTGGTCGCCGAAAAACTCGGGCTGGTGCTGGACGACCGGACATGTAGCTCGGCGAAGATTCCCGATCTGTACAACTCGCAGGGCGCCGGGATCGCCCCGCAGTTCGACGCGCTCGGTCCCGCCACCGAGATCGTCACGCTGCACATGGGCGACAATGATGCCGACATGACCGAGTTCATCCTCGGCCATTGTCATGCGAGAGCACTCAGCGGTGGGTGCGCCGCCGAGGCAGATCCGGAGTGGGACAGCAAGATCGACGCGATCGCGCCCGCCTACGCCGCCGCGCTGGCCGACATCACCCGGCTCGCACCGCATGCGACCGTCTTCGTCGACGGCTGGCCCACCTATCTCACCGACACCAGCTGCTCGGCCATGCTGGGCCTGCTCCCCGCCGATGCCGCCTACATCCAGTCCAAGTTCGAACGCCTCAACACCGTCGTCGCCCGGGCGGCCGCCGACCACGGCGCCGTGTACATCGATACCGTCGCCGCCTCGCGCGAGTTCGGGATGTGTGCCGACCCGGCGACCCGCTGGTTCGACCCGATGCTGGCCGATCAGACCCTGCTCCCCTATCACCCCACCCGCGCCGGGCAGCGCGGCGTCGCGGATCTGATCGTCGCCGCCGTCGAATCCAGCGGGGTCCTCGCTCGCTGAGCTCGCCGCTTTCCAGCGCGATATCAACGCGGGTTCACCTGCGTCGCTTCAGAACCGACCGCGGACGGCCTAGAGTTTGTCGCCCGCGGTGAGGTCGCGCACGAGCAGCGCGGCGTGCAGGGAAGTCCGCGATTCACCATCGTCGAGATCGACGGCGAGGATGCGTTCGATGCGGTCGAGGCGGTCGTAGAGGGTGGGTCGGCTGATCGCGAGCGCCTTGGCGAGGTCGGTCTTGTTGCCTGCCAGGTCGAGGAAGCGGCGCAGGGTCCCGGTGAGATCGGCCGTGTGCCGGATGTCGTAGCGCAGGAGCGCGCCGAGTTCGGCCTCGGCGAAGCTCTGCACGCCCGGCTCGTCGCGGATCGACGAGAGCAAGCCGCGCAGGCGAATATCGGCGCTGCGGAAGAACATTCGGCTGGGCACCGTCGTCATCGACTGGGCCACCTCGGCGACACCCGCCGCGTGCGCGAGCCTGCCCGCGGTATCGAGGAGTGAATCGGAATCGGCGCCGGCGCCGATCACCGCACGACGCACGCCCTCGACCCGGCGGACCTCGGCCAGCACCGCCGAACACACCGGCGCCAGCCGATCATCGACATCACCGCCACGCGACACCGCGAGGATCACGGTGACCTGTTCCCCGTCGGTACCACCGCGCGTTCGCCGGTGCTCTGCCGCACTGAGCGCCGAAGCGCCGACCAGGCCGAGTGCATGGGTCACCGCTTCGACGATCGACTCGCTCCGTCGTTGCGCCGCCACCGGATCCGTCGTCGACTCGGTATCGATCTCGAGCGCCAGCGGCACGTAGCGGGCCCGCCGGTGCAGGCCGAGCGCGGCAGCGCGGGCCTGTGCGTCACGCTCGTCGGTCACCCGTCCTTCCACCAGGTCGGCGATCAGGCCGGTTTGGGCTTGCCGGTGCAGCCCGAAGCGGTCTTTGTCGATCATCCGGTGCAGGGTGATGGTTTGCGCGGCGCGTTCGAGCACCATGTCGACCCGCGCGGTATGGGCTCGGCCGGTGCGCAGGATCAGCCTGCCCCAGCGTTGCGTGTGCGGGCCCACGCCGACCACGCCGGATCCGTCGGGCAGCAGCCGCGACATCGACTCCCAATCCTCCAGCAGCGCAGCAGAACTGATGTGGCGGGCGGTGGCCGCCAGCACTCGATGCGAGAGGTCTTCGAGCACCACCGACGCGTCGAGCATGCTCGCGGCGGTCTGCACGATCTCGGCCAGCGCGGCGCGGCGCACACTCAGCTCGGTGAAGGTCTCGTGCACGGTGCGCGCGAACTCGAGTTCGGCGTACTGGTCGGCGACGATCGCCCGGTGGACGGCTTCGGTGATTTCCACGAAGCGGGTCACCCGATGCAGCACGATCACCGGCAGCCCGAGTTCGGCGGCGGTGGCCGCGACGACAGGTCCGAGTTCACTCACATAGCTGCCGAGTTCCACGACCAGTCCCGCAATACCGGCGGCGGACAGGGATCGCAGGTAGGCGATCCGCGCCTGCTCGGGAGCGGCGAGTGCCTGCCCGGTGGTCAGGATCAACTCCGAGCCGACCAGGAGGTCGGCCACCGAGGCCTGATCGCTGACATGTACCCAGCGCACCGGCCGGTCCAGGTTCGCGGCACAGACGACCTCGGGTTGCCCGGCTTGCATCACCGGCGTCGCGAGCACATCGGCCACGGTCAACTGCACTGACGAATCGTAATACGAATCCCGAAAATGTGTACAAATCGTCGGCCCTCGCCAGGCGAGGGATAGACCAGGGTGGAAGCATCACACCACTGGGGCGAAACGAGGCATCCATGCAGTCCATCGGCCATTGGATAGACGGCAAATCGGTGAGCGGGACCAGCGAGACCACCGCGCCGGTGACCAATCCCGCCACCGGTGTCGTCACCGGGGAGCTGGCGCTGGCGAATGTGGCCGATACCCGCGCCGCGATCGATGCCGCGACGGTGGCCTTCGCGTCCTGGCGCGACACCTCGCTCACCCGCCGCACCCAGGTGCTGTTCCGCTTCCGCGAACTGCTCGCCGAACGCAGAACGGAACTGGCCGCGATCATCACGGCCGAGCACGGCAAGGTGGCCGCCGACGCGCTCGGCGAGGTGACCCGAGGTCTCGAGGTCGTCGAATTCGCCTGTGGCATTCCGCATCTGCTCAAGGGCGGGTACACCGAGAACGCCTCGACCGAGGTCGACATCTACTCGATCCGCCAGCCGCTCGGCCCGGTCGCGATCATCTCACCGTTCAATTTCCCAGCGATGGTGCCGATGTGGTTCTTCCCCCTGGCGATCGGCACGGGCAACACGGTGGTGCTCAAGCCGAGCGAGAAGGATCCGTCGGCGGCGCTGTGGCTGGCGCGGCTGTGGCAGGAGGCCGGGCTGCCCGACGGTGTGTTCAACGTCGTGCAGGGCGACAAGGTCGCCGTCGACGAACTCCTGGACAATCCGGCGATCAAGGCAGTGTCGTTCGTCGGCTCGACCCCGATCGCCAAGTACGTCTACCAGCGCGGCACCGTGGCGGGCAAGCGGGTGCAGGCACTGGGCGGCGCGAAGAACCACATGGTGGTGCTGCCCGACGCCGATCTGGACCTGGCCGCCGACGCCGCCGTGAACGCCGGTTTCGGATCGGCGGGTGAGCGGTGCATGGCGATCAGTGTGGTCGTCGCCGTCGGCGGGGTGGCCGACGAATTGGTCGCCAAGATCAGCGAGCGGGCCGGCGGCATCGTCACCGGCGACGGCACCAGCGGCGCCGAGATGGGCCCGCTGATCACCCGCGCGCACCGCGACCGGGTGGCCGAGTACATCGACGCGGGCGAGAACTCCGGTGCCCGTGTGGTTCTCGACGGTCGCAACCTCACCGTCGACGGCGCGCCGGACGGATTCTGGCTGGGCCCGACGATTCTCGACGAGGTGACGCCAACCATGAGCGTCTACACCGACGAGATCTTCGGCCCCGTGCTGTCGGTCGTGCGGGTCGGCACCTACGAGGAGGCGGTGGCGCTGATCAACGCGAACCGCTACGGCAACGGCACCGCCGTCTTCACCAACGACGGCGGCGCGGGACGCCGGTTCCAGCACGAGGTGGAGGTGGGCATGGTCGGCATCAACGTCCCGATCCCGGTGCCGATGGCCTACTTCAGTTTCGGCGGCTGGAAGAACTCCCTGTTCGGCGACTCGCACGCGCACGGCACCGACGGCGTGCACTTCTTCACCCGCACCAAGGCGGTCACCGCCCGCTGGCTCGACCCCAGCCACGGTGGGCTGGAACTCGGCTTCCCGCAGAACAAATAATTCGAGGGAGACTCACCATGACGCTTTCCGATGAGGCCGCTCGCGCCTACGAACTCGACCGCCGCCACGTCTTCCATTCCTGGTCCGCGCAAGCGGCTCTCACGCCGATGGTGCTCACCGCCGCCGAAGGTTGCTACGTGTGGGACGGCGAGGGCAATCGCCTGCTCGACTTCTCCTCGATGATGGTGAACACCAATATCGGCCACCAGCATCCGAAGGTCGTCGCCGCGATCCAGGAGCAGGCGGCCACACTGTGTACCGTCGCACCGAGTTTCGCCAACGACGCGCGCTCCGAAGCGGCCCGGCTGATCAGCGAACGCACGCCCGGCGACCTCGACACGATCTTCTTCACCAACGGCGGCGCCGACGCGGTCGAGCACGCGGTTCGGATGGCGCGTCTGCACACCGGGCGCTACAAGGTGCTCTCGCGGTACCGCTCCTACCACGGCGGCACCGAGACCGCGGTGAACCTCACCGGCGACCCGCGCCGCTGGCCCAACGACCACGGCAACACCGGAACCGTGCATTTCTTCGGGCCGTTCCTGTACCGCTCGGAATTCCATGCCACCGACGAGGCGCAGGAGACCGAACGGGCGCTGACCCATCTCGAGCGCACCATCGAAATGGAAGGTCCGGCCACCATCGCCGCGATCGTCCTGGAGTCGGTGCCCGGCACCGCGGGCATCATGGTGCCGACCACGGAGTACCTGCGTGGGGTGCGCGAACTGTGCGACAAGCACGGCATCGTGTTCATCGCCGATGAGGTGATGGCGGGCTTCGGGCGGACCGGAAAGTGGTTCGCCATCGACAATTTCGATGTCGTGCCCGATCTGATCACCTTCGCCAAGGGGGTGAACTCCGGTTACGTCCCGCTCGGGGGCGTGGCGATCAGCGCGGCCATCGCGGCGACCTTCGCCAACCGACCCTATCCCGGCGGGCTCACCTACTCGGGCCATCCCCTCGCCGCCGCCGCGGCCGTCGCGACGATCAACGCGATGACCGAGGAGCGCATCGTCGAGAACGCCGCCGACATCGGCGCGAAGGTCATCGGACCCGGCCTTCGCGAACTGGCGCAACGGCATCGGAGCATCGGTGAGGTTCGCGGGCTCGGCGTCTTCTGGGCACTGGAACTGGTCCGCGACCGCACCACCCGCGAACCTCTCGCCCCTTACGGCGGCACCAGTCCCGCGATGACCGAACTGGTCGCCGCCTGCCGGGTCGGCGGCCTACTGACGTTCGTCAATTTCAACCGCCTGCACGTTGTCCCGCCGTGCGTGATCACCGAAGCCGAGGCCAAGGAAGGGCTCGCCATCCTCGACCAGGCACTCACCGTCGCCGACGCGCACACCGTCTGACACGACACGCGGCGGGCGGAACGCGCCCGCCGCGTGAACGAGAAATGCTGCCCGGCTACCGGATCGGATCGGCGCCGGAATTCCCGGGCGGGGGCAGGCGTTGTCCAAGGGCGTGACCGATACCGCTGTGCTTTCCGATGAGCTGAAGTCCTACCTCGACGAGGAGAAGGTCTACGCGACCGTCGCCACGGTCGGGCCCAACGGGCATCCGCATCTGACCGTCGTCTGGATCAAACGCGAGGGCGATGATCTACTGTTCTCCACCACCGTCTCACGGCAACAGGCCAAGAACCTGGTGCGCGACCCGCGGATCACCGTGATGGTGAACCCGCCGGAACGGCCGTTCCTCTATGCCGAGGTCCGCGGAACCGCTACCACCACACCGGATCCAGAACGGGCGTTGCCGGACGAGATGTCGCTCAAATACACCGGCAAGCCGTATCGCGAGTTCAACCCGGCATCGGTGCACGACGCCGAACGAGTCGTCATCCGCGTCACTCCGACCAAGATCACCGGGCGCTTGTGAGCAGCGCGCCCGGCGCCGGTCAGCTCCGCTGAGCCTCTTCTTGCGCGTGCTGTGCCTGCACCAGCTGTTGCGGGGTGAACCGCAGGGTCAGCGCGACGAGGGCGGCCAGGACCGCCAGGATCGCGCACACGAACAAGACCAGGGTGTATCCGCTGTTCAGTGCGTCGATTTCGGTAGGCGACATGTCCGCGGCGCGGCCGTCGCTACCGCCCAGCGAGAGCGTGCGCGAGGCAGCGATCGGGCTCAGCAGGCCGATCGCGATCGGCGTCGCCAGGTTCATGAACATCTGACCGACCGCCGAGAGCGGGCCGATATTCGACTGCGGCACGCCGACGAGCACGCACAGCGGTGCCAGCACCATCGCGACACCGACGCCGAAGCCGATCACCACCAGCAAGGCCAGCAGGGTCGGCAGGTACTGCACATGCCGGTCCAGCGTGGAGCCGAACAGCAGCCCGATGGCCAGCACGACCGAGGCCGAGGCGAGCAACCAGCGCGGCGCGAACACGAGCGCCAACTTCGACGCGACCGCACCACCGACACCGATGCCGACAGTGAACGGGATCGAGGCGATACCGGCCTGCAACGGGCTGTAGCCGAGCACGTTCTGCAGCAGCTGGGCGACGAAGAACGTCATCGCGCCGAGGACCGCACCGGCCAGGAAGATCAGCGCGAAGGTGGCGACCCGGTCGCGGCTGTCGAACAGCGACCACGGCAGCAGCGGATCGGCCTCGCGGCGTTCGGTGAACACGAAGATCACCAGCAGCGCGAATCCGCCGATCAGTGAGGCGAGGATGATCGGGCTGGTCCAGCCCATGGCCGGGCCCTCGGTCGCGCCGAACACGATCGTCGCGCACGCCAGGGTCCCCAGGATCGCGCCCTTGATGTCCAGTGGGGTGCGATGGTGCTCGGTGTCGGCCAGCTTGTAGACCGCGCCCGCCACGATGAGCGCGCCGATCGGCACGTTGATCAGGAAGATCCACCGCCACGAGAACTCCGTGAGCGCACCACCGACAACGAGACCGCCGACCGACCCGATACCGGCCATCGAACCGACGATCGCGATGGCTTGATTGCGTGCGGGTCCCGGCGCGAAAGTGGTCGCGACCAGCGCGAAGGCCGTCGGCGCCGCGATGGCCGCACCGGCGCCCTGGAAGGCGCGCGAGATCAGCAGCATCGCCTCGCTATTGGCCAGACCGCAGGCCAGCGACGCGGCGGTGAACACCCCGACGCCGATGATCAGCATCCGTTTACGCCCGAACGCGTCGCCGAGCCTGCCACCGAGCAGCATCAGTCCGGCGAAGGTGAGGCCGTAGGCGGTCACTGTCCAGGCACTGCCCGAACTGGACAGCCCCATCTCCTCCTGCAGCCGCGGCAGCGCGAAGATCACGACCGTGCCGTCGAGCACGACCATGAACTGCAGGCCGCTCAGTACGAGGATGGCGAGACCGAAGGCCCGCCCCGTCACCGGATACTGCATCGTCGCAGCGGGTTTATCGAGCACAACGAGGCAGTGTAATTGGCGCGATGGCAACGCGCGGGCGCGCGGCCCGCGAAGCTAGTCGAGCCCGAAGCCCGCCGTGGGGCCGATGACGATGATCGCGGGCGGACGGATGCCCTCTTCCTTGACCCGGTCGGCGACCGTGGCGAGGTCGGCGCGCACCACCCGCTGGGTGCGCAGCGTGCCCTCCTGGATGACCGCGGCCGGGGTATCGGCCGGGCGACCCCCTTCGAGCAGGGCGGCGGCGAACTTGTCGATCCGCTCGACCGCCATCATCAGCACGATGGTGCCGCGCAGCTTGGCCAGCGCCGGCCAGTCGACGAGCGAATCGGGGTGCTCGGGGGCGACGTGTCCGCTCACGACCACGAACTCGTGGGTCACCCCGCGATGGGTCACCGGAATACCGGCCGCGCCGGGGACCGAGATCGGGCTGGTCACGCCGGGCACCACCGTCACCGGAATACCGGCCGCGGTGCACGCCTCGAGTTCCTCGTACCCACGGCCGAACACATACGGGTCGCCGCCCTTGAGCCGGACCACGAACTTGCCCGCCTTGAAACCCTCCACAAGCGCGAGGTTGATCGCCTCCTGCGCCATCGACCGGCCGTACGGGATCTTCGCGGCGTCGATCACCTCGACGTGCGGGCCCAGTTCGGCGAGCAGTTCCGGCGGGGCGAGCCGGTCGGCGACGACCAGGTCGGCACGCGCGAGCAGCCTGCGACCACGCACGGTGATCAGGTCGGGATCGCCGGGACCACCGCCGACGAGCGCGACGCCGGGGGGCACCGGTTCCGAATCATCGGTCACCACACCGGATTGCAGCGCTTCGAGCAGACCGTTGCGCACCGCGGCCGAGCGACGGTGCGCGCCACCGGCGAGCACGCCGAGCGAGAGTCCGTCGTAGCGGGCGGTCGCGGGGGTGACCGCGGTGCCGTCACGGGCGATATCGGCGCGGACGCAGAAGATGCGCTTGGCGGTGGCTTCGGCGACCACGGCGGCATTGGTCTCGGGTTCGTCGGTGCAGGCCATCGCGTACCAGGCGCCGTCGAGATCGCCGTCGGCGTAGGCGCGCAGTTCGACACCGAGTTGCCCCGCCGTTGCCATGCCCTCGACAGCCGGGGTGACCGCGCGGCTGATCACGTGCACATCCGCACCGGCGGCCACGAGCAGCCCGAGTCGGCGCTGGGCAACGGTGCCGCCGCCGACCACGACTACTCTACGTCCACGAAGATCGAGCCCGACCAGGTAGTTCGGGTCGCCTGCGGGCGGGGTCGATGCGGTGTCAGCGGTGTTCGGCACAGTTTCTCAGCCTAGTTCCTGGCTCGCCACGGCCCGAACGCACCCGCCGACAGACGCATCGCGGATCGACGGTGGAGCCCCGCTTCTGCCCATCATGTCGCGGCGCGGTGTGCGCCCAGTACCCGCAGGCAGGACAGTGGAGGCCATGACGCAGCCGCACGCACTCCTGGACGTGGCCTACGACGAAGCCCTGCTCGGGCTGGCCGAGGGTGGTGTCCCCATCGGCGCCGCCCTGTTCGACGCCGACGGCACCCTGCTCGGGCGTGGCCACAACCGCCGTGTTCAGAACGACGACCCGAGCGCGCACGCCGAAACCGATGCCTTCCGCGCCGCGGGCCGCCGCCGCGACTACGGGCCGACGATCATGGTCACCACGCTGTCCCCGTGCTGGTACTGCAGCGGGTTGGTCCGCCAGTTCGGGATCGGCACCGTGATCATCGGCGAGGCGCGGACCTTCCACGGCGGCCACGACTGGCTGGCCGAACAGGGGGTGCGGGTGATCGTCCTCGACGATCCGCGCTGTGTGTCCCTGATGACCGACTTCATCGCCGAACGCCCCGATCTGTGGTTCGAGGACATCGGTGTCGCACCGCCGAAGGAGACACCAGCATGAACAGCATCGCCTCGGTCGATCTGGCCCGCCGGCGCGCGGGCGGCGACGCGGCGCGGGCGGGTTGCAGGTGTACACCGAGGCCGAAGGGTGGTCGGTGGTGACGCCGGTCGCCCCGCCGATCGGGATGGTGGAGCAGGGCCCGCCGGTGGTATCGGCCGATTTCCTGCGTATCCGGTTGGATGCCATCACCATCGGCTGACCCACCGGGCACGAGATCAGCCGAAGTACGGCTGGTTCTGCACCCAGCGGAACCCCGTGCCGCGCAGCGGGAAGCTCTCCAGGTCGGTGCGGGTGAGCGTGACCGCGGCGGGGCGGCCGTCGAGTTCGCCGCGCAGGGTCAGCGTGTCGTCGGGGGCTCGATCGATTGTGAATGTCGCGTAGGGCGCGGGGGTTTCATCCGCGCCGGCGGGTGCGGCGGCGAGCGTCATCGTGTTCGCCGCCAGGTCGGTCGTCGCCAGCACCGCCACGATGGTGTCGTCCATCCGCTGGTAGCCCGCCGAACCCACGTCGATGACGAGGCGTTGCCAGCGCACCGGATCGGTGGTGAGCGGCGGGACCGGGGCACCTTCGACGCTGAACTCGCCGACTTCCCAGATGCCGTAGAGCTCGGGTTTCGTTGCGCCGCCGCCGTATTCGCGCCAGCTCTCCATCCCGACAAAGATCATCCCCACGGTGATCCACAACCCGACCGCGACTTGCACCACAGCGGCCGACCGGTTCGCCCGCCGGGACGAGAACAGCGGTGGTTGCACAGCCGGTCCCGAATCTCGTTCCAGCACAAGGACATTCGCGATCCTGCAGGCCTGCGGGGCGAGCAGCACCAGCCCGATCAGCAGCAGGTGCCCGGCGAGCATCTTCACCGGGACGTCGAAGGTGAGATTGAACAGGAACACCTGCGCCATGCTGATCACGCTCAGCATGGCGCCCAGCGTCGCCGTGCGCGGCCAGAACAGCAGCAGCCCGGCGAGTACTTCGGCCACGCCCAGCGCGATCTCGTAGGCGGGTGAGGATCCGACTTGCGTCCACAACATCGCCATCGGTGTCAGATTACCGACGCGAGTGAGCAGGGCTATCAGCGAAGGTTCCGGCATCTGCGTCGGGATCAGCTTCGCGAAACCGTAGAACAGCATCTGCCCGCCCGCGAACAACCTCATCGCGGTGAGAAACCAGCTCAGCAGCCGTGGATACGCGCGCCTGCGCCGGTCCAGCGCCGACCACACGACCGTGATCAGCACCGCGACCACCAGGAGCACTCCGCACTGAATCCAGATCGCCGCCTGGTCACCGCTGCCGTTCATGGCCAGCTCGGCCCGCACCCCGAACACGTGCTCGCCGATCCAGCCGCTCACCGGCTCGAGCGCGATCATCTGCCAGAGCATGACCTTCTCGGGCAACCACAGCGCGAAGACGCCGAGGAAGACGAAGGTGATCTGGGCCATCCACAGACAGAACAGTCCGAGGTAGGCGACACTGAAGCGGAAGGCGAGCCGGGTGATCGGACGCCAGGTCGGAGCGGGTAGCGGTGCACTCGCGATATCGCCGTGCGTGCGCTCTGGTCACTGTGGACACCCATGCCTCCCCGTCGAGATCGATTGTTACCGAAGCTAATCGGTGTCGCTGCCGAGCGCGTCCGGGAAACCCCGATCTTTTCCCTGTCAACCCTGAATCTCACTCACCGACGCCGGGCTTACATTCCGGACGGTCTTCCGGTACGCCAGTACTGCAACGCGTTATATATCGGCGAAAAGGGGGACCGCACCTATGTCCGACGATCCGGACCACACCGCGCAACACTCGCTCACCGTCACCGAGCGTGATCTCGACGAACTCGCCGAGCAGTTGTCGCAGTGGTTGTCGGGCAAAGTCGGCGCCGACACACCCGCGAAGGTCACCGACCTGAGCAAGCCGACCACCGGCGGCATGTCGAGCACCACCATCCTCTTCGATGCGGAATGGTCGGTGGGCGGTGTCGTCGAGAGCGGTTCGTTCGTCGCGCGGATGGCTCCCGAGGACGGTTCGTTCCCGGTCTTCCAGTCCTACGACCTGCCGTTGCAGCATCAGGTGATGACGGGTGTGGCCGCCGCCTCGGCGGTCGCGGTGCCGCCGATGCGCTGGCTCGAGCTCGACGAATCCGTCTTCGGCACGCCATTCTTCGTGATGGAGAAGGTCGAGGGCCGCGTACCGGCCGACAATCCGCCGTATGTGTTCTTCGGCTGGGTTTTCGACGCGACAGTGGCGGAGCGCGAGCAGATCGCCGACTCCACCGTCGAAGTGATCGCGCAGGTACACGCGATCGACGACATCGCTACGCGGTTCCCGTCGCTCGACGGCGAAGGTTGCGCGCTGCGTAGGCATTTCGAGGCCCAGCGCGCTTGGTACAAGTGGGCGCTCACCGACGACGGCGTCGAGATCCCGCTGATCGAGCGGACTTTCGAGTGGCTGGAAGCGAACTGGCCCGCCGAGCCCGGCCTCGAGGTGCTCAACTGGGGCGACGCCCGCCCCGGCAATATCCTGTTCGACGGCTTCACCCCCGCCGCGATCCTGGACTGGGAGATGGCCACCTTCGGCCCGCGCGAGCTGGACCTGGGCTGGGTGATCTTCATCCACCGCTTCTTCCAGGATATCGCCACCCGCTTCGATCAGCCCGGCCTGCCCGACTTCTTGCGCCGCGACGCGATGGTCGCGAAATACGAAGAGCTGACCGGACATTCGGTCCAGAATCTGGACTTCTACATCATCTACGCCGCGCTGCGGCACGCGATCGTGATGGGACGGATCAAGCGCCGGATGATCCACTTCGGTGAGGACACCGTGCCCGAGGATCTCGACGACTACGTGATGCATCGCCTCAGCCTCGAGGCGCTGCTCGACGGCACCTACGAGTGGGACTGACTATGAGCGCGATCATGCCCGTCCCCTTGGACGAATACCCGGTCCATCAGACCCCGCTGTCGCTGGCCAGGGTGGCCACCAGCGACCGGAACTTCTACGACCGCTACTACTTCAACGCCTTCGACCCCGCGGGCGAGGCGATGCTGATCACCGGTTTCGGCGTGTACCCGAATCTGGGTGTCGTCGACGCGTTCGCGACGGTGCGCCACGGTGACGCGCAACGCAGCGTGCGGTTCTCCGACGCGCTCACCTCGCGCGATCTGAACACCGCCGTCGGTGGCTACCGGATCGAGGTGATCGAGCCGCTGCGGAAACTGCGGGTGGTGTGCGAGCACGACGATCTCGGTTTCGACCTGACCTGGACCGGCGCGCAGCCCGCGGTGCAGGAGCAGCCGCACCTGATTTTGTCCGGCACGCGACCGATCATCGAGGCCTCACGCTTCGCCCAGTCGGGTTCGTGGGAGGGCACTCTCGCCGTCGACGGGATCGACTACACGGTCGACCCGGCGGTCTGGACGGGCAGCCGCGACCGGTCATGGGGCATCCGGCCCTCCGGTGAGCCCGAACCCGCCGGTCGGCCGACCGGCATGGACGGTTTCTGGTGGCTGTACGCGCCGCTGCGGTTCCAGGACTTCTCGATCGTGGTGATCGTGCAGGAAGAACCCGACGGCACCCGCACGCTCAACAACGCGGTCCGGATCTGGAACGACGGCCGCAAGGAACAGCTCGGCTGGCCCCGCATGCACTGGACCTACGAGCCCGGCACCCGGCACCCGAAGTCGGTGCGCCTCGACATGACCACGCCCGACGGGAAACCGCTCGAGGTGGAGGTCGAATCCCGCCCCGGCATCGCCCTGCACGTGGGCTGCGGTTACGGCGCCGACCCCGACTGGACCCACGGCCGCTGGATGGGCGAGAACTGGTCGCTGTCGAGCGCCTACG
Organism: Nocardia sp. NPDC058480; assembly: GCF_042720495.1. NCBI lineage: Bacteria > Bacillati > Actinomycetota > Actinomycetes > Mycobacteriales > Nocardiaceae > Nocardia > Nocardia sp. NPDC058480. The sequence continues at coordinate 78,401 of NZ_JBHXMN010000002.1, read as the reverse complement.
ACCTCACCGACCCCGCCATCAAGGCCCGCACCCCCTACGGCGTGATCGACCACATCGGCTACGCCCGCTGCGGCGACGCCGAAGGCTGGGGCCTGTTCGAACACGCCTCCATGGGCCGCCACGACCCCACAGGTTTCGCCGATTGGTCCTCCGTCGCCCCTTGACGGACTTTCGCGCGAGAAGAAAAGGCGCCGCCGCGACAACGAGGTCGCGGCGGCTCCGATTTTCTTGTGCGGCCGCACCGGGTGCACCCGGGCCTTGCGCGGCCGCGCCGGATCGGCGAGCTGCACGCAGATCGCGGCCGTGCGCGGTCCCAGCGGATCGAGCACTGCGGTCGGTCGATCTTGCCCAGCGAAGTGATTCGGGCATCAGGGTCGACGCGATAGCGATGCCGCTGCGACGACTATCCCATCGACGATTGTTCTCCCTCGGACGAGTTCACCGCCGCCCGCGAGCAGCGCCGCCGCTTCCGCGACATTGGGGGTGCCGACCGCTGCCGATACACGGTCCGAACTGTGCTCGGTGTCGACCTCGGCCAGCTGCTCGGCGGTGAACGCCACGACTGCCACACCGAGAGTCGCTGCGGCGGAAAGAACGTCGAGCTCCCCGGCTCGCCGATCGAGTGTCGCCAAGCAGGCGATGGTGGTGTCGCCGACGACCGCCCGCACCGCGCGAACGATCCGCTCCGCCTCGGTTCCCGGCCGTACGCCGATGCCGACGGCCAGCGCCGAACCCGACGGCGCATCACCGGTCGCCGGTTGTCGCTCGCCGTCGGAGGTCGTCATCGTCGCCGTGTGCCGTCAGCGGTCGAATCGTCTTGCGGCGCTGACGAATCGGGCGATGGCGGCGGGATTTCCCGCCGGATGGGTGTGTAGGTAGGAGGCGTGCACCTGGCGAATCACGGCACCTTCGGTCATGGAACTTGTTGTCCGCCAACCCCAGGCAGCGTTCTCCGCGCCGGTGCGGGACAGACGGGTGCGGTGGAATTCGTGACCACGCACCCGGTCCCCTGCACGCCACAGTGCCGAGTCGTGCAGGGCGACGGCGTCGCGGTAGCCGAGCGTCAGGCGCGGGCCGAATTCGGCGTCGGCGTCGATGACCCCTGCCATCTGGTGGCCGTCGAGGGAGCGGGTGAGGTAGAGCAGTCCAGCGCATTCGGCGTGGATCGGCAGGCCCCTCGCGGCACCGTCGGCCACTGCGGTGCGCAGGCGCTCGTTAGCGGAAAGCTGCCCGGCATGCTCCTCCGGGAAGCCGCCGGGAAGTACCAACCCCGCTGTGTCTGAAGGGAGTTCGTCGGAGAGCGGATCGAAAACCGCCACTCGGGCACCGGCTGCGGCCAGGAGTTCTCGATGCTCGGCATAGCCGAAGGTGAATGCCGGACCGCCCGCCATCGCGATCAATGGATCCCTGCCCGAGACAACATCTGGGCGCGCGGTCGACGGCTCGGCAGCGGATTCCGGCGCGGTATCGAACGAGGTCGATTGATGGTGGGCGTCGGCGAGTTCGACCTGCGGGTCCCACGCGGGACCCTGCACCGAGCCACCCGCCAGGGCAACGATCGCGCGCAGATCCACGTGTGCGGCAACGAGTTCGGTCATCGCGTCGACGGCGGCGGTGGCGGCGGTGCCGTGTTCGACGGCGGGGATGAGGCCGAGATGGCGTGAGGGGACTTCCAGTTCGGCCATGCGGGGCAGGGCGCCGAGGACAGGGAGGCCGACGCGGTCGCAGGCCGCGCGCAGGACTTGTTCGTGGCGTTCGCTGCCGACGCGGTTGAGGATCACACCGCCGAGGCGGACCGAGGAGTCGTAGGTGGCGAAACCGTGCAGGAGCGCTGCGAGACTCTGGGAGTGACCGCGGGCGTCGACCACCAGAACCACCGGCGCCCCGAGCAGCCCGGCCACCTGTGCGGTGGAACCCTCGGCGATCGCGTCGCTCCGGTTCTCGTCGATCCGGCCGTCGAACAGGCCCATCACGCCCTCGACGATCGCGATATCGCAGCCCTGCGCGCCGTGCCGATACAGCGGAACGACCCGATCCTCGCCCACCAGAACGGGATCCAGATTTCGCCCCGGCCGCCCGGCCGCGAGCCCGTGGTAGCCGGGATCGATGTAGTCGGGCCCCACCTTGAACGGCGCCACCTGATGCCCGGCCCGCCGCAGCGCACCGATCAGCCCGGTGGCCAGCGTGGTCTTCCCGCTTCCCGATGCCGGGGCAGCGATCACCACTGCGGGGGCGCTCACCATTCGATACCGCGCTGGCCCTTGCGGCCCGCGTCCATGGGGTGCTTCACCTTCGTCATCTCGGTGACGAGATCGGCGGCCTCGATCAGGGCCTGGGGTGCGTCGCGGCCGGTGATGACCACGTGCTGGTTGCCGGGGCGATGGGTGAGGGTTTCGACGACCTCGTCGATGTCGACCCAGCCCCATTTGAGGGGGTAGGTGAACTCGTCGAGGACGTAGAAGCGGTGCTGTTCGGCGGCGAGGCGGCGGGAGATCTCCTGCCAGCCGGACAGAGCGGCGGCCGCGTGGTCTTCCTCGGTGCCGTGCTTGCGGGTCCAGGACCAGCCTTCGCCCATCTTGTGCCACTCGACCGCGCCACCCACACCGGTCTCCTCGTGCAGGGTGCCGAGGGTGCGGAACGCGGCTTCCTCGCCGACCTTCCACTTGGCGCTCTTCACGAATTGGAAGACCGCCACGTCGAAGCCCTGATTCCAGGCTCGCAACGCCATCCCGAACGCCGCGGTGGACTTGCCCTTACCCGGTCCCGTGTGCACGGCCAGGACCGGCTGATTGCGCCGCTGACGGGTCGTCATGCCGTCCTCGGGCACACTCTCGGGAACACCTTTGGGCACTGGTCACTCCTCGTCATTATTCGCACTGACGCGCGTGTTCGCGGCGCACGGTGGCCGCGGGGCCAGTTCGTCACCATTTCTATCAGGGCGCGCCCGTGGCGCTCACAGGCTCTACGCCGCGCGGGCGAGTGAGCCGGTGGCCCGGACTACGTCGGCGACCGTCTCGCCGGTGAGTTCGTTCAAGCGCAGGTAGCGGGCGCGCAGGTCGCGGGCCAGTTCGGCGGCCAGGCCGAGGCGGATCATGCCGCGTTCGCAGTCGATGACCATCGCGGTGTGGCCATCGGCGGCCAGCAGGGCGGCGGCGGTGCGGGCGCGCGGGAGGGGATCGATGCCGCCGGTGGCGCGGCCGTCGGTGAGCAGGACCAGCATGGGGCGGCGGCGGGGGTCGCGGACGTGTTCGCGGGCGATCACCTCGCGCGCCTTCAGCAGGCCCGCGGCGAGCGGCGTTTTGCCGCCGGTGCGCATCCCGGCCAATCGGCGGACGGCGATGTCGACCGAGGAGGTGGGTGGCAGGACGAGTTCGGCTTCACTACCGCGGACACTGATCACGGCCACCTTGTCGCGGCGCTGGTAGGCGTCGCGCAGCAGGGTGACGATGGCGCCGGTCACGGCGGTGAGCCGGTCGCGGGCGGCCATCGAGCCGGACGCGTCGACGACGAAAACGACCAGGTTACCTTCTCTGCCTTCGCGATAGGCGCCCCGCAGGTCTTCGGTTGCCAGGGCGAGTGGGCCGCTGAACCTGCCACGCTCGAACTGCTTCGGCGCGGCCGCGAATACCGTGCCGAGCAGGTGCAGGCCCGTGGAGGGGTCGGCGTCGGGGCGGACGGTGCGGCCGGTTCGGGTCCGGGCGCGCGAACGTCGGCCGGGGGCACCCTCGCCGATACCGGGGACCTCCCAGCGTGGGGCAGGCTTTGCTGCCGAAGTCGGTGTGCCCGAGAACTTTTCAGGCCCTGGTCGCGAACCGTTCCCGGTGCCGTCGTGGCTGGAGCTGTCCGACCGGTCGCCGGAACCGTTCGGTCCCCCACCATCCGGGCCGGACCCGTCCGGTCCGCCGCCGGGACCATCGCCGTCGGGGCCACCATCAGGCCCCTCGTCATCCGGACCGCCATCCGGTCCGCCACCCCGCGACCTCTCATCGCCCGGACCGCTGGGGTCCACCCCATCCGGACGGCCCGAATCACTGGTGTCGGCCTGGAGTTCGTCCTCGTCCCGGCGACCGTTCCCCTGATCGCCCGATCCACGCGGACCGTCGAATTCCTCATCCCCCGAAGCCTTTTCGACCTCAGCGGCCGCGGCATCCATCGCCTCATCGAGCTGCTGCTCACTGATCCCCGGCTCGTCGAACGGATCTCGCCGCCGACGATGCGGCAGCGCGAGTTCCGCGGCGATCCGCACATCGTCCTCGGTGACCCGATCCCGTCCACGCCACGCCGCGTGCGCGGTCGCCGTCCTGGCCACCACCAGGTCGGCGCGCATTCCGTCGACGTCGAAGGACGCGCACAGCGCCGCGATCCGGCGCAGCTCCGAATTGTCCAGCGCGACCTCGGGCAACCGGTCCCGCGCGGTCAGAATGCGTTCGGCCACCACCTGATCGGCGTCGACATAGCGGGCGGCGAACGCGGCGGGGTCGGCCTCGTAGTCCAGGCGGCGGCGCACCACCGCCATCCGCACGTCGACCTCGCGCGAGGCCGCCACGTCGACGGTGAGCCCGAACCGGTCGAGCAACTGCGGCCGCAACTCCCCCTCTTCGGGGTTCATCGTCCCGACCAGAACGAATCGCGCCGGATGCGAGTGCGAGACACCGTCACGCTCGACGTGCACCCGCCCCATCGCCGCCGCGTCGAGCAGCACGTCCACCAGATGGTCGTGCAGCAGGTTCACTTCGTCCACGTAGAGCACGCCGTGGTGGGCCGCGGCCAGCAACCCGGGACGGAACGCCTGTTCCCCGTCGCGCAGCACCCGCTCGAGATCCAGCGAGCCGACGACCCGGTCCTCGGTGGCGCCGACCGGCAACTCCACCAGCCGCGCGGGCCGGGCTCCGGTCTCATCGACCACAGGCGGCAGCAACTGCGCGAGCGCGCGCACCACGGTCGACTTCGCCGTGCCCTTCTCACCCCGCACCAGCACCCCACCGATCCCGGGGTGCACGGCCGACAAGATCAACGCCAACTGCAGCCGCTCCTGCCCCACCACAGCGGAGAACGGGAACCCCGACTCACCCGCCACACGCGCGACGGTGTGCGGACCAGCGGCAACATCAGCAAAACCAGGCACACACCAACTCTATGCGGGCCATGATCGACGCCGACCCCCGGGCATCTGCGCCGTCAGAGTCCTAGCCGCGCCGCATCGGCGTATGCATGATTCCGTCGTCGTCGTATTCCGGCCCGTCGACGGCGAACCCGAACTTCGCGTACATCTCGACCAGATGCGACTGCGCATCCAATCGCACAGTGGCCGAACCGGTTTCAGCGAGCGCCGCCCGCATCAGTCGAGCGGTGTACCCGTGCTTGCGCGAGGACTGCGCGACACACACCCGGCCGACCCGGTAGTTCGTCACACCGTCGACGACCTCTTCGAGCAGGCGCAGGGTGCCGAGCACCGAGCCGTCGTCGAGCCAGAAATGCCGCGTAGTCGACAGGAGATCACGCCCATCCAGCTCCGGATAGGCGCATTCCTGCTCGACAACGAACACGTCCACGCGCAATCGCAGCAGCCGGTAGAGGGTGGCGGCATCCAGATCCGCCGCCCACGACCGTCTCAGTTCGACGCTCACACCTACGCGTAGCTCGCGACCTGCTCGTGCGCGGACGTGTTGTTGCCGTCCAGCTTCAGCGACTTGCTGGTCCAGTCCCACACTTCCTGGAACAGAGCCTGGTTCTCCGACAGCTTCTGTCCGAGCGAGGGGATCATCTGCTGCAGCTGCGGCGTCCAGCCCGCGTACTGCTGCGGGAAGCAACGCTGCATCACGTCGAGCATGGCGGTGACACAGGTCGACGCACCCGGCGACGCACCGAGCAGACCGGCGATGGTGCCGTCCTCGGCGGAGATGACCGCGGTGCCGAACTCCAGCACACCACCGGCACCCTTGCGACGGATGACCTGCACACGCTGACCGGCGGTGATCAGCTCCCAGTCGCGGCCCTTCGCGCGCGGCAGGAACTCCCCGAGCACGCCCACCTTGCCTTCCTGCGACTTGAGCAGCTCCTCGACCAGGTACTTGGTCAGGCCCAGTTCGGTGAGACCGACGCCGACGAGCGACGCGATATTGTTCGGCTTGATCGACTTGAACAGGTCGGCGTTGGAGCCGTCCTTGAGGAACTTGGGGGTCCAGCCGGCGTAGGGGCCGAACAGCAGGCCCTTCTTGCCGTTGATGACGCGGGTGTCGAGGTGCGGCACCGACATGGGCGGCGCGCCGACGGCGGCCTTGCCGTAGACCTTGGCCTCGTGCGCGGCGATCAGCTCCGGGTTGGTCGAGCGCAGGAACTGGCCGCTGATCGGGAAGCCACCGAAGCCCTTGGCCTCCTTGATGCCGGCCTTCTGCAGCAGCGGCAGCGCGCCACCACCGGCACCGACGAAGACGAACTTCGCGTTGATGGTGCGCGACTTGTAGGTGCGCTGGTTGCGGACGGTGACGTTCCACGACCCGTCGGATTGCTTGTCGAGGTTGCGGACCTCGGTGCCGAAGGCGATCTCGCCGCCGGAGTAGCCGATGTAGGCGAGCAGCTGCTTGCTCAGCGCGCCGAAGTCGATATCGGTGCCGCCGTCGGACCAGTTCAGCGCGATCGGGTCGCTGAAGTCGCGGCCCTTGGCCATCAGCGGCAGGCGCGCGGCGAACTCGTCGGGGGTGTCGATGTACTCCATGCCGCGGAACAGCGGGTGCGGCGCCAGCGCTTCGTAGCGCTTGCGCAGGTAGTCGACGTTGTCGGCGCCGTGCACGAAGCTGACGTGCGGGATGGGGTTGATGAAGCCGGAGGGGTCGTCCAGCACGCCGGTGTCGACGGCGGAGGCCCAGAACTGGCGCGAGACCTGGAAGCGCTCGTTGATGTCGACGGCCTTGCTCACGTCGACCGAGCCGTCGGCGTTCTGCGGGCTGTAGTTGAGCTCGCACAGCGCCGAGTGGCCGGTACCCGCGTTGTTCCACGGGTCGCTGCTCTCCGCGGCGGCGGCGTCGAGCCGCTCGAACACCGAGATCGTCCAGTCCGGCTGCAGCTGCCGCAGCAGCGCGCCCAGCGTGGCACTCATGATGCCAGCGCCGATGAGAACTACATCGGTCTTTTCACTCTTCGCAGCGTTCGGCACGGGTAGATCGACTTCCTTGTCCTTCTCAGCTACCCACCGGCGGGTGAGTTCGCTTGGCGCGGGCGCTTTGGCGGTGTTCATGCGACTCGCGGTGAATCGCCGGGAGGTAGGTTACCCGTCGTTCACCTGATGCCAATTGTGCACCTCAGCCGAGCACACTTCTGCAACGGACCTCCCGAATGTGATGAAAACCAAGCCTGCACGTCGCCGGGACCGCGGGATAGATTGAGCAGTGTGACGAACGAAACCCTCGCCGACCGGACCGACGAGCAGTGGCAACCCGATGTTCTCGGCACCGCGTATCAGCAGCGGACCCTCCCACTCGGTATCGACCCCGACGGTGAGGGCGAGGTGGTTGCCACCCTCGTGCGCTATCTGCCCGATGCCGCGGCGCCGGCCGTCGAGCCGACTGTGCTGTACGTGCACGGGTTCACCGACTACTTCTTCCAGGAGCACCTGGCCGAGCACTTCGCCGCGCGCGGGCACCGATTCTATGCGCTCGACCTGCGCAAATGCGGACGTTCGCGGCGGGACGGGCAGAGCGCGCACTATGTCAGCGACCTGGCGTTCTACGACGCCGAGCTGAGCGAGGCGCTGCGGATCGCGCGCGAGGAGACCGGCAACGAGGTGCTGATCGTCGCGCATTCGACCGGTGGGTTGATTGTGCCGCTATGGCTGGACCGGCTCCAGCGGGCGGGCGGCAGCGCGGCAGCGGGTGTGGTCGGGCTCGTCCTCAACAGTCCCTGGTTCGACCTGCAAGGACCGTCGTTCTACCGCACCATCGGCACCCCCGTGATCAACACGGTCGGCAGGTTCCGCGCCTTCGCCCAGCTACCCGGCGGTGTCAGCACCGCCTACGGCGACAGCCTGCACACCAGCCGCTCGGGTGAGTGGGATTACAACCTGGACTGGAAGCCGCTGCGCGGTGAACCGGTGCGCCTGGGTTGGCTACGCGCCATCCGCCGCGGACAGGCGCGCCTGCACCAGGGCCTGGCCATCGGCGTGCCCGCGCTGCTCCTGCGCTCACGGATCACCAAGTTCGCCCGCGAGCACTCCCCCGCCGTCGACGTGGCCGATGCCGTGCTCGATGTGAAGCAGATCCAGCGCTGGGCCGGTTGCCTGGGCGAGCGCACCTCGATCGTCCCGATCGACGGCGCCCGCCACGACGTGTTCCTGTCCTCGGAATCCGTGCGCGCCAACGCTTTCCAGGAAACCGACAACTGGCTCGACTGGCTGGCCGCCTACCGCAAGTCCTGATCAGGACCGACCTTCACCAGGCTCTCGGGTAAGCATCGCGAGAGCCTGGCGGTCCGCGTCTACCAGAGGCTCGTGCGGAGGACGATTTCGGTGGCGAATTCGTGGCCCGCCTCGGTGGCGATGTTGTCGACTTCCAAGGGGACGACCCGGAATTCGCCGTAGACATAGCGGCCGGAAGCGTCGGCGGTGGCGCGGGGCAGGCTCTTGGTGACCAGCATGGTGACGGGCAGCTCCAGCGGCGGACAGGACGCGTCGGCGACATTGCCGTCGGCGTCGGGAACCGCCGGGTGACCGTGGTCGGCGACGACCAGGCTCATGAACCGCCCGAACCGGCCCGCACACACCCGCCACGCCAACTCCGCGCCCGACCCACGCCCCGCGACATTCACGTAGGGCAGTTCGAGCTCGTCGAGAATCGTGAGCACACCCGCGGGATCGAGCCCCTCGACCGACTCCACGACAATGGTCTGCAAGTCGGACTCGTGCAGCCGCGCGCACACCGTGTCGAACACATCAGCAGGGTCGTCCGCATCGGGAAGCAGCAGCACATTGTGCCGCGAAGAGGGCCCGTCGACCCGCACCGTCCAGGCCTGGTCACCGACCGTGATCTGCCGAGATTTCATGCCGGGTTACGGTACACGGCCGGACTGAACAACGCGGCCTGTTCCGGCGCGCCCTGCCGATCGCCATACCCCCGTGTGCTGGGCTTTCACTGCCGGCGACCCCGAAATTGCCAACCCTGTCACAACGGCGCACCGCCGACTGTGAGGCGAGACCGACCGCACACCGCCGCGCACGCGGCGATCGGCGCCACGAGCCGGTCGGCGATCGCCGCCTCCCTCGCTCCGCGACCTTCCACGGATCGGGTTTGCCTCAACTCGCGGGTGCGTGACCGCGGTCGAAGCGGCATCGCCGCGAGTAGTCCGCGGTTACCCGCGCAATACCGAAACTGCCGGTCACCGGGCGGTTCGGATGACCGGGATGTCGGTGGGGGCGCCGTCGCGGATCAGGTGGTCCAGGGCGGCGAGGTCGACGTGTTGTTCGATGAGGTCGGCGAGCAGATCGAGTTGCGCGGATCTGACGGCCGCGACCGAAGTGTCGGGGGCGACGGTGAAGCCGGTGCGCCCGGCTCGGGCGGCGACTTCGGTGAGCCAGGTGCGGCGGAATTCGTCGGATTCGAGGAGGCCGTGGACATGGGTGCCCCAGATCGCCTCTCGCGCACTACCTTCGGGGTCGCCATCGATGGTCAGCCATGCGGGATCGGCGGTGTGGGTGACTCTGCCGTGGTGGATCTCGTAGCCGTGCACGGGAATCGAGCCCGCGATGCCGGTCACCTGCCGGGCGATCTTCGGGTCGGCGAATTCGATGTCGAGGCCGAGAAGGCCGAGGCCGTCCACCACACAGGGTCGCGCCCTCGTCGGCATCTCGACACCTGCGTGATCCGGTATCGAGGTGGGCGCCGGTGATTCCACGGCCCGGTACTCGACGCCGTCGACAATGCGCCGCCCGAGCATCTGGTAGCCACCGCAGATGCCGAGGACGGGGCGGCCTGCCGCGGCGCGGGCGCGCAGGGCCTCGCCTATTCCGTTGGCGCGCAGCCACTCCAGGTCCGAGACGGTCGCTTTCGAACCCGGCACGACGACGAGGTCGGCGGTGGCCAATTGGTGAGGGCTGTCGGCCCAGCGGACCGATACGCCGGGTTCACAGGCCAGGGCTTCGATGTCGGTGGAGTTGGAGATTCGAGGCAGGCGGATGGCGGCGACGGTGAGCCAATCGGTGCCGTGGGGTGGGTCCGGTCGGCCTACCGGGGCGCCGGAGATGGTGCCGAGGGAGTCTTCGGCGTCGAGCCAGAGATCTTCGGCGAAAGGGAGGACGCCGAGGGTGGGGCGGCCGGTCAGGGTGGCGAGTTGGTCCAGGCCGGGTTGCAACAGGGACACATCGCCGCGGAACTTGTTGATGATGAAGCCCGAGATGAGTTGCTGGTCTTCGGCTTCCAGGACGGCGACGGTGCCGAACAGGTGAGCGAGGACGCCGCCCCGGTCGATATCGCCGACCACCAGGACCGGAATGTCGGCGGCGCGCGCCAACCCCATGTTCGCGAGATCGGTGGCACGGAGGTTGATTTCGGCCGGTGAACCCGCTCCTTCACAGATCACGACATCGAATTCGTCACGTAACGAAGCCAATTCGGCCGCGACGACTTCGCGCAGTTCCTGCCGTCGGGTGAAATAGTCACGCGCACCGACAGTTCCGACCGCCTTGCCGCGAACCACCAACTGCGAGCGGCGATCGCTACCGGGCTTGAGCAGCACCGGGTTGAACCGCACGCTCGGCTCCAGCCCACAGGCCCGTGCCTGCAACGCTTGCGCGCGCCCGATCTCCCCGCCGTCGAGGGTGACGACAGAGTTGTTCGACATGTTCTGCGCCTTGAACGGCGCCACGCGCACCCCGCGCCGGGCGAGCATGCGGCAAATACCCGCCACTACAACGCTTTTTCCGGCATCAGAGGTGGTGCCGGCGATCAGCAGCGCCCCGCGCAGGGCCACGTCGGTCACGATGCGCACCCCGCGCCGGTCCGATTGGGCAGTCGGCCGGAATCGTGCAGCCGCGATGGTCCCACCGAACCGGCGTACCGACTCACGGCAGAGTCAGGATTTCCGCGCCTGTCTCGGTGACAACCCAACCGCATGAGCTTCGAACTGCGCCGACTCACGGCAAGGTCAGGATTTCCGCGCCTGTCTCGGTGACAACCCAACGACGTGAGCTTCGAACTGCGCCAACTCACGGCAAGGTCAGGATTTCCGCGCCTGTCTCGGTGACGACCAGGGTGTGTTCGAACTGCGCCGTCCACTTGCGGTCCTGGGTGACCACGGTCCAGCCGTCGTCCCAGATGTCGTAGTCGATGCCGCCGAGGTTGATCATCGGTTCGATCGTGAAGGTCATGCCGGGCTCGATCACCGACTCGATGTTGGGCTGGTCGTAGTGCAGGACCACCAGGCCGCTGTGGAAGGTGGGGCCGACACCGTGGCCGGTGAAGTCGCGCACCACGCCGTAGCCGAAGCGGTTGGCGTATGCCTCGATGACGCGGCCGACCACATTCAGGGCGCGACCCGGCTTGACCGCCTTGATCGCCCGGTTGGTGGCCTCTTCGGTGCGCTCGACGAGCAGCCGCACCTCCTCGTCGACATCGCCGGCGAGGAAGGTCCGGTTGGTGTCGCCGTGCACGCCGTGGATGAACGCGGTGACGTCGATATTGACGATGTCACCGTCTTCGACCACCGTCGAGTCGGGGATGCCGTGGCAGATGACCTCGTTGAGCGAGGTGCAGCAGGACTTGGGGAAACCCTTGTAGCCCAGCGTCGACGGGTAGGCGCCGTGGTCGCACATGTACTCGTGGGCGATCCGGTCGAGCTCGTCGGTGGTGACACCGGGCACCACGGCCTTGCCCGCCTCTTCGAGTGCCCGCGCCGCGATCTTGCCCGCGATCCGCATCTTCTCGATGGTCTCGGCGGTCTGCACCCAGGGCTCGTTGCCCTCGTTCGCGGTCTTCTTCCACACGTATTCGGGGCGCTCGATGGAGCGGGGAACTTCCCGGATCGGCGACTGGGTGCCGGGAACTAGTGGCTGACGGGTGCGCACGGACATAAGGGCAGTGTATCTATGCGCCCACGTTGCCGTGCGTCACCGCCCGCGCTCGCGGCGGGCACTGCGCCTGCCGAGGCGCAGCTGTGCGTCAGACCACAGGTTCCAAACGAACGATGATGCCTTTCGACGTCGGCGTGTTGCTGATGTCGGCGGTGCTGTCGAGCGGAACCAGCACATTGGTCTCCGGGTAGTACGCGGCCGCCGACCCCCGGCTGGCCGGATACCCGACGGCGACGAACTTCGCCGCCCGCCGCTCGGTGCCGTCGTGCCAGATACTCACGATGTCGACCACATCCCCGTCGGCGATTCCGCGCTCGGCCAGATCGTCGGGGTTCACCATCACCACCCGTCGTGCGTTGTGGATGCCCCGATAGCGATCGTTGCTCGCGTAGGGAATGGTGTTCCACTGATCGTGAGACCGAAGCGACTGCAGCACAAGGTATCCCGGCGGGGCGTCGATCATGTCGAAGTCGTTGCGGGTGAACTCGGCCTTGCCGCTCGCGGTGCGGTAGATGCCCTCGTTGACCGGATTGACCAGCAGCATCCCGCCCGGCTCGGCGACGCGTTCGTTGAAGTTCTCGAAGCCGGGCACGACCCGGGAGATGCGTTCGCGCACGGTGCCGTAGTCGGCGATGAACTCCTCCCACGGAATCGCGGACTCCGCCCCCAGCGTGGCGCGCGCCAGCCGGGAGATGATCGCCACCTCGCTCAGCAGGTCGGGTGCGGCCGGGTCGAGGCGTCCGCGCGAGGCGTGGACTTCGCTCATCGAGTCCTCGACGGTGTAGAACTGCTCGCCGGTGGCCTGGATATCGCGGTCGCTGCGGCCGAGGGTCGGCAGGATCAGCGCCGTCCCGCCACAGACCGTGTGGGAGCGGTTGAGTTTGGTGGAGATCTGCACGGTCAGCGAGCACTGCCGCAGCGCCGCCTCGGTGACCTCGCTGTCGGGCGTCGCACGCGCGAAATTGCCTGCGACACCGACGAATACCTTCGCGTGGCCGTCGCGCATGGCCCGGATGGAACCGACCGCGTCGAGGCCGTGTTCGACGGGCGGGGTGAAGTCGAATTCCTTGCCGAGCGCGTCCATGAACGACTGCGGCATCCGCTCCCAGATGCCCATGGTGCGGTCGCCTTGGACATTGCTGTGCCCGCGCACCGGGCATACCCCGGCGCCCCGGCGACCGAGATTGCCGCGCAGCAGCAGGAAGTCGACGATCTCGCGAATCGTCGGGACGCCGTGTTTGTGCTGGGTCAGACCCATCGCCCAGCACACGATGATCTTCTTGCTGCCGAGTACCTGCTGGTGGACGGCCTCGATCTCCTCGCGCGCCAGCCCGGTCGCGGTGAGCGCGTGCTCCCAGCTCACCGTCCTGGCATGCTCGGCGAAGGCGTCGAAACCGGTGGTTCGCGCGGCGATGAAGTCGTGGTCGAGCACGGTGCCCGGCGCCGCGTCCTCGGCGTCGAGGAGCAGTTTGTTCAGCATCTGGAACAGGGCGAGGTCGCCACCGGGGCGGATCTTGAGGAAGATATCGGCGATCTCGGTGCCACGCCCGATCACGCCGCGCGCCTTCTGCGGATTCTTGAACCGGATCAGCCCGGCCTCGGGCAGCGGGTTCACCGCGACGATCTTGCCGCCGTTGCGTTTGGTCTGCTCCAGCGCCGTCAGCATCCGCGGATGGTTCGTGCCCGGGTTCTGGCCGACGACGAAGATCAGGTCGGCTTCGTAGATGTCATCCAATGACACGGTGCCCTTGCCGACGCCGATGGTCTGGGTCAGCGCGGAACCGCTCGACTCGTGGCACAGGTTCGAGCAGTCGGGCAGGTTGTTGGTGCCGTAGGCGCGGGCGAACAGTTGCAGCAGGAACGCGGCCTCGTTGTTGAGCCGCCCCGAGGTGTAGAACAGGGCCTCGTCCGGGGTGGCCAGGCCGCGCAGTTCGCGTGCCATCAGGTCGAAGGCGTCGCCCCAGGCGATGGGCTCGTAGTGGGTGGCGCCGGGGCGCTTCACCATCGGCTCGGTGAGCCTGCCCTGCTGGTTGAGCCAGTAGTCCGACATGGTGTCGAGTTCGGTGACCGGGTGCTCGGCGAAGAACTGCCTGGTGACCCGGCGGGTGGTGGCCTCGTCATTGATGTGCTTGGCACCGTTTTCGCAGTACTCGTTCATGACCCGGTGCTTGGGTTCGGGCCACGCGCACCCCGGACAGTCGAAGCCCTTGGTCTGATTGATGTTCAGCAAGGTGAGCGCGGTGCGCACCGGGGAGTTCTGCGAGAGCGAGTACTCGAGCGCGTGCGCTACGGCGGGAACGCCGACCGCCCAGGTCTTGGGCGGGGTCACGCTCAGATCATCTGCTGGATCCTGGATCGAGGTCATGTATCCGCTCTCCTCAGTTCCGCGGCATCGCGCGCGCCGACATCTGTGACAAAAGGCTGCTCACATTGTCCACCCTTGTCAAAGCGGAAGCCCGATCACCTGATAGATCTCGGTAATCGGGCTTCCCGCTCGGCCTGCGAGGACTCAGTCCGGTTCGAACACGCTGCTGCCGTAGACGTCCTCGGCGGTGAGGGTGATGAGGTCGGTTTTGCCCAGTGGCCGGTCGAGCGCGACCAATCGGCGGGCCTGCCGCAGCCGGCAGCGTTCGATGGCGTTGCGCACGCTGCGTGCGTTGGCGAACCGGGGCTGGCCCATGCGCAGGGTGAGGTACTCGGCGAACGCCTTGTGGGCGTCGTCGTCGAAGGCGAACCCTTCCGACTCCACCATCAGGCCCGCGATCTGGGTCAGCTCCGCGTGGTCGTAGTCCTCGAAGGTGAGATGGTGCGGCACCCGGGAGCCCAGGCCCGGGTTGGCGGCGAAGAACGTCGCCATCCGGTCCGGGTAGCCGGCGAAGATCACCACCAGATCTCCGCGCTCGTTCTCCATCTCGGTGAGCAGGATCTCGATGACCTCCTGCCCGTAGTCCCGCTCGTTCTCCGGCCGGAACAGGTAATAGGCCTCGTCGATGAAGAGCACTCCCCCGGCCGCGCGGGCGATCGCCTCCTTGGTCTTGGGCGCGGTGTGGCCGATGAACTGCCCGACCAGGTCGTCGCGGGTGACGGTGTGCACGCGCGACGCCCTGATATAGCCGAGCGCGTGCAGGATCGCCGCCATCCGCAGCGCGACCGTGGTCTTGCCGGTGCCGGGGCCACCGGTGAAACTCATGTGCAACGTGGGTCGCGTGGTGGTGAGCCCGAACCGGCGCCGCGCCCGGTCGACCTGGAGCAGCGAGGCGATCTCGTGGACGCGACGCTTCACCGCGGCCAGCCCGACCAGTTCGGCGTCGAGGGCTGCCAGGGTGTCGCCCACCCTGGCCGCGGCCTCGTCGGCCGAGAGATCGAGCACCTCGTCGTCGCCGAGAATCGCAGGCTCGGGCGTCTGTTCCTCGACGGCCGTGGTCTGCGCCGAGCCGCCTGCCGACGGCCGATGGAACCCGAATCCCTTTGGTGTGTCCATCAGTTCACTCGCCCGCGTACCGATCACCGGTCGGACGGGTGGTGGCGTAGGACTTCACCGAGTACCGCTGGGTGCGGTCCGGGCCCTCGACGCGTTCGAGCAGGAAACCGGGTTCTTCGGCCGGGCGCTGGACGAGGAACGACATCGCGGTGGACTGCCTGCCCAGGGTCGCGTCGTAGGCCAGCAGCCGGATGTAGTGCTGGGGGAACGTGGCCCGACAGGCGTTGAGCTGGGCGAGCACGCCGTCGGGTTCGACCAGGTCGAACATCGGCAGCCCCCACATCTCCCAGTAGACATTGCGGGGGTGCGGGTCGTCGGTGTACTCCAGCGATACCGGCCAGCCGTGGTCGAGGGCGTATTTCACCTGGGCCGCGATCTCGTCGTCGGTGAGATCGGGCAGGTAGGAGAAGGTTCCGTAGCGAAGTCTCATCAGGTGCTCCTGGTCAGATCGAGGGCACCGGCGTCGCCACCACATCGGGCGCGTCGGTGCTGGTGTAGTCGAAAGTGACGTCGCCCCAGGTGTTCAGGGCCGCTTCCAGTGGTGTGCAGTGCTTGGCCGCCCTGCGCAGTACGTCAGGCCCTTCGATCAGCAGATCGCGACCTTCGTTGCGCGCCTTGACAACTGCCTCGAGCGCCACCCGATTGGCTTCGGCGCCCGCGGCGATGCCGTACGGGTGACCGATGGTGCCGCCACCGAACTGCAGGATCACGTCATCGCCGAAAAGATCGAGCAGCTGGTGCATCTGGCCGGCGTGGATGCCGCCGGAGGCCACCGGCATCACGCCGGGCATCGAGATCCAGTCCTGGTCGAAGAAGATGCCGTTGCCCAGATTCCTCGGAACAGTGTTCTCACGCAACGAATCATAGAAACCGCGAGTGGTAGCCGGGTCACCCTCCAGCTTGCCGACGACGGTGCCCGCGTGGACGTGGTCGACACCCATCAACCTGCACCACTTCCCGATCACCCGGAAGCTCACGCCGTGCGTCTTCTGCCGCGTGTAGGTCGAGTGCCCGGCGCGGTGCAGGTGCAGCAGCATGCCGTTCTCGCGGGCCCAGTGCGCCATCGACTGGATGGCGGTGTAACCGATGGTGAGGTCGATCATCACCACCACGCTGCCGATCTCTTTGGCGAAGTTCGCCCGGCGGTACATCTCCTCCATCGTGCCCGCGGTGACGTTGAGGTAATGGCCCTTGATCTCGCCGGTTTCGGCCATCGCCCGGTTCACCCCCTCCATCGCGTAGAGGAAGCGGTCACGCCAGCGCATGAAGGGCTGGGAGTTGATGTTCTCGTCGTCCTTGGTGAAGTCGAGGCCGCCGCGACAGGCCTCGTAGACCACGCGCCCGTAGTTGCGGGCCGACAGGCCGAGCTTGGGCTTGATGGTGGCGCCGAGCAGCGGGCGACCGTACTTGTTGAGCATTTCCCGTTCCATGACGATGCCGTGAGCGGGGCCCTGGAAGGTCTTGGTGTAGGCGACGGGGATGCGCATGTCTTCCAGGCGCAGTGCCTTGAGGGGCTTGAATCCGAAGACGTTGCCGATGATCGAGGAGGTCAGGTTCGCGATGGAGCCCTCCTCGAAAAGGTCGATGTCGTAGGCGATGTAGGCGAAGTACTCGCCTGGCCTGCCGGGAACTTCGTCGACCTGGTACGCCTTGGCCTGGTAATGGCTGTTCGCGGTGAGGCGGTCGGTCCACACGACCGTCCAGGTGGCGGTGGACGATTCGCCCGCGACGGCGGCCGCGGCCTCGATGGGGTCGACGCCGTCCTGTGGGGTGACCCGGAAAACGGCGAGGACATCGGTGTCCTTGGGGACGTAATCGGGGTTCCAGTAACCCATTCCGGCGTAACTCTGTACGCCCGGATCCCAACGCTCTTTGGTCGCCGCGCCGTCGTTGTCGATCGTCGTCATCGCCGTTCCTTCCGGGTCACGCCTATGAAGCACTCTCAGTGTGTGGGCGCGGACTGTTCAACGACAATGGAATCTTTACTGCGCACAGTTCAGGCATCATTGAACGATGTTCGCCAGTCCCGACCTGCCCGCCGCCGCCACCTGGGGTCGGCTGCGCACCTTCCTCGCCGTGTACGAGACCGGCAGCGTGCGGGCCGCGGCCGAGACGCTGCACGTGACGCCACCCGCGGTGTCGGCCGCGATCGCCGCACTGGAAGACGCGTTGGGCACCAGGCTGTTCGGGAAGTCCGGCCGTGGCATCGTGGCGACGGATTCGGGCGAGATCTTCGCCGGATATGTGCGCAAATTGCTCGGGTTACTCGCCGAAGCGGCCGGGGCGGTGCACGATGCCGACCGTGGACGGGTGCGCATCGGCGCGGTCGCGACGGCCAGTGAATATGTGCTCCCGGTGCTGATGGCCACATTCGCCCAAGCCCATCCGCATGTCGAACTGTCACTGTCGGTACTGACGCGCGGCGAGCTGTTCGCCCGCGCCGCCGACCACGTCTTCGATATCGCCCTGGCCGGGCGACCTCCGCGCGGGTCCGGGCTGGTCACCGCCGCCCGGCGTTCGAATCGACTGCTGCTGGTCGGACGGCCCGGACTCGTCGAAGACCCGCTCACCACGCCCTGGCTGCTCACCGGAATCGGCTCCGGCACCCGCGATACCGCGCTGTCGTTGCTGAGCCGGTTGCAGGCCGCGCCGCCGCTGCTCACCCTCGGCACCTCGGGCGCCGCCGTGGCCGCCGCACGGGAAGGGCTCGGGGTCACGCTGGTGCACGAGGAAGCGGCACGCGAACAACTCGCCTCGGGGGAACTGGTCTCCTACGCCGTGCCGGGCACCCCTCTCGACCGGCCGTGGCACGTCTGCACGACCCAGGAACCCACCTCGGCGACCCGGTTGTTCGTGGCCCACCTGTGCGATCCGGAGCGGGTGGGCGCGGCCGCATTTCACACCCGGTCTCGCCCGAAGGGGTGAGGACGGCGGGCGCGGGTGCTCGCATGCTGTTCGTCATGACGACACTCCCCGCCACCGCCCTCGCCGACGTCGCCCAGCAGCTGACCAGCGGCGGCCGCGGCATTCTCGCCGCCGACGAGTCGATCAAAACCATGTCATCGCGGCTGGCACAGGAAGGGGTGCCCGCGAGCGCGACCACCCGTCGCGACTATCGCGAACTGCTGCTCACCGCAGACGGCCTGTCGGCGTGGATCAGTGGAATCATCCTGTGCGACGAGACATTCGGCCAGGATCTCGCCGACGGGCGCCCGTTCCCGATCGCGGCGCGCGAACTCGGCATCCTGCCCGGCATCAAGGTCGACACCGGCACCACCGCACTGCCCGGCCAGGGCGGTGCGCTGATCACCGAAGGGCTCGACGGCCTCGGCGCGCGGCTGGCCTCCTATGCCGATCGCGGTGCCGCGTTCGCCAAGTGGCGGGCGGTGTTCGACGTGCGCACGATCACCCCCTACTCCGCCGACGCCAACGGGCACGCGCTGGCCCGCTACGCGGCACTGTGTCAGCAGCACGGCATCGTCCCGATCGTCGAGCCCGAGGTGCTGTGCACCGGTGACCACGATTCGGCGGCCTCGGCGCGGGCGACTCGGCTCGCCCTGAGCGCGCTGTTCACCGAACTCGTCGATGCCGGAGTGGATCTCACCGGCATCGTGCTCAAGCCGAACTTCGTCACTGCCGGCCTGGCTGCCGCGGCCACGCCGCCTGCCGAGGTCGCTGCCGCCACCTTCGCGGTACTGCGTGACCTGGTGCCCGCCGAGGTGGCAGGGATCGCGTTCCTGTCCGGTGGGCATCCGACGGCCCGGGTGTGTGAATTCCTGAGCGAGCTGGTCACCATCGACGAGCGGGCGTGGCCTGTGACATTCTCCTTCGGACGTGCGCTCGTGAGCGCGGCCCTGCACACTTGGGGTGGATCAGATTCCGAAGTTGCCGTAGCACAACAGGTTCTGCTCGAAAACTGCCGCAACGCCGCCGATGCCACCGAGCCCGCCACGTAGGTGTGATGCGTTCGGCAGCGCCTCGGTGAGCGCGGCGGCAACGCGCAGCAGCGGCGCCACCCCTCGGGCACCGCTGCTGCGTTCGTCGGTCGGACAGCGGCTATCTCAACGGTAGGTCGACCAGCAAGGTGGTTCCGCGTCCCCGCATCGACTCCACGCGCAGCGAAGCTTCGATGATGGCGCAGCGCTCGGCGATCGAGGTCAGGCCGAAGTGCTGTTCGCCGTCGGAGTCGGCGGCGCGGTCGGCGCGCCGCTGCGCCGGGTCGAAACCCTCACCGTCATCGGAACATCCGAGGATGACCGAGTCGCCGACCCGGCGCAGCGACAGCACGATCCGCTGTGCCCCAGCGTGTTTCACGGCGTTATTGAGGGATTCCTGCGCGATTCGGTACAGGGTGGCCGCGGCGTGGTCGGGGATGTCGTCGATGGCGGCGGCGTGGTCGACGAGGAACTCGATCGCCGGCGGCCCGTCGCCGCTCACCGTGCGCACCAACGATTCGATCGCGGCGACCAGGCCGAGGTCGTCGAGGACGAGGCTGTGCAGGCCCGAGATCGCCGCTCTGGTCTCGTTGTAGGCGAAATCGGCCAGCTCGCGGGCGCTGACGAGCTCGGCGCGGGCCCTGGCGAGGTCGCGCAGGCTGGCCTCGTCGGTGATGTCGACGTGGGCGCGGAGTTCGGAGACGGTGAGGTCGGCGGCGGACAGGTGGAACGACATCGAGGCCAGGGCGGTGGTGACACCGTCGTGCAGATCGAAGGCGATGCGTCGGCGTTCGGCTTCCTGGGCGGTGATCGCCTGCTCGACCAAGCGATCCCGCTCGGTGCGCTGCCGGTTGACGGTGCGGAACAGTCGCCGCGCGTGCAGCCACAGGCCGAGCACGGCGGCGTGCTGTCGCGCGTCATCGAGGTCGTGCTGCCCGAACGGGTTCCGTGGCCCGCGGTGCGCGGCCAGCACGCCGACCACCTCACCTTCCAGCCCCGGCAACGGCAGGCACATCCGCGCCACCGTCTGGTGCGGATCCAGATGTAAGAGTCTGCGGTGCAGGGCATTACGTGGCGAGTCGTTGTCGAGCAGCACCGGTTTGCCGGTGCGGGCCACCGACCCGGTCACCCCGAAACCGACCTGTAGTCGCAAGGAACTCGCCGAGGGATGCGGGGGCCACAGATCGACGATGCTCAGATCCTGGCCGTCGACGGCGTAGAGCAGCACGCCTTCGGCGCCGAGGTGTGGGGCGAGTTCTGCCGCCGTGGGGACCGCGCCGCCCACGTTGCTCACCGAAACAGCCCCTCGCGCAACGCGACTGCGATTGCCCCGCTGCGATCGGACACCCCGAGCTTGCGATACAGACCGCGAATATGGGTTTTCACGGTGTCCTCACTGACCACCAGCTTGCTCGCGACCGCCCGATTGGAATGACCGGATACCAACAGCCCCAACACTTCTGATTCACGCTGGGTCAGTCCGAGGTGCGCGCCGGACCAGAACTGGCCCGCGCTGAGCCGGGCCGCGGCCAGCGCCACCCGCCCGGCCAGTGCGGCGTCGACCACCGTCTCGCCCTCGCGGACCCGGCGCAGCTGGGCAACGAGTTCGCGCCCGTCGACCCGCTTGAGAATGTAGCCCGACGCCCCCACCCGCAACGCCTGATACAGGTAGTGCTCGTCGTCGTAGACGGTGAGCAGCACGACCTTGGTTTCGGGGTACTGCAGGGTGATCTGACGGCACAGGTCGAGGCCGCTGGCCTTGCCGATCCGCACGTCGCACAGGACGATATCGGGCCGATGTTGCGCCACCATCCGCAGCGCGGCGGTGTCGGTGGTGGACTGGCCGACTATGACGACCTCGTCGGGAAAGTGACCGAGCATGGCGTCGAGCCCGTGCAGCACCATCTCGTGATCGTCGACGAGCGCAAGCCTCAACGGGGTCGGAGGTAACTCCGGCATCCCTCCACCCTACGGCGGGCAGCACCCGGGTTACGGGCATTGACGAGATCTCACCCGGGTCCCCACCCCCGAGGGGGAGTGCGGCGGGGGCGCTGATGCGGTCCGATGAACGGACCCGATCAGAAAGGCCGCGCCATGCCGGAGTCCTCAGTTCGCCGCCCGCTCATAGTGCCCGCCGATGCCGCGAGCGGCACCCAACTGACCGACCTCGCGCACCCGACCAACGTGTCGTCGGTGGAGACCGACCTGCTCGCCGTCGACACCCTGCGGTTCCTCGCGGCCGACATGGTGGAGGCCGCGCAGTCGGGCCATCCCGGCATGCCGATGGGGGCGGCACCGATGGCGTGGACGCTGTGGAGCCGGCACCTGCGCCATGATCCGGCCGACCCCGAGTGGGCTGATCGGGACCGGTTCGTGCTCTCGGCCGGGCACGGCTCGGCGCTGTTGTACGGGCTGTTGCACCTGTTCGGGTACGACCTGCCCGTCGAGGAGTTGCGGCGGTTCCGGCAGTGGGGGTCGCGCACGCCGGGTCATCCCGAGTTCGGTGACACGCCGGGCGTGGAGTGCACCACCGGACCGTTGGGTCAGGGGCTGGCGATGGCGGTGGGGATGGCCCTCGCCGAGCGGATGACCGCTGCCCGGTATCCGGAGATCACCGGGCATCGCACGTACGCGATCGTCGGCGACGGATGTTTGATGGAGGGTGTCAGTCACGAAGTCGCCTCGTTCGCAGGGCATGTGGGGCTCGGCGGGTTGATTGTGCTCTGGGACGACAACGAGATCACCATCGACGGAGCCGTCGGGCGTTCGTGCAGCGACGATCAGGTGGCACGGTTCGCGGCCTACGGGTGGCACACCGAGGTGGTGGCCGACGGGACCGACATCGAGGCGATCGACGCCGCAATCACCCGGGCGAAGAGCGATCCTCGGCCGAGTTTTCTCGCGGTGCGCACGGTGATCGGACATGGTGCGCCCGGTGTCGCCGGCACCTCGAAGGCGCATGGCTCCCCGCTGGGTGCGCAACGGCTTGCGCAGGCCAAAGAGCTCGCAGGATGGACGCTTCCGCCGTTCGCGGTGCCGGCGCAGGTCGGCACGGCGTGTGCCGTGCTCGCCGCGATCGGTAGCGAGGAACACGCGATCTGGCTCGAGGAATTCGCGGCGTTCGACGCGGTCGCGCCCGAGCGTGCCGCTGAGTTCCGGCGTGCCCGTGCACGACTGCTGCCTGCCGAATTGTCTGCCGCACTGGAAGCCGTTGCCGCGCAGGCACCCCGGGCCACCCGGCAGTCCTCACAGGCCTGTTTGAACGCGGCTCTGTCGACGATGCCGGAATTGGTCGGCGGGTCGGCCGACCTCGCCGGGTCGACAGGCACGGTATGTGGCGATGTGGTGAGTCGGGACGACTTCACCTGCAGTGCTATCGCTTTCGGCGTTCGCGAGTTCGGGATGGCGGCCATTCTGAACGGCATGAGCCTGCACGGTGGGTTCCGGGTTTTCGGCAGTACCTTCCTGGTGTTCGCCGACTATCTGCGGCCCGCGCTGCGGTTGTCGGCGTTGATGGGGCAGCCGGTGATCTATGTGCTGACCCATGATTCGATCGCGGTCGGCGAGGACGGGCCGACGCATCAGCCGGTCGAGCACGTCGAGTCGCTGCGGGTGATTCCCGGCGTTCAGGTGTTGCGGCCGGCCAACGATGTGGAGACCGCTCTCGCCTGGGAACTCGCGCTGACCCGCGTCGATGGGCCGACCGCACTGATTCTCTCCCGGCAGTCGCTCCCCCAGCTGGACGCCGAGGCGGGTGCCGACGGCGCCCGAACCACTCTGGCCGAGGGTGCGGCAGCCTGCCCCACCGCTGTCGGAGCGACGGCGCGCGAATCATCGTCTGCCACCGCACGCGTGCTCGAAATCGTGGCTACCGGTTCGGAAGTCGCGCTGGCGGCGGCGGTGGCCGATCAGCTGCGGGCCGAAGGTCACGACGTGCGGGTGGTATCGGCACTGGATCGTTCGCGCTTCACCGCGGACCCGTCGGCGCACACCGTCAGCATCGAAGCAGGAAGTACCGCTGGCTGGGCGGGACTGGTCGACCTGGCGATCGGCATCGACGAGTTCGGGCACAGCGGCCCGGGCGGCGAGGTCATGGCCCACCACGGGTTCACCGTGCGGGCCGTGCTCGACCGGATCCGCGAATACCTCGACGGCGCACCATGACTCCATTGCACGCGGTGATCTTCGATGTCGACGGCACCCTCGTCGACAGCGAACGAGACGGCCATCGGGTGGCCTTCAACACGGCATTCGCCGAGGCAGGGCTCCCCGACCGCTGGGACGTCAAGGAATACGGGCGGTTACTGAAGGTCGCCGGTGGCGCGCAGCGGCTGGCGTTCTGGTTCGAACAGCACGCCATGCCCGCCGAGCCAGCACGCGAACTCGCACAGAGGCTGCACCGCAACAAGACCCGCATCATGCGGCAGATGGCCTCGGACGGGCACATCCTTCCCCGTCCCGGGGCGCTGGAACTGATCGAACGGCTCCGGTCGCGTGGCGTTCGGTTGCATGTGGCGACCACCGGCACCCGTGCGTGGGTCGAGCCCCTGCTGAAGCACGCTTTCGGCGAGCCCTTCGACACCGTGACCACCGGAACCGAAGTGCCCGTGCTGAAACCGAGCCCCGCGGTGTACCTGGACGTGCTGATCCAGACGGGCTTGCCCGCCGATCGAGTAGTGGCCGTGGAGGATTCAGCGAACGGCGTGCGGTCCGCGGTGGCCGCCGGGCTGCGGTGCGTGGCCGCGCAGAACGCCTACACGCGCACCGACGACCTCTCGGCGGCGGTGCTCGTCGCCGATGGGCTCGACGATCCGGAGCTGGTGGCCTGGTTCGACGACCACCTCGCGTGACGTGGTCGTCGCATCGATCAGCGTGTGCGGCCGCGACGTTCCATGAGCCGCAACAACATCGGCGTGAAGATCAGCTGCATGGCCAAGTCCATCTTCCCGCCCGGACACACGATCGTGTTCGGGCGGGACATGAACGAATCGTGCAGCATCGACAGCAGGTACGGGAAGTCGATGCCGTGCGGGTCGGCGAATCGGATCACCAGCATCGATTCGTCCGGCGTCGGAATCGTCCGGGCCACAAACGGATTCGATGTATCCACCACGGGCACCCGCTGGAAGTTCACGTGGGTGCGGGAGAACTGCGGGCACATGAAGTTCACGTAGTCGTGCATGCGGCGCAGGATCGTCTCGGTCACCGCCTCGGTGGAGTAGCCGCGTTTGTCCTTGTCCCGGTGCAACTTCTGGGTCCACTCGAGGTTGATCACCGGCACCACCCCGATGAGCAGATCCGCGTACTGCGCCACATCGACCCGGTCGTTGGCCACCGCGCCGTGCAGGCCTTCGTAGAACAGCAGGTCGGTGCCGGAACGGAGGTCCTCCCAGGGCGTGAACGTGCCGGGATCCTGATCGTGTGGCGAGGCTTCTTCCTTGTCGTGCAGGTACTTTCGCACTCGGCCCGTACCGGTCTCGCCGTAGCCACGGAACAGTTTCTCGAGCTCTTCGAAAAGGTTCGCTTCGGGCCCGAAGTGACTGAAGGTGTGGTCGCCGTTCGACAGCGCGCGTGCCAGCTCCTCCTTCATACCGGCACGGTCGAACTTGTGGAAACTGTCACCCTCGACGTACGCGGCATCGATGCCTTCCCTGCGGAAGATCTGATCGAACGTGCGCATCACCGAAGTTGTTCCGGCACCGGACGATCCGGTGATGGCGACAACGGGGTGCTTGGCGGACATGAATCTCCTCCTCAGGTGGTGGAACGGTAGAGACCGCGCAGACCGAACAGCGGATTCCACGGGCCGTCGGGCTCCTCAGCCGCTTCGGCGTGGTAACTCACGATGCGGGCAACCTCGTCGCGGGAACCGAAAATGAACGCGATCCGCTGGTGCAGCTCGGTGGGAGTCACCTCGAGGATCCGGTCACGGCCGGTCGAGGCGAGACCGCCTGCCTGCTCGATCAGAAGAGCAATGGGATTGGCCTCGTAGAGCAGGCGCAACCGGCCCGCTTTGGCCGGGTCCTTCGAGTCGCGCGGATAGAGGAACACGCCGCCGCGGGTGAGGATGCGGTGGGTTTCGACCACCAGCGACGCCACCCAGCGCATGTTGAAGTCCTTCTCGCGCGGGCCCGTCGCGCCCGCCAGGCATTCATCGATGTAGCGGCGCACGGCAGGTTCCCAGAAGCGGCGGTTGGAACTGTTGACCGCGTACTCCGACGTGGACTCCGGCAGTCGCAGGTTCTGTCCGGTGAGGAAGAACTCGCCGAGCTCGGGATCGAGGGTGAAGGCATGCACACCGGTGCCGACGGTGAGCACGAGTTGCGTCGCGGGGCCGTAGATCGCATAGCCTGCGGCGACCTGCTCGGTGCCGGGCTGGAGGAAGTCCGCCGTCGTCGCGTGTACGCCGGGGTTCGGTGCGCGCAGGATCGAGAAGATGCTGCCCACCGCGACATTCACGTCGATATTGGACGAGCCGTCGAGGGGATCGAAGGCCAGGAGGTATTTGCCGCGCGGGTAGTCCGGCGGGATCGGGTAGGGGTCATCGAGTTCCTCCGACACCATGCCGGCCAGTTGACCACCCCATTCGTTGGCACGGAGGAAGAGGTCGTTGGCGACCACATCGAGCTTCTGCTGCTGCTCGCCCTGCACGTTCACCACGCCGGCGCCACCGAGGACGCCGGTGAGCGCACCGGAGGCGATGCGCTGGGAGATCGCCTTGCAGGCCAGCGCGACGTCGAGGATCAGGGAATTGAGTTCACCGCTGGAACCGGGATGGCGGCGGCGCTCTTCGATGAGGAATTTGGTCAACGTCGTGCGATCGGTCAGCATCCTTCGAGAACACCACCGAACCCCCCGGGCGGACATCCACCCGGGGGGTGAATCGCAGGGGTAGTTCCCGGCGATTCGTCGCGTCAGAGGGCGGGGACCGCCTGCGCGGCCGGTGCTGCCTGGGACGTGTGCTGCTTGCGCAGCACGGTGGCGCTGACGACAAGGGCCACGGCGAGCAGTCCGGCCGCGACGGTGAACGCCAGCCGATAACCGCTGGTCAGGGCAACGGGATCGGAGGCACCGGCCACCAGTTCGGTACCGGTCCGCGCGGCGGCGAGGGTGGAAAGCACCGCGACGCCGATCGCCATGCCGACCTGCTGGGTGGTGTTGAACAGCCCCGAGGCCAGACCCGCGTCGTCGGCTTCGGCGCCCGACATGCCCAGCGCGGTGAGTGCGGGCAGCACCAGCCCGCCACCGGAGATGGCCACCATCACCGGCAGCACGTCGGTGAGGTACTCGGCGTCGACGGGCAGGCGCATCAGCCACGACATCCCGCCCAGCAGCAGGGCGAGACCGGCGATGAGCACGGTCCGCTCACCGAAACGGGTGATCAGGCGGGCCGAGGCGAACAGTGACACCCCGCCGATGGCGACGGCGGCGGGCAGCATGGCAAGGCCGGTCTGCAATGCGTTGTAGCCCAACACTTTCTGCAGGTAGAGCGCGACGATGATCTGGAAGGCGAACATGGCCGCCAGGGTGAGCATCTGGACCACATTGGCGCCGGAGACCGTGCGGGAACGGAAGATTCGCAGCGGCAACAGTGGGTTGGCCGCGGTGGCCTGACGGATGACGAAGGCGGCGAGCAGGGCGGCGGCCAGCGCGCCGAGGCCGAGGGTGTGCGCCGAGACCCAGCCGTAGCGTTCGACCTCGACGACGGTGTAGATGCCCAGCATCAGACCGGCGGTGACCAGGGCGGCACCCAGCACATCGGCACCGGCGGACCAGCCGAGTCCACGGTCGGCGGGCAGCGCCTTGCTCGCGACGAGCACGGTGAGCACGCCGATCGGCACGTTGATCAGGAAGATCCAGTGCCAGTTCAACGCGTCGGTGAGGACGCCGCCGAGCACCTGCCCGATGGAGGCGCCCGCAGCACCGGTGAAGCTGAAAACACCGATAGCCGTGGCCCGTTGACGTGGTTCGGTGAAGATCGTCACCAGGATGCCGAGCACCACCGAAGCGGCGATCGCGCTGCCGACACCCTGCAGGAATCGGGCCGCGACCAGCACCGCGGGGGTGCTCGCCACGCCTGCCAGCACCGAGGCGGCGGTGAAGACGATATTGCCCGTGACGAACATCGTCTTGCGGCCGATCAGGTCACCGAGGCGTCCGGCCAGCAGGAGCAGACCGCCGAAAGCGATCAGGTAGGCGTTCACGGTCCAGCTCAGACCGGCGGGCGAGAAGCCGAGATCTTCTTGGATCGCCGGCATGGCGACGGTGACGATGCTGCCGTCGAGGATGGTCATCAGCATCGCGGCCGACAGCACCGCGAGGGCAGTGCGCTGGGACTTGGTCATGGGTCATCTCCTGCTAGAAGCGAACAAGAGAGACCGTACTAGATAGTTCCGTACTAGACAATCTATTACGGACTATTGCCTGGCGCGACGCGCGGGCGCCGCTTCGACCACCGTCGACAAATACCCCTCCACCAGGTGATTCAGTGCCTGTACAAGAGATTCCCGCTCCGCCTTCGGCAGCGAACCGAGTGCGTGCTGATGGACGCCGTCGACGATTTCGGTACTGCGCGCGGCGAGCTCCGCACCCGCGGGCGTCACGGAGATGATGCGAGCACGGCGGTCGGTGCTCGACGGTTTACGTTCGGCCAGACCTGCCTTTTCCAGCGCGTCGACGGTGACCACCATGGTCGTCTTGTCCATGTCACCGAGCTCGGCGAGCTGGGCCTGCGTGCGTTCGGCCTCCAGTGCGTGGACCAGCACGCAGTGCATGCGGGCCGTCAGCCCGATCTCGGCCAGCGCCGCGGCCATCTGCGTGCGCAGAACATGGCTGGTGCGATCGAGCAGGAAGGACAGATCGGGTTCGGTGCGCGTCGGCGCCAGGGCGGTCATACCGCTCACTATAGTTTTGTCATAGATAATCCGCATCCATCCATAAACCGGGGGAATGTTATCGGACTGCGGTCCGTTTAGAAGAGGATCGCATCCCGAAGAGAGGTTCACATGGAACTGGGGCTCACCACCTTCGCCGAGCTGTACCCCACCGGCGACCGGCCTGCGCCGACCGCCGCCGAGCGGCTGCGTCAGGTGGTCGACGAGGCCGTCGCGACCGAGGCTGCCGGGCTCGATGTGTACGGCGTCGGCGAACATCATCGCCAGGATTTCGCCGCGTCCTCCCCCGCTGTCGTACTCGCCGCCGCCGCCGCCAGGACCGAGCGCATCCAGTTGACCAGCGCGGTGACAGTACTCAGCTCCGACGATCCGGTACGGGTGTACCAGGACTTCGCGACGCTGGACGGGTTGTCGAACGGGCGGGCAGAGTTGATGGCGGGGCGCGGGTCGTTCACGGAGTCTTTCCCGCTGTTCGGATACGACCTCGCCGATTACGACGCGCTGTTCGAGGAGAAACTGGCACTGCTGCTGCGTGTGCGCGAGGAAGGTCCGGTTACTTGGACGGGCCGATTCCGGGCGCCGCTGCACGACGCGACGGTGTATCCGCGCACCGACGATCGCCCGCTGCCGGTGTGGATCGCGGTCGGCGGCAGTCCTGAATCAGTGATCCGTGCCGGGCTGCTCGGGTTGCCGCTCGCCATCGCGATCATCGGCGGTGAGCCCGCGCGGTTCAAACCGCTGGTCGAGCTGTATCACCGGGCGCTCGCCGAGGGCGGTCACGAGAAGCAGCCGGTGGCGGTGCACGCGCACGGCTATATCGCCGATACCGACGCGCAGGCCGTTGCCGAGTTCTACGAGCCGTACGCCCTGGCGATGTCGACCATCGGCCGGGAACGTGGCTGGGGTCCGATGACGCACGCACAGTTCGACGCCCTGCGCTCGCAGGATGGTTCGCTGTTCGTCGGCACCCCCGACTACGTGGCGGGCAAGATCGCCGAGGTCCGCGACACCCTCGGCCTCGACCGATTCATGCTGCACACCAGCGTGGGGACGCTGCCGCCGGAGCAGGTGCTGCACAGCATCGACCTGCTGGGGACGAAGGTCGCACCGCAGGTGCGATGAGGTCGGATCCGGCGAATGGCGATCGGGGCCGGGCCCGGTTCTTCGACCCACTCACCGGATTCTCGGCAGGCGGAGTTCTATTCGAGCGCTGAGTCGACGCCGGTCGCGCGGCGTTCTCGCCGTCGTCGGAGATAGCGGCGGATTCGGCTGGCGCACAGGTAGACCACCCACAGGCCGATCGCCAAGAGGACCGCGGCGATCACCGCCGCCAGCACCGGGAAGAACACCGCCAGGGTGATGACACCGCCGACAGTGGCGTCTTCGGCGGTGCTCATCGCAATATTGGTGACCGGTTCCGGCGAGGTATTGATCGCCATCCGCGTGCCCGCCTTGACGATGTGGCTGAGCAACGCGGTTGTTCCACCCACCGCCGCGGCGAACATCGTCGGCAGTGAATCATCCTGGCCCGCAATCAGAGCCGAGACGATCGCGCCGGAGGCAGGTCGCACCACCGTGTGCACCGCGTCCCAGAACGAGTCCAGGTACGGGATCTTGTCCGCGACCGCTTCGATCAGGAACAACACACCGGCGGCGACGAGTACATCGGTGCGTTGCAGCCCCGGCGGCACGTCACCGGCCCAGCCGATCCGACCGAACAACCCGAGCAGAAACACCACCGCGTACGCGTTGATCCCGCTGGCCCAGCCCGCGGTGAAGATCAGAGGTAGCACCGACACTCGCTCAGCCTAAGCCCGCACACCGACACCGCCCGGGAACTCCGCACCACACGTCGATGGCCGGTCAGTCAGTCGGCGGTGGTCCGCCGCCGATAGTTCGGAGTTACCGGCCGTCAGGCTCATCGGTGCCAGGTGGATGGCAGTCGCCGCGCGGCGGGGCGGGTTGATTGGGCCCCGCGCGCCGGCGTGTATGGTTGGGCCAAGTCGGGGGGGTTAGGCCGCGACCAAACGCGAACACCCACGACGCACCCG
>NZ_JBHXMN010000002.1:0-47975 GCF_042720495.1 Nocardia sp. NPDC058480 | reverse complement strand
GGCGTGGGAGGTTCGGGGCGGCGGGCGGGGGGCGTTAGGGCGGGTCGTGAGCCGTTGGGGGGGGCGCGGGGGGGGGGGGGGGGGGGGCGGCGGGGGGGGGGGGGGGGGGGGGGGCCCCCCCCCCCCCCCCCCCGCGGCCGTGATTGCTGCTACGAAGTCGTCGGGATTCGCCCGCTACCTACGGCGAGACCCCAGGACGCACCCGTCCTATCCGGCGTCTCCGCCACCGGCTTCAGCGCCGCCCTCCCCAGCGTCGCCATCTTCAGCGCTGCTCTCCCCGGTGTCGCCGTCTGCGTCGTTGCCGTCCTCAGCGTCGCCGTCTTCAGCGTTGCTGTCCTCAGCGTCGACATTTGCAGCGCCGCTGTCCA
Organism: Nocardia sp. NPDC058480; assembly: GCF_042720495.1. Taxonomy (NCBI): domain Bacteria; kingdom Bacillati; phylum Actinomycetota; class Actinomycetes; order Mycobacteriales; family Nocardiaceae; genus Nocardia; species Nocardia sp. NPDC058480. Next base: position 47,607 of record NZ_JBHXMN010000002.1, on the reverse strand, counting down.
CAACGGCGCCTTCTTCCGCGCCGCCTTCTTCAGCGCCGTCGTCGTTCTGGGCGGCCGACAGCGAGGTATCACCGGACTGCACGCCGGTGTCCGCGGCTACCGCGCCGACGCCGAACAACCCGAGGGCTGTCGGAGCGACGAGCGCGGCCATAAGAGTGGTTTTGATCGTGTGATGCATCTGTATCCCTTCTCGAAGTGGAAGTGGTACGTGCTGATCAAACATTGACGATTTTGACCGCCACAGCACTCTTAAACCAGGGATAAGAACATTCGGTGTGTAAATGTTACCGACCATCATTGCGCAGTTCGATCTTGCACAGCGGGAGATCGGAGAACTAGATATGCGTCAGCACCTTCTCGAATGTTCAGCTGTCCGCGCCGGACTCAGGAATCGCGAAGAGGAGGGTTCCGATCACGCCCGCATGGCCACTACCAGCGGGAACAGCCACGCGATATTACATGCCTTCGCATTCCCAGCTTTCCCGAGCACTCGGTTACGAACTATTTGATGCGTCCAGATCAGCGCTTCCATCGCAAAGTAGCAACGCATTCATCGTGCACTCAACACGCCATCGGTGACGAAAAAGTAAACGGCGCATCGGGGTTGATTTCAGTTCAATCGGTTTGTGCCACGCCGCTGCCGGATTCACTGATGCGACCGTGGAATTCGCCACGGTATTTGCCGTTTGGGCAGCCATACCGGGCGCCGCTCACAGGAGCCGGCGCACGGCCTCGACGATCGCGCGGCGGCGGTCATCGACACTCTCGGTCTCGGAGGAGCCGGCGGGAATGCTGGTGACGTTGCTCGGGTTCCACGCGAGAGCGATGCTCAGGACGAGTGTCAGCAGCGTCGCGGGTGAGAAGTCGGCGCCGATGCCGTCCTTCCGCTGTGTCGCGGCGAGTGCGTCCAGTTTCGCGTCGCGCGCGGGCGCCGCGATGGCCAGTTCGCCACGCTCCAGGCGGTGCCAGGTGGCCAGCCGAATGACTTCGGGGTTCTGGCGGCAGTAGTCGAATAACCGTCCCGCGTACTCGGGGAGGTCGCCGGGGGTGAAGGGGACCGAATCCAGGCCGTGAGTGACGTGGGCGTCGAAGACCGCGTCGAAGAGCTGGTCCTTGCTGCAGAAGTAGACGTAGATGAGGTTCTTGTTGGCCGCCGCGGTCTTGGCGATCCGGTCCACCCGGGCGCCGGCGATACCGTACGTGGCGAACTCATCGGTGGCGGCCTGGAGAATGCGGGCCTTGGTGGCGTCGGCTCGGGACATCCGCTGCGTCATCCGATTCCGAAGACGGCCAGCGCCGCGTCCGATGCGACGAGCAGCACCGTGCACCACAGGGCGACACCGGTCATCAACCAGCGGATCAGCCGCCAGCTGGGGATGCCGAGCGCCGCACCGAGTAGGGCCGAGCCCCACGTGCCGAAGAGGGCAGGCCCCACGATGCCGAAGCCCGCCACGCCGTATCGGTCGAGGACTCGCCGGGCCCGACGCCCTGAGGCGCCGGAGAGCCGGGCGTCCGCCGCGAGCACCTCTCCGCTGGTCGCGGAAATGACGGACGCACCGCCGCCTTCCGTCGCCGAATCGGCCAGTGCCGCAGCCGACTTCCGTCGGACACGCCAGGATTGCCAGAGCAGCCGGGCGCGTTCCATAGCGAACACCGCGAAGACCACACAGCAGGCCGCGCCCAGCAGCACCGCGAACAGCGCGACCGGGCCCGACAGGGACAGCGACAGGCCGACCGGGACCGCGGGGGTGCCTAACACAAAGCCCGCGAGCAACGTTCCAACGAATCGCCCCATGCAGATTCCCTTCAGCACTTCGCTGCGGTTCCGACGACCACAAGTTAACTAACTGGTTAGTATCTTGGCATGAAACACACCGACACGGTGCTGGACGAGTTGGCGACCGGAAAGCATCTGCTTCTCACCACGTTTCGGCGAGACGGCACGGCGGTCCCCACGCCCGTCTGGGTGATGCGCGACGACCAGACGCTGGCGGTGTGGAGTGCGGCGGACGCCGGCAAGGTGAAGCGGATCCGCAACGGGAGCCGGATAACGGCGGCCCCTTGCGACTGGCGCGGCAAATCGCTCGGCGCCCCGGTTCCCGGCTTCGCCGAGGTGCTGGCACCGGACGCGAGCGCGCACTTCACCACTCTGATGAAGCGCAAGTACGGGCTGGTCGCCCGGATCGGGCTGCTGGGCAGCAGGTTGCGCGGCGGCTCCGAGCGGATGGTGGGCATCCGGATCAAACTGGCCGGGTGAGCGGGAACCACCTGGGCACGACGACGTACGCGAGCGCGATCATGGCCGCCCCGTATCGATTTCGCAGCGCGGCCTAGGCAGTCTCATTCGTGGTGTCTCGGGTGACCCGGTTGCTCGCAGCCAGTGATCGAGGGCTGTGAAATCCTCGCTGTCGAGTCCTCGGGACGGCTCGATGTGCCGCAGAAGTGCCGGCCACGGTGTCGGGTGGCGACCCAGATGCGGTCGGCTTCGGTGTTGTGCGTGATGGGTCATGCTGCGGTGCCCTGGTTCGGCTCGACGCCGACGCCGGTGGTGCAGCGGCCGGCCGGGTCGATTGTGGCCCAGGGCAGTCGATCGGACAACGTCGCGCCACTGGCCAATCGGAGTTTGGCGCCGACTACAAGGTCGCGTCGGCCGACTCTGGACCTCAGTGCAGTGACGGCGCATACCGATCGGTACAGACTTTTCCTTGCCGCCACCATGCAGCGATGCGCATCACAGTCTCATTCGATTGTGGTCTGAGTCACCGGAATCGGGGTGTGCGGTCGATCAGATAGGAATTGTTGAAGATGCTTGCAATGAAGCAGCGCATTCGCCGGTCCGTGGTGGCCGCCGCGCTCACCGTGGGAGTCGCCGTCGGGCACGGACTCGGAGCCACGGCCGTCGGCGCGGAGCCCGTCCTCCCCTCGGACTTGCAGTCGCTCGCCGACACGATCACCGATGGGTTGAGGCCTTCGCCGGATGGCAGGCAGCCCAAGGCGATCGTCGACTCGGGCGGTAGCTCGGGAAGCGGATCCGGTAGCGCGTCGGGCAGCAGCTCTGGGTATGGACACAGCACTGCCGCTGCGCCTGTCGGACAGGGACCGGAACTCACCGCCCCGCTAGCCGCATTCGCCTATGGGCTCGCCAGTCCGGACGTCGCCCCCGCCGGTGCGAACAAGTGGGATTGCAAGCCCAGCGCTGAGCATCCGCGCCCGGTGGTCCTGTTGCACGGCACCTGGCTCAACGCCTTCGACACCTTCAGCTACCTCTCACCGCAGCTCGCCCGCGCCGGATTCTGCGTGTTCGCCGTCAATTTCGGTCGCTCCGGGCTCCTCGAGGGCGGTGGCCTCGGTGCCGTTCTGCCCGGCCGCTACGGGGTAGGTCCGATGGAGGAATCATCGCGCCAGGTCGCCGATTTCATCGAGCGGGTGCGCACAACCACCGGTGCCGACAAGGTCGACATCGTGGGCCACTCGCAGGGCGGCACGATCGCGAACCACTACCTGAAGTTCGAAGGCGGCGCGGACAATGTCGAGAAGGTGGTGACCTACGGTGCCACCCACCACGGCACCACCCTGATGGGCATCGCCACGCTCGGCCGGGCCATCAACAACCTCGGCATCGACATCCTCGGCTTCAACGAGCCGATCGTCGGAATATCGAACATCCAGCAGGCGGTCGGGTCCCCGTTCTACGCCACGCTGAACGCGAAGGGCGACACCGTTCCCGGCGTCGACTACACCGCGGTGGCATCGCGCTACGACGAGGTCACCAACCCCTATGACTGGGCGTTCCTGCGCGCCGGCGAAGGCGCGACGGTCCGCAACATCACCCTGCAGGAAGGGTGCGAACAGGACCTGTCCGATCACCTGACCCTCATGTACTCACCTCGCGCGGCCTCCATCGCCCTCAACGCCCTCGACCCCGTCAACCACCCGGCCTTGAACTGCACGTTCAACCCGTGGTTGATCGGTGGCGGCGGCACACTGTGAGCCCTCGATGACCAGCCACCTCGAACTCGGGTCGCCTGCGCAACTCTCGCGGTCGACCGACCGGATCGCACACAAGATTCTCGAGACCATCCCGCGTCGTAGCCGACGAGGAAACGTATTGCGCGAGGAGATCAGCGCCGTCGTCGCCGACTGTCTGGCACTGATGTCCGACGCGGATCGGACACACCACGGCGCCCGGATGCCGCGCATTCGGCCGGCCGCCGCGCGGTGGGCCAGCATCGGTGTACCGATCGAAACAGTGCAGCAGCATGTTCACGCAGGGTTCCGACTACACCTGGACGATCTCGAAGCCCTTTCCGCACCCTTCGACGATGTTCGTCGACTGATGAATGCCTTGAACTCGGTGACCGCGGCGGTGTCGACGGTATACACGGAGATCGCACCGCCCAGCGGCGATCGCGGTGGGTATGTGGCGCACACTCTGCTCAGTGGCCGCCATTCGATGAGAGCTACCCGTGAGCACGGGGCACCACTCGATGAGCGGTACACCGTGCTCGCGGTGGCCGCGGATCGGTCCGCGCGCGATGCGGTGTCACCCCGCGATTTCCGGGCGATGCTGTCGAGAAGCTTCGGGCAGCACGTGCCGGGGTTGCAGTCCGAATTCGGCGCGACAATTCTGGTGCCGGACTCGTGTGACACCGAGAAGATCCGCGGCATGGTCGGCCTGACCTCACTCACCGTTGTCGGGGTCACCGTCGACCGGGATCGGATTCCCGAGGCGGCAGAGGAAGTACACGAACTGCTGGACGTGGCAACGAGACTCCATCACCCACCAGGCCTGTACCAGATCGAAGACCTCGCTATCGAGTATCAACTGACTCGGCCAGGGCCTGGACGCGATCGTCTCGAAATGTTCCTCGATTCGGTGGCCGAGTTTCCGGACTTGATCAACACGCTGCGCGCACATATCAACAATGGCCTCAATCGCCGGCTCACCTCACGCGAAACCCATATCCACATGAACACCGTCGACTACCGGCTCCGGCGTATCTACGAGCTCGTGGGACTCACCCCGCACGATCCGAATGTCATTTGGCGGCTTCGGGCCGCACTCATCGTGCGCGACTACCGAACGGCGGTTTCGACGACGAACGATTCGTCGGTGTAGCCGCTAAACTCCGGCGCTGCCCGCCACATTCGTATTGTGCACCGAACAGACCCACCAGCTGTCGTCTCGTTCCGTGAAAACCCAAGTTCCGCGGTTGGTTACCGAGAAATCCGGTGTCCGCAACGTCTGCTCGACATTGACGATCGCATGTCCACCGGCGAGCAGCCGCACCGCCAGAATCTCGTAGTGCGCCTCGGCGTCCGGGCTGTTCCGCAACGCGGTCAGGTGGTAGGAATGCAGCTCGTCCCAGTTCAGAAAGACCGAGCCCGCCGGATTGATGAAGACCACATCATCGGTGAAGACACTGTCGAACGCGACAGCATCCTTCGCCGCGAGCGCGGCTTCGAGACCTTCGAACACCGCCGTGATCGCGGCTACAGCGACGTCCTGATCCGTTGCGACGACAGCGGCCTTCGGGCGCACGCCGTATGTATCGACAGTCATCGTTCCAACATACGGTTGTCCTGACTCCCACGTTGTTACCTTGATTGCATGGTCAGTGCGTCATCTGCCCGGCGGCGCGAAGAGCTGCACGATTTCCTCCGATCGCGGCGGGCACGGATCGGTCCGGGCGAAGTGCGTTATCGCAGGATGACCTCGATGTTCTTCTCCTCGAAGATCTCCAAGAGCAGGTCGAACAAGGCGTGCCCGGTGGCCACGGGCTGGTGTGTCAGCAGATGCTCCCACGCCACGTCGGAGTACAGCCACTCCAGCACGAATGGACTGGACGCCCCCCATCCTCCGCGCAGACAGTCCGATAGAGCATCGAGGTTCCAGCCGAAATAGCCCCCAGGGCCGTTGATCGCTTCTCCGAGCGCGCAGTAGAAGCTGACGATGTCGGTGACAGCCTGTCCATCCAATGTGAAGACTTGGCCTGCAGCGGAATCCGGCCTGCCTCGGCGCTGGTAGGCACTCGTCCAGAGAGCCACCGCCAACCACGCGATCCTGTCATCGGTGTCGAGCCCGTGCCAGATGTCACGACGGTTCAGCCGACCGTCACGGATCAGGTTCCAAATCCACTCGCCACCGAAATGGGCGTTGTCGCAGATCAGCGTCACACTGAGATCGACCGAACTCGAATCGAGGCTCGACGGACGAGCCGCGGTAACCGTCATGTCGTCGACGAAATAGGAGCCCATAGATACACCGTTGGAGTCGAGAACCTCGAGAGAAGCGCCACCGACCTGGACTCCACCAGCAGACAAGGAGTCCAGACACTTCCGCAGTTTCCCCTGTGGGATACAGCCCAGAAGCTTGACCTCGAGCCTGTCCTCCTCCTCGGCTCGCGCCGCGAAAAGTCCTCGGACGTCGTGCACAACGCCCCAATGTTCGTCATCCTCATCACCTGTCAAGGCGCACATTCCCAAGCCATCGGCTTGATTGGCTAACATCTCTCCCCTTCGCGAGGTGCCGATCCTATGCACTCGTGTACTGGCGGAGACAAGCGAGAATGCTTGGCTGGGTCGGCCAGACGATCTCGCGAAACGCACGCACATGCCGCTGATCGCGCGGGCTGCTCCGGGCCTCGAGAGTGCAGAGGCTGCCCCGCTCGCGGGGGTGAGGTGGTGCTCGCACACTCCGTAGGGCGTCACCGTGAGCGGTCCTGGTCCATCAGAACTTTCGCTACCGTTCAACCTAATCATGGCGCTCCAGTCACGCCAGAAACCTCGTGTCGGAGCGGTATTATCCAACGCTCGTAGTGCGTCCATCGCCGCTTCGCCCGCGTGGTGGCGTTCCCATGGTTCGCCGCGGTCTTGAGCAGCGGTAAGACTTGCTGCTGCAGTGTGTGCCTTTGTACCTGGAGTGCACCTCAAACCACTGATGTGCTGATCCCATGATGTTTCGCAACCGCCTCAGCCCAGTCGAGGACCTCAACACCGCGCTCCGCACAGTCGCCGAGTTCAACCGCGTCATACTCGCCGCTGACACCAAAGCAGGACTGTTGTTGACCGCCAACGGATTCGCACTGACAGGGCTGGTCACCACCACACGCACATCCATGAGCACCACTCTGGTCGTGTCGGCGATCGGACTCGCAGTGAGCCTGATCGTGTGCATGGGCTACCTGGCCGCGACCCTGCGGCCGCGACTCGGTAGCGCCGGTCCCGGGAACTGGTTCTGCTTTCCGAGCTTCCCCATCGAAGTGAGCGAACGGCCGACAGCTCCGACGCTGGCCGATCAGGCGTGGCAGCAGGCTGGCACGCTCGCCGATATCGCGCAGCACAAGTACCGCCGCTTCGGTGTGGCACTGCGCTGGACGTCGATCAGCCTCGTCGTCTTTCTGGCCTGGTTTACCGCGGCACTGCTCAGCGCACCGGCGTGACCAGCGGTCCTTCGAACTGCGTGGTCCAGTGCTGGACCGGAGACACGCAGGGCAGGGTATCGGCCACGCATGAATTGCTGTTCCACGATAGAACTCCCAGCACGAGCAGCACACCCGCGATCGGTCGGCGATGCTTGCCGACCGATCCGAGTAGTCGCAGGACAGCGGCCAATGCCGCCTGCAACCAATCGACCAGCACGAGCACGCAATCACCGTAGCCATGCACGAAGGCCCCTGGTACGCGCCCAGCCTTCACCAGAGTCTTGGTAACCACCCATTCCGGCGCCAGCAGCGCGGCGGGAACAGGAGCCGTGAGACGTTCTTCATGTCCGGCCAGTTTGCCGCTCACCCACGGCACCAATGTGCCCACGACAAGGGTCAGCACGGCGAACATCACCCCCACGATGATCAAGAATTCGACAGTCTCGGCCCATCGTGCGGTGAATCCCAGGTCGAGCAGAAACTTGTCGAACTGCCTGATCAGTCCGCCGCCGAAAGGAAGCTCGGTCAACGGGTTCACCGTGATGCCGGGGTTAGTCATCGTCGTCGTCATTGTCGTCGGACCGGTCGAGCACCTCGGCATTCTGCACGAGCGCCGCCATCGGCGACACGACCAGCTCGGGCTTCGGTGGTGCCACCGAAGCAGACCCCACCGACGCCGGATTCACCTGGTCGGCGATCGCCGCGGACGCGTACGCCAGGATGTCCTGGACATCACGTTTGTTGACCAGGTTCTGGTTCAGCAGCGCCTTCAACATGGCATGCGCGGAATCGAATTCCACCTGCTTCTGCTGCATCATCAGGCCGATGACCTCGTTGACATCGCTGCGGTTCGATGACAGCCGGTGCGCGATAGGGCTGAGGTCGCCGCGCTGAATCGCCTCGGCGTAGAAGGTCATCCGCTGTTGCTCCAGCTCGAGGCTGCGCTGCTGGGCGAACTTGGTGAGCTCATAGGTCTGGTGGGACGTCTGCAGCTGCAACCCATGCTGGGTTTCGTTCTCACTCGACTGCAAATGCGCAGTGTGCATTCGGGCACCGTGTTCGGCTTCACGACGTTGAGCTTTCCGGTGATCGAATGTGACCTCTTGGAGATACGCGTGCGTACCGGCTTCGGGGGATAGCTTCACCGAGCAGTTCAATAGCGATATGCCGCAATCCAACTCGATCGGTTTGTCGAAGTGGTCGTTGATCTCGCGTTCTGCTATCGCGAAGTGCTCCACCTGGTATTCGCGACTCAGTCGGCGCAGTTGCTGTTCGAGGTAGGGCCGATACACCTGTTCACCGGTGGCCGGCCGGTCTTTGACCGCCTTCTCAGGATCGACTACCCGCCAGGTCACATCGACGTCGGCCGTGAAGGTGAAGACGCCCTCAGCCGTAGGCAAATCGAATCTGCACGAGTTGTGGTGAATGGCGACGTCCACCCAGTACACACCCATCGGCGGCCGGAAGAATATCTCCCCTGCCGATGGTTGGCGCGTCAGTAGCGTCAGTCTTCCTGCCCGGTCTACCGATACGGCCGCATGCCCGTCTGTCGGAGGGCGGAAGGCGCGCCATGCGGACCTCTGCACTTCCGCATATTGGACAAGTTGCCGTGTCCGCTCGATTGTCATGTCAAACCCCCTGTTTCACGTCGAGCATTGTCAGCAGTTCGTCGACGGCTGCCCTCGGACCGCTGTCCTCGTCAGCCCATTCACGGAGGTGATACGGCACCATTCCGTTGTTCTGATCTGCCCTTTCCAGGTCGACGAGCAGTCGTCCCAGCGGCCGGCGGAACTGCGGGTCGCGTTCGGCGACATGAACCCATCGCTTGATTTCGGCGTAGGCGGCGGGCGGGTAGTACGGCGCTTGCATGAGGCGGGCGAAGAGCACGACGATGTGATCCCGGTGCTCGTCGGATTGATCGGCCAGCCAGACCAGCCTCGGCCACGGCAGAACACTGCCGACTGTCTCGACTACCAGATCGAAGCTCAGTTGCAGGATGCACAAGAATCCGGTGTAGCGCACGCCCCGCCGTCGCGACACGGTCCACCTCCGCAGATCACCCAACACACGGACAGCCAGCTCGCGACTGCTGAAGAGCTCGATCATGCTGTAACACACAGCATCTTGTAGATCTGGGTCGGGGCTACGAGCTGAGCGTCGTAACAGCCGGAGGGCACGGTCCGGCATGAGTTGCCCCACGGTGCTGCCCAGAGCAGCCGTCGCCGTGACCCGCCGAGCCATCGGCTGCGTCGGCTGGACCCATGCCTCGAGCATCTCTGCGACCAGCGGCGCGAGCTCGGGCTGCAGACTGGAAAACTGCAGCGCGCCGATCGCGGCGTACTGGTCGTGCCGCTGACCGCTGTCAGCCCATGGTTCGATCACCAACCGTCTGACGTACTCGAACTCGAAGGTGGACAACAACCCGACGGCAACACCCGCACGAGTGCTCACTCTGAGGTCGTCTGCACCGCCGAGTTCGCGTAGCCAGTCACGAACCAACTGGTGCGCGGCCGAATACTCCCGCCATGTGTATTCGAGCAGCCGCTGTGGAAAACGTTCATCCACGAATCTCACTGCGTCTACGGTGATTCGGCCGTACACCGTGTCCTCATAGGACCGATACGACTGCGCCTGAGCTCTACTCAGTAATTCGGTGCTCCGCACGCCGAACACCCTCTGACCTGACCGGGAGTCATCGTCGAGAGCCTCCACGTCGACGATCGACCTCGCCAGTGCTCGACCCGCTTCGGACACGATGTGCAGCGGCATGTTGTTGAACACCGCCAAGGCGATGGCGAATGGTCGAGTATCGGTGTCGAGCTCGTCGAACCACTCCCGGAACCGGTTGTCCTCGGCGGCCGCATACCGACCGACCACCTCGGCGATGTCGATTCGACCTTCGGAAACATCGACCAGTTGCGCAGCCAGGTAGACCAGTTCCTGTGCGGACGGACGGCGCTCTTCCATCATGCTCAGCAGCGTCGTGACCTCGAGGCGCGAGAGCACGCCGAGGTCGTCCTCGGCGAGCTGCTGGAGCAGGTGCTTCCTCAGGAACGCCGGAACGTCGGCCGGCTCACCGACGTCCAGCACGAATGTCCCGGCGTCGGGGCTGAGCTCGGCCTGAGCATCGACAACGACGATCAATCGACTCTCGACCTCGGCCAACTGCCGCCCTAGTTGTTCGAGGTGGAATTCGCTCAGCGCGCGTAGCTGCTGGCTGTGCGGTGTATCGAACAAGTAGCCCGTGCAACGTTCGAACTGGATGTCCAGCGATCTCAACTCCGCATCAGGGCTGAGCTTGTGCACACCTGCCGCGCATTGCCGGCTCAGCGCTCGCAGAGCGGTGGCGGTCCTGCCCCACCCTTTCGGAGCACGCAACAGCAGTACCTGCTGCGACCCCAGCCGATCGCACAGCTGCTCGAACCTCGGCGGCGGTGCGAAAATCTGCTCGAGATCGTGGAGCTTGCGCGGTTCCACTCGACCGCTTCGTTCGAAACCCGCCCCGGACCCGCCCCCGTAATTGTCGCGGCCGGTCAGTGTGCCGACCTGTGCGTCACCGAAGATCACCGTATTTGCGATGACCGAGGGCCGCCCGTCCATCGCACCTAGCGCTTCGAACCTAGCGCTCGCTGCAGCACGCGATTCGCGTCGACGCTCAGAATCAGTGGCTCGTTCGCGGATCTTGTCCGCCTCCGCCTCAGCGTCTTCGAGCGGCTCCGGATCTGGTGCCGACGTCTCACTTGGGACCGACTCCTCCGAATCACTCACACGGCACCCCCTCGGTTGTCGCCGCCGATAATGGTGCGGGCCCGGACATCCCCGATAATCATGTTGTTGGCGTTGATCGACCCGAACTCATCCGGCCGGACGGCTTGCTCGGCCCTCGTCCTCTTCGGTTCGGCAACGTCGACGGGAAGCGGCGGCTCGGGATAGCCCGGCACCCGAAGCCATGCCCTGACCTCGCCTTCGGAGGTCCTGATGTCGGCGGCGCGATACGCAGCAGCAGTCACCGTCGGCCGGTAGTTGTGCCGCACGACCCCCTGATACACGACATCGGAGACGGCGACGACCCCAACGGCCCTGCTCGCATTCTTCAGAGTGCTCTTGACTACAGAGGTTTCGTTGAGCCGGAACGTAGCAGTCAGCGCATCACTCGACCAACCCCGATCATCCCTGTTCACATAGCCCTCGTGCACAGCGATGCGTACTCGGATCCACTCGAGCGGACCGACTGTGTGGTTGTGGGCACGCACCCCCGCGATGACCGACTCGACAACCTTGTCGAGCACCTCCAGTACGGGAAGCTCGAGGACGAGCAGGCAACCGTCGCCCCGATCATCATTGGCGACAACGGATCCGGTGCGATCGGTCACCTCATCGAGGATTCGGTACAGGTTCGAACGCATCGCCGTGATTTCAGGGTTGCTCAGTCGACTCGAATTCTCGACATCGACGACGACAAATGTGCGGTGCACCGGTCCGTTCATGGTCTACCTCCATACGGTGTGGGTCGCCTCATGTCTATCGGGGGTATCCCGCCGCGTCTGCGTCCAAATGCACACTCGGAAGTCCCTCTACGATGTCGGCGAGGAGGTCTGGTCGCAGCAACTCCACTCGCCGTCTCCCGGTCCGCACCGCGCCCAAGCTGCGGAGCTGCTTCAGCGCCTTAGAGACTGCTTCTCTGGATGCTCCCGCAGCATGGGCCAGTTCCTCTTGGGACAACGCCAGAGCGATGATCACTCGGTCATCGCCGCGCTCCCCGTAGCGCCGGGCATAGTCGATGAGCAAACGCGCGATCCGCTCGGTGACGCTGTAGGCACCGAACTCGAGGCGCTGAACATCGGCTTCGCGCAGGCGGTTGACTACCACCTGCAGGAGCGTGAACGCGATCTTGCCGTCGCCGATGAGCAAGTCACGAAAAGCCGAGCCCGACAGCGAGGTCGCAGTGACCGCCGACAAAGCGGTCACCGTCGCCGACCGCGCGCGGCCGTCGATAGCGGAGAACTCGCCGATCAGGTCACCGGGCCCGCGAATCGCCAGCAATGCCTGTTTGCCGCTGGCCGCCGCCGAGGTCACCTTGACCCGGCCGACCTCTATGACCACGACGTGCTCTGACCGTTCGCCTTCGTGCATCAGCACGGTCCCAGCCGGCCATTGGCGTCGTATGCCAACTTCTAGCAGGGCATCTCGGCAGAGTTTCCATACTTCGTCGACGCTCAGATCTCCCCCTATGCGACCGCAAACGCTGCGACGATACTTACCCTCTACTATCGAACTATCAAGCGCAACAACATACTTGACGAGTACAGACTGCCGCGTCAAACGACATCTGCCAGGAACGCATTCCACCGCTTCCAGTCTCTGATCCGGTACATGAAGATCATGTACCGCGTCGGAGGGGCGGGCATCCATAGCGTGTCCGTCTGGGCTGTGACCGGATCTGGACCACTCTCGTGGTCGGTTCCAGGCATGGAGACTCCGAGTGGTCGTCGCATATGGTCGAACAGTGACGCTGGCGAGGACAGGCCAGAAGTGGCCTGAAGATGAGGACCGGCAGCTACTTTGAGCCCTGCGCGCCGACGACCCACTGGCGGCGACCACAGCGGAACACCATCGCAGCGAAGGCGCGATCGTGGCGCGAGCAAAGCATCTGGCTCGGACTGTGCATAGGTTCGGAGACGATGAGAATCCGTTCGACTGGGCACGAGCAGAATTGCGCCGCCACGAGACCTTGCCGGATTGGCCCACCAGGCCTGGTATCGAGGGCACCTGGGTGCAGGTCAGGGTGAAGCACGGACTGCTGCACACTAGTCGTTCGCGCACGTCGGGCGCGTGGGAGCTTGAGGGTAGGAGATCGAGTACGGTGTGGGTAGCAGGTTGGTTTCGAGATGGGAAAATCATTGCCGCACAGTAATATTCGACTACCCGCGTATGATGACCGTCTCGGAGACCGACGTACCCGCCGTTACACGGCGGCCTTCGACTGGGTGATGGAATCGATCGAAACCGGGCACTACCTGGAGGCCGTGGCGATTCTTGATTCATTGCTGAGTGACCGCCTAGCGAGCCGGTACTGGCATATTCGCAAACAGTTACCCACCGCTAAAGACACAACTGGGAATTTATGTGCCAAACTCCTGAAAGGGTACAAACTCGACGATAACCCAGCTGTTGAAAAGGATCCCTCCTTTATCGCCGTCATCGAGGCGATCTGGGAGTGGACTAAGGTCCGCAACGAAGCAGTGCATGCAACTGCCAAGGTCTTCAGCCTTAACGACCCTGATGCGACCTTCGCTGGTGCTGTGGCGAAGCATCGAACCACCGCGTTAGTCGCGGTGAAACTACTGCAAAGGTTCGACGATTTGGACACTGCGGATCGGGACAAAGCGGGTGAAATTTCGGCGACTTACCCAAATGCATTCTTTCCCGGCAGATCTCCTCGGTACTAGTGTCATGTGACACATCCGAATGGCGAGAATCGCACAAAGTTGCAGACGCGTGCTTCGAATACTTCAATGAAAAGCTGGTGCCGAGCGGGCCGCGCGGCAAATCTCGCGGTCAGACTCGTGGCCGATTGATCATTTGCGAACGCTCCGAATTCACAGTCGGCGAGAGACGTTCCTCGTTCTGGTTACCGGTCGAGACCGGATCAGAGCGACCTATCCGCAGGCCGAATTTGTACGCGCAGAATGTCGGCGGGTGCGCGATAGGGGACTCGCATCGACCTTTGGCATCAGAGCTTCGGAAATGTGTGATCGAGAGCGATCGAATACATATCGCGAAGCTGGTGCGCACCAGTCGTATTGACTGGGCCCTGATCGCGGGTCCACCGGCTATGCGAGTTGCTGCGTCGGTTCTGTAGTGTCCTTCCCACAGGCTCTGTGAGCAGGACTCGTGCAGTCTCGACCACGTGGCGTCACGGGCGTCAAGCACCCCGGCGATCTTTCGAAGCATCGCGGCCACGGTTGGGCTGGGCCCACCTTTCTGAGACTGAGCGACGGGTCTGACGGCCACCAGAATCGTGTCGCGGAAGTTGTCGGTCTCGCTCGAGTACCGGCAGAGCGGATACATTGCCGCGATTAGGCCTAGCAGTATCGTTCCCGTGAGTCCGACGGGAACGGATCGCTTGGCCTGGTGCGATGACCGACGAGCTGCGTTGAGGGAGCGACATTTCCGACACGGCGGCCTCGTGCATGTGCTGGCATGGTCGAAGACCCCTGTGTTGCGCGGCCGTGGCGGATGGTGACACGGCGTGGAATCGCGTGGCACCGCATCGACCTAGCCACCTTTCAGTTTGCGGACCTGGGCGCCGGCACAGATGGCGCCGACCAGGCTCGCTGACCGAAATGACCGTGAAGCACACCGCAGCGCACTGAGCGCTGCCAGTGCGTTTCTGAATGTCGACAGGGTCCGTCGCAGGTTCGCGCCCTCGGCAAGACGAAGCTCTTGTTCGTTGTCCCCTGGTGGCGCGACTGCCCATCGCTCACCCGGACCTGAGCCACAAAGCGTCAGCAGAATGTTTGCGCGAACTTCCGGATATGTTCGATCGCCGCGACCGCGCCGCCGTAGCGCTCGGATTGGAGCTTTCCTCTGAATCAGAAGTCCTGGAACAACTTCGGCAGACCACGACGCCGGCCTGCGAGGACTACATTCTGATCTTCACATCCGAAGGAACCCGATACGAACCGTTGTTCGAGCTGTGAGCCGAACGAACTGAGTTCACTCGCGCATACTCATGCGAACACATCCTGTAATGTAGCGGCGCGCTTCCTCTGGCAGCCCGTCCATAGTCATCCGGCCCGTCACTGATCGTTGGTGGATGAAGCGGGGTCCAGCTCCGGTGGGAGCCGCTCGTTATCGGGAGGGTAGATCGGCTCCGGACGATGATCGAAAAGATAGTCGCGGAAGGCGTGCAGGTACTCGTCTAGTTCTTGTTGATCGAAAAATCAAATGTGGGTCGGGTCGGACCACTCTTCCGGTGTTGGGTGTCGTGCGATCACGAAGTCGAGGGCCTCGCGAACCATGTCTCGATACTCCGGATCCGTGGCGAGTGCGGCACGCAGTTCCGGGGCGGATCGCCACATCTCGTCACCGAACTCGATGGTGGGCGGTAGCGTACGGACCGGGGGTATTCGGGTAGTCGGATGAGATGCGAAAACCCGTCCTCGCTCGCCATTTCAACTGTCACATGGGGGTTTTCGAATGTCTCAGATCGATGCGATGCAGGCGGGCGTGCAGTCGCCCTACGCGAACCAGCCCGCCGTTCGGCGATTGACCCGCCTTGCCGGATCCGCCGGAATTGCGCTGGGCGTCGCGCTTGCGGCCTGCTCTGTCGGACTCGTGGTGTCCGGGCTGGTCAATCCTGAGTATCTGATCGTCGTCTGCGTGGTCGCGCTGTTGCCTGGGATTCCCGCTCTCAGCCTGCTCACGGCGTCGCGGCGGATTCTACGTGGCGAGATCAACGGAACGACCAGGGCGACCGCGATGTTGGTCATCACGGGCGGCCTCGTCCTACTGGGAGCGGTGGGCGCCCTCATCGAAGGGCCTTGGCCCGCGAAGATTCTGATGGTCGTCCTCGCAATCGGCACTTTCACAACCGCGACCTTCGTCAACCGTGCCGATCGAGCGTTGAAAGGCCAATAGTGGAGGCTTGGTGGGGGGTAGCCCGCTCGGCCGTGCGGCTGGTCCACACGGCCGAGAATCCACGGGGCCGATCAGGTGGTCGCTACCCTGCACCAGCTTCCGTTGATCGATACCCTGCGTGAGCTGGACCGGCTTTTGTCCCCCGGCGGCCGACTGGTCGTCATCGGGTGCTTCCGCGATGCAGGCCCGATCGACTACGCAACGGGCGCCGTCGCCTCGGTAGCGAATCTGATTGTGGGCAAGATCAAGCACCCTCACCCGAGCGACCAACTCCCGATCAAGATGACCGTGCCGACCGCGACACCATGCGAAACGCTGACCGAGATCCGCTGTGCGGCAGCCGAGTATCTACCTGGAGCGCGCATCCGTCGACGCCTGTTCTGGCGGTATTCGCTGGTCTACAACAAAGCTGCAGTAACCGCCGACCAGCGCGGCACCGGAATGCACTGACATGCCGCTGAACGAGTTGACCGGCCCAGCCGACGGCGCCTGAGATAGGTTACGGGAGTGTGGCCCTTCGTCGACGAACATTCCTTCTGGGTCTGGGCAACTGATCCCGATGCGGTGTTGATCGACCAGGACGAAGACGTGATGCTCCACGACCCGGCAGGGCTGACACTCCTGTTGGGTGCTGCCGAGGATGCCGACTGCCCCAAACAGCGCTACTGTGCCGCAGTCTTGCACGACTACTCCCGCCGGATTGTGGGCTGGCAAATCTCGGACGCTTATTCAGCGTTGCAAGTTGCCGCCGCACGAGCGCCGACGAGCCATGATGCGTGGGTGCGCCGATGGGCGGACTATGTGACCCGGTTGTTCTCGTACCTCAGCGATGCCGGACCAGTGAGCCGTGCCGACGCCGAGCAGATGTCGGCGGATCTGCTGACCGGCCCCGCCGAAAGGCTGACGGTACAGATTGCCGCCAGCAAAAAGCACTGGCAGTGCGCTGAATCCGGGAGCTACCCAACATATCTCTACATCGACCGCAAGTCTGGCGCATTTCGGATGACACGGCCGCGTCCACTGTCCGAACAGGAACTCAGCACGTTGCATCGAGACGATCGCGCGCGAAACCGATTGGTACCGCGGCAATCAGACCGTGCGCGCCGACCTGGTCGTGTCAGGTGAACGCGCCGCTGCCGATTATCGCGTCCTCGATGACCGGTCGTGCGTGGGTACCTGCATTTACCGCCTTTGACTTGGCTCGAGCACGTGGGTAGACGTCTCGAGAAGACTTGCTCGCCTGCGCTTGGTTGTGCTGGTGAATTCTGACGTCGTTTATCGGTGAATTGTCCTTTGTCAGTGAATCTGAGCCACGTGCCGCCCTTGACCTGCGGTAGCCCATTTTGAGTGGCAAGCCTTCGGGCCCGGGTTGCCACTCGAAGTGGGCCGGTTTGCTCCACCGGCAGCAGCGAAGCCGCTGACCAAACGCTCACTGAGCCAGGTTCGGTGGCAGAAATATGCCTGTTCGCCAGTTGCATCGAGCGGCACCCCGACTTCCACGTTGCTACCTTGGTTGCATGGTCAGTGCGTCATCTGCCCGGCGGCGCGAGGAGCTGCGCGATTTCCTGCGGTCGCGGCGGGCGCGGATCGGTCCGGGCGAGGTGGGGCTGCCGGTGGTGGGGCGGCGGCGGACGCCTGGGCTGCGGCGTGAAGAAGTGGCGATGTTGGCCGGGGTTGGGGTGTCTTGGTACACCTGGCTGGAGCAAGGGCGTGACATCACGGTGTCGGGTGAGGTGCTCGATTCGGTGGCGGGGGTGTTGCGGTTGAGTGGGTCGGAGCGGGTGCATTTGTATTTGCTCGCGGGACTCAATCCGCCGCCTGCGGGTGGGTCGGCGACGGAGGTGACCGCGCAGGTGCGGGCGGTGATCGACGGGTGGGAGCGGGGGCCTGCTGTTGTGCGCGATCGGTACTGGAACATCTTGGCGTTCAACGCGCTTGCGGGGCGCGTGTTCGGGTGCGACGACGGCGAGCCGCACAACTGCCTGGTGACGTTCTTCACCAGCCCCCGCTACCGAGAACTGCCTGAGCTGTGGGCCGATGCCGCCCCTGGCGTGGTCGCCGCCTATCGCGCGGACGCGGCCCTCGTGCCGCATGACAGCGAATTTCAGCGTGTAGCAAGCGAACTCGCTGCTTCGGAGCCGGAGTTCGCTGAACTCTGGGAGCGCCACGAAGTCGGTGCGCCGCTCCAAGCCGTGAATGCCCTGCACCATCCCGAGGTCGGCGATCTCTACTTCGATGCCACCACGCTCACCGTCGCCGACCACCCGAATTGGTCACTGGTGCTATACAACCCGCAACTGAACACCGACACCGCCCAACGCCTGGCCGGACTCCCCCGATTGCACCTGACCGAATCGGCGTAGCCACCGACTGCGCGCATAGTCATACACCGTGAGGCGTCGGACGGCTAAGTGGCGCGGCCCGGGTCTACACAATCGAATTGCCGCCGTCTCTGCGACGACGGCCAGCCTGGTGGTGGCACACCCCTGATAAATGCGCACTGCCTACTCGGTCGGCCGCCCGCCACGCTGAATCCATGACGCACAACAGTTCTCGATTCGAAGGCAAGACCGCGCTGATCACCGGCGGCAGTAGCGGGATGGGTTTGGCCACCGCGCGTCGGTTGATCGCGGAGGGGGCTCGGGTGGTGGTCACCGGGCGAGACAAGGAGCGGCTCGATGCGGCCGTTGCCGAGCTCGGTGGGCAGGCGCACGGAATCGCCGGTGACGCTAATGATCTCGGCGATCTGGATATTCTCGCCACGGCGGTTGCCGACCGCTTCGATCACCTTGATCTGGTGTTCGCGAACGCGGGCATCGGTTCGTTTCAGCCGATCGATCAGGTGACCGGGGCACTGTTCGACCAGGTGATCGGCAGCAACCTCAAGGGTGCCTTCTTCACTATTCAGAAGACCCTCCCATTGCTCCCCGACCATGCCTCGATCGTCATCAACGCCTCATTCGGGCTGCACCGCGGCGTCCCCGGCTCCGCCCTGTACTCCGCGAGTAAAGCGGCAGTCCACAACCTGACCCGCACTCTCGCAGCGGAATTGGCGGCCGGCGTATCCGCGTGAACTCGGTCAGCCCCGGCTACATCGATACCCCGGCCTTCCGCGCGGAGCTTTCCGAAGCCGCTCAGCAGGGAGTCGCTGCCCTGTCCCCCGCAGGCCGTGTCGGCACTGCCGAAGACGTCGCCGCCGCCGTCGCCTTCTTGGCTTCGTCCGACGCAACCTTCATCAACGGCCACGACCTCCGCGTCGACGGCGGGCTCACCGCAGTCGACGCATCGGCGCTCCTGTAGTCACCGGGTCGCGCGCAGTGGAACCTGATCGCGGGGAATTGCGCTGAGCGTTCACCACTTCGCGTTTCGGTCGGAAATCGACCGACGAACCGATTGGTGAACGCGCAGCGCAGCCCGTCCGGCACGACCATCTGCCTTCAGCGCAGAGCCGCGCGTCCTCGAATGCGGCCGAGGACGACCAAGACCACCAGCGTGACCACCACGAGGACGGTGGTTCCGGCCGCGGCATCGAACACCTCACCGCGGTCGGTCTGGGCGAAGATGCTGACGGGCAACGTCTTCCAGGTGGCGGGGTAGACCATGATGGTCGCGCCGAGTTCGCCCATCGACAGGGCGACCGCCAAGCCCGCAGCGGCACCGAGGGCGGGCAACAGCAGCGGCAGGGTGATTCGGCAGAGGACTCGGACTGGTCCTGCGCCAAGGGATTCGGCGGCCTGGCGGTACGCGGGGTCGAGACGGTCGAGGGCGGCGGAGACGGCGCTGAAGGCGTAGGCCAGGACCAAGACCGCGTGGGCGAGGATCACGATCCACTTGGTGCCGCCGAGCAGGAGCGGGCGCTCGTTGAAGGCGATGAGAACGCCGAGGCCGACCGCCACCGAGGGAACTGCGACGGGCAGGTGGAAGACCGCGTCGGTGAGCCGGCGCAACCAGGAGGGGGCTTCTCGGGAGGCCAGGGCCGCCCAGGTGCCGAGGACGAGGGAGATCGCGCCGGCGAGCAGGGCGGTTTGCAGGCTCACCGAGAGGCTGGCCGCCTGTTCGCCGCTGAGCGCGTTGCCGATATTGGTGAAGCCGAGGTCCGAGGGCAGTGGGCCGGTCCAAGTGCCCGCCAGTGCGGCGGCGATCACGGTCGCGATCGGGGCGACGAAGACCACCCCGACGACCAGCGCGAAAACACCGAGTACCAGCGCTTTTCCGCGAGGAGTCCAGACGAGCACGATCAGTCCCCCTTCGGGCGGGCAATGAACCGGGCGAACACGAACCGGTAGACGAGATAGAGGCTCAGCGAGAGCAGCACCTGTACCGAGGCCAGCACGGCCGCGCCGGGCAGGTCGAAGGTGACGATGCCGCGGGTGTAGATCAGCGCGGGCAGGGTGATGACACCCTTCGCGCCGGTGAACAACACGATGCCGAACTCGTTGAGCGTGAGCAGCAGCACCAGCGAGCCGCCCGCCGCGAGCGCGGGCCATGCTTCGGGCAGCACCACCTGACGCAGCACCCGCCACGGCGAAGCGCCGAGACTTGCTGCCACATCGAGTTGTTCGCGGGGCATCTGCGCGAACGCGGCAAGCACCGGGCGCACCACGAACGGGGTGAAGTAGGTGATCTCGGCGAGGATCACGCCGAGCGGAGTCGTCAGAAAGTCGATGACCGGTGTTGTCGCACCGGTCAATTCGGCGATCAGGGCATTCACCGCGCCTGCCGTCCCGTAGAGGAAGGTGAAGGCGAGCGTGATCAGGAAAGACGGCAACGTCAGAATCGTGTCGATGAGCCTGCCGACCAGACCGGATCCAGGGAACGGCACGAAGGCCAGCACGATCGCCAGGAACGTGCCGAGGACCAGGCACCCAGCCGTGGCGCAGACGGCGATGGAAACGGTGCGCCACAACGCTTCCCGGAACGTCTCGGACGCGAGCACCGAGGTCCACACCTCGATGCCGCGACCGGTCGGGGTCTGGGTCGACTCGGTCAGCACCCGCAGAATCGGATAACCGGCGATGCCGAGCACCACGAGCACGGGCGGCAGCGTCCAGAGAATCGGCAACCACGACCGACGCGGTGCGCGATCCTTCGACGGCGGCGACATATCGGGCTGATCGAGAACGACAGCACTCACGACAGCACCTCACACTCGCACAGTCCGATGGTGTGTCGGTCGGCTGTGATGAGCAGATCGTGTGCCGCGTCGGCGGTCGGTCGACCGGCGACGTTACCGAGTGGCTCCGAGGAGACGAGGCTCTCACCGGGCCGTACGCCTCGTGGCAGGATCGACGACGTTGTGTTCATGACGCGTTCTCCGGTGGAATGGAATTGCCCGTCACGGTGGATGCCTCACCGATCACGCGAGGGATGAGCACCCCCGCCGGATCAGGGAGCTGCACTCCGACGACGGCACCGACTTCTGTGGTGAAATGCCCCGACACATCGGCAGCCAGCGCATCGGACAGCCCGTCGACCGCGAGTTCGACCCTGGTCGTCGCGCCCCGCCATACCGAGGTGAGGACGGTGGCGCGCAAGGCATCCCGATCGCTGGGCCTACAGATCGTGATCGTGTGTGGGCGGATGCAGAGTAGGGCATCGTCGTCGAGTGCCCACTCCGCCAGTCCGACACCGGGTTGTGGAGCCTGCGCGCGCAGGGTCTTGGTGCCCGCGGTGACCAGGGCGGCGGTGCCGGTGACGTGGTTGACCGTGCAGGGCACCAGGTTCGCGCCACCGAGGAAACCGGCGGTGAAGTCGGTGGGCGGGCGCTGCCAGAGATTCTCGGCGGTGTCGATGTCGACGAGCCGGGAATCGCGCATCACCGCGATCCGGTCCGCCAGCGCCAGCGCCTCGGCCTGATCGTGGGTGACGTAGAGCATCGCGGTGTCGGGCAACGCTTTTCGCAGTGCCTGTAACTCGCCGAGCATCGAATGTCGCAGCTGCGCGTCGAGGGCCGCGAGTGGCTCGTCGAGCAACAACACGCTGGGCTTGATAGCCAACGCGCGAGCGATCGCCACGCGCTGCTGCTGACCGCCGGACAGTTCACGCGGCAGCCGCTCGGCATAACCACCCATCCCGACCATGTCGAGCGCCTCGGTGACCCGCGCGGCGATCTCCGCCCGCGCCACCCGATGCGATGTCAAGCCGAACGCCACATTGCTGTGCACGGTCATGTGCGGGAACAGCGCGTAGGACTGCACGACAACGCCGATGCCGCGCTTGGCGGGCGAGAGATCGGTGACGTCGCGGCCCGCGAGGCGGACCGTTCCCGAGGTGGGCCGGACGAAGCCTGCCAGCGCCTTGAGCGCGGTCGACTTGCCCGACCCACTCGGGCCGAGGAGCGCGACGGTCTCGCCGACGGCGACGCGCAGGGTGAAATCGGCCAGCGCGACGGCGGCCT
Organism: Nocardia sp. NPDC058480; assembly: GCF_042720495.1. Lineage (NCBI taxonomy): Bacteria > Bacillati > Actinomycetota > Actinomycetes > Mycobacteriales > Nocardiaceae > Nocardia > Nocardia sp. NPDC058480. The sequence continues at coordinate 25,143 of NZ_JBHXMN010000002.1, read as the reverse complement.
TGCGGCCCCTGCCATAGCTGACCCCGACCCGGTCGAACACGATCGCGGGCTCGTTGGTTGCCGCCACCGAGGTCGCGGATTTCATCTGGAGGTCACCGTCGGACATCATCAACTCCCTTGGATCACAGCCGCATTCAGCTGCCGGTTGCCTTCTGGTACGCCGCGACATCGGCGTCCAGCTCGGTCAGCACCTTGTTCCAGTCGACCGGGACCACCTCGACACCCGTCAGCGCGGCCGCTGGACCACCATCGGCCGGGGCCGGCACATCGGTGCGGGGCGACACGGCGAAGGCCTCGGGGCCCAGCTTCGCCTGCGCGGCCGGGGCCATCAGAAAGCTCATCAGCTTGGTGGCGTCGTCCTTGTGCGGCGCGCCCTTGGCCAGACCCATCATGTACGGGACAGCCACGGTGGAGCGCTTGCCGTCGGCGGCCGGGAAGAAGACGTTGAACTTGGAGCCCTTCTCCTGCACCGTGGTCAGGTTCATCTGCACGTCACCGTTGGCGATGAGCAGCTCGCCTTTGTCGACCTTGGCCTGCAGCTTGCCGGTCGAGGACGACGGGCCCACATTGTTGGCCTGCAGCGCGGCCAGGTAGTCGAGGGCGCCCTGCTTGCCGCGCAACTGCTGCAGCAGCACCAGCACCGCGGTACCGTCACCGGCCTGGCCGGGGGTGGAGTACTGCAGCTTGCCCTTGTACTCCGGCTTCAGCAGGTCCTCCCAGGTGAGTGCCGAGGCGTCGACCGTGGGGTTGGCGATGAAGCACAGGAAGTTGTTGGCCAGGGTCACATAGTTGCCATCGGGATCCTTGGCCGCGGCCGGAACAGCGGCGGTGTCGATGCCGCTGGGCTGCAACAGACCCGACTGCTCGGCCTTCTGGATGAACGGCGGCAAGGTGACCACGATGTCGGCCTGCGGGTTGGACTGCTCCTTGTCGACCCGGTTCACGACCTCGCCGGAACCCGCTTCCACCAGGTTGACCGCGATACCGGTCTCGGCGGTGAAGGCGTCGAACTGGGACTTGTACCAGCCACCGACACCGTCGGCGGAGTACACGGTGACGGTCTTGCCGTCCGCGGATTCGGTACCGGTGCCACCGCAGGCGCCGGTGAACGCGACGGCGGTGACGCCGGCCAGCAGCAGCGCGGCCTTGGACAGCCGACGCGCGGTGAGGGAAGTACGCACGATTACAGCAACTTTCGTTCAGATGTCGGGGGAATCGCAGGGACGGGTGGATCGGAGGGAGACGCCGCGGTGAGTACCGCGACGGCACATTTCAGTGGGCGAAGACCAGCGCCGGGAACTCGGCGACCGAAGCCACGACATGGGTGGCACCGGCGGCGCGCAGCTGATCGGCGCTGTGCGCGCCGGTGAGGGCGCCCGCGACGATGCCCGCACCGGCAGCGAGACCGGTGGCGATATCGCTGGTGGTGTCACCGAGTACGGCGATCCGGTCGACGGCGTCGACGCCCAGGCGCAGCGCGGCGGCCAGCACCATGTCGGGGTAGGGGCGGCCGCGACCGGCATCGGACGGCGCGAGGGTGAGGTCGACCAGATCGGCCCACCCCAGCGCGGCGAGGAGCTTGTCCTGGGTACCCCGGCTGAATCCGGTGGTGAGCGCGACCCGGACACCGGCGTCACGCAGCGCGGTGATCGCTTCCACCGCACCAGGGATCGGCGCGATCTCGACCTCGTCGACCAGGGCGTCGTAGGCGGTTTCGAAGGCTCGGTTGGCTTTCTGGGCGGCAGCCTCGTCGCCGTCGAGCAGCGCGCGGAACACCTCGATCTTGGACTGACCCATGGTGTCGACGACGTAGCGGCGAGCCTGTTCACGGCGCGGGCCCTCGGTCTCGATCCCGGCGGCGGTGGCGGCGCTCTCGAAGGCGCGCAGTACGAGTCCGCCGTCGGCGACGGTGGTTCCTGCCATGTCGAGGGCGGCGAGCTGAATCTTGTTGTTCGACATAGATATTCCTCACAGTCCGATCTGGCCGGCGGTTTGTTCGCCGATGGCGGGGCCCAGCGTCATACCGCGACCGCCGGGGCCGGTGACGACCCACACGTTGGTATCGGCCTGTACCCGGGTGACGACCGCGTCGGGGTCGACACTCTGGCTGTAGACACCCGCCCAGCGCCGCACGATCGGCGGCAACTTGCGGCCGAGCAGTTCCTCGGTCACCTCGGTGAGGTGGTCGTAGGGCGCTTCGTCGACGTCGAAGGCGAACGGTTCGACGTATTCGTGGGTGTCACCGATCGTCAGGCCACCGTGCAGGCGCTGCACGCACAGCAGCTGCATCTTGTGCTCGGCGGCGGTGGCGGTCTGAGACTGCTCGGCGGCCAGCGAATCCACCTGTGGGCCAGCGAAACCCGGGTAATAGCGGAAGCTGTCGCCGTCGGCGATCGCGGTGGTGAGCGGTTCGCCCAGCGGGGCGGTCTGCATCATCTGCAGCCGCACACGACGCACCGGCAGTTCGCCCGCCAGCTCGCGGGTGAGCCCGGAGTGGGCAGCGCCGGGGCAGTGGATCACGAGATCGGCCTCGTGGCGGCGACCGTGATCGTCGACGACGACCGCGCCGGAGCCGGTGTCGAGCACCGAGCGGGCCTCGGTGCCCTCGTGGAAGGTGTAGCGGCCGGTCGCGGCCATGTGGGCGCGCAGCGCGGGCAGCGCCTGGCGCGACTCCACCGCGGCATCGGTCGAACAGTGCAGGCCCGCAAGATATTTACCGCGCACAGCCGGGTTGATCGCGCGCACCCGGTCGGGGTCGAGGAGGGTGAATCCACGGGCATCCGCGGTGGCACCGGCTGCCGCGGCCTCGGCGACGGCGAGTTCGGCGGGAGTGCGCACGAGCGTGATCGAACCCGCGGGCCGGAAGCCGACGCCGGCGACCCGGCCGCCGATCTCCTCCCACAGCTCGCGCGAACGCAGTGTCAGCTCGAGCTCGTTCGCCGACCGGCCCGATACCCAGACCAAACCGAAGTTGCGGACCGTCGCGCCGCGGGCTTCGCGTTCGCGTTCGAGGTGCACGACCTCGTGTCCACGAGCTATCGCCGCCCAGGCGTGTGCGGTGCCGAGGATCCCTCCACCGATGATGACCAATCGCATGCCACCGATAGTGGCAAATGGTCTAGACCGATAGGTGTGGGCCGCGAGAACGGCAAGTTAATTTTTGGTATAGACCAATCCGGGTAGGCTTGACGGCATGGATTCGCCGCAGCCGACCCGAGTTCCGAAGGTGTTCCTGGTTCGCACCGAGATCGATCTACTCCTGGCCGATCTCACCGAGGGCGACCCCGTGCCCTCCGAACGCGACCTCGCCACCCGCTTCGGCGTCGCCCGCGAAACCGTGCGGCAGGCACTGCGAGAACTGCTGGTGGAGGGCAGGATTCGACGACAGGGCCGCGGAACAGTGATCTCCCGGCCCAAGCTCACGCAGCCGCTGTCGCTGCGCTCCTATACCGAGGGCGCGATCAGCCTCGGCCGCACCCCCGGCCGCATTCTGGTCGCGTGGGAAGACGTCGCCGCCGACGCGGCGACGGCCGCCGACCTCGAGGTGGAACTGGGCACCGAGGTGATGCACCTGGAGCGGGTACTGCTCGCCGACGGTGAACGCGTCGGACTGGAGAGCACCTACCTACCGCTGCACCGCTTCGCCGCCCTGCGCGGCACCTATGACCCCACCACGTCGCTGTACGCCGCGATCCGCGCCACCGGCGTCGAACTCGCCGGTGCGCGCGAACGCATCGAAACCGTACTCGCCGCCCCGCGAGAGGCGGGTCTACTCGACTGCACCACCGCACTACCGATGTTGCTACTGCACCGGCGCAGTGTCGACGCCGACGGCGCACCCATCGAACGGGTGCGCTCGCTCTACCGTGGCGACCGCATCGCCTTCGAGGCGAGGCTGTCACCGGAGCCGGCGTAACCCCTACTGCTCGGGCAGCCTTCGCCGTCCGCCTGTCACATCGGTGACCAGATCTGTGTAACCATCCACAAGCTCGGCCAGGTGGTACCAGTGCTTGTGCGTGTTGTCGCTTCGCGCGCCGCCGACGTCGATGGCCTGGTTGGCATCCACCCAGCTACGCGCCATCCGGTCGACGACCGCACCGAGACTTTCGGTGTGCAGCGAGGCGCCGTTGCGGTGCAACGGGATCTCCTGGACACACCAGTCGTTGATGTCGTCGACGAGTTCACTTCGACGGCAATCGATCTCGGCGATCAATGCCGTGTCACGCACCTGCCCCCGCCGTTCGTGCAGTTCAGCGAGCGCATGCGCTGAACGCAACAATTCGCGATCTTGAAATCGCCGCCCCTGAAATGCACACAACAATTGTGGAGCGGTCGGCAGTATCCCCATCACCGGCGCGCTCATCGCACGGCCCCGAATTCACCCGACACCCAAGATTTGTCTACCAACATGATTGGCTCTCGATTCGGTTGTCCCGGTCATCTGTTCGGATTGTTCGCAACCAGGCTAACTGGATCATGCTCGCTCAGAAGACGAAACGCAAGATTGCGTTATCACTCCTGCAGTAAAGCCGCCCTGACAGAACCTGTGGTCACATCCGCAGCGCCGCACGGCCTTCCGGCGCGCCTCGCGGACTCGCCGAACACCATGACAACCCCGACGTCGCTGTCTTCGCCGAACGCGTGACATGGGGGCCACACAGCGCAATAATGCGATTCATGGCAGGCAAGCGCACGACCCTGACCGTCCGGCTTCGCCGGCTCGCAGCAATGTTGCGCGAGTTGCGTGAAAGCGCCCAGCTGAGCAAGGAAGACGTCAGCGCGCGAACCGGAATCAACGTCACCACGCTGTACCGGATCGAAATGGCACAGGCGCGTCCACAACGTCGCACTCTCGGCGCCATGCTCGACCTGTATCAGGTCGACGACAAAATGCGCGAAGAGGCACTCAGTCTGCTGACCGACGCGCTGAAACCCGGCATGTCGCGCCCTTACGAAGGCGCGGTGTCGGAGGTGTATGCGAATTACATCAACTTCGAGGCGGAAGCGTTGTCGGCCAGGCAATACCAGACCTCGACGGTGCCCGGCCTGCTGCAGACCTTCGAGTACGCCGCCGCCGTCATCGACACCTCGATGCCACGTCTGGACGCCTCGGTGATGGAGAGCAGGGCGCAGGCGCGCATGGATCGCGCCATCAACCTGACCAAGGACGACCCACTGGAATTGTGGGTGGTGATGGACGAGGCCGCGATCCGCAGGGTGGTCGGCGGGCCCGCGACGATGGCAGGTCAGCTCGACCGGCTGCTCGACGAGACCAAGCGCAAGAACGTGATCCTGCAGGTACTTCCGTTCGACGCGGGCGCGCACCCCGGCATGGCGGGCTCGTTCACGCTGCTCGACTTCAAGAACCCGGTCGACCCGGAACTGGTGTACGTGGAGAGCATGTCGGTGCACGATCTGGTCGAGGGGCACTCCGAGATCCGCCGGTTCGGCGTGATCTTCGATCAGCTGCGAGCGATGGCGTTGAGCCCTCGTGACTCGGCGAAGCTGATCACCGAAGCACGGGCCGCGATCACACAGTCGGCGACCGCTCAGTAGCGGCTGGTTCTCGCCAGGATCTGGGCGATCTCCGGAAGAAGCTCGGGTGCGGCGAGTTCGTCAGGGGTCGCGTCGAGAACGAAGCCGGTGATCGCACCCTCGACGTAGGGGCGCCAATTGCGCACCGTGGCACCAGGATCGAGGCGATCGGTGCCGTCGGGCGCGCGGCCCGCCACGCACACGGTGAGGTCACCGGGGAGCCACGAGGGTCGGTGGCCGGTCACCATGCCCGCAGCCGCGGTGCTCACCTCCGCGATACGGTCGAGATCGCCGCCGGTGAGGTCGATCGTTCCCGCCAGTGCGGCGTTGATCGCCGCGGCGGTTGCCTCGGTCGAGGTGTTCGCCTCGAAGGCCGGGGTGTCGATGTCGAGCCGTGCGGCGAATCGGTCGGCGGACAGCGGCGCGGGCGTGGGGGCCGCGGGGTCGGTGGCAAGCAGGACGACACGGACGCGTTCGCCTGCCGCGCGGAGTCGCACAGCGACTTCGTGAGCGACGAAACCGCCTGCTGACCAACCGAGGAGCTGGTACGGGCCGTGCGGGGCGACGCGGCGGATCTCGGCGAGGTAGCTGGCGGCGTATTCGCGAATCGTGCGCGGTTCGGCGCTCGCCTGCAGACCGTAGATCGGGACGCGGGGGTCGAGGTGAGCGACGAGGTCCACATAGTTCCAGGCCAGGACCGCTTCGCCGGCCAGGCAGAACAGGGGCGCGCCGTCGACGTAGGCGGTGCGTGGGCGGATCGGCAGCACGATGGCCGTCGCCGCGGACTCGGCGCGCTCGTCGACGGCGGATTCCGCCGGACAGGAATCGGGCCGGTCGGCCGTCCACCGGCAGGTGGACGGCATGCCGACCGGCTCATCGCGAGTACTCACAACAAATGATACTTCGCACGAAACCTCTAGCGGCCCAATACTTTCGGGGGCCTGCGCAGCCGACCGTACCCGCATCCGAACCTCCTCGACCGACCCCGGCAACAGGGTGTGAGTTCCACTGTCGCGCAGGAAGGCCCGGCCCCCAACCAACCCCTGGGCCCGGTCACGCCCACCCAGGTGGCGACGAAACCACCCCAGGGTGTCGGGCAGGCCCGCACCGTTCGCCTGGGTGCCACCACGAGGTAGGCAGGCCGCGTATCGGTATGAGTCCGCGGGGGGGGATCAGTAGCCGTTCGAAGGCAGGCTGCGTGCACCGGACCACAGGTCCTCGATCAGACGCTCATAGCTGTCGGCGAGGTCGTGGAGGCGGACCCACTCGTCGTAGAAGACCGATTCGGGGGCACCGGCCAAGGCGGCGAAGGCCTGGGAACAGTGTTTGGCGAGGCGGTCGACCAGGTCTCCGAGGGTTTCGCAGTGTTCGTCGGCCGCGGCGGGCGGCACGGGAGCGGCGAGGATGACCCAGCGATCGATAGCGCGCATCAACTGGGCGCGGCGGCGATCGATGCGCTCGGACTCGCTCAGCGAGGTTCGCTCGCGCAACTGGTGCAGCTGCGCCAGCTCACCGGCGGCGGCGAGGATGGGGTGGTCATCGTGCGGCAAACCGCGGAAGGCCGCCAAGAGCACATCCCGGCCGGGCAGCATCGCCTCTCGTGCCGAAAGGCGCATATCACCGCTCCCCCGCCGAGCCGCCGACGTCAACGCGTGACACCTTCATCTGGCACACCTCCGGCTCGGGCACGACACCCCGGTGGGGGTGTCATCGCATGCGGACCGAACGGCCCGAGCAGACGCGGATCGCGCCCACCCGGCAACCATTCCGCCACCAACTGTCCCTCACAACGCCCTCGGCGGGAGTAGTTTCCCACCGGACATTCAGATTGTCCGCCCCTCCGCCTCTCCGTGAATTCAGGCCAGGCCTGGGAGCGTGGTCGGCTGGGCAGGCGGCCGACGGACGTGTGTTCGGTCCGGTTCGCCCGTGCCCGGTGAGTCACCCATGTGCTTCCTACTGCACGCGCAGGCTTCCGAAAAGGCCGTCCTTCTCGTCTTCGGGGCCGGCGGTGAAGTACAGGGCGTTCGCGTCGCCGAGGCTTTCGCCGTTGCCGAACATCAGCGCCCACAGGCCGGCGATCTCGACCGGCTTCGCCTCACCGTCGCGCAGATAGTCGACGAAGGTGCCGGTGGTGTCGTCGTAGGCGAGGACGCGGCCGAGGCCACCGAAGTTGCCGATCAGCAACTTGCCCGAGAGCGCGCCGAAGTTCGACGGCGCGATCGCCACGCCCCACGGCGCGTTGAGCCTGCCGCCGTCGTCGATGATGCGCACCAGCTTGCCCGCGCCGTCGAACTCGGCGACCTTGCCCTTGTCGGGCTTGCCGTTGGAGTCCTTGTCCTGATCGGCGTCGAGCGAGGATTCTTCGGCCTTGTCGAAGGCTTTCGGATCGTCCTCGTCGGGCTGAGTCACGGCGTAGGACACGAACACTCGGCTACCGAGGGTGGTGATGTTGAACGGCGCCGGGTCGCCGGGCACTGCCTTCTTGCCCTTCTCCGGCGAGGAGGCATCGATCACCTCGCCGGTGGCGAACGGATTGGCGAAACCGGTGGTCGTGACCGGCTGCCAGTTCTTGTCGAAGGTGCGCACCTGCGGGTCGGTGCCGAAATCGGCGGCCAGCAGCTTGTCACCCGAGGGCGCCAGCGCGATACCGAAGAAGGCCATACCCTGCGCCGAACCGTCGAATACCTGGTTCGCGCCGCCGTCTCGTTGCACGATGGCGCCGTCGGGGGCCTGCTCGGTCCAGGCCGAGATCTTGCCCGAATCGGTGGCGAAGATGAAGCGCGAGGAACCGCCGAGCGGAACCGGCATACCGTCCACATCGACCCACTGGTCGCGCACCACGAACAGATCCGAGGTGATCGGCGCCGGATTGAACACGACACCCGTCGCCTTGCCGATGCTCTTGTCTGAGGTGTCGGCATCGGCGCCGGGGATGCCGACGAGCTTGAGCTGGTCCTGGGTCAGCTTCTGCAGCTTGGGATCCGAGGACGACTGCACATCACCGAGGAACTGGAACGACTTGCCGCCCGCGCCGACCCAGAAATGCCCGCCCGCGCCCTGCGGCCGATCGGCCAGGCCCCAGGCGTTCACCATGCCGGGCAGCGTGAACTGGGCGTGATAGGAGTCCTTGTCGGCGGCCAGGTTGGTCTGGCTGTAGCGGTTGCCGTCCAGCGCGGCCACGTCGTCGGTCGGCTCGGTGCTCGAGCACGCCGCGGCGAGCAACACAGCCGCGCCGAGCACCGCACCGCGCACCAGCCCGGACCGCACCCCGCGGGCGCCCCTCACATGTCCGTTCACGTTCTCTTCCTTTCGACCCTCCGCCGGACGGCGTTCAGGCGAGGCTGACCTTATCGCGGCTGATGCGGTGGCGTGCCGTGACCGTCGCAGGAACCACAGGGCTACGCTGTCGGCCGTGGTCGAACCTTCCCCCAACATCGCCCCGCATCCCGACATCGCCGCCCTGGCACCACTACTCGGCACCTGGCGCGGCCGGGGCAGGGGCGAGTACCCGACCATCGAATCCTTCGACTACGTCGAGGAGATCACCTTCGGGCACCTGGGCAGACCGTTCCTCACCTACAAGCAGCGGACCAAGGCCGGCTCCGACGGCAGGCCGCTGCACGCGGAGACCGGATACCTGCGCAGCCCGGCGCCGGGCCGGGTCGAGCTCGTACTCGCCCATCCGACCGGAATCACCGAGATCTGTGAAGGCACGATCACCGAAACGGTTGACGGAATTCGTCTGGAATTGAACTCCACGAATATCGGCCTGAGCGAATCGGCAAAGCCGGTTACCGCGGTCGGACGCTCATTCCATGTCACCGGCGACACGATCGAGTACACGTTGCGGATGGCAGCGGTCGGCGAATCTTTGCAGCATCACCTAGCGGCAACTCTGCAACGCGGCTGAGTCACGTGTAATTCGGTAACTTACCCGAACATGCCCCTTGATCAGCGCATTTGCGCGACCGAAACCGGTAGTTCATCTTTTCATCACAGGCCGGTAGCGGTTGTGTTCGAACACGCCCGCACATAGGGCAACAATTGTGTGTCGCTTGCTGCCGTCGCCTGTTGCCGAAGTAGCCGCCGTTCTACGGTAATGCATCAGCTAATCCTCAGACAATCGAACTACTGCCCCGCGAACACGTCGAAACCCTGAATGAGGGAGACGAACTATGAGGCGTTCCACTCTGATCTTGACCACTGCGGGGATGATCCTCGGCGGCGCGGCCGCCATCGATATCCTCGACGGCGCGGCCATGGGGGCCGCACCCGAGCCCGTTGTCAGCTACAACGTGCTGCACGACACCGCGTCATCCCATACCGAGAGCACCTCGCTCGCGGTGGTTCGGGGTCTGCTGGCGACCGGGAATCAGTAGCCGGCGGGCAGCGCGGCGAACATATCCCGGGTGACGGCGACCGCGTTGTCGGAGCTACCACCCTTGACGAGCAGTGTCGCGAACGCGATATCCCCGCGATAGCCGATGAACCACGAGTGCGATCCACCGTCGACTTCGGCCTCGCCGGTCTTGCCGTAGACCTCGCCCTGATCTCTGATGCGTTCGGCCGTGCCACCGGTGACCACCATGCGCATCATCGAACGCAGCCCCTCGACCACCTCCGGCGCGATCGCGGGCCGATCGCCGGTGATCTCGGTCGGTCTGCCCGCGATCAGATACGGCACCGGCGCGGCGCCGTTGGCGACGGTCGCGGCCATCACCGCCATTCCGAACGGGCTCACCACCACTCGGCCCTGGCCGATCCCGTCTTCAGCGCGCTGGACCAGGCCCTCGGCTTTCGGCACCGAACCGGACATGGTGGGTAGACCTTCGACCTTGTAGTCCTGGCCGACACCGAGGCGCGCCGCGGCCTCGGTGAGCGCGTCGGGTGCGAGCCTGCTGGCCAGCCTGGCGAAGGTGGTGTTGCACGAGCGTTCGTAGGCGGTGGCCATCGGCACGTCACCGACGGAGAACATGTTGTAGTTGGGGATGGTGCGTTCGCCGATGATGGTGCTGCTCGGACAGGCCAGCACGGTCTCGGGCGTGGCCAGACCGGCGGCCATCGCCGCCGACGCCGTGACCGTCTTGAAGATCGAGCCCGGCGGGTACTGACCACTGGTGGCCACCGGACCGTCACGGTCGGCGAACTTGTTCTGGGCCACCGCGAGAATCGCACCGGTCGACGGGCGGAGCACCACCATCATCGCCTGCTCGGTGCGCAGGTCGACCGCGTGCTGGGCGGAATTCTGCACGAACCGATCGATGCTCAGTGCGAACGACGGTGCCGGTTCGGCCGCTACCTCGTGCAGCACAGCGAGATCGGCACCGTCGGCATTGCGGGTGACCACGCTCCAGCCCGCCTTCCCGTCGACCTCGGCGATCACCGTTTTGCGGACCTGGGTGAGCAGGTCGGGCGCGAATTTGCGGTCGGTGGGCACCATGTCCCACTCCTGGGTCAGGGTGACGCCGGGCAGGCCGATCAGTTCGCCACCGATCGTCTCGGCCTCGTATTCGTTGAGCAGGATCACGGTGTGCGCGCCGTCGGTCTTGCGCGCCGCGGCGAGGATGGTCTGCGGGGTGTAGGCGACGGGGTCGATGCGGCTCAGCGCCGCGGCGAGCGCACCGGCGACGCGACTCGGGTCGGGGGCATCGGCCACGGTGAACTTCACGCGCGAGACCTTGCCGGGGACCAGCACGTCGCTGCCCGCCGCCTCATTGACCCTGGCGCGCGGCGCGGGGCGGGTGCGCAATTCCATGCTCTGGGTGTCACCGAGTTTGGGGTGAATGTCAGCGGAGCTCCACCGGACCAGCCATTGCCCGTCGCTGCGGCCCATCTGCAATTCCCCGGAGTAGGTCCACTGGCGCCCTTTGGGCAGGGTCCACTCGTAGGTGTAGTCGACCGTCGCGGTATCACCGTTGACGCGCGCGTCGCCGGTGCGGATCGACAACTTCTCTGCCTGCAGCGCCTGCCACGTCGAAGTCAGTGCCGCCGTTGCCCTCTCGGGCGCGGTGGTGAGCGCCGCCGCCGCGGAGAGATCGTGTTCGGCGAACGCCGCGGCGAAGGCATCGGCGGCGGGCACCGGCCCCTGGGCGCCGGAAGAACAGGCGGTCGCCGCAACGGCGAGGGCGGCCACCGCACAAGTGGTGAGCATCCGTGTCCTCATCGGCACCGATGGTAGCGGCGAACAGGCCGCTGACCTCGGCGCAACACGGTGTCGCCCTTCTCGTTTGCGGCCGCCTCGATCTGGACTGACCGAAAGGGTGCGACGAAGGAGTGCCCAGCGGCACCAGCCGCCGAGGACTCAGTCCACCAATACGGTCGCGAAGGTGGCGATCTGGCGGAAACCCACTCGGCTGTAGGCGCGGCGGGCGATCCGGTTGTAGTCGTTGACGTAGAGGCTCGCCGTACGGCCTGTTGCCACAACAGCATTGGCGACGGACGCGGTGCCCGCGGTGCCGACACCCCCACCCCGGAATTCGGGATGTACCCACACGCCCTGGATCTGGCCGGTGCGTCGTGACAGCGCACCGATCTCGGCCTTGTAGATGACCACACCGTCTTCGAAACGTGCCCAGGCCCTACCGGATTCGATGAGACTCTTGATCCGCCGCCGATAGCCGCGACCGCCGTCGCCTGCGCGCGGGTCGATGCCGACCTCTTCGATGAACATGGCGATCGCGGCGGTCAGGTAGCGGTCGATCTCGTCGGGTCGCACGCGGCGCACTCCCCCGTCGGCGCGCGCGGCGGCCGGGCGGGCGAGCGCCAGCAGAGGTTGATCGGCACGTAACTCCCTGGCGGGGCCCCAGGACGGGAGCAGCATTTCCCACAGCGGGAGGGCGAGCTCCTGCCTGCCGACCACCGAGGAACACACCCGAGGCCAGCGGCCCGCCCGATCGGCGAACGCGCGCAGGGCCTGCTGGTCACCGCGCAGCGGAACCAGGTTCGCGCCGGAGAAACACAGGGAGTCGGCCGGCCCGCCGCGGCTCCACAGTTCACCGACGCCGGTACGGGAGTCGAGCCCGAATTCCTGCACGCGGGCGGCGATCATGCACGAAGCCACCGGGTCGGTATCGAGGACGCGCAGCACCTCGCCCAGATCTCGCACGGCCACCGGGCGCGCGGGAGTGGTTTTGGACCGTCGCGTCGGCTCCAGCAGACTCCGCACGGCACCAGCCTGCCACGAAAGCACGCCGAACGGTACGGGTCCGCCGAATCCGACGTGTGACCGTGAGGGGAGTGGGATTCAGCTCACGGTCACAACGGGCTCGGCGCCCGGCTGCTGGTCCATCTCCTCGGCGATGCGCATCGCCTCTTCGATCAGGGTCTCGACGATCAAGTGCTCGGGCACGGTCTTGATGACCTCACCCTTGACGAAGATCTGGCCCTTGCCATTGCCGGAGGCGACACCGAGGTCGGCCTCGCGGGCCTCGCCCGGTCCGTTCACGACACAGCCCATCACCGCGACGCGCAGCGGCACTTCCAGGCCGTCCAGACCGGCGGCGACAGCGTCGGCCAGGGTGTACACGTCCACCTGGGCCCGTCCACACGACGGGCAGGACACGATCTCGAGCTTGCGCGGGCGCAGGTTCAGCGACTGCAGGATCTGGCTGCCGACCTTGATCTCCTCGGCGGGCGGCGCCGAGAGCGAGACCCGGATCGTGTCGCCGATGCCCTCGCTGAGCAGCGCGCCGAAGGCTACCGCTGACTTGATCGTGCCCTGGAACGCCGGGCCCGCCTCGGTGACGCCGAGGTGCAGCGGGTAGTCACTCTGCGCGGCGAGCTGGCGGTAGGCCTCGACCATGATCACCGGGTCGTTGTGCTTGACCGAGATCTTGATGTCGCCGAAGCCGTGCTCCTCGAACAGGCTCGCCTCCCACAGCGCCGACTCGACCAGGGCCTCCGGCGTGGCCTTGCCGTACTTCTCCAGCATCCGCTTGTCCAGCGAACCCGCGTTGACGCCGATGCGGATCGGGATACCCGCGGCGCCCGCGGCCTTGGCGACGTCGCCGACGCGGCCGTCGAATTCCTTGATGTTGCCCGGGTTGACGCGCACCGCGGCGCAGCCCGCGTCGATCGCGGCGAAGATGTAGCGCGGCTGGAAGTGGATGTCGGCGATCACCGGGATCTGCGACTTCTTCGCGATCGTGGCCAGTGCGTCGGCGTCTTCCTGGCGCGGACAGGCCACCCGCACGATGTCGCAGCCCGAGGCGGTGAGCTCGGCGATCTGCTGCAGCGTGGCGTTGATGTCGTGGGTCTTGGTAGTGGTCATCGACTGCACCGAGATCGGCGAATCGCTACCGACGCCGACATTGCCGACCATCAGCTGGCGGGTCTTGCGCCGGGGTGCGAGAACAGCAGCGGGGGCGACGGGCATCCCCAATCCGATGGTGCTGGTCACGGTCGGCTGCCTTCTTTCGTACGTTTGCCGGTTTCGTGCGCGGAACTCGAGAGGTTCCGCGCTTTGTACCAAAAAGTTCCGTGCGTGCAACTCGGTATCGAGCTTAGTCGCGCAGGGTGACCCGCCGCCCTGTGAGGGTCACGACAGTGAATACAACGCAGTTTTCGGCCGCCCCGGATCCGAGGGGCGAGACGGAACGCCGAAGGCGCAGTATCGCCCCTCGGATTCGGGGTTACGAGGCCGAAAACCCGCGGCGCCAGCCGCCAAGAACACCGAAAACCCGCGGCGCCAGCCGCGAATATTACCGCAAGCTGATCGGGTTGACGATGTCGGCGGCCAGGGTGAGCAGCATGAACGCACCACCGATCACTACTGCCACATACGTCAGCGGCAGTAGCTTGAGGTAGTCGACCGGGCCGGCAGGGGCCTTGCCGAACCAGCCTCGGATCGTGTTGCGGACCTTCTCGTAGAGCACCACTGCGATGTGACCGCCGTCGAGCGGCAGCAACGGCAGCAGGTTGAACGCGCCGAGGAAGAAGTTCAGGCTGGCCAGGATCAGGATGAACATGCCCCACAGGCCACGCTCGGCGGTCTCGCCACCGAGGCGGCTGGCGCCGTAGACGCTGACCGGGGTCTCCGGGTCGCGCTCACCGCCGGTGACCGCTTCCCACAGTGCCGACACCTTCTGTGGCATCTTCGCCAGCGACTTCACCGTTTCGACGAAGAAGTCACCGGTGAACGAGATGGTGGCCGGGATCGCGGCGATCGGGCCGTACTGCTTCGGCTCGGCGAAATCGGGGCCGACGCCGACCGCGCTCACCTCACGACTCGGACCTTCCTTGGGCGAACGCATGACCCGCTCCGGGGTGACCGGGACCGTCACTGTGTTGCCGTCGCGTTCGATCGTGTAGGTGAAAGTGCCGGTCTGCTTCTGGGTTTCGGCCTGGAACTGCGCCCAGGTACTCACCTCGACGCCGTTCACGGCCTTCACCACGTCGCCACGCTGCAATCCGGCGCGCTGGGCGGGTCCATTGCCGACGCAGGGCGCGAGGGTCTTCTCCGGGGTCTCCTGCGCGACGCAGCTCATGGTGCCGAGCGCGGTAGCCGGGGGCTGCTCGAGCTGCGGCAGACCCCAGCCGATCGCCAGGACCACCAACAGGATGAACCCGAGCAGGAAGTTCATGCCGATGCCGCCGAACATCACGACCAGACGCTTCCAGGTCGACTGGCGATACATCGCCCGGTCGACTTCCTCCGGCTCGAGCTCGTCGAGGGCCGTCATGCCCGCGATATCGCAGAAGCCGCCGAGTGGCAGCGCCTTGAGTCCGTATTCGGTCTCACCGCGGCGGAACGAGAACACCTTCGGTCCGAAGCCGATGAAGTAGCGGCGCACCTTCATGCCGGTGGCCTGCGCGGTCCACATGTGCCCGCACTCGTGCAGCGCGATCGAAATCGTGATACCGAGGGCGAACAGTGCGAACCCCAGCGCGAAAACCATGTGGCCCTTTCTTTGGCGGCTGGCGCCGCGTGTTTTCGGCCTCGTAACCCCGAATCCGAGGGGCGATACTGCGCCTTCGGCGTTCCGTCTCGCCCCTCGGATTCGGGGCGGCCGAAAACGTGGTGGTGTCGTTGTGGTCGTTCAGGTCAGGTCGTAGTTTCGCCGTCGATGGTCTTCGCGGCGTACTCCCTTGCCCAGCGGTCGGCCGCGAGGACGTCGTCCAGGGTATCGGGTTCGGCGTGCCAGCGGTCGGCGGCCTCTACCGCGCGTGTGACGGTGCGCACGATGGTGGGGAAGGTGATCTTGCCGTCGAGGAAGGCTTGGACGGCGACCTCGTTGGCGGCGTTGTAGACCGCGGTGACGCTGCCGCCCGCTTCGCCTGCCTGTCGGGCCAGGCGCACGGCGGGGAAGACCTCGTCGTCGACCGGCTCGAAGGTCCAGGTGGCAGCGGTGCCGAAATCGCAGGCCGCAGCGGCGCCGGGGATGCGGTCGGGCCAGCCCAGTGCGAGGGCGATGGGGAGTTTCATGTCAGGCGGGCTGGCCTGTGCCAGGGTCGAGCCATCGGTGAAGGTGACCATCGAGTGCACGATCGACTGGGGGTGCACGGTGACGTCGATGCGGTCGTAGGGCACGCCGAACAGCAGGTGGGTCTCGATCACCTCCAGGCCCTTGTTGACCAGCGAGGCCGAGTTCAGGGTGTTCATCGGGCCCATCGACCAGGTCGGGTGGGTCTTCGCCTCGGCGGGGTTCACGGATTCGAGCATCTCGGTGGTCCAGCCACGGAACGGTCCGCCCGATGCGGTGAGAACGAGGCGGTCGACCTCCTCGGCGCGACCACCGCGCAGGCACTGGGCCAGCGCCGAGTGCTCGGAGTCGACGGGCACGATCTGGCCGGGTGCGGCCGCGCGCGTCACCAAGGAGCCGCCCGCCACCAGCGATTCCTTGTTCGCCAGCGCGAGGCGGGTGCCGGCGTGCAGGGTGGCCAGTGTCGGTTCCAGTCCCAGCGAACCGACCAGGGCATTGAGCACGACATCGGCGTCGGTGCGGCGGACCAGTTCGGTCACGGCATCCGGGCCGCCGAGTTCGAGATCGAGCGCTTGGGCGGCGGCGGGATCGGCGACGGCGACATTGCGGGTGCCGGTGGCCGCCATCTGCTCGGCGAGCAGGGCGGGATTGCCGCCGCGCGCCGCCAGACCGACCACCTCGAAGCGGTCGGGATTGGCGGCGATCACCTCGAGCGCCTGAGTACCGATCGAACCGGTACTGCCGAGAAGCAGCACCTTCACCCGATCGGTGGACGGGGAACTGTCGTGCGCGGCACGCGTTGCGGGGTGGGACACGGGCCCATTGTGGCAGGGCTGCTGGCTACGACGGACGGTCGTATGCCACGATATGCTCACTCGCCCAACCAGAACTCGAGCCCTAAGGAGCGATCGTGGCAGCCACGGACCTCGATAAAGCCAGCACCGAGCGTGCCGTCGCCACCAGCGTCGACCCCGCCGAGGTGCCCTCGGCAGCATGGGGCTGGAGCGGTGAGTCGCGCAAGACCTTCCGTATCGCCGGTTGGTTCGTCGTCATCGCCCTGCTCGCGATGACCATCGGCAACCACCAGGGTCACGTCGAGGACATCTTCCTCGTCGGTCTGGCCGGCCTGATGGCGCTCATGATGGTCGTCGACTCGCTCACCCGGCGGATGCCGAGGTAACTCTCCAGCTCGAAACGTCCACGCCTGCGGCAGCGATCACCTTGCGCCGCAGGCGTTTTCGCGTGTCAGCGGCCGCGTCGAGCCGGTTTGCGGCCACGCGCGACCGGCTTCTTCGGCGTCTTCTTCGCTGCGGGTTTCTTCGCCGCGGGTTTGCGAGCCAGGGCCGCGGCGCGCTGTTCGGGTTCCGCCACGCCGCCGCGCGAGCTGTTGGCCGAACGACCGCGCACGATGCCGACGAACTCCTCGAGCAGATCACTGTCGGTCCCGGCGGGCCAGGCCAGTGCGATCTCGGTGAACTCGGTATCGCTGACCGGGCGGTAGACCAGGTCGCGGCGGTGATACAGGCGCGCGATCGACTGCGGCATGATCGCCGCGCCACCGACCGCGGCGACGAGGGCGAGAATATCGACGGCCTGATCGAGATCGGCGCTGTCCTGGATCGTCTCGTCGACCAGATCCGCGGGGCTGATCGACTCGAGCAGCGACAGCGCGTCGTCCTTCTGCACGACCGCGACCGGCGTCTCCTGCCACAGTGAGATCGCGTTCGTCGCGGTCCGGTCGATGGGCAGCCGGACGAAGCACAGGTCGATGCGGCCCGCACGCAACGCCGACTCCTGCTCACCCTGCGCCACGCCGACCACCTCGAGTGGATGGTCCGGTAGCCGCTCGCCCCAGATCCGCGCCCACTTCGACACCGTCACCCCCGGTACGAACCCCACCCGCAGGCTCGCGGGCGCGTCGGGCTTCTGCTCCCGTTCGGCCTGCTCCCGCACTCGGATCAGGTCCCTGGCCCGTACGAGCAGGGCGTTACCGTCGTCGGAGAGCTGGGTGGGTGCGGCGCCGGGCACGAAGACCCGGGTGCCGAGCTCTTCCTCCAACTCGATCACGGTGGCGCTCAGTGCCTGCCGCGGGATCCGCAGGGCTTTGGCGGCGCGCGCGAAGTGCAACTCCTCGGCGACGGCGACGAAACGACGCAACCGGTCGAGGTCGATGGAGTCGGCGGCGGTGACGTCGAAGTCGCTCATTCTGACCAGAATATGGCACCCGCCGATCAGGTCGGCGGCCGATCAGAGGTTTGCCAGCAGCGCGATCACTCCGGCGATCACGATGACCACGACCAGCAGGATCGCATAGGTGCCGAGCGCCGATCCCCAGCCACCTCGTTGCGGCGGCGGATTCGGTATCCGGGCCGGTTGCTGCTGCCAGTACTGCGGCGTGGGTGCGTACTGCGGCTGTGGCGCCAACGGGGGCATCGGAGCGGGGTTGTACGGCGGCATGGGAGTGCTCACCGGGCGCATGGGCTGCATGCCGACGAACGGCTGAGCGTGCGCACCCGAGGTGGGGCGGGCGAGCGGGCGGGCACCGGTGGTTCCGGTGCGCACTGCGCGCTGAGCGGCGTCGACGAACTCCTCGCACGAGCTGAACCTGTCGGCGGGTCGCTTGGCCAGCGCGCGAGCCATCACGGCGTCGAGCACCTGCGGCAGACCCGCGCGACGCGGGCTCACCGGGGGTGGTGGTGCTTGCAGGTGGCCGGTGATCACCGCGGCCGGACTGGTCGATTCGTAGGGCGCGCTGCCGGTCAGCAACGTGTACAGCGTGCACGCGAGGGAGTACTGGTCGGCACGGTGATCCAGTGCGGCGCCGGTGAGCTGCTCGGGCGCGGCGTAGGCCAGGGTGGCGGTGAACGACCCGGTCTCGGTCAGGTGACCCGAGTCGTCACGCAGACGGGCGATCCCGAAGTCGGTGAGATACACCCGCTCCTGGCTGCTGGAACGCGCCAGCAGGATGTTGGCGGGCTTGACGTCGCGGTGCAGTACACCCGCGCGATGCGCGTAGTCGAGCGCGGCGGCGGTCTCACCGATGATCTGCAGTGCCCGGTCCGGCGGCAGGGTGTGCGGATCCAGCGAGGAGGCGTCGATTCCGTCGATGTACTGCATGCTGATCCACAGCTGATCGCCCTCGACCCCGCGATCGAACACGGTCACGATATTGGGGTGATCGAGCTGGGCGACCAGATCGGCTTCCCGCTCGAACCTGGCCCGGATCTCGGAGTCGGAGAACAGCTCCCGGTTCAGCAGCTTCAGCGCCGTCCACCTCGGCAGGCGCGGATGCCTGGCCAGATACACCGACCCCATCCCGCCTTGACCCAGCTGCCGGTCGATCGCGTAGCCGGCGAACACCGTCCCGTCAGAAACCACTCTGACCCCCGAATCTCGCTCTTCGTCCGACGGCTGGACCCTACCAAACAGGGTGGACCACGGAGTCGAGTCGATGCCTCGGCAGACTCACCACGGTGCCGCTGACACGTGTCTCGCGCCACCCACCTCACTCCTCGATGCGCACACCCATCGACCGCGCGGTACCTGCGACGATGCGCATCGCCGCCTCCACATCAGCGGTATTGAGGTCGGGCATCTTGCGGATCGCTATGCGGCGCAATTGGTCCCGGCTGATCGCGCCGACCGGCTGGTGGCCGGGTTGCGGGGAGCCCGCTCGGCCGAGGGCCTTACGGATCAACGACGCCGTCGGCGGGGTTTTGAGCCGTATCGTCCAGCGCTTGCGGGCGTCGATCGTGATGACGGCGGGAATGATCTCGCCGCGTTGATCTGCCGTCGCGGCGTCGTAGCGCCGTTTGACCTCGAAGGGTGGGACGCCGGTCGGACCGAGCATCTTGCCGAGGATCATCAGCGAGGCGTTTCCGGCTTCGAGCTCGAGAGTGACTGTGACAGAGGCTGTTTCGCGCGCCATAGTCAACGATCTCGGACGCACACGTCGATCCGGTCCCGCGACGATAACGCCTGGGCCGCAACCCGCTCGAGCGGTTCGGTTCGCCTGATCCCGGTTGGCCTGTCAGTCTGTGGGCGTGAAACGGGACGTTTCCGCTCGCCTGGAGGTCGCGGTCCATGCCGATTCGGTGCTGCAGTGTCAGATCGCTGTCGCCCGTCGGCCCGGAATCGACCTGATCGAGTCCATGACGTGCTCACTCGACGGCGAGTTCCTCACGCCGCGCGAAGTGGTCGGCCAGCACGGTTCCCGGATCCACGTGCTCGATGTGCGCGCGGGCACCCTCCGGATCGACTATCAGGCGACCGTCCTCGGCACGGCCTTCCTCGAGCCGCCCTCCGACTACGACCTCGCGCTGTATCGGCGACCGAGCCGCTACGCGGAGTCGGACAAGCTGCTCGGCTTCGCGGCGGCCGAATTCGGTTATGGCATAGCCGATCCCGAGGTCGCCAACCGTGTCTCGGCGTGGATCGGCCGACGGATCACCTACGTCTCTGGCAGCAGCACGCCCATCGACGGCGCGGTGGAAACGCTGCTATCGGGCACCGGCGTCTGCCGCGACTTCTCACACCTGATGGTCGCGCTGCTACGCGCCGTCGGCGTCCCCGCCCGGGTCGCCGCGGTCTACGCGCCGGGCTGCGTGCCGATGGACTTCCACGCCGTCTGCGAGGCCTACATCGACGGCAAGTGGCGCACTTACGACCCGACGGGCCTCGCGCCGCGCTCGAGCCTGGTGCGCATCGCCACCGGCCGCGACGCCTCCGATATCGCCTTCCTGGACAACCACGGCGGCGACATCACCCTGAACTTCATGTCGGTCAACGCCTTCGTCGCAGGCCCACTCCCCTACGACGACTTCATCGCACCGATCAGCATCGTCTGACGGACGCGCAGGCGTACGTCAGCCCACGCGCATGAAGTTGGCCTAGCCCTCGGCGGCGAGCTGACCGCAGGCCGCCGCGATCTCCTGACCACGGGTGTCACGCACCGTGCACGACACACCCTGGGCGATCACCCGGCGGACAAACTCTTTCTCGACCGGTTTGGGGCTGGCATCCCATTCGCTACCCGGTGTCGGGTTGAGCGGGATCAGGTTCACGTGCACGAGCGGGCCGAGCGCCTTGTGCAGCTTCTTGCCGAGCAGGTCCGCCCGCCACGGCTGATCGTTGATATCGCGGATCAACGCGTATTCGATCGACACGCGGCGCCCGGACTTGTCGGCGTAATACCGTGCGGCGTCGAGCACTTCGGCGATCGACCAGCGATTGTTCACCGGAACCAGGGTGTCGCGCAGTTCGTCGTCGGGAGTGTGCAGCGACACCGCAAGACGCACCGACATGTCCTCGTCGGCCAGCTTACGGATCGCGGGCGCGAGGCCGACGGTCGACACCGTCACCGACCGCTGCGAGATGCCGAGCCCGTCGGGAGCGGGCGAGGTGATCCGGCGAACCGCGTTCACCACCCGCTTGTAGTTGGCCAGCGGCTCGCCCATGCCCCCTGTTTACAAACGCGCTGACCAGCCGCATCCCTGCTCAACAGCCTTCGCGCACGGAAGGCTTATGCGAACGGCCGACTGACAGGACGAGGAGCAGGCAATGCCAGACAGGAAGTACAGCAAGCCTGTCGTGATCCCGGAGAATCTGCGGTTCCTCAAGGGCCCTACCAGCGGGATCGTGCACCTTCCCAGTCATCTCGATTGGTCGGGTAACGCCGACTACGACCTGGACCGGTCGGGTCGAATCGTCGATCTCTACCGCGCGGTTATCAACGAGGCCATGAGTCCGAGCGATCTTCATACCTACCTCAATCAAGCGGTGCTCAAACAACTTTGGTCGTACATCTGGCTGCCCGCGGCAACCAGGCGCGTCTGGGAAGTCAGCTTCCCTGAACTTGCTGAACTCAGCCGCCTGGCGTCGGCGTAGACGCGTGGAACCGCGCCACCGTCGACTCACGGAAATTGCTCCGTCGCGGGTGATCACGGATTCGCGTTGGCCGGCGGGTACGCGATCCGAGCCCATGGCATGGGCAACCGGCCGAGCGGCGACGTCGACACCGCCAACCTCACCGACAGATCCTCATCCGCGAGCTCGCGGATAGCCGACGCTAGACCAACCGTCGAGACGGTAACTGACCGCTGCGAGATCCCGAACCCGTCCAGCGACGGTGAGGTGATGCGCCTAACATTTGATATCAAACGCCTATAATTATCTAGCGGTTCGCCCATCTCCCCTGATTTACAAACGTTCCGACCAGCGCTGACGGCAGGCAAATCACGTCGAGAGTTAGTCGGCGCTCGGTTGGCCTTGCATCCCCGCCAGCAGTTGGGCCAGGTCGCGGTCCCGATTGAAGCCTCGCTCAGTGATCAATCGAATCGCCTCAGCAGCGTCTGCAATGTCGTCCGCGGTTGCGACCGCGGCCAAGCTCCTGAGGTCCGCACTGTCCTGTGGACGGCTCTCGTCATCGCGAGCTAGCAGCTTCAACGCGATCAGATGCCCAGTGCGAGCGATGGGCACGACCAAACCGGGAAATATCTCGAGCGGCTCTGCCGCCCGAACAATCTCCGGCTCGATACCCGAACTGGCAAAAAGCAGGTCAACGACCACGGGAACCCCGTCGATGCGCCGCTTGAGCCGGACAGTCGCCAACCGGCCGTTGTCGTGCTCGACCGAAGCGAACAACTGGTATCCGGCCGCTATCAACGACTGCACCAGGCCTTCAGCTTGGGCGTCATCAGCCACCGCAGCAGCGATGTCGATATCGGCCGTGAATCTTGGATTCGATCGGGCCGACACCGCGAACCCGCCAACGATCGACCACCGAAATCCGCGCTGATCAAGATCGGAAGCAGCCTTGCGGAGTGCGGCCTCCAGCGGATTCATGCGAACCTGGCCGACGGTCGACCTCGCCCTCCGCCAAGCGGCTCGAACGGTCGCGACAGCAACCACTCGTCTATCGCTGAATCGATGACCGACTCATTCGCGTCCGGCCGCTCGCGACGAAGTCGAGCGCGCTGCATGCCCAAGCCGAACTCGAACATATCGATCGCAAGCCGAAGCCGATCCGCAGGTGAGTCGTCGTCCATGTACAGAGCCTACCGTCGGGGTCGGCCGCCACACCGACCATCCGCACGCAGTAGCCACGCACCCGGCGCCCTCGTCAGGAACGACTTGGCCACCCATTTGGCGTTGAGGGCCTTGGCACTTCATATTCAGATCGCCCACAGCCGCAATCCACTTCTAGTAGTTTTGCCACCGGTTCTGTCCCGGTGACACCAAGGGACGGGAGGATGGTGAGCCAAGCACTCTGCCGCAGTGATGACGCGATCCACCAGGCAGTAAGGAAGGAACCGATGTCCGACGTCAGTTTTTCTGTGGCGGTTCGCGCCTTTTGCCCGGTCGAACGCGGTGGGAGCGGAGCCGACCCGGGTCCGCTGGTGTCGATCACCGCTACCGTCGCGGTTACAGGCACCGGGACTGTCCATATGCATGATTGCCGAAGCCTGGGGAAGGCCAAGCCACGCAACTACACGTTCGCGGAACTCACAGCTGCTGGCGTGCAGCGGGCCTGCAAGACCTGCCGGGTCGACGAGCGGGTCCCGCTGACAAAGGAACAGTCTGCCTATGCGACCACCGCTACGGAAGAATGGCGAAGGACTGAGAGCATCCGACAAGAAGCCGAACAGCTGCGGAAGCGACGAACTGAACTGAAGAGTCGGATCAAGAGGGCCGACGATCAACTCGACTCACTGACGCGCAGTTGGGGTCGTGAGCGGTTGCCGCAGGGCTCATGGCCACCCGCTTCGACAGCGACAACGGCGACCGGCCCATGTAACGAACTCCTGCGCGATACCGAGCCCATTGCATTCTGTGAGGCTGTCGCGGTCGCCGCTTACGACGCTGACGCGGGCACACTCATCCTTCGGTGCCCTGTTGACAGCGACCACGACCCCTTCATGCTTCGCGAGCAGGCTAGGAACTTGGTTGCCCATGGCCATCCCCACCGCGCCGCCCGCGGGTTCGATCTCTGGCTGTCTTGGCAAGCCGATCGGTCGGCCGCCTTCGCGGCATTGGAAGCGATCGAGCGCCAGTATGCCGACGTTCTTCCGCTCCACCCGATCCCGAACTGCGCAGTCTGCGGGGATCCACTCCAGATGCATCGCACTCGTGAAGAGGAGATCTGGTTCTGCCCCGGAGTCGAGGGCCAGCGGCGGCACCTGGTTCGACGAGACAAACGCGACGATCCGACGTCGGCCTCGCACGCGGTCGAGTATTTGGTGGGACATTTCCTTCAGTCTCTCCGCCGCCCGGCCTACGGCCAGCTTTGGCCATTTGCGCTGAGTCCGACGAGCCAGCTCGGAGATGAGTCCCTCAACCCTGACCCCGAGCTACTTGAACGGAATCATGAACGACTGCTCACGACCATCGCAGTGGTCGACGGTGCTGGTCTCGCCGCCGACGATGCCGATCTGGAGGATATGAGGCGGCAATGCCAGCAGCTACTGGAAGCTGTTGAGACGCTTCAGGTAGACGGCTCCGCCTACGGTGTACTAGAACCGGCGGTTGCTGTCGGTGCCACCCCTTCCAAGATCCAGCAATGGCTGCTCATCGAAACCCTCACACTGGGTGCCGAAGGGCCGCCAAAGGTGACGTTTACCCTTGATCGGCCAGATGTCAGGGAGCGATTGGAGATTGCTGGCCTGCGTCACGCCATCTCAGCAGCTCGCGAATGGGCTGACCAACGAGAGCAGGAGCTCCACGCGAGGGAGAAGCATCAGCCGTAGAGCGGATCCGTGCCCAGTTACACTCCGCCCGAAGCATTCATGATGCCGGTCCGGCCCGATAGACCCTGAGGCCGCCGCCCCTTTCGACGACTCGGCCCCACCAACAAACCCCGCAACCCTGGCAATTCACCACCGCCCCAAGCGAATCCCAATGGCGTGCATAACTCGCAGGCCAGACCCGACTCGAAGTGACTGCCGCTCAAGCACTCCGCCTCGTTCGCGACGCCGAAGAGCAGAAGTATTCGGCTAACTGGGGTCCCGACACCTGGCTCCCGATACCGGCGTTCCTTGACCTACTGGCTGGCGCCCCCGGTCTGCGGTCGCGAAGCCATTCGGGGGTCCGGCCTGCTAGTGCCTCGTCCAGGAAGGTTGCCTCGGTAACTGGTCGAGTTGATCGCGCGCCCGCGACCGGTGATGCTCCCCGGTGGAGGTGGTGCCGGTGG